>CACILM010000003.1 GCA_902587515.1 uncultured Pelagibacteraceae bacterium
CTTTTATATTTAAATTATAATTTTGTAATAAATGCTCTTTTATAAAAATTTGCTTATCTTCATAATTATAAAACTTTGGTATCAACAGATATACTAATGTAGTAATAAAAAATATTAGAAATAGATACTTTAAATAAAATAAAAATTTGAAAATATTAGAATATCTATTGAATATTCTTTTAAGGTTTTTATTTATCATTTTTTATTTTTATAATAAGTATATAAATGGAAAATCCTATTTATGAATAACATAGATAAATTAATTGAAAACCTAAATAAGGAACAAAAAGAAGCAGTTCTTAGCACAGAGGGGCCAAACTTAATTGTGGCCGGAGCAGGCTCAGGTAAAACAAGAGTTTTGACAACTAGACTAATTCATATAATTGATCAAAAAAAAGCTTGGGCAAATCAAATTTTATGCGTGACATTTACAAACAAAGCTGCAAAAGAAATGCAAAATAGAGTTTTAAAATATCTCAGAGGAAGTTCAAATGCAATTCCTTGGCTAGGCACTTTTCATTCTATAAGTGTTAAAATTTTAAGAAGGCACGCAGAAGCTTTGGGATATAAAAGTAACTTTACAATTTTAGACACTGATGATCAAAAAAAACTTATTAGAAATATAGTTAAAGCAGAGGATCTGGACGCTAAGAAATTTTCTCCTCAATTGATAATGTATCATATTGATCAATGGAAAAATAAAGGTCTTTTACCAGAAGATATCAAAGTTGAGAAAACAGGGTTGATTCTAAAATCTATACTCAAAGTATATGAAATTTATCAACGTAAAACTAAAGATTTAAATGCCTTTGACTTCGGAGACTTAATTTTATTCTGTGTAAGTCTCTTTGAAAAGCACAAAGATATAAGAGAAATATATCATAATAATTTTAAATATGTTTTAGTAGATGAATTTCAAGATACAAATTTTATTCAAAATAAATGGTTGAATTTATTAGTTAACAATAAACAAAATATTTGTTGTGTTGGTGATGATGATCAATCAATATATAGCTGGAGAGGGGCTGAAATAAAAAATTTTCTTACTTTTGATAAAATTTATAAGAATTGTAAGGTGTTTAAGTTAGAGCAAAACTATAGATCTACGAAAAATATACTTGATACGGCTTATAATTTAATTTCTAATAATTCAAACAGAGTAGATAAAAAATTGTGGTCATCTGCAAATCAAGGTGAGCTAGTAAAATTAAACTGTTATAGAACAGGCAAAGAAGAGGCTCAAGGAGTCAGTGATATTATAGAGAAAAAAATAAAAAAAAAATATTCTTTGAATGAGGTATCGATATTGGTAAGAGCAATTTATCAAACTAGAGAATTTGAAGAAAGATTTCTTCAAGTAGGAATTGGTTATAGAGTTCTTGGAGGAATTAAATTTTATGAAAGAGCAGAAATTAAAGACGCTGTTTCATATTTGAGAATCATAAATCAAAAATTTGACGACCTTGCTCTAGAAAGAATAATTGGATCCCCAAAAAGAGGAGTTGGTGAAAGCACTCTCAACCAAGCTTACACTTTTGGTAAAAATAATAAATTGTGTTTAGAGGACTCAATTATTAAAAATATTGAGAATGATAATTTCAAACCAAAAATAAAAAAAACGCTTCAGGATTTAATAAGAATGATTCATAAATGGAGACAAGACTCTTTAAAAATGAAACATTTTGATCTCTTAAAATTAGTATTGGATGAGTCAGGATATTCTTCAATGCTAAAAAATAAAAAAGATTTAGAAAATGAAAATAGATTAGAAAATTTAAAAGAATTGTTAAGAGCGATGCAGGATTACGATAACTTGCAAAGTTTTCTTGAGCACGTTGCATTAGCAACATCAATAGATCAAGAATGGGAAGGCGCTAAAGTAAATTTAATGACAATGCATGCAGCAAAAGGTTTGGAATTTGATGTAGTTTTTTTACCAGGTTGGGAGGAAGGATTATTTCCACATCAAAAATCTTTAGAGGAGAAAGGAGATTTTGCATTAGAGGAAGAAAGAAGATTGGCATACGTTGGGATAACAAGAGCAAAAAAGGAGGCTTATTTATCTTTTGCGATGAAAAGAGCTTTTCATGGAGATTGGATGGATGCGCTTCCCTCAAGATTTATTAACGAAATACCTGATGACAATGTAGAAAAAAATGAAATTGAAACTAGAGAAGAAATTGAGGATTTTGAATTTAATCAAGATAATTCAATAGAATATGATGAAGAGTATAGAAGTCCTGGCTGGGATAGATATAAAAAGAATAAATTACTTAAATGGAAAAAATAAAAAAATTAAAGCAAAAAATTAAGAAAGCAAAAATTGACGGCTATTTGATACCAAAAAATGATGAATTTTTTAACGAATATTTACCTTTTTATAATGACAGGCTGAATTTTATTTCTAATTTTACAGGTTCTTATGGTTTTTCAATAATTCTTAAGAATAAAAATTTTTTATTCGTTGATGGCAGGTATACTTTACAAGCTACCAAACAAAGCGGATCTTTTTTTAAGATAGTTACAATTCCAAATTTAATGCCTTCAGAGGTTTTAAAAAGAAAGAAATATTTAATTGGATATGACCCAAAACTTATTACAAGCAAGACTTTGAACAATTTTTTTAATAAAAGCAAATTTGATTTAAAGCCAATAAGATATAATCTTATAGATGAAATTTGGAAGAGAAAATTCAAGATAAAAACAAACAAGTTTTATACTTTACCAAATAATTCAATTGGGGAAGGTTATAAATCAAAAATAAATAAAGTTGTTGCTTTTTTAAAAAAAAAAAAGGCTGATTTTCAGTTTATTTCTTCAAGTGAAAATAATGCTTGGTTGTTCAACATAAGAGGAGGGGATTCTAGATATTCTCCTATCCCGAATTGCTTTACTTTAATTGACAAAGATAAAAATATAAAAATTTTTTGCGAATTAAAAAAAATTTCTCATCAATTCAAAAGAAAGTTTAAAAAAGTTGAGTTTTTTGAGATAGAATTTATAGAAAAAATTTTTTCCGATATTTACAAGAAAAAATTTATCATAGATCGAAACACTTGTTCAGTTTATTTTGAAGATATTATTTTAAAAAAAAATAAGATATTAAATTTAGATGATCCAATTTATAATTTTAAATCAATTAAAAATAAAAAAGAAATAAAGAATATTAAATTAGCTCACCTTTATGACGGTTCTGCTCTTACAAAATATCTTTTTTGGTTGAAAAAAAATTTTATCAGTAAAAAACTTACAGAAATCAGTGCCTCAAAAAAACTTTTTGAGTTTAGAAAAAAAAATAAATCGTTTAAATTTTCAAGTTTCCCTACTATTTCTGGTACTGGTCCAAACGGTGCAATAATTCACTATAAGGCTACAAAGAAATCAAATAGGCTTTTAAAAAAAGGTGATATTTATTTAGTTGACTCTGGAGGTCAATATGAATTCGGGACAACTGACGTAACAAGAACAATATCTCTGAATAATAATGATAGAAGGGTAAAAAATATTTTTACTAGAGTTCTAAAAGGCCATATAGCTGTAGCAAACTATAAATTAAAAGAAAAAAGCTCGGGTTCTAAAATTGACCCTGAAGCAAGAAAATATTTAAAGGAAATTGGTTTAAATTATTCTCATGGGACAGGTCATGGAGTTGGTTATTTTCTTAATGTTCATGAAGGGCCGCAAGCGATCTCTAAAAATAATAAAATTTTATTTCAAGAAGGTATGGTAGTTTCTAATGAGCCTGGTTACTATGAAAAAAATAGATTTGGAATAAGAATTGAAAATTTGCTTTATGTAAAAAAGTGGAAAAGAAATAAATTTTTTGAAAATCTAACAATGGCACCTATTGATAAAGATTTAATTGATGGGAGTATTTTAAACAAAGAGGAAAAAAGTTGGTTAAACTCTTATCATAAAATGGTTTTCAAAAATCTTAAAGGAACTATGAATAAAAATGAAATTGTGGAACTTAAAAAGGCTTGCTCAGCTGTCTAGAAGTTTATTCCATTCCTTTTCTGAAATGATCTTAATTTTCATCTTTTTAGCTTGATCAATTTTTTTTTTGGTTGGCTTAGAGTCTCCGACTATAAGAAAATCTAGTTTTTTAGATATTGAGCCTAAAACTTTACCGCCATTATTTTCTGCGATAGATTTTGCCTCGGATCTACTTATTTTTTGAAAACCTCCAGTAAACATCAATTTTTTATTAGAAAATTTACCTTTCTTAGTTTTGTAAGAATAATTTCCAATATTTAGCTCACTGATCAGCTCTCTTGTAATTTTTCTATTTTTTTCATTAGAAAAAAAATTTTCAATTGACTCAATTTGAGTTGATCCAATACCATCTAATTCCACTAAATTTTTTAATACTAGCTTTCTCTGCTTTTCAATTAAAAAATTTGAAAATTCTTTAATAGAAATGAAAAATGCTGCAAGTATTTTGGCATTTTCTTGACCAATATGTCTTATCCCTACTGAATATATGAATTTTTCTAAATTAATATTTCTGGACTTATCTATAGCAATTTTTAAATTAGATATTGATAAGTTTCCCCAACCTTCCATCTTCTTAATTTTTTCATAATCTAATTTAAAAATGTCTGATGGCTCTCTGATAAAATTTAAATCCCAAAATTGATCGATCACTTTTTTTCCTAAGCCTTCAATATTTAATGCATCTTTTGCTACTAGATGTTTTAGTTTCTCTTTTGCCATATATTTACATTCATAACCTTTTACGCACCTTCTTACGGCATCTTGTTTTTTTGTGTTTTTACTCATCTCTTTCTTTGTTTCTGCTCCACATAAACACTTAGTGGGAAATTCAAACTTTTTACTTTTTTCATTTCTTTTTGATTTATCAACTGAGATTACTTGCGGAATTACATCACCAGCTCTTTGAATATTAATTGTGTCTCCAATTCTTATGTCTTTACGTTGAATTTCTTCCTCATTATGAAGCGTAGCATTAGAAACAACGACACCGCCTACTGTCACTGGCTCTACTTTAGCGACTGGAGTAATCGCACCCGTCCTTCCAACTTGTATAACGATATCTTTAATTTTTGTGACTGCTTTTTCTGAAGAAAATTTGTAAGCTGTAGCCCACCTAGGTGAGTTAGAGGTGTTGCCAAGCCTTTTCTGTAATCTGATGTCATTTACTTTAAAAACAAGACCATCGATATCGTAGTCTAATGATGATCTTAGACTATCAATTTTTTTATGTTGTGCTTCAATTTCATTAATTCCTTTTGTATTTTTAATTAGTGTATTAACTTCAAAACCCCAAGTTTTTATTTTTTCTAAAAACTCAGATTGTTTTGAAAAAATCATAGGTTCAACAGCACCAAAACCATATGCAAAATATTTTAGTGGAATTTTGGCAGTTTCTTTCGAGTCTTTTTGTCTTAAACTACCACCTGCAGCATTTCTAGGATTAGCAAAATTATTTTTTAATTTTTTAAAATCACCTTTCCCTATGTATATCTCACATCGAATTTCAAGTAAATCTGGCACACTGCTTGATGATATGTTTTCTGGAATCTTAGATATTGTTTTTAAATTATTAAGAATATCTTCGCCTATTTCTCCATCTCCTCTTGATAATCCTTTAATTAGCTGACCTTTTTCATAAATTAAAGTAGCCGATATACCATCAATTTTTGGCTCAGAAATTAGCTCAAGGTTTGGATTGTTTGTCCTCAAAAAATTGTTAATCTTTTTTAAGAATTCTTCCATCTCCTTTCTATCAAACACATTAGATAAAGATAACATTGGGCTTAAATGTTTAATCTTTTCAAATTTGTTGGAAGGAGCAAATCCAATAGTATTTTTAAAAAGATTTAATTTTTTTAAAAATTTATATTTTTTTTCAAATTGAATTATTTCTTTTTTCAATTTGTCATAATCTGCATCTGAAATTTTAGGATTATCGTATTTAAAATAGTACTCATTATATTTTTTTAAGGAATTTATTTTTTTTTTAAAATTATTGATAATCTTTACTTTATCTTCCATAAATTTATTTGATTTTATTTAAAATTTTTCTTAAAAAACTTTTTTCATCATTTGGTTTTACTATTTTTTTAACTGTATAATCCTTATTTAAAATTTTATAGGACTGCTCAAACCATTCACTTGAATTATAATTATACCCTAAAATACTGGCATATTTTTTTGCCTCTTCCTCTAAGCCTAAATGAAAATTTATTTCTACAAGTCTATGCAAAGCCTCTTCAATAAAAATTGTTTTATCATAATCCTCTACGATTATCTTTAATCTATTAATTGCTGGAACCCATTTTTTTGTAGAAATATAGAATTTTGCTACAAAAAGTTCTTTTGCGGCTAATTGATTTTGAATTAAATCTTTCTTGAATTTTAAATCAATCGCATACTCTGAGTCAGGATATTTTTTAATAAAAAAATCAATCTTATTATTAGTTTTTATTAGGGGCTCTAAATCTTTTTTTTCATCAGAAATTTGTTCAAAATAAATTATAGCGATTAAATAATGGGCATACATTACATATTTATCTGCAGGATATTTTTTTAAATACCTTTCTAAATTTTCAAGTGCTTCTGAATAAAAGTTGATTCCATATAGAGAAAAGCTCGACATGATTGCAGATTTGGCAGCTAAATCGATATTTGTAAAATTTAATTCTGCTTCAGTAAACTTTTTACTAGCATAAAAAAAATCATTTATTTCAAAAGCATCCATCCCTTCTTTGTAAATGACAAAAGGATCAACTTTTGCTGACGGTTTATAAACTACTTTTTTATCTTTTGAGCAAGAAAGTACAATAAATGAAAATAAAATTGCTAATATAAATCTGAATATCATTCAATAGATTAATACCAGATTAGACAAAAAATAATAAGATTTATATTTGTGTCTTAAGCGTTAACAGCAATTCTTGTTGATGGAATAAACTTAATTTTTTCTGAAATAACCGATTCTTTGACTTCAACATGTTCAAACGCTGATTTTATATTCAACAATTTTCTTAGAAATTTATTAGTTAATTCATGGCCACCTTGATAACATTTTACATTTCCAAGAATTCTATGTCCTGATAATAAAAAGTCTCCAGCTAAATCTAAAATTTTATGATTTACAAATTCTTTTTCATTTCTTAAACCACCTTTGTTTAAAATTTTGTCCTGATCTACTACTAAGGCATTTTCTAAGGATCCGCCTTTAGCTAAACCAAGTTTTCTTATTTTCTCTATATCTTCAAATAAACAAAATGTTCTTGAGCATATAACTTTGTCTAAATCATCATTTTGGAAATTTATTTTATTTTTTTGTTTACCTATAATTTTATTTTTATAATTTAGATTAAAATGTACATCTAAAGAGGAATTCCCTTTTTCAATAGAGATTTTTCTTTCATCATCAACTAATTCAATTTTTCTTAAAATTCTCAGATACTTCCTTTTATTAGATAGCTCTTTTAAGTTTTGTTTTTTTATCTCTTTTATAAAAATGATTGCTGAACCGTCCAATATAGGAACTTCCTCGTTATCTATATGTATTATTGCGTTGTCTATTCCGGAAATATATAAAGCAGCTAATAAATGTTCAACTGTTGAAACTTTTGCTCCAAATTGATTTTCTAGTGTTGTACAAAGTTTAGCTGAGGAGACGTTTCTATAATCTGCCTTAATCGTATTATTTTTATTCAAATCTATTCTTTTGAAAACAATACCTTGATCGGCTTCTGCAGGTAAAATTTTGATTGAAGATATTTTTCCAGTATGAAGACCGTTGCCTCTAATTTCAATTGGTTTAGAAAGAGTTTTTTGATATTTTTCAAGCATTAAATTTTTATATCTGATTATTTAAAAGTGTTTAAAACAACTAATGTTTCTAAAAATAACAAGTTTAGTTAAATAATAGGTCAAAAAAACGAGAAATAAGTGATTTTTTTTCTTGAACAATCGGTACAGCCTCTTTTTTCCACCCATATTGAACTAAATTTAAAGCATCTTCATAAATTTCTTCATCAGTGAAGTTTTTCATAAAATTCAAATCATATTCATTATGATTAGAAAAAGTATTTTTATAAATATTTTTGAAACATTTTTGATTTGGCTCATCATTAATTTTTAAAAAAATTTTGAGATTTCTTTTAAGAAAACTTTTTAAATTGATATTTTTATTGATAGCTATTTCTGCAATTTCTTGGATTCTAGCGCTTGCTATATCACAAACTAATTGTTTTTTAATTTTTCTAAAGGTCTGTTTATCAAATAATTCCTCTTCGATAAAATTATTCATATCCTCTTTTGAAAAGCTTGAGTTATTTAAGATGTTTCTTACAGTCTGATTTTTTAAAGCTATAACTTTTGAAATATCATTTATAATTAAATTTGTTCCAAAATCAAATTTTTGAAAATACCTAAAAGCTGAGTTTTCAAAAAAATTTATATTTATGTTGTTATCGCTAATTTCTATATTTAAAAATGTTTCTAAGTTTGTATTTTCATTAATTATCTTAGTTCCTAAAATAAAATTTTTTGAAATAATTTTTTTGATTCTTAAATTACATTTATCAAATATGTACTTTAAATTTTTATGATCATTATTATTAATTAAAAAAAAAGATAACTCATGTGAATAGAAATTTCCAAATAATCCAATTGGTAGATTGCTAATTTTTTTCTTATCTAACAAATAATTTGAATTAAAAATATGTAGGATTTTTTTTTCTTCTTCGGTTTCTAGTAATTTTGATTTCAGGTCATTTAAAATATAAGTAACATTATCTTTTGCTAATTGTGAACCATTCAATTTTTTAAATCCAGTAAAATTGATCAATGAACAATTAAAATTATCAATTACTAGAATTAACTCTTTAAATGTATAATTTATTTTTTGCTCAATGAGATATATATTTTCACTAATTATCTTTGAAACTAAATTTAAATCACATACTCTTTGATTGCTTATTCCTTGCAGCGGAACTTTTTTGTGATTAATTATAGTAAAATTGTTATGATCATTTGTTCGACCAGCTATAAAGATATAATTAAAATCGTTGATTTCGATTAAAAGAATTGGAGAATTGTTTTCCATTTTTTATTTTAAAATAAGTTGATCTTTAATTCTATAATCAAAAATTTTATATTTAGTAAAATTATCTTGATCTTTTAAATCCATAAAGTTTTTGAGACTTTTAACGTAATTATTTGTTGGTAACTTTATAAGTTGGTTATCTTGAGTTAGTAAGTCCCACCTTTTAGTCTCAAATAAATAAAATTTTTGTATGTTATCTAATGGAAAGTTGATTTCCTTTAAATTTTCATAAATAATTAAAAAACTTTTTTTATCGCCAAAAACAAAGGGTAATTCTTCAAACTTTCTAAGATCAATAAAATCAATTAAATCGCCTTGAGTGCTAAAGTATTTTTTTTCCTTATTATGTTGAATTATTGCTATTGGTTTTTTTTCGGCTATTTTAATAATTATTTTATTTGGATAAACTTTTTTAATTTGGAAACTATCAATAAATTGAATTTCTTTAAGTTTTTTTTCTATTTTTTTTTTAT
This sequence comes from uncultured Pelagibacteraceae bacterium, assembly GCA_902587515.1. Lineage (GTDB taxonomy): Bacteria > Pseudomonadota > Alphaproteobacteria > Pelagibacterales > Pelagibacteraceae > Pelagilacustribacter. Next base: position 9,559 of record CACILM010000003.1, read on the forward strand.
CTAATAAGAATATATTTGATTGTTTTAAAAAAGATAATTTATTATTTATATTTTCTTCTTTTATGATTTTATTGTTTTCTATTGCAATTTCTTGAATATAAAATTTTGAAAAAAAATTACTGTTGAATTGAATATTATAAGTACTAAACAAAATTAGTAATAGTAAAGCGATTAAAAATCGTTTTTTCATCTATTGATACTTGCATCTAACAATATTTTTTCTATTAAATTTGGAAAAGAAATACCACAATAACTAGCTATTTCGGGTACAAGAGAAAGATTTGTCATGCCTGGCTGAGTGTTAATTTCCAATAAGTAGAATTTATTTTTAAAAAATTTGAAATCTGCTCTTGTCACACCTTTGCAGTTTAAAACTTTGTGTGCTTTATTAGCAATATTTAAAACTTTTTTATAATTTTTTTTAGTTATTCTTGCTGGCATGACATGCTTAGTTTTTGCTGAACTATAATATTTAGCCTTATAATCGTAAAAAGATCTTTTTGGAATTAATTCGATAGCTCCTAAAGATTTATTATTTAATACAGCTGCTTGGATTTCTTGTCCACCGATATATTCTTCTAATAAAATTTCATTATATTTTCTTAACAATAATTGAGCTGACTTAGATAAATCTTTAAATTTATTTACAATTTTTACTCCCAGACTTGATCCTTCGTCAACTGGTTTGAGCACAACAGGAAGTTTAATTTTTTTTTTTATTAGGAATTTTCTTAACAGGTTATTTCTTAAATTATCTTTATTTATTAAATAATACTTTGGCGTTAAAATTTTGTGTTTCTTAAATATTTTTTTTGAGACCACTTTATTCATACAGTTATAAGAACTTATAACTCCTGAGTGTGTATAAGGAATGCCCATATACTCAAAGTAGCTTTGAGCTACTCCGTCTTCACCATCCTTACCATGGAGAGCGTTAAATATAACGTCAATACTGAGTTTGTTAATCAAATTCAAATTCTTATATTTTGGATCAAGTTCTGAAACAATATACTTTTTTTTTCTCAAAGCTCTAATGCATGCTTTACCACTATTGAGACTAACAGCTCTTTCTCCTGAATCTCCTCCAAGAACAACTACTACTCGTTTATATTTTTTCTTTTTCACCTACTATTTTAATCTCTAGCTCAAGATTAACTCCGGTTTTTTCGATTACAGTTTGTTTTACTTTATTTATTAATTTTTCAATGTCTGATGATTTCGCATTTCCATTATTAACAAAAAAATTACAATGTTTTTTTGATATAACAGCATCTCCCACAAAAAAATTATCACAGCCTGTCTCCTTAATTAATTGCCATGCTTTTTTTTCATTATTGTAATTTTTAAAAGTGCTTCCACAAGTTTTGATTTGACTAGGTTGAGATAGTTTTTTCTTTTCTATCATTTTAAATTGTTTTTCTTCAATTATTTTTTTATCTGCTATCTCACCTTTTAACTTTACTGATGTTATTATTAAGTCACTTGGTAAATTAGTTCCTCTGTAAATAAATTTTATTTCCTCCCGGCTAATATTTTTTTCTTTACATTCTTTTATATCTATTGCTTTTATTGAAAGTAAAACTTTTGATATATCGTTATTATAACATCCACTATTCATTATTACTGCACCACCTATAGATCCAGGAATACAGGATAAAAATTCTAAATTTCCAATTCCATTTTCTTTTGCGAAATTCGAAATTTTACGATCTAATGTTGCTGCTCCTACTTCTATAATATCTTTCTTAATTAATTTAATTTTAGAAAAGTTAGTACCTAATTTTATCACCACTCCTTTTATACCCTCGTCTCTGATAAGTGTGTTTGAGCCAGCACCAAGTATTGTAATTTTTAGATTATTATTTTTTATATTTTTTAAAAATTCAATTAATTCATCTTCATTATCAGGTTTGAAAAATAACTCAGCTGGTCCACCTAAATTAAACCAACTATATTTTGAAAGTTTTATATTTGGTGAGATACTTCCGCTAAATTTTTTAATTAAATTCTGTTTCATTTTTAAATAAAAGTTTTAAGCTCCCTCATATATTTCGAAATTAATCCTGCTCCCATACCTATAATAATTTTGTTGTTAGTTAAATTTTTTTTAAGATATTTTTGTATATCGCTATAATTTTGAATAATAATAACTTGAGTTTTTGAAAGTTTTGCAATTAGTTTTGCAAATTCGAAATTATTGTATTTTAATTTAGGCCTTTCGCCTGCTGCATATATAGGACAAAGGAGAACATAATTTGAATTTAAAAAAGATTTTGCAAATTCTTTTTTCAAAGAGAGGACTCTTGAATAGCGATGAGGTTCAAAAACTGAAATAATTTCTTTATCTTTGTAAACATTTTTAACTCCTTCTAAAATGGATCGAATTTCAGTGGGGTGATGAGCATAATCATCATAAAAATCATTATTATTTTTGCTGAAAATTTTTGTCATTCTTCTCTGAACACCAGAAAATTTACTTAATGATTTTTTAATTATATTTTGACTTACACCTAGATTTAAACAAACTGCTATGGCTGCTACAGCATTCAATACATTATGTTTTCCTAATAACTTGAGTTGAATATTTCGTATTTTTCTATTTTTCTTTTTAATATCTTTATATTTTAAATCAAAAATAGAGTAATCAATTTTGTATCTTATATTTGAAATATGATAATCAGATTTTTTATTTTCACCATATGTAATTATGTTTTTGTTTTTAATTTTGTTTAATATTTTTTTTATATTTGAATTGTCTTTACAAAGTATTGATTTACCAGTTGGCGGTGTTTTCTCAATAAATTTTACAAAAGAATTTTCTAAATTTTTGTAATTTTTATAAAAGTCAATATGCTCATGATCAATATTTGTAACAACTGAATAATTTATAGGTAGCTTAAGAAAACTACCGTCAGATTCGTCAGCCTCTAAAATTGACCACTCTCCTTTACCAAGTTTAGCGTTGCTATTAAGTGAATTTATTACGCCTCCATTAACTATAGTAGGATCAAGTTTTTGGTCGGACAAAATTTTTGCGATTAATGATGTTGTAGTAGTTTTTCCATGGGATCCTGTGATTATAATATTTTTTTTTAATGTGACAACATCTGCTAATACATCTGCCCTTGAATAAATTGGAATTTTTTTTAATCTAGCAAATTTAATTTCACTATTATTATTTTTAATTGCTGATGATCTAACTAATATTGTAGAATTTCTAACATTTTTTTTCGAGTGACCGATAAAAACTTTTATTCCGGCTTTTATACATGTGATTGTATTTTTATTTTTATTTTGATCACTTCCTTGAACTTTAAAACCCATATTTTTCATAATTTGAGCTAATCCGCTCATTCCAATTCCACCTATACCTACAAAATGGATTACTTCTTTTTGTCCTAAATTAATTTTTTGCATCAACAATTTTTTCTAGTTCTTGATTTATATTTTCATAGACTTTTATGTCAGAATATTGACTTAGGTTTTTTATTATTTTTTCTAATTTTGAACTATCCTCATAAATTTCTTTAATAAGGTATAAAAGTTTGTCATTCAAATCTTTTTCTTCAATCAAAAAAGCAAAATTTTTCTTTTGATAGTATAAAGCGTTTTTTAGCTGATGATTATCAGCTGAAGACGGGAGAGGCACAGATACGAAAGGAATATTGCAGTTACTAAGCTCTGCCAACATACTTGAGCCAGATCTTGTAATAGCAAAATTTACTTTTGAAAAAAAGTGTAAAAGGTTATTACTAAAATTAAAAATTTCAAATTCAATACCATTTTTTTCATAAAATAATTTAAGATTGTCATTTTGACTTTCTAAACAGTGTTGGTAAATTTTAAGCGGTATTCCAAAACTTGAGCATTTTTTAAAAATAATAGGAAGAGTTTCAGCAAATACTTTAGCAGCTTGGCTTCCCCCTAAGACTAGAACGCTTAATTTCTTTATCTTATTTCTCTCAATATTTTTTTTTGAAAACTCAATAATTTCTTTTTTTATAATATTTCCAATTTCAACAATTTTTTTATTATATTTTTCATTTATTCCCTCGATCTCTTTTCTAGAAACAAACATTTTTTCACAAAATGGTAATAAATATTTATTAGCTTTTCCAATAATTAAATTATTTTCATATGTTATAAATTTAATTTTTAAGATACTTGCGGCAATACAAATTGGAAAAGATGCATATCCTCCCATGCCAAAAATTATTTTAGGTCTTTTTGAAATCAAAAGTATTATTGATTTGACAATAGAGTAGAAAATGAGAATTAAAGACAAAAATTTAGTTAATATATTTTTATTTTTTAATGGAGATGAAGGTATAATATTTATTGTAAAATTATTTATGTTTTTTAAATATTTGGATCCCCTTTGATCTGAAATCAATTCCACGTCATAATTTTTTTCGACTAAGTGTAGAGCCAAATTATATCCAGGAAATACATGTCCCCCGGTACCTCCAATTGCAATAAAAGCTTTTATTTTTTTATTCATAAAGATAAGTTTTATTTTTAGTATAGTTTAAAATGACTCCAGCAAGTATCGAACTGCCGATTAAGGAGGAACCACCATAACTTAAAAAAGGTAGGGTCATACCTGTAGATGGAAGTAAATTAGTATTTACTCCTACGTGGATAAATGTTTGAAATACTAAAAGTGAAGCGAGACCGCATAATGAAATTTTAATTAATTTATCTTCTTGATTAATGCAATTTTTAATAATTCTGAAGGAAATATATAAAAAAACTAGAATGATTATGACTGAAATAATTGAACCATATTCTTCAGAAATAATTGCAATTATATAATCAGTGTGAGCTTCCGGAACCCTATCTTTTAAAATTCCTTCACCCATTCCTTGACCCTTTAAACCACCTAATTTAATTGAGTCTAATGCTGAAGAAGACTGAAATTTATCACCCTTAGAAGGATCTATAAAAGATATTAAACGATTAGTTATATAGCCAAATTTTTCTGGCATTAACAAAAGTAAAGAACTTAATGAAATCAAAAAAACAGAGAAAAAACTAAAAACAAAAAGTAAACCTACTCCTGATATAAATACTATTGCTCCCCAACTTAAAACTAACAAAATTGATTGTCCAAGATCTGGTTGATTGACTAACAAAATTATCACTAACGAGAGTAATAAAAAACTCAATAAATATTTAATTTGGGAGTTCTGGAATTTTTCCAAAGTCAAAATGTTTACTGAGGCCAGAATGAAAAAGGGCTTTAATACTTCAATTGGTTGTAATCTAAAAAAATATAAATCTAACCATCGTTTGGCTCCTTTAACTTCAACACCAACAATCGGAACTAATGCTAAGAGAATAAAAGTAGTTACAAATAAAGGAAGTATAAATTTTTTTAAAACTGAAGTTTCAATTATTGAAATTGTAATCATTATGGTTAATGCTATTATTGTAAAAATTAAATGTTTTGAAAAAAAGAAATAATAATCTTTATTTAATCTCTCGCCAGCTAATGAAGAGGTAGATGAAAAAGAAAAAAATAATCCTAGAGAGAATAAAACAATAAAACTAAAAAAAATTTTTTTATCAATATTTCTCCAATAATTTGTTAATTTAAGCTTATAAATATTTTCTAACATATAGTTTACTCAATTTTTTAAATTCATTGCCTCTATGTTCAAAATTTAAATATTGATCATAAGATGCAGATGCTGGGCTCAGTAAAATTGTATTATTTTTTTTATTAAATGTTTTAATATCCTTTAGGATTTGATTGATAGAATTTCTGAGATTTTTACCTACAAAAAAAGGTAAATTATTTTTTATCTTTTTTTTAAAAAAATTTACGTTTTTTCCAATTATATAAGATTTAACTATATTTTTTTTTAAACTTTTTAAAATAATCTTATCATTTTTTTTTGGAAGTCCCCCAACTATCCAATATATATTTTTTGTATTTTCTAATGCAAATTTAGTTGACTGAAATGTTGTTGACTTTGAGTCGTTAATAAAAATACAATTTTTTTTTTTTAGAAAAATTTCATACCTATGAGGCAGACCTTTAAATGAAGCTAAACAAGTAATTAAAGATTTTTGACTAATTTTAAAGAGTTTCGATAGTTCATACACAAAAGACATATTTTCATCATTTATTTTCAAGTTTAGATATTTGTTTTCAATCTTCGACTTAAATTCTTTATACTGATAGGATTTTGGAATAATTAGTTTGCCTAATAATTTTCTTTTTTTATACTCAAATTTTAAGTCTTTATTCAAAAGTGAAAAATGATTTTGTTTTTGATTTCTGAAAATTTTGAATTTTGAATCTGTATAATTTTTCATGCTTCCATGCCAATCAATATGGTCATTAGTTATGTTTAATAATAAAGCATAATCAGGTTTAATAAATTTAGAGTAAGCTAGTTGAAAAGAAGATGCCTCAATAATTAAATACGTATTTTTTTTGGGATTTAAACTCAAAATTGGAGTACCAATATTTCCTCCTAATAATGTTTTTATCTTATTTTTTTTTAAGATATGGTTTATAATTTTACAAGTCGTCGATTTACCATTTGTTCCAGTTACAAATATGCTTTTAAAATCTTTATGAAATAAATAAAATAAGTCGATATCTGTAATAATCTTATTTCTAAATCGAATTAATTGTTTTTTATTTTTAGATTGATTTAAACTTACACCAGGACTTAAAATTATATAGTTTGCTTCTTTAAGTGCTTTGTTCAAGTTTAATGGTCTTTTTTTATCATAAAAAGATTTATTTGTGTCGTCCCACACTTTATAATTTTTAAACCGATTTTTATTAAAGAACTTCACTACTGATTTACCAGTTAGTCCTAAACCGTAAATCAAAAAAGATAAATCTTTTAAATCATTCATTGAGATATTTAATTATCTTAGTTTTAATGTAGCTAATCCAACTAATGCCAAAATTATGGCTATTATCCAAAAACGAATAACAATTGTTGACTCGGCCCAACCTTTTTTTTCAAAGTGATGGTGAATAGGAGCCATTTTGAAAATTCTTTTTCCAGTCAATTTAAATGATATAACCTGTATAATTACTGATACAGTCTCCAAGACAAATAAGCCTCCAATAATTGCCAGTACAATTTCGTGCTTTACAATAATAGCAATTGCAGCCAATGATCCTCCTAAAGAAAGTGAACCTGTGTCCCCCATGAAAATTTTTGCTGGTGGGGCGTTGTACCAAAGAAAGCCAAGACAAGATCCAACTACTGAACCACAAAATATTGATAATTCTCCAGTGTCAGGTATGTATTGTATTTGAAGGTACTCAGAAAAAATTGTGTTGCCTACCACGTAAGAAATAAGTGTAAATGATAAAGCAACCAACATAACTGGAACTGTAGCTAACCCATCTAATCCATCCGTTAGATTAACTGCATTCGATGCTCCAATAATGACAAATAAGCCAAATGGTATAAAGAATAAGCCCATATTCCAAATTAAATTTTTAAAAAAAGGAAAATAAAGATCAAATAAATATTGATGGTTTGTAAATTTTATTAATATAAAAAGAGCTAAAGAACTAATAATAAGTTGTCCAAAAAATTTATATCTAGATTTTAATCCACTTGAATTTTTATATTTTATTTTCAAAATATCATCTAAAAGACCCAGGCTACCGAGACTTATAGATACAAAAATCAATGTCCAAACATAAATATTTTTTAAATCAGCCCAAAGAAGCGTGCTAGAAATAATTCCGATTATGATTATTACTCCACCCATTGTAGGAGTGCCAGATTTTTTCACTATGTGATCTATTGGACCATCTTGTCTAATTGGACCAGTAATCATTTTTTCGGAAAATATTTTTATTAATGGTGCTCCAATTATAAAAACTACTACTAATGAGGTAATAACTGAGAGACCTGTTCTAAAAGTCAAATACTTAAAAACGTTTAAAAAAGAATATTGATCTATTAGCGATGTTAAAAAATGAAATAACATTTAATAGCCTTTTATAATTTTTTTACTCAAATTATTTAAACCAGTTGCGTTAGAGCCTTTAATCATTAGATAATCATTATTAGCTAAAATGTTTTTTAAAGTAAAATCTACATCTGACTCTTGTTGTAAGATATTTCCTCGCTTATTTTTATTTATATTCTTATAAGTATTAAGAGTTTTGATGCCTTTAATAAACACTTTGTCTATATCTGAATTGTTAATAACTTTTGATATACTTTTATGCAATTCAACTGATTTATGACCTAACTCTAGCATGTCCCCAAGTAACAAATACTTTTTAAAATTTTCTTTTTTTATAGAATTAAAATTTAGGATTGCATTTTTTACAGAAAGTGGATTAGCATTATAACTTTCATCAATAAAATTGAATTTTTTTTTATATCTGTAAATTTTGTGTATTTTTCCCCGACCCTCAGTTGGCTCAATGTTTTTATAGAAATTAAGAATTTGAGAAAATTCTAGATTTAATACTTTCAATAAGGCTAATGAAGATAGAACATTGTAATAATTAATGTTTTTAATTGTTATTTTGAAGGTTTGATTAATAATTTTGATAGTTAAAACTTTATTTTTTTTCTTAGTAATAACCTTTTTTAAGCAAACATCTGAATTTTTGTTAACTCCAAAAGTTACAACTTTAAGATTTTTATTCTTTGCTTTTTTTTCTAAATAATTAAAAAATTTATCATCTCTATTTAAAATTATTGTACCATTTTTTTGAATGTTTTTTATTATTTCACTTTTTGCGTCTGCAATTCCCATTACATTTTTAAAATTTTCAATATGAGCTTCACCAATATTCGTAATAACTCCAATGTGTGGTCTTATTAATTTTGTCAAATCATCTATCTCCCCTTTTTTACTCATTCCAACTTCAAAAACTCCAAACCTATGATTTGTTTTCAGTTGAGAGAGACTAATTGGTACACCGTATTCATTGTTGTATGATTTAGGGGAACAATAGGTACTACCAAATTTTTGTAATAAATCTTTAATTAAATTTTTTAAAGATGTCTTTCCTGCACTTCCAGTAATTGCAATTATTTTAGCTGTTGTTTTATCTCTTTTTAGAGAGGCAAATCTTTTAAGAAATTTTATCTCATTTTTTGTTTTTAGAACTTTTTTTCTATTATTATTAATCTGTTTTGAGGATATTATATATTTAGCCCCTCTTTTAAATGCTTCTTGAATAAATTTGACACCATCATTATTTTTTCCTTTTAATGTTAAAAAAATATTACCTTTATTTACTTCTCTAGAGTCTATGGCTAAACCGTGGAAATTGCCAACTTTTGTATTTGTTAAAATACTTTCTAAAATTTTTTTGTTTTGTAAAAAAGTAAAATTTATATTTGATAGTTTTTTTGTTTTTATTTTGAGTTTTTTTATTATTTGGCTATCTGAGATAGAAATAATTTTATTTTTATAAATTTGTTCTTTTTCATGACCTTTTCCTGCTACAAGTATGATTTCGCCAGGTTCTGCTTTCATGATTGCTGTTTTAATAGCTTGAGTTCTATTTCCAATATTAAAGTAATTTGTAAATTTGATATTTTTTATTATTTCATTTCTGATTTTTTTGGGATCTTCATTTCTTGGATTGTCATCAGTTACGTATATTTTTTTGCAGTTGATACTAGCTATCTTAGCCATGATTGGTCTTTTTTTAAGATCTCTATCTCCTCCACACCCAAATACTAAAGTTATCTCTCTACCATGATAATTTTTCAAAGATTTAATAGCTTTCTCTAAAGCATCTGGAGTATGTGCAAAATCTACGTATGCTTTTACCTTGTTTGAAAACGTTCGAATTAGTTCTAATCTTCCATTTACATCCTTTATTTTTTTTAATGAACTAAAAATTTTATTTTCTCTGAGCCCATTTAATTTTGCTGCTTCTATTGCCATTGAAAGATTTTTTAATTGGAATTCATTTAGATTAAGTTGAGCATTCTTTTTTAATTTTGCTGCTATTCTATCGCTGTCTATTAATTTAAGCTTTCTTTTTTTTGAAATTTTTTTTAACAAGGGAAATTCTTTTATATTTCTTTCACAAATCATTACCTTTCTTTTTTTAATTACATTTCTAAACAAATGTAATTTGGCATTAAGATATTTAGCCATCGTTTTATGATAATCTAAGTGGTCTTGGCTAAAATTTGTAAATATGCCAGCTTTAAAGTCAAGGTGATCCAGTCTTCTTTGATGCAATCCATGACTTGAAGTTTCAACAATTACATTATTAATATTATTTTTTTTTATCTTTTGGAGTGATCTGTGAAGATTAAGCGTGTCAGGTGTTGTGAGATCTGACTTATCTACTTTTTTTTTATATTTTATACCTAAAGTACCAATTGATGCTGCAGGTATTTTATTGAGATTTAAAATCTGAAAATATAAATCTGCCACTGAAGTTTTCCCATTTGTTCCTGTTACAGCTATTAAATTTTTTGGCTTTAATTTATAGAATTTTGATGCAATCTCACTAAGGAGGTATCTTACATTTTTGGTCTTAATAACAACTAAATTTTTATTTTTATAATTACAGTTTTTTGAGCAAATGACTACTTTTGCTCCATTTTTTACTGATTCAGAAATATATTTCTCTCCATTAATTTTTTGTCCTTTTATAGCAAAAAAAATGAAACCTTTTTTTACATTTTTACTATTTATTTCTAAACCCTTTATATCGATATTTTTTTTTTCTTTAGGGAGATTGTTAATTAATTGTTTCAGCAACATATCTATTATTAAATTCTCTACTATTTATGGCTAAAATTGGTCCGATTTTTTCTATTATTTTGCCAGCTACGTATACTGAATTCCACCCAGCTTCATTTCTAAATCCCCTAATTTTTACTCCTCTATAATCATAAATTAAATCTTTGGCTATTTGAGGATTTTCCAACATTACTAATAAAGCATATCTAGGCCTCTGAAATGGAAAAATAGATACAAAAGTGTTTAAATTTTCATTTTTGAATTTATAGTTTTGAGATGTTCCAGTTTTCCCTCCTACATAATATCCATGTATATCTGCTAGACTAGCGGTGCCCTCTTTTTCGGTCACAACTTTTCTTAAAATATTATTTATTTGCTTGCTAGTTTTTTTTGAAACTAAAGCAGAATTTTTTTCCTCTTTACTCTCTTTAATTAAACTTGGCTTAATTATTTTACCTCCATTAACTAAAGCTGCATAAACAGAAACAGCTTGTAAAGGCGTTGTGGTTATTCCGTGTCCATAGGAAACTGTCTCTAATTTGCATTTATTCCACTCAAAACCAATTGGATTTCCTATTTCTTCTAATTGAATCTCAGAAGTTTTTAGTAATTTTGTATCATCAATAAACTTCTTAAATTTTTCCTCACCGACTTTTTTTGCAATCATTAATGTTCCAATATTAGATGATCTTATTAAAATATCTTCTACTGATAAATTCTTTGGAAATTCTTTAATATCTGAAATTTCGTATTTAGAACATTTAACTGTGCGAGGAATATTTTCAATAATTGTCTCTGGTTCAACAAGTTCGTTATCTAATGCAAGAGCAACAGTAAAAGTTTTAAAAATTGAGCCAAGCTCGTAAACCCCTTTAGTAATTTTATTCAAATATTTTTTATCATTAAGATTTACCCTAGAGTTAATGTCAAAATTGGGCAAAGAAACTAAGGATAATATTTCTCCATTTTCAACATCCATCAATAAAGCTCCACCTCCTGAGGCTTTAAATGTATTTAAAGAGGAATTAAGTTCCTTAGAGATTAAATGCTGGATGTTAGTGTCTAAAGTTAATTGAAGAGGCTCATCAGATAAGTTTTTATTTTTTAATTCTTTATCAAAATATTTTTCAACACCCGAAACACCATAGTTATCGTAATCTACCTGACCAACTATATGGCTAAATAAATTTCCATGAGTATAAATTCTTGATTGAAATGGTTCAAATATTATTGCTTTTTCACCCAAGCCCCATAATTTCTTTTTTTCATTTTGATTAATACGTTTTTTTAAATAGAAATATTTTCCTTTTATTAACTTTTTTTCTATTTGTTTAATCGGAAGTTCTGGAAAATTTATCCTTAGTCTAAGCAAAAAATTATCTTTATTTGTTACGTAAGAGGGATTAATAGCTGCATGAAATGATTTAACATTTCTTGATATTAACTCTCCATTTCGGTCAACGATATCTCTTCGTAATAATGTAAATTTGTTAGGAGTTTTTTCTGTATTATATATTTCAAAATTATTTAAAGAAACATGTATTATTCTTATACTGAAAATTAAAATTAAAGAAAAAAAAAGAAAAAATAACAAATAAATTCTATCTTGAAAAAGATTATTTTTTTTTAAAAACTTGTTTTTTTTATTTGTTTCTAAATAATCTTCAAAATAAAAACTTTTTTGATTAGAGTTATATTCTTTTATTTTTTTATTTTTTTTTCTCATGATCTTTTTTAATAGCTAATTTATTCTGTAAATCAGTAAAACTTGTAATGCTTAAAAATATTTTTGAATTTTGAATAGGAAAATATTGATTATAATCTAAATTTTCAATTTTCATTTCAATCATTGCCGGAGAAGATAAATAAGAAAAATCTAATTGTAATTCACTTAAATTTTTTTCTTGATTAATTACAAGGTTGCTTAAGCTAAATATTTTTTTTTCTATTTGTCTTGTTTGATTTTTAACAAAGGAGGTTCCAATTAACAAGAATGAGAGAATAGAAATTGAAAAAATTATTTTAAATCTTAACATTTGTAGACTCCAAATTTAAATATTTTTTAAATTTCTCAAAAATATTTATTGGTAGAAAAAATTTGTCTTTACTCCTTACTGCAAATCTTAATTTAGCTGAACGAGATGCATTATTTTTTCTTACTTCTTGAATAGAAGGTTTAATAATTTTTTTGTTATAATTTTCAAAAAGATGGGATTCATTTGAATTTTCCTCAGGTAAATACCTTGAAGGTTTTGATTTATTTTTAGCATAATTAGTAAAAAAATATTTTACAATTTTATCTTCAATAGAATGAAAGCTTACAATTAAAATTTTACCTCCAGGACGCAATAGTTTTGTAGCGTAAATAATACCATTTATAAGTTCAGTTATTTCTTTATTTACGAATATCCTTAAAGCCTGAAATGTTTTTGTGCATGGGTTGATTTTACTTGAAAAAATTTTTTTTTTGCTTTGCTCAATAATTTTTACTAATTCACTTACTTTAGTAATCTTCCTCTCGGCTCTAGCTTTAACTATATTTTTAGCTATTTTGGATGCTTCTTTTTCTTCACCTAAAATTTTAATTATTAGTTTTAGCTTTGCTTCACTTAAATTATTTATTACTTCTTTGGCTGAAAAACTTGAAAGACCCATTTTCATATCTAATGTTTCATTTGATCTAAAAGAAAAACCTCTTGATAAGTTTTTTATTTGGATCGAAGAAATACCCAAGTCAAAAATTGCCACGTCTACCTGCTCTTCAATTACTTTATTTATCTGACTAAATTTTAAATGATAAAATTTAAATCTATTTTGGTATTTTTTTTCTAATTTTTCTGCGATTATTTTAACTGCACTATCTCGATCTAAACTAACAACCTTTGTTTTTGTATATTCAAGTAAGGCTTTGGAATATCCCCCTCCACCAAAAGTACAATCCAGAAAAATTCCTCCTTTTGATGGGGAGGACTCTTTTATGATCTCACTCAACATCACTGGAAAATGTGAAAATTCCAGTGGTGATTTTTGAGTATTCATCAAAATAGATTTTAATCATTAAAATTTTTGTCTTCTTAAAAATGCAGGTATTTCAAAATCCTCATCCTCATTTACATCCTGATCAAAAAGCTCACTCATATTTTGGTTTTCTGATAATTTTTTTTGTTCAGAATTTTCTTGGTTATTTTCCTCTGAAAATAGCTTTGGAGTATACTCGTCTTCAATCTCCTCTTTTTTTAATTCATTTGTGTCTTGAGAAAATGTTTCTGCAACATTGATATTGTCATTTTTTTCAATGTAGGAAGCGCTTTCAATTGAAACTCCTGAGGGAATTTCATCATACAGGTTTTTTTGCTCTATTCGATCGTTCGATATTTTATTTTCCTCATTGTTTTCAAAATCATCAATAAGAGTATTTTGTTCCTCACTGCTCTTTATTTCATAATTTTCGTCAAGTTTTAAAGCTGTTGCACCATCTATAGAATTAACGATATTTTTATCTATATGATGACTGTTGCTGAATAAATTATCTCCATGATTAAAACTTTTATTAATGGAAGATGTGTTTCTATGATTATTATCAACTAAGTTCAAATATGGTTTAGTTTCAGAACCATGCAGAGCAGTTGCAACGATGGATACCCTAATTTTTCCATTCATATTTTCATCCTTGATTGCTCCAAAAATCAATTCTGCCTCAGGATCAACCTCAGCCCTAATTTTGTTTACTGCAGCGTCTACTTCAAAAAGTTTTATATCACTTCCTCCAGTAATATTTACTAGTAGTCCTTTTGCACCTTGTAAAGTATATTCATCAATTAATGGATTGTTCAAAGCCAGCTCTGTTGCAGCCATCGCTCTATTTTCTCCTTCAGCTTCACCTGTACCCATCATTGCTTTTCCACTTGAATTCATAACAGTTTCAACATCTGCAAAATCTAAATTTATCATGCCTGGTCTAACCATTAGGTCTGTGATGCTTTGAACGCCATGTTTTAATACATCATTAGACAAACTAAAAGACTCCTCAAATCCAGTTGTCTCATTAGCTATTTTAAACAGATTTTGATTTGGAACCACAATAGTAGTATCTAAATGTTTTCTTAATTCCTCTAAACCCACTATAGCTCTTCGCATTCTCTTAGGTCCTTCATAAGCAAACGGTAATGTTGTTACACCAACAGTTAAAATGTTCATCTCTCTTGCAGCTTTTGCTATTACATGTGAAGCACCAGTTCCAGTACCTCCTCCCATGCCAGAAGCTATAAAAACCATATTGCTACCTTGAATATAATTTACTATTTCATTTATCGACTCATCAGCTGCTGCTTGACCAATATCATGCTTTGCACCAGCTCCTAATCCTTTAGTTAAATTCATGCCAATTTGTATTTTTGCATCTGCTTTACTCATTTTTAAGTCTTGAGCATCAGTATTCACAGCAACAAATTCTACTCCTTGCATACCTGAGTCTATCATTGCATTTATTGCATTTCCGCCAGCTCCACCTACTCCAATAACAAGTATTCTAGGTTTTAATTCTCTTAACTCTCCACCTCCAACATTTATTGTCATGCTTCTCCTTTTTGTTTGTTGTCCCATTTTAAATTTGATCTATTTTGATAAGCTTTTTTTCTTGCAAGAGTTTTAAATTTTTCAAAATTTTTAGGCTCCCAAATTTGAAATGTCTTGCCTAATCCAACGAATAAAACGTTATTTTTAATTTGTGCATGATTTAGTAATTTACTTGATAATGAAATTCTTCCTTCTGTATCAAATTGCACGTTTTCACTTTCAGATAAAATAGAAGTTGCAAAATAATCTCTTTTTTCTTCAAAAGGATTTAAAGAGTCAATGCTGTTTGAAATTTTTTCGATTCTATCTTGAGAACAAGCCTCTAGTGCTAAATGATTAAAAGATGGATAGCTTATAAAACCATTATACCCCATAGAGCTTAGGTGTGATCTAAAACTAGCCGGCACTGAAACCCGACCTTTCTTGTCTATTTTGTTCTCGTAATTCGATAAAAACATAGTTGCTCAAAAACTCTATTATTGTTGTTGTTTTCAAATTACCCTCCATAGTGGGAATAATTGGGATACTATGGGTTTTTATGAATTAGTCAATAAATTAATAATTTCGTATTAAGTACAAAAAGGGAACATAAATGAGATTAGCCAGATGATTTATAAGCCGGGTTCTGTCATTTAAGATGTCATTTATCTAGGCTCAAATTTACATTTAAGCTCAAGCGGTTAACCCAGAAGACTAACTTAAGACGGTTTTTAGCATATAATGCAATGTCTTCTCTATTTAACCTTGCTCCCAGTGGGGTTTGCCTTGCGTTTTTTGTTACCAAAAAACCGGTGAGCTCTTACCTCACCGTTTCACCCTTGCCTTGATAAGGCGGTTTATTTTCTGTGGCACTGTCCCTAAAGTCACCCTTGCCAGTCGTTAACTGGCACTGTGTCTTAGTGGAGCCCGGACTTTCCTCTGTAAAACAAGTTTACAGCGACAATCCAATCATCTGGCAATGTGCTTGTAATTAAAAAAAAGATAATTATCAAGACTTAATCTGCTTATTAGCTAAAAAACAGCTGATTTTAAGGGTTTTTTTATCAATTATTCCGTTTACATTTGTAGGACAAAATCTTCGCTGAAAAGCTTTGATTACTTTTTTGTCTGTTCCACTTCTTTTATACAAATGAAAATATCTATAACCTATTTTGTATAAATTCTTAAAAAAAATAATGTTATATTTTCTTTTGTTATTTAAATTAATCTTTAAATTATGACTTTGATACCATAGACCCAAATTGAATTTACTTAACCTTTTCCAAGGAAATTTTTCACCAGGATCAATTTTTCTATTAGGGGCAATATCAGAGTGACCTAAAAAATTTGAACTATTTATATTATATTTCTTTTTTAGTTTTTTACATAGGTTTATTAGGCTTTTTATTTGAGAATCAGTAAAGTTTTGATATCCAAATTTATGTCCTTTGTTTACTAACTCTATACCTAATGAGTTTTCGTTTAAATTTTTAAATTTTTTCCATTTTGATTTTCCAGCATGCCAAGCGATTTTAGTTTCTGAAACTATTTTCAAAATTTTTCCTTTTCTATTGATCACATAATGGCAGCTTACTTTTGATCTCTTATCAGTTAACCATTTAATAGATTCAATTTCAGATTGCATTCCAGTATAATGAATTATTATGAATTTAATTTTGTTGTTGGAGCGATTTTTTTTTGAAAAATTTGGTGATAAATATAGGTTTTTATTCATTATTGACAATTTGCTCAAAATCCAAACAAAATATAAACTACAATAGGCCTAAAAATGTATGGCATATTAGCTAAATTTATATATATAGCATATTTACTATGTACTCAAAAAAATTAATTACTGTCTTATACTTAAGTGTGTTTCTCTGCTTAACAACTGTTGTAAAAGCAACCGATGAGTGCTTTGAAGGGGTGAGTAGAGCAGTATTTAAGTTTAACATGGTCTTCGACGATGTTATCCTAGAACCGATTGCAAAGGGATATAGTAAATTACCCAATCCAGTAAAGACTGGAACAAGTAATTTTACATCTAACATTGCTACACTTTTATCTATTCCAAACAACTTACTTCAAGGAAATATCAAGCAACTTGGTCATGCTACAGGAAGTTTTATTGTGAACACTTCAGTCGGAATTTTAGGCTTTTTAAATCCAGCTGAGAAAATTGGATTAAAACCCCATAAAGAGGACGTTGGTCAAACTTTAGGTAGTTATGGAATTGGACCAGGATGTTACTTTGTGCTTCCGATATTAGGGCCTACAACTGTAAGGGATTCTATTGGATTAGTAGCTGACTCATTTATTGATCCGTTTGCTCAAATTACTATAAGAGAAAAAGAATTACTAAGTGTTTCGGGCAATGAACTTGACTACTTTTCTGTAAAAGGTGTTGCTGCAGTTGATTTTAGATCTGATAACATAACCAACTTCAATAGTTTGGAGAAAAACTCTATAGATTTATATTCGTCTCTAAAAAGCGTTTACCTACAAGATAGAGAAAGAAAAATAAAAAACTCAGATAGTGATCAAGATGATTGGGATCTAGATAATTAGTTTTCGTTAAATGAAAAAATTAATTAATTTTTTTTTAATCCTTATTTTCTTATTCAAATTTAGCTCACTCGCAGCATATAGCTCTGACCCAAAAAATTTTGTGTATGAACTTGTAAGTGAAGCAATTGAAAAATTATCAAGCACGAGTTTAAGTAAAGAAGAAAAGGTACAATTTATTGAGGAAGTGGCATTAGGCAATGTAGATATTAAAGCTCTTGGTTTATATACTTTAGGAGAATTACGTAAATCTTCTGGTAAGCAAGAAGTTAAAAATTATCAGCAAGCTTTTGAGAAATATTTTTTAAAAAGTTTAACATCCAGACTGACTGATTATTCTTCAAGTAAATTTGAGGTAATCGAGGCTGAGCAAAAAAGCTCGAATTATACGATAATCAAAACAAAAATCTTACCTGATGATGGTGGTCCAGAGATAAAGATTGATTGGAGAGTTTATACGAAAAATCCTGATAAACCCTTAATTAGAGATTTAATTGTAGAGGGTTTAAGCTTAGCTAGGACTCAAAAAGAAGAATTTGCTTCAATTTTAAATTCTAACAATAACGATATAAAAATTTTAACAAAAAAGTTAGAGGATTTTGCAAATAATTAGTTGGTGGGCCCGCCAGGACTCGAACCTGGGACCAATACATTATGAGTGTACTGCTCTAACCAACTGAGCTACAGGCCCAAAATTAACCTCTTATATCACAAAAAACTATTTTTCTAGGAAACTTTTTAGCTGTTTAGATCTGCTTGGGTGCTTTAATTTTCTTAAAGCTTTTGCCTCTATTTGACGAATTCTTTCTCTAGTGACCGAGAATTGGAGACCTACTTCTTCTAAAGTATGATCTGTATTCATTCCAATTCCAAATCGCATTCTTAAAACTCTTTCTTCTCTTGGGGTAAGTGATGCAAGAATTTTTGTAGTTGACTCACTTAAATTTGATTGTATTGCTGTGTCTAATGGTTGAAGAGCATTTTTATCCTCAATAAAATCTCCTAAACTACTGTCTTCCTCATCACCAACAGGAGTTTCAAGGGAGACAGGTTCTTTTGCTATTTTTAATACTTTTCTTACTTTCTCTAAAGGCATTGCTAATTTTTTTGCCAATTCTTCAGGTGTTGGTTCACGGCCAAACTCACTCATTATTTGTCTTTGCGTCCTCACAATTTTATTTATAGTTTCAATCATGTGAACTGGAATTCTTATTGTTCTTGCTTGGTCAGCTATCGATCTTGTTATAGCTTGTCTAATCCACCAAGTAGCATATGTAGAAAATTTATATCCTCTTCTATATTCAAACTTATCTACTGCTTTCATTAACCCTATGTTCCCTTCTTGGATAAGATCTAAAAACTGTAAGCCCCGATTAGTATATTTTTTAGCAATTGAAATTACCAATCTTAAATTGGCTTCTACCATTTCCTTCTTAGCAATTCTTGACTCCCTTTCACCTTTTTGGATTCTACTTACTAATTTTTTAAATTCGCCAACTGATAAACCAATTTTTTTACTAAATTCAACTAATCTATCTCTAATTTCAGAAAAATCTTTTTTGTATTTTTTAAAGAAAGATTTCCAAGTTGGATTTTCCTTTAAAAAAGACTCAAATTTTGGATTTATTTCATTGCCTACATAATATTTTAAAAATTCTTCTCTAGAAATCTTATTATCCATTGCTAATCTTAACAAAACACCCTCGAGTGATACTATTTTTTTATTTTCTTTATAATGAGATTGAACTAGCTCCTCAACAACATGGGGAGCTAATTGTAAGTTTTTAAAATTATCGACTAATATTTCCTGAATTCTTTTAAAGTTTTTGTTTTTTGAAACAGATAATTCTCTAGAGTCTAATAAGCATTCTAATTTTTCAGTTTGATACTTTTTAAGTTTTGAATAATTCTTATTTAAAGATTCTAAGATATTAAGAATTTTAGGTTTTATTTCCTCTTCCATTTTAGCAAGAGAAACATTAAATTCGTCATCTTCGTTTCCTGCTACTTCATCTTTCTTATCTGCATTTTCTTCTTTATTATTTTCTTTATTAGATTTTGTTTTTTTACTAATCTTTACTTCATCGTCATCATCTTGTGCCTCAAAATCTTCGTATGTTGAGTCGATATCAATAATATCCCTTACCAATAATTCTTGAGACTCTATTTGTTGCCTCCATTCAAATATTTTTTTTCCTACTATTGGACTTTGGGTTAGAGCGTTTATCATTACATCTTTACCAGCCTCAATTCTTTTTGCTATTGCAATCTCACCTTCACGGGAAAGAAGTTCTACACCTCCCATCTCTCTTAAATACATTCTAATTGGATCATCACTTTTATCTGATGTTTTTTCCTCATTAGAACTTTGTGGTTCTTTCTTTTTGTTTGATTGATATTGAGATTTCTTTTCAACAAATGTAATTTTTTCGTCTACAAGTATAATTAGTGCTTTTTCGATATTTTCGTTATTGCTGTTTCTTTTTCCTAAAGACTTACCTAACTCTTCATAAGTGATAAATCCTCTATGCTTACCTTTATCTAAAAGTCTTTCAAAAGATTTTGTAATAAGTTTTTCAGCCATAATAGAAGCGAGGAATATATATAATGTTTAAGCTAAAAAAATCCACTCTTAATTTAATCCCTATTTAATTGGTTTTTAAGCTTAATTAATTCTGAATACGAGTTTTCGTCTAAGTTGTTGATTAGCTTTTTTTCAAGAGATTCCATTTTTTTAAGATATTCTTGTTCTTTGTGGTCTTGTAATAATTCATCTATTAACTCTAAAATATCTTGGTGAGTTTTATTTTGAACTATAATTTGAATATTTGAATTTTCGTTTATTTCTTCAATAATTTTTTTAAAAGAGGAGTTAATTCTTAAAAAAATTGTATCTTTATTTGAGCCATCTGAAATTGATGTGATCAGGGCGTTTTTTAAACTTTCATTTTTTTCAGATATAAACTCTATTTTTGACAAATCTTCTAGTTTTTCAGATGCAATTTCTAAATGATTCAAAATTATGAATAATATAGAAAATTCAATTATTTGAATTTTTGATAAGTCTTTCTTTTTTTGGTGTAAGATTTTTGTTTCATTTAGAATTTTATAATCTTTTCTTTTCTTAAATGTAGAATAGTTGTAATTCTTGTTTGATGTTTGAATTGGAGTTAGTTTTTTTATTTTTTCAAGAAAATCTTCAAGCACATATTTTTTAAGTGTGTCATCTTGAATTGTATAAGATAATTTTTTTATTTCTTTTTCGAATTTAGATATTTCGTAAGGATCATATTTATTAATTTTATTTAAATGACAATTCCATATAAAAGATTGAATAATTTCTTTCTGTTCAAGTAGTTTTAACATTCCATCTTTTCCATTTTGTTTTATATAGTCATCGGGGTCTTTACCATCTGGCATAATTGAAAAATAAATCTTATTTTTTTCATTAATTAAGGAAAATAATCTTTCCGCTATTCTTAATGCAGCTTTCTGACCACTTTCATCTCCGTCTAAACAAATAGTTGGGTTAGAAAAAAATTTCCAAATTAAAGAAATTTGTTTTTCAGTAAGCGCAGTGCCTGAATTAGCAATAACATTTTTTATCCCTGAAGCGTAAACACTTACTACATCCATGTAACCCTCTACTATTAAAACATCGTTAGTTTCTGATCTTAACTCTTTAGCTTTATCAAGATTAAAAATCATATTTCCTTTTTTATAAAATTCTGTTTCCGGTGAATTAATATATTTTGATAATTTGCTCTCTCGAATTATTCTACCTCCAAATGCAATAGTTTCACTTGATATATTATTTACTGGAAAAATTATTCTGGAATTGAAACGATCAATATATTTATTTGTTTTATCACTTTTGTAGTACAAGCCTGTTGCGTTGATTTCTTCCTCAGAATATTTTTTCAATAATTCTTCATAAAAATTATTTTTCCAAGGCACATATCCTAATTTAAATTCTTCAATTATATTTTTTTTTAACCCTCTTTTAATTAAATAATCAAATGCTTCTTTATTTTGTTCACTGTGTAATTGCTTATAAAAATTGTTTTTGTATTCTTTAAATATGTTTTTATAAGTCTTAAATCTTAATTCTTTTTTTTGATCTAAATTTGTAAATCTATAGGGTTGCATCCCAGCTTCAGCAGCTAGAATTTTTACTGCTTCTCCAAAACCAACTGATTTAGTTTTCATGAGGAAATCAAAAATATTTCCATGTTCTCCGGTGCTAAAACAATGATAAAATTCTTTTTCATCATTTACGGTAAAAGAAGGTGTTTTCTCATTTTTAAAAGGAGATAAGCCTATAAACTCTTTACCCCTTTTTTTTAACTGAACAGTTTTTCCAACCACATGAGAAACCTTAAGTCTTAATTTAATTTCATTTAAATATTCTTTAGGATATTTCATATTTATTTCAGAAGTCCTCTCAAAATTAAACTTACTTTTGAAAAATCTAAGGAGTCAGAATGTTTTGATTTTAAGGCTCCCATAATCTTTCCCATATCTTTCAAAGAAGAAGCACCGACGGACTTGATCGTTTCCTCGCAAATCTTTTTTGTTTCCTCATCACTAAGTTGTTTTGGTAAGAAAGAATTAATTACCGTTATCTCTTTTTTTTCATTTTCTAAAAGTTCTTTACGACCAGCTTTTTCATAAACCTCGCAAGATTCGTTTCTCTGTTTAACCATTTTTTTAAGCAGTGAAATAATGTCACTATCCTTTAGTTCTTTTTGACCTTTTGACCTACCAGCTATTTCAGCATCTTTAATAGCTGAAACAACTAGTCTTAGTGTAGGATAGGTGTTTTTATCTTTCGCTTTTAGGGCTTGATTTAGCTTATCGTCTATTTGCTTTTTTAGAGACATAATTAAAATTTATTTTAATCACAATTCTAAAAGAAAATAAAAAGAACTTTCTTGACGATTTTGTTTCTATTTCATATGTTGCGCAAAATCATGTTTATAAGTTTTTTACTTTAACTCATGAGTTGTATTTGAAGAAGATTGGTCAAAATATAAACTCAACAAAAAATCTTAAAAAGATCAATTCCACAGCTATTCTAGTTCTTGAAAACGGTAAATTCTTTAAAGGCGTAGGTTTAGGTTACAAAGGCACCGCAACTGGTGAAGTATGTTTTAATACTTCTATTACTGGTTACCAAGAAATTATATCTGACCCCTCCTATGCTGATCAGATTATAAATTTTACCTTTCCGCATGTTGGAAATGTTGGAACTAATAAAGAAGATCACGAGTCAGATAAGATTTGGACTAAAGGAGTAATAATAAATACAGAGATAACTAATCCATCAAATTACAGATCTTTAAAACATTTAGATCAATGGTTAAAAAAAAATAAGATTGTTGGAATAACTGGAATTGATACTAGAAATTTAACAAATTTAATAAGAGATAAAGGTGCTCCTAAGGGGACAATATCTTTTTATAACAAAAATAAATTAAATATAAAAAAACTAATTAAAATAACTAATAAATGGAGCGGCCTTAAAAACTTAGATTTGGCAAAAATGGTTACTACTAAGAAAAATTATTTGTGGCAAGATTATAAAACGTGGGAAAAGGGAAATGGATATTTAAAAAATAAGAAAAAAATATTGCATGTTGTAGCCATAGATTACGGAATTAAGAAAAATATTTTAAGATATTTTTCAGATTTTAATTGTAAAGTTACAATCGTACCATGCAAAACAGCTGCAAAAGATATTCTAAAACTCAAACCTAGTGGAATATTTTTATCAAATGGACCCGGAGATCCTGCGGCGACAGGGAAATATGCAATACCAACAATCCAAGAATTAATAAAAAAAAAGTTACCATTATTTGGAATCTGTTTGGGCCATCAAATCCTAGCTTTAGCACTCGGTGCTAAGACAGAAAAAATGAAATTAGGGCATAGAGGAGCTAACCATCCTGTTAAAAATTTGATTGAGGGAAATGTTGAAATTACAAGTCAGAATCATGGATTTGAAGTAGTAAAAAAAGGTATGCCTAAAAATATAAGAGTCACTCACCAGTCTTTATTTGACAACAGCATTGAAGGTATCGAGCTAAAAAATAAACCTGTTTTCTCAGTTCAATATCATCCAGAGTCTAACCCTGGTCCTCAAGATAGTGTTTATTTATTTGATAAATTTGTAAAGAGTATGAAAAAAAATGCCAAAAAGAAAAGATATTAAAAAAATTTTAGTTGTAGGTGCGGGGCCAATTATTATTGGGCAAGCTTGTGAATTTGATTATTCAGGAACTCAAGCCTGTAAAGCTTTAAAAGATGAAGGTTTCAAAGTAATTCTCATAAATTCAAATCCAGCAACAATCATGACAGATCCAAACATCGCTGATAAAACTTATATTGAGCCAATTACAATAGAAGTTCTTGAAAAAATTCTAAAAAAAGAAAAACCTGATGCAATCTTGCCAACCATGGGTGGTCAAACCGCGTTGAATTTAGCAATGGAGGCAGAAAAAAAAGGTATTCTTAAAAAATATAAAATTGAACTTATAGGCGCTAATTCAAAAGCTATATCCAATGCAGAAGATAGAAAAAAGTTCAGAAAAAATATGATAGAGATTGGTTTAGATCTTCCCAAATCAAAAATAGTAAACAATTTTAAACAATCTTCAAAAGCATATAAACAAATCGGATTACCAGCAATTATAAGACCGGCTTTT
The DNA here is from genome assembly GCA_902587515.1 of uncultured Pelagibacteraceae bacterium. Taxonomy (GTDB): domain Bacteria; phylum Pseudomonadota; class Alphaproteobacteria; order Pelagibacterales; family Pelagibacteraceae; genus Pelagilacustribacter. Next base: position 34,104 of record CACILM010000003.1, read on the forward strand.
ACTCTAGGTGGTTTGGGAGGTGGTATAGCAAAAAATAAAAAAGATTTTTTTAAGATAATAAAAAATGGGCTTCACGAGTCACCTGTAAATCAAGTCTTAGTTGAGGAGTGTTTAGAGGGTTGGAAAGAATTTGAGATGGAAGTTGTCAGAGATAAAAATGACAATTGTATTATTATTTGCTCAATAGAAAATTTAGATCCCATGGGAATACATACTGGGGACTCTGTTACTATTGCTCCAGCATTAACTTTGACCGACAAAGAGTATCAAGTAATGAGAAATGCCTCTATAGCTTGCCTGAGAAAAATTGGTGTGGAAACAGGAGGGTCAAATGTTCAATTCGCAATAAATCCAAAAAATGGAAGAATGGTAATCATTGAGATGAACCCTAGGGTTTCAAGATCATCAGCGCTAGCTTCTAAGGCCACTGGGTTTCCAATAGCAAAGGTAGCGGCAAAGTTAGCTGTTGGTTACACTTTAGACGAATTAAAAAATGAAATTACGAAAGTTACACCTGCATCTTTTGAGCCCACAATAGACTATGTGGTCACTAAAATCCCAAGATTTACTTTTGAAAAATTCTCCTCCTCAGCTGCAGTTTTAGGAACATCAATGAAATCGGTGGGGGAAGCAATGGCTATTGGTAGAAATTTTAAAGAGTCTCTTCAAAAAGCTTTGGTTTCTCTAGAGACAGGTTTCTCAGGATTAGACCAAATATTTTATCTAAACACGAAACAAATTAGAAAAAAACTAAAAGAAAATATTCCAAATAAGATTTTACTTGTTGGAGAGGCTATAAGAAAAAAAATAAATTTAAAAGATATAAATAAACTTTCAAAAATTGACCCTTGGTTTTTAAATCAAATAAAAGAAATTATAGATAATGAGTTTAAAATAAAGAAAAAAGGTCTTCCTAAAAATTTCAATGAATTTAATTATATAAAGTCGATTGGGTTTTCTGACAAAAAATTATCTGAACTTACCAATACTTCAGAGTCTTTAATTAGAAAGAAAAGAACTGCTTTAAAAGTTTTACCAGTTTATAAAAAGGTCGATACTTGTGCTGCAGAATTTAAGTCTTTCACTCCGTATATGTATTCTACTTATCAAAGAAATTTCTCTTATAATTCAGAATGTGAAGCCGATCCATCAAATAAAAATAAAATTATAATACTTGGAGGAGGCCCTAATAGAATAGGTCAAGGAATAGAATTTGATTATTGCTGTTGCCAAGCTAGTTTTGCTCTTAAAGAAGCTAAATATGAAACAATCATGATTAATTGTAATCCTGAAACTGTGTCAACAGATTACGATACAAGTGACAGACTTTATTTTGAACCTTTAATAGATGAATATGTTTTCAATATAATAAAGAGAGAAAAATCAAAAGGTAATGTAAAAGGTGTCATTACTCAATTTGGAGGACAAACTCCAATTAAACTGGCAAAATTTTTATATGAAAATCAGCTTCCAATTTTAGGAACTCAATATTCATCAATCGATCTTGCTGAAGACAGAGATAGATTTAGGAGTCTTTTAAACAAACTTAATTTAAAACAAGCTGAAAGTGGTATCGCTAGAACTTTTCCTCAAGCAATAAAAATTGCTGATAAAATTGGCTTGCCTCTCATAGTAAGGCCATCTTACGTTTTAGGTGGAAGAGCAATGGAGATTGTTCATGAAAAAAGGCAACTCAAAGACTTTGTAAGAGAAGCATTTAAAGTTGCTGAAAAAAATCCAATTTTGATTGATAAGTTTATTGATAATGCTATGGAGGTTGATGTTGACGCAATATCGGATGGTAAAAATGTTTTCGTAGCCGGTATTATGCAACACATTGAAGAGGCAGGAATACACTCAGGTGACTCAGCATGTAGTTTACCTCCGGTATCAATAAAACCTTTTTTAATTAAAGAAATTGAAAATCAAACAAAAAAATTAGCCTTAGCTCTTAAAGTTAAAGGTTTCATGAATGTTCAATATGCAATTAAAAAAGATCAGATTTATGTGATAGAAGTTAATCCAAGAGCTAGTAGAACCGTTCCATTTGTTTCAAAGGCGAAAAATTTACCTCTTGCTAAAATAGCCTCTAGAGTGATGGCAGGAGAAAAATTATCAAATTTCAGTTTAAAAAGTAAAACAAAAAATATGTTTGCAGTAAAAGAGGCGGTCTTTCCATTTAACAAATTTCCAAACAGCGATCTTTTACTTGGGCCAGAAATGAAATCAACAGGTGAAGTTATGGGTTTTGATAAAAATTTCGGGATGGCTTTTGCTAAAAGTCAAATTGCAGCCTCAAACTCTCTTCCTAAAAAAGGCTTAGCTTTTATCTCTTTAAAAAATAGTCATAAAGAAGAGGGGGTGCAATTAGCAAAACAATTAATTAAATTAAATTTCACACTTTGTGGAACCGGAGGTACTGCCGATTATATTAGCAAACACGGGATTAAGTGCAAAAAAATTAATAAAGTAAATCAGGGATCTCCTCATATTGTTGATATTCTAAATACTAAAAAAATCGCATTAGTAATTAATACAGGTGGCGGAAATAGTGAAGCTCAGTTGAGCGATGCGGTAGCTTTAAGAAGGGCTACGTTAGCTAACAAAGTTCCATATTGCACGAATATGTCGACAGCCAAGGTTTGTTTGGAGGGTATTAAATCTCTCAAATTGAAAGATATCAGCGTTACTTCTTTACAAGATCTTTAACTTTTAACTTTCCAATCAGTTTCAAATGTAACATAATTTAGTTGAATACATCTTCTCTCTTTTTTAATCTCTTTTTTTTCCATTCCATGCCAAGTGTTTGGTCCGCTGGTAAAGAAGTATCCATAATTATGTTTATAGGGAACTGTTTTAACTTTGTTTAATTTTGCGTCATAAAAATCAGTACCTAAATTCTCCGATTCATTATGTAAATTAACAAAAACTATTGATGACATTAATTTTTCCTCAATATCGCAATGAGGCTTTAACCAAAAACCTTCTCTATCACAAATTACCTCTAGCCTTACATAAGAATTACTCAAATCTTTTCCAATTAATGATCCAATCTTTTTATAAACATCAGGTGATCTCAATTCTTCTATAAATTTTGTTAAATTTGGAAATTGATTAGAGTTTTCTTTAGTAACATAACATCGAAGTTTTTTTGCTTTACCACCATCTTTAATTCCAGCTCGAAAGGCTCCCTCTCCTCCATCAAGAGCTCTTGTTCCATCATAATTTAAATTTTGTTTTCTAGGATCGGCTATCTCTGCACTACAGATCTCATCAATAGCATTTTGAGTCAGCGGCTGGTTGATTTCAAAATGTTTAAAAGGATCACTAAATAGTTTAGTTCTTTTTTCTAATGATTTAAATAATTCCATGTTTTTTCATTTTTGCTTTTACAATTGGAGCAATTCTGTTTACCTCATTTAAACTATTGTAGCTCCAACTTTCAACCCTATCTTCTAATTCTCTTGTTATACCTAAATCTTTCAATTGTGAATAAAATTTTTTAAATCTTCCAGTTGGCTTAAAAGACTTCATCATGGCAATATAAACAGGTTTTCCAGTCATCGCAGCCTCTGAAATCATTGACGTGGAGTCGCACGTTACAACTATATAATTTGAGATTGCTAGTGCGGAAAGATAAGCTTTTTTATCAATATTTTTTACAACATGATGATTAATGCTAAAGGTATTAAATGCTATTTTTAAAATATTTTCAGGTGTTCTGTAGGAGGGAATTACAATAATTTTAAATTTATCTGGAGTAAATAATGTTTTAACTTTATTAAAAAGTTCATGAATTTGTTTTTCTGAATAATTATAATATTTGTTTGGTCCTCCGATTATAAATGCTACTAATTCTTTTCTTTTATCTTTTTCAATTCCTAAATACTTTGAATTATCGTTAATCTCTTTTTTTGTAAGGTAGTGAATAGCACCAGTTGTGTTAATTATATTTTCACCTCTCAAACGATCATGCTCAGGACTCACTATAAGGTCAAAGTGTTCAAAAGAAACTTTAGGATCTTGTATATGAATATTGAAAATTTGATTACCTAATCTTTTTTTTAAAGCTATTGATGGTATTACACTTTTTCTTCCACAAGATATAATGATTTTACAATCACATACGAATTTATTTTTTACCAAATTTTCTGATATTGGGCTTATTTTAGGAGGAATTAAATTCCAAAAAGATTTTAATTCAATTTTTTGGTGTTTATAACTTAGGCCTAAAGCTTTAGCTAATCCCTCTACTTGACTAACCATGCCGTGCATACCTTGCGTTAAAAGAAGTGCTTTTAATTCTAACATTAGTTACTATATACCCTTACATAATGAATAATAAATCAACAAAACATACAAAAGTGTTAATTCTTGGATCAGGTCCTGCTGGCTATACAGCAGCTATTTATGCGGCTAGAGCTATGCTTAAACCAATACTTGTTCATGGTTCTCAACCCGGAGGACAATTAACTACCACCACAGATGTTGAAAATTATCCTGGATACTCAAAAGTGATTCAGGGGCCATGGCTAATGGATGAAATGAAAGGTCAGGCTGAAGCAGTGGGCACAGAGATGATACAAGATCATATAAGTAAAGTTGACTTAACAAAAAAACCTTTTACAGCAACAGGTGATAGTGGTCAGGTTTACACTGCAGATAGTTTTATAATTTCAACAGGAGCACAAGCAAGATGGTTAAATTTAAAATCTGAACAAGAATTTAGAGGATTTGGAGTTTCAGCATGTGCTACTTGTGACGGATTTTTCTTTAAAGAAAAAGAAGTGGCTGTAGTTGGTGGGGGAAATGCCGCCGTTGAAGAAGCAATGTTTCTAACTAAATTTGCTTCAAAGGTTTATTTAATACATAGGAGAAACGAACTTAGGGCAGAAAAAATGCTTCAAGCAAAATTAAAATCTAATAAGAAAATAGAAATTATTTGGGACACTGTAGTTGAGGATGTTATTGGCACTAAAGAGCCGAAAACTGTTAATGCATTAAAAATTAAAAATGTAAAAGATAATAAAGTTAAAGAGCTTAAAGTTGATGGTTTATTTATTGCCATAGGTCATGATCCAGCAACATCTTTGTTTAAAGATCAACTTAATATGGACAAAGAAGGATATTTAATTACAAAACCTGACTCTACTGAAACAAATATTCCAGGAGTTTTTGCTGCAGGAGATGTAAAGGATAAAATTTTTAGACAAGCTGTTACCGCTGCTGGAATGGGTTGTATGTCAGCACTTGAAGCTGAAAAATATCTATCTGAGTCTAGTTAAGGCTATCACAAAAAGTTTTAATTCTTTGCATTGCTTTTTTCAAATTTTCCATTGAAGTAGCGTAAGATATTCTAAAGTAACCGTCTAAACCAAAGGCAGAACCTTGAACCACAGCTACCTCAGCTTTTTCTAAAAGTTTCTCTACAAAATCTTTATCGGTTTTCAGTTTTGTTTTCTTGTTTAGTAGCTTTTTACAGTTTGGAAAAACATAAAAAGCTCCTTCAGGGCTTAAGCAGCTTATACCTTTTATATTATTTAAACTCTCAACAACGAAGTTTCTTCTCTCTTTAAAAGAATTTGATCTTTCTGAAATAAAATCTTGTGTTCCGTTTAAAGCCTCGACTGCAGCTGCTTGGCTTATGGATGTAGGATTACTGGTTGATTGGGATTGAATTTTAGCCATCGCTTTAATTATTTCCTTGGGACCTGCAGCATAACCTATTCTCCAGCCAGTCATTGAGTAAGATTTACTCACTCCATTCATAGTTAAAGTTCTACTTTTTAATTTTTCAATTTGAGCAATTGTAAAAAATTTAAAACCGTCATAAGTAATATGTTCGTAAATATCATCGCTTAAAATATATAAATTTTTATATTTCATTAAAATCTTCGATAAAGCTATTATCTCATCTTTGGTATAACCAGAGCCTGTAGGGTTAGATGGCGAGTTTATAATTATCCACTTTGTTTTCTTTGAAACTGCTTTTTTTAATTTTTCTGGTGTTAATTTAAAATTATTTTTTTCATCACACTTTATTATTTTAGGTTTTCCCCCAGCTAACAAAACAATGTCAGGGTAAGAAACCCAATAAGGTGCTGGAATAATGACCTCATCACCTTTATTAATGGTTGCCATAAAAGCATTATATAAAACTTGCTTTCCACCAGTTCCAACGGAAATTTGATCAAGCTCATATGATAAATGATTTTCTCTAGAAAATTTTGCTTGGATAGCTTTTTTTAAAGCTGGAGTTCCATCCACTGCTGTATATTTTGTATCCCCTTTTTTTATCGCCTCTATTGCCGCTTCTTTAATATTGTCTGGAGTATCAAAATCGGGCTCCCCAGCCCCTAAACCAATAACATCCTTTCCAGCAGCTCTCATTTCCCTAGCTTTTGAGGTAACTGCTATTGTAGGCGACGGTTTTATACGTTTTAAACTATTGGAAACTATGCTCATTGAAATTTATAATATAATTAATTTATTATTAACACAAAATGCAAAATACTTATCAAGAAAAATTAGCTGATCTAGAAGTTAATAACTCAAAAAAAATTAAGAAGTTAGAGGGAGGTATTAACTTTAAAATCAAAAGTGATTTTCAACCTAGCGGTGACCAACCAGAGGCCATAAAGCAAATATTAAAAAACTTAAAAGATAATAAACAGGAACAAGTGCTTTTAGGGGTCACAGGATCAGGTAAAACATTTACAATGGCAAAGGTTATCGAAAAGGCTAATAGACCAGCTCTAATTCTAGCACCAAACAAAACTTTAGCTGCTCAATTGTACGGAGAATTTAAAAGTTTTTTTCCAGATAATGCTGTAGAATATTTTGTATCATATTACGATTACTACACTCCAGAAGCATACGTTCCTAGATCTGATACTTACATAGAAAAAGAGGCCTCAATAAATGAGCAAATTGATCGTATGAGACACTCGGCAACAAGATCTTTGTTGGAAAGAGATGATGTAATTATTGTTGCAAGCGTATCATGTATTTATGGTTTAGGTTCTGTAGAGGCGTACTCAAAAATGACTATTACTTTAAAAAAAAATTATGAGTACGAGCGAGACGATTTAATTAGAGCATTTATAAACTTACAGTACAAAAGAAATGATCAAAATTTTTTTAGAGGGACCTTTAGGGTAAGAGGAGAAAATTTAGAGATCTTTCCATCACACTTAGAAGATAGAGCTTGGAGAATAAGTTTTAATCTAAATAAATTGGAAAAAATTGAGGAATTTGACCCACTTACTGGAGATAAGACAAATGATTACTCAATAATAAAAATTTACGCTAATAGTCATTATATAACTCCTAAGCCTACTATCGAACAAGCAATCAGACAAATAAAATCTGAGTTAGCTGAGACTTTAAAAAGACACAGAGAAAATAATAAACTTTTAGAGGAGCAGAGATTAAGAGAACGAACTAAGTTTGATTTAGAAATGATTGAAGCCACCGGAACTTGTGCAGGGATAGAAAATTATTCAAGATTTTTATCAGGAAGAAAAGCTGGAGAACCACCTCCTACTCTGTTTGAGTATTTTCCAGATAATGCAATTATATTTGTAGACGAAAGTCACGTAACAGTCCCTCAATTAAATGGAATGTATAAAGGGGACCGTACAAGAAAAAGTACGTTAGCCGAATACGGGTTTAGACTCCCTTCATGTATGGATAATAGACCTTTGAAATTTGAAGAGTGGGATTTAATGAGAACACAAACTGTTTTTGTTTCTGCTACCCCAGGACCTTGGGAGCTAAAACAAACAAGCAATAAATATATTGACCAAATCATTAGGCCAACGGGTTTAATAGACCCACCGGTTGAAATAAGGCCAGCCAAAACTCAAGTTGATGATCTTATGCACGAGGCAAAAGAGATTGTAAAAAAAGGATATAGAGTTCTTGCTACAACGCTGACAAAAAAAATGGCTGAAGATCTTACTGAGTACCTCCACGAAAATGGTCTTAAAGTAAGATATATGCACTCTGACATTGATACTCTTGAAAGAATTGAGATCATAAGAGATTTGAGGATGGGAGTGTTTGATATTCTTGTAGGAATTAATTTGTTGAGAGAGGGATTAGATATTCCCGAATGTGCTTTGGTAGCAATTTTAGATGCTGATAAAGAGGGATTTTTAAGATCTGAAACTTCTTTAATTCAAACAATTGGAAGAGCAGCGCGAAATGTTGATGGTAAAGTAATTTTATATGCTGATAAAGTCACGAAGAGCATTGAAAAGGCAATTGAGGAAACAGACAGAAGGAGAAATAAACAATTAGAATATAATAAGAAAAATGGAATAACTGCTGAGTCAGTAAAAAAAGAGATAAGTGATATTTTAGAGTCTGTTTATGAAAAAGATTACGTTAAAATTAGTGAAGGTTCAAACGTAGGTGGTAACTTAAAAAAACATCTTAAAGCTTTAAACAGAAAAATGAAGGAAGCTGCATCTAATTTAGAATTTGAAGAAGCTGCTAAACTAAGAGATGAAATGAGAAAACTAGAAGCCAGTGAACTTGAAATAACTTTAAATCCTAAAATATCTCAATATAATTTGAAAAGTAAGGTTTATCCAAAAGGAAGATCAACTATGGGTATGCCTGGCACAAAACCAAGAAAAGCGATAAAAAAATGGAAGCCAAAAAAATAATTATCACTGGCGGAGCTACTAGAATAGGATCTGCAATCGCTAAAAGTTTAGTTAGCTTTGAAACAAAAATAGGTATCCACTTTAACAAATCTAAAAGTAGCGCTTTAAAATTAAAAAAAGAATTAGAGGAACTTGGAGCTGAAGCATACTTATTTAAAGCTGATTTAAATAATTTAAAACAAACCGAAACTTTAATAAAAAAAGCCTATAAAACTCTTAAAGGATTAGATTGTTTAATTAATAATGCATCTATTTTTGAAAACGATAATCTTGAAAATTTTTCCGAAAAATCCTTTACAAAACATATGAATATCAACTTAAAAGCACCGGCAATCATTACGCAAAATTTTAAAAGATTAATTAAAAATAAAGAGGGATGTATCATCAATATTATTGATCAAAGAGTTGAAAAATTAACTCCTTTTTTTTTCTCTTACACTTTAAGTAAGTCTTCATTGGCCACTCTTACAAAAACATCAGCCATGAAATTAGCGCCTAATATAAGAGTGAATGGTATTTCACCTGGACCAACATTAAAAAACAAAAGACAATCAGAAAGACATTTCAAAAAGCAATGGAAATCTACGCTCTTAAAAAAAAAAGTAGATTTAGAAAACATATGTAATGGAGTAAAGTTTCTTATTGAAAATAAAAATATAACTGGAGAAATTATTAATATTGATAGCGGGCAAAGACTTGCATGGCAAACACCAGATATTATTAATACAAAAGAATGAAGATAATAAAATTTAAGAAAAAAGAAAAATTCAAATATAAAAGAAAAGTAATTATAAAAGATTTAATCTTAAATATTTTTATAGGAATACACAACTTTGAGAAAAAAAAGAGACAAAGAGTAAAATTTAATATTGAAATTTTAACAAATCCATATGTGACACCAAATAGTAAAGATTTGAATTCAATACTTAATTATGAGGAAATTGTTAGTAAAATTGAGAAAATTGCTTATCTAAAACATCACGAGTTACTTGAAGACTTAGCGGAAAATATTTTTAATATGATATTTAGAAATAAACTTGTTAAAAAGATTAATCTTAAGATAGAAAAGTTAGATATCTTAAAGAAAACCAAATCTGTTGGTATCGAAGTATCAAAATCAAAAGTATGATTAATAGTTTAGAGTTAGGAAAAAAAGTAATAAAAGAAAAAATACCGCTGATACCAAAAAATCCCGGTGTTTACAAAATGATTAGTTCCACTGGTGAAATTCTATATATTGGTAAAGCTAAAAATATACCAAATAGACTCAAAAGTTATGTCACTGAGTCTAATCTTCCTATTAGAACTGAGAGAATGCTCTCACTTACGCATAATCTTGAAACTACTACTACAAGTAATGAAAGTGAGGCTCTTCTATTGGAAGCAAATTTAATAAAAAAACATAAACCTCGTTACAACATACTTTTGCGTGATGACAAATCTTTTCCCTATATTTATATTGGTAATAAAGATAAGTGGCCACAACTTACAAAGTTAAGAGGGAAAAAATCAAAAACAGGATATTATTTTGGTCCATTTGCATCGATTGGTTCTGCTAATTGGACAATAAAAATTTTACAAAAGATTTTTCTTTTGAGAGTCTGTGATGACACTGTTTTCAAAAATAGAGAAAGACCGTGCATCTTATACCAAATTAAAAGATGCTCTGCTCCATGTGTTGGACACATAAATGAAAAAGATTACGAATCTACAGTTGCAGACGCTATTGACTTTATTTCGGGTAAATCTAGAAGAATTCAAAAAAACTTGTCAAAAGAAATGGAAAAAGCTAGTAAAGAATTGGATTACGAGAAAGCAGCTATAGCTAGAGATAGAATAAAAGCATTAACTCAAATACAAACCTCTCAAAAAATAAATCAAACAAATTTAACAGAAGCTGATGTTATCAGTATTTATAAAGAGACAGGAAAAACATGTGTACAAGTGTTTTTTTTTAGGTCAAAACAAAACTGGGGTAATCAGGCTTTTTATCCAAAACATGATCCAGACGACAATGTAGAAGATATAATAAGCTCTTTTATATCGCAATTTTATGAAAACAAAACTATTCCAAGGCTGATATTAACTAACTGTGAAGTCAAAGACAAAAAACTTATTGAAAAAACATTCTCCGAGAAAGATAAAAAAGATATTATTATTAAGCTAGCAAAAAGTAAAAATGAGATAAGTATTTCTAGTCTTGCAGAGAAAAATGCAAAACAATCTTTAAAACAAAAACTCGTTCAATCTGATACTAACAATAATCTTATCGAAGAATTAGCATCAAAATTTAATATTAATAACAATATAGAGTTGATTGAAGTTTACGATAATAGCCACATTCAGGGCACTGACTCTGTTGGATCATTAATTTGTTTCAGTAATGAGGGTTTTGTTAAGAAAAGATACAGGAAATTCAATATTAAAGATGAAAAAGTAAAAAATGATGACTATGGGATGATGAAAGAGGTTTTATTTAGAAGATTTTCTAAAGCTATTAAGGAAAAATCTGGTTCTTTGTCATTACCAGATTTAATAATGATAGACGGTGGAAAAGGACAATATTCTGTATCTAGAGAAGTTCTTAATGAATTAGGATTGCATGACTTACCGATTTTAGCCGTGGCTAAGGGTAAAAGAAGAAATGCTGGGGAGGAAAAAATCTATTACAAAAGTAAAGAATATATTTTAGAAAGGAATGATCCATTATTATTTTTTATACAAAGACTTCGAGATGAAGCTCATAGATTTGCTATAAGCACTCATAGAGCTAAAAGAAAGAAAAACCTTAACAAATCTTTATTAGATCAAATCCAAGGGATTGGGAAACAAAGGAAAAGAGCTTTATTAAATCATTTTGGATCTGCGCGTGCTGTTGAATCTGCAAGCTTTGATGATTTAAAATCAGTGGAAGGAATAGAAGACAACATTGCAAAGAAAATATATGATTATTTTCACGAATAAATGAAATTAAAAATTCCAAACATACTGACAATTGGTCGAATAATTATTGTGCCGATTTTTGTTATAACTTTTTTTATTCCAGGATTCTTTGGGGATTTAATACCCTTTTTTTTATTTGTGCTAGCTAGTTTTACTGATTACCTTGATGGATTATTAGCCAGACTATTTAAAGAGGAGTCAAAATTAGGTGAATTGTTAGATCCTATAGCTGATAAAATTTTAGTTTCTGCTGCTCTTATTTTGCTTGTAATGAATGGGACAATTAAAAACTATGAAGTTATCGCAGCAGTTATAATTTTAACCAGAGAGATTTTAGTTTCAGGTCTGCGTGAATTTTTAGCTAAAGGTAAGATAACAATGGAAGTAACAAGCCTCTCAAAATTAAAAACTTTCATTCAAATGGCTGCAATAGCTATATTATTGACTGGAGATATTGGAAATAAAATTGTAAATTTTCAAGATTATAATGCCCAAACAATTGGTATAATTCTTTTATGGTTATCGGCATTTTTAACTTTATATACTGGTTATGATTATCTGAGAAAAGGTATCGATCACGCTATAAATGAAGATAGCAAAGATTAAGCTGCTGAATCTTTTCTTACTAAATTTTGATATGCGTCATTCAAATCTGAAATAGTATCACATACCTCAAAATTATAATTACTTATTTGTGATACGGGTGTAATTTCAGCCGCTGTACCAGTTAAAAAACATCCTATAAATTCGTTCATCTCTTCTGGTTTAATTTTTCTTTCAATAACTTTAATTCCTTTTGATTTGGCAATTTTTATTACCTCTCGTCTAGTAATTCCGTCTAAAAAAGAGTCTGGTACAGGCGTGTGTAATTCTCCATTTTTATTTTTAAAAAAAACATTAGCTCCTGTTGCCTCGGCTACATTTCCTTCATGGTCAAGCATTAATGAATCTGTAAATCCTTCTGCCTCAGCCTCATGCTTTGATAAAGTGCAAATCATATATAGCCCAGCTGCTTTTGTATCCCAAGGGATTGTATTAGGCGCTGGTCTTCTCCAGTTAGATATATTTAACTTAATACCTTTTAGCTTTAGTTTTGGATCAAAATAAGAACCCCATTCCCATGTAGCTATAGCAACATGAATTTTATTTTTTTGAGCAGAGATTGCCATCATTTCACTCCCTCTCCAAATTAATGGTCTAACATAACCATTTTGAACTTTTTGGATATTAACAATCACTTTGCAAGCATCGTTTATTTCTTTTTGAGAATAAGGAACTTCAATTCCCATTCTTTTTGCAGAATAAAATAATCTTTCAGTATGCTCCTCTAATCTAAAGATTTCTCCATCGTAAACTCTTTCACCCTCAAACACACAGCTAGCATAATGAAGTCCATGATTTAAAATATGTATATTTGCGTCTTTCCATTCAACTGTTTTACCATTGAACCAAATTTTACCTGATCTTTTGTCGTATGGTATGCTTTCCATGTTAGTAAATATATAGATTTTATTTTTAATAAAAAGTATATTCCAAAATTAGATAAGTCAATATAACTTACCGATATGAAAGATTTACTTTATTTAAAAGATGATCAAATTAAGGAGTTTATACAGCTTCTATATTATGCATATAGAGAAACATTTTCTGATCCTAGAGAAATTCTATCAAAAAAATTTTTTGGCCCAGCTCATCTAAGGGCTTTACATCTTATCGAAAGCAACCCTGGAATTAACTTGGGAGAATTGATATTTAAACTAAAAGTGACAAAACAAAGCCTTAATAGGGTTTTAAGAGATCTAATCAAGACAAAAATGATTAGGCAAGTACAAGATGAGAATGATACAAGAAAAAAAAATTTATTTTTAGATAAAGAGGGAAAAATATTTTTTGAAACAGTTTATAATTCACAAAAAAAAAGAATTTTTAATGCACTAAAAAATTCAAGCTCTGACTCGGTAATAAAATTTAAGAATGTTTTAAAGAAAATTATTAATGGAAAATAAAAAATTACACATTTTAGTAGTAGATGATGATGATAGAATTAGAACTCTATTAAAAGAATATTTAAATGAAAATAATTTTATAGTCTCAACTGCTGATAATGCAGAAGATGCAAAAAAAAAACTAAGTTACCTAAAATTTGATACTATCATTCTTGATGTAATGATGCCCGGTCAAAGTGGATATGAACTTACTAAAGAGGTAAAAAAAAGAATAAAAGTTCCAATAATATTGCTTACAGCTAAAGGTGAGGTTGAAAATAGAATTAAAGGACTTGAAATAGGTGCTGACGATTACATTGGTAAACCTTTTGAACCAAAAGAACTTTTATTGAGGATAAGAAATATAATTAAGAATACTAATAAAATTAATTTAGATACAAAATACTTTGTAGGTCAGGCAAAAATAGACTTAAATAAAATGAACGTAACTTTAAAAAATAATCTAAAAAAAATTAATAATTCTGAAAAAAAAGTTCTTATTGAAATGTTGGCCAATCCAGGAAAAACTTACTCAAGAGAAGAAATTGGAAAAATATCGGGAATTACTCAAGAACGATCTATAGATGTGATGATTACTCGTCTTAGACAAAAATTAGAGATAAATCCTAAAAATCCAAAATATTTACAAACAATTAGGGGCTCAGGTTATGTTCTCTGGATTGAATAATTTTATTAAAATAATTCTTCCAAAAAGATTATTTTATAGAGCGCTTATAATAGTGGCAGCTCCAACAATAATCCTTCAACTTATTATTACCATTGTTTTTTATGATAGTATTTGGATCAAGGCTAATAAAAATTCTACAAGAGCATTAGCAGCACAACTTAAAACTATTCAAGAAGTTTATCTAAATGATAAAAAAAATTTAGATTTTTTTACTGACAGTTATAAAAATAATTTTAATTTTGAAATTGGTATTAGCAAAGAAGAATTTCCTAAAATTTCTGGTGAGAGAAAGTTTAGTCCTATGGATAGATCTTTACGTAGAGAACTAAAATCAACCTTTGGAAATAATAACTATTGGTTTAATACATCTAAATTTAAAAATGCAGTTGAAATAAAAATTAGATCTGAAAATGAAGTCATCGATTTTATTGTTCCTAAAGAATTAGTTTCTGCTTCTTCAGTAAGATTATTTGTTTTATGGACAACTCTTCCATCAATAGCGCTTATAATTATAGCTTTAATTTTTTTAAAAAATCAAACTAGACCCTTGGTAAAACTCGCGAAAGCAGCTGAAAGATTTGGTAAAGGTGATTATGTTAATGACTTTAGACCCTCTGGGGCTCAAGAAATAAGAAAAGCAGCTTATGAATTTGATAGAATGGCTAAAAGAATAAACCGTCACTTAAATCAAAGGTCAGAAATGTTATCTGGAATTAGTCATGACTTAAGAACTCCACTCACAAGATTAAAATTACAACTAGCAATGCTAAATCAAAAAGAACTTTCTAATAAAATGTCAAAGGATATTGATGAAATGGAAAAAATGTTAAATGATTATCTTCAATTTGCAAAAACACAGTCACAAGAGGAGACAAAGGAAATTAACTTAAGAGAATTATTTGATACTATAAGAGAGGGTTTTAGTAATTACGACTTAGAAGTTTTAGTTGATGGAAATATAAGCTTTAACGGTAGACCTTTGGCTTTAAAAAGATCGTTTGAAAATATTATTCATAATGCTCTTACATACGGAAAAAAAGCTTCTGTTAATGTTCAAAAGAGTTCAAATCGAGTAATAATTACAGTTGAAGATGACGGCCCTGGAGTACCCGAAGATCAGTATAAGAATATTTTTAAACCTTTTTTTAGACTAGATAAAAGTAGAAGTTTAAATCAATCAGGTGTTGGATTAGGATTGGCAATTGTTGAGGATGTTATTAATTCTCATGGAGGGAATTTATTTTTAGGTAAAAGTAAATTAAATGGACTGCAAGTAAAGATTTCTTTACCTTTTTAATTTTTTTCTTTTCTGTAATCTTCTAATTTGAATTTCTTGCTTTTCAACTATTTTTTTTAAAATTTCAAACTCTTTTCTAGAAACTAATTCGAGTTTATTAAAAATCTTGTCTTTTTTAAATTTTAGATCGGTTGATAATTCTTTTCTAATATCTTTTGATGTTAAAATACCCGTTTCAATCAAAGTTGATATAGTTTTTAAAATTTTTTCTGAATTGCTCATCACTTATCTTATTTGATAGGCATCTTAATTTCAAATGTGATATAAGGAAACATGTTTACTCATAATTTTAGCCCAATAATATTAGATATAGGGTTTTTTTCAATTAGATGGTATTCCTTGGCATACATAATTGGAATATTAATTGGTTGGTGGTTTGGAAAAAATGTTATTATAAAAAAGTTCCAAACTAAATTTCCAGAAGTAAATAAGCAATTTGATGACCTCATTACATATTTAATTATTGCAATAATTCTTGGGGGAAGACTTGGTTATGTAATTTTCTATAATTTAAATTATTATTTTTTAAATCCAATAGAAATTTTTAAAATTTGGGAGGGTGGAATGTCTTTCCATGGTGCCTTGATTGGAATAATTATTGCAACTTTTATATTTGCTTATAAAAGGAAGTTAGAGACTTTTTTTTTATTAGATATCATTGCATGCGTTGCTCCCATAGGTATTTTTTTTGGTCGTATCGCAAACTTTATTAATGGAGAATTAGTAGGTAAAGTAAGCGATGTTTATTGGTCTGTCATATTTCCCAAAATAGACCCAAATCCTAGGCATCCCTCACAGATTTATGAAGCAATACTTGAGGGATTATTTTTGTTTATAATACTTAATATAATAATTAACAAAAAAAATTATTTAATAGGCACTTGCTCTTTTTGTTTTTTAATTTTTTATGGATTTTTCCGAATATTTTCAGAATTATTTAGAGAACCGGATACACATATAGGCTTCGTTTTTGAACATATTAGCCTGGGTATGATTTTAAGCTTTGTAATGATTTTAGCTGGATTTTTCATTTACTATTTCCTAAAAAAAAAAAATGAGATCAGATAAAAAATTTTTCGGAAAATCTAGTTCTCTTCCAGTGGACAAATTTTTTCTTAATGTACTGTATGACAAAGAATATGGATATTACAATAAAAAAGAACCATTTAGTTCGAATGGAGATTATATTACAGCGCCTAAAATTTCTTTTTTATTTAGTGATATTATTGCTATTTGGTTAATTTCAACATGGGAAAATTTTGGCAAACCAAAACATTTTAATATAGTTGAGTTGGGACCTGGGGATGGAAGTCTGACAAAAAATATTCTTAAAGTTTTTAAAAATTTTCCAAATTTTAATAATTCTAAAAAAATCTTTTTGTACGAAATAAGTAGTTTTTTGACAAAAGTACAAAAAAAAAAATTAAAAAATAATAAAGTAAAATGGATTAAAGATTTTAATGAGATAAAAAAGGGACCTGTTATTTTTTTTGGAAATGAATTTTTTGATGCTATTCCTATAAAACAATTTAAACGTGAAAATGGATTATTATTAGAAAAATATTTCTTTTTTGATAAAAATTTTAGGATTTATGAAAAATTCAAAAAAGCTAATAAAAGAGATGCTCAAAATATCAAAAATTTTAAATCACTAAATAATTTAAAATTTATTGAGTATCCAAAACTTGGACTGAAAGAATTAAAGAAAATTGTGAAGAAAGTTTCAATTTTAAAGGGAGGTATTTTGTTAATAGATTATGGGTACTTAAAACCAAATAATCAAAACACATTACAGTCTGTTTTCAAACATAAAAAAAATAATATATTTAAAAATTTAGGTGATGCAGATATTACTTCTCATGTTAATTTTAGATTAATTGAAGAATTTTTAAAAAATAATAAATTTTATGTAAAAAATATCATAACTCAAAAGGAATTTTTAGAAAGAATGGGTATACTACATAGAGCTGAAATTCTCTCAAAAAAAATGAAGTTTATTGAACAATCAGATCTTTATTTAAGATTGAAAAGATTATTAAGCCCTAATCTTATGGGTAGATTATTTAAAGTAATTCTGGCATTTAATCACAAAACTAAAGATTATTTCGGATTTAAATAATGTTTTTTTCAAAGAAAATAAAAAAATTTAAAAAAATAAGGCATTGCTTCTTTTCTAAAAATGGCGGTTTTTCTAATGGGGTTTATAAAAGTCTTAATTGCGGTGAAGGATCTATGGATAAAAAAAAGAATGTAAGAAAAAACTTAACTTTTGTATCAAAAAAAATGGGAGTAAAAAGAAATAATCTTATTCTAATGTTTCAAACACACAGCAACAAGGTGATAGAGGTTAAAAAAAATAAATTAAAAAGTAAAATAATGGCTGACGCTATTATTACTAGGGACAAAAACATAGCTTTAGGAGTAGTAACTGCTGATTGTGTTCCTGTACTTTTATGTGATGCAAAAAATGAGATAGTTGGTTGTATTCATGCAGGATGGAAAGGAGCGTTAAAAGGAATAATTAAAAATACAGTTTCTAAGATTAGAAAAAATAATAAACGTGGAAAAATTTTTGCTTGCATTGGGCCGTGTATTGGAAGGAAGAATTATGAGGTAGGACTAGAATTTTATAGAAGGTTTATATCTAAATCAAAGAAAAATAGATTGTACTTTTCTTTTAAGAATAAAAAAAAAAAATTATTTGATTTGAGAAAATTTGTAAAAGATAAGCTAGAAGAACTAAATATATCAGTAGATCATATAAATCTTGATACTTATAGAGAAAGAAACACTTTTTTTAGCTATAGAAGATCGGTGATTTTAAAAGAGAAAGACTACGGGAGGTGTATTTCAGTAATAAGATTAGCATAGAATAAAATTGAAAACTTCAAAAAAAAATTGTATAAATAATTACTTTCATGAAAATTTTATCTGGAACAAGCAATTTTAAGCTTAGCAAGGATATCTCTAAAAACCTTAAACTCAAATTAATCAACACTAATATTAGAAGATTCGCTGATGGAGAAATTTATATTGAAATTAACGAAAATATCAGAGGTAATAGCGTTTTTGTAATTCAATCTACTTCCAATCCAGCGAATGACAATATTATGGAGCTTCTTTTGGTTATAGATGCTTTAAAAAGATCATCTGCAAAAACAATAACAGCTGTAATTCCTTATTTTGGATATGCAAGACAAGATAGAAAAGTCGCTCCAAGAACTTCTATTTCTGCTAAAGTTGTAGCTAACTTAATTTCAAATGCAGGTGCCACAAGAGTTGTAACTGTTGATTTACATGCAGGACAGATACAAGGGTTCTTCGATATGCCAGTTGATAATTTATACACTGCTCCTCTATTTGCTAAGTATATTAAAAAAAAATTAAATAATAAGAAATTAATATGTGTTTCCCCAGATGTTGGTGGAGTGGCAAGAACAAGAGCTCTAGCCACTAGGATTAAAGCTGACCTTGCAATTATTGATAAAAGAAGACCTACGCCAGGAAAATCTGAGGTGATGAATATAATTGGAAATGTAAAAAGTAAAACTTGTATAATAGTTGATGATATAATTGACAGTGGTGGAACAATAGTAAATGCAGTGGATGCATTAAAAAAAAGTGGGGCAAATGAAGTTTATGTCTTCATTACTCACGCTGTACTAAGTGGAGATGCTGTCAAAAAAATCAAAAATTCAAAAATTAAGAAATTAATAATTACTGATACGATAGATAACGTTCAAAAAATTAAGAATAATAATAAAATTGAGGTGTTATCTATTGCCTCATTAATGTCAGAAGCTATCAAAAGAATAGCCAATTCAAATTCGGTATCAGATTTGTTCAATTAATACTTGTTTTGATCCAGATCTTGCGTTATATACCCTTTTCAATATTTTTATGAATAACCTTAAAGCATTAAAAAGAGAGAAATTAACATCAGGCTCAAATAATAAGTTAAGGGCAGATGGCCTTATACCCGCAATTTTATATGGGGGCAAAGATCCTAATCAAAATATATCTATTAGTAAAAAAGAAATTTCAAACATAATCAATTCAGATACATTTTTATCAAAAGTACTTGAGATAGAAATAGAGGGTAAAAAAGAAAAGGTCATACCAAGGGATGTGTCTTATAATGTAATTTCAGAAGAGCCTATTCATATTGATTTTATGAGAATATTGTCAGGTAAAAAAATAATTTTAGAAATTCCTGTAAAATTTATAAATCATCCAGACTCTCCTGGACTTAAAAGGGGAGGTGTTTTGAATATTGTTAGAAGAAAGGTTGAATTAAGATGTCCGGCTGAAAATATTCCTGATGAAATTATAGTTGATCTCACAGGTACTGATATTGGAACAAGTATAAAAATTTCTTCTGTAAAGTTGCCCGAAAATGTAGTCCCAACTATTACGGATCGTGACTTTGTGGTTGCGACTGTTGCGGCTCCAACAATAATGAAAGAACCAGAAAAACCTGCCGAAGAAACTCCAGCTGATGGTACAGAGGGTGAAGCACCAGCTGAGGGCGCAGAGGCAGCAGCGAAAGATGGTGACCCAGCCAAAAAAGATGAAAAAGGTAAAGACGCTACAGGTGATAAAAAAACTGAAGATAAAAAACCTGCTGAGAAAAAAACTGCTGAGAAAAAATAATTGATATGCTTCTATTAGTTGGATTAGGAAATCCAGGATCAAATTACTCTAACACGAGACATAACATAGGCTTTAAGATAATTGATGCTATTAACACTCATTTTAAACTTTCTAAACAAAAACCAAAGTTTAAAGGATTGTTAACAACAGGTAACATTGATGAAAAAAAAATCTATGCAATAAAACCTCTAACTTTTATGAATAATTCTGGAACAGCAATAAAAGAGTTAATAGATTATTTTAAAATTGATGCAAAAGATGTAATTGTATTTCATGATGACATGGATATTGATTTTGGAAAAATAAAGGCAAAGTTCGGTGGTAGTAGTGCTGGTCATAACGGAATAGAGTCAATTGATAAATTTATTGGTAAAGATTACTCAAGAGTAAGAATAGGAATTGGTCATCCAAAACAAAAAAAGAAAGTAAACAACCATGTGCTTGAAGACTTTAAAGAAGATGAGGAAGATAAAATTAAAGAAATCACAGAAAACATCGTTAAACAAATACCAACTCTTATTGATAAAAAAATAGACCTGTTTTCAAGTAAAGTTAATCAAAATCTGAATGGGATTTAAATGTGGAATAGTTGGATTACCTAATGTTGGTAAATCAACTTTATTCAATGCTTTGACGGCTTCCAAAAACGCAGAAGCTGCAAACTTTCCCTTTTGTACCATTGATCCAAACATAGGCGTTGTAGATGTTGTTGATGTAAGACTTGATCAATTAGCTAAATTGTCGAATTCTAAGAAAAAAATGTATACTAATATTACTTTTGTTGACATTGCAGGTTTAGTAAAAGGGGCTTCAAAAGGTGAAGGATTAGGTAACAAGTTCCTTTCCCATATTAGAGAGGTCGATGCAATTATTCATCTAGTAAGATGTTTTGACTCTGAAAAAATTACTCATGTGAACTCAAAAATCAATCCAGCTGATGATCTTGAAACTATAAAAACTGAGATAATTCTCTCAGATTTAGACATAGTCCAAAAAAAACTTGAAAAAAGTAAAAAAAAATTACTCGATGAAAAAGAAATAAAAATTTTAAATGAGAAATTAAACAGTTTAAACAAAGGCGAAGAAGCCAAAATCAATAATCCAGAAGAGGAAAAGTTTCTTCATAGTCTTGGATTATTAAGTATCAAGCCGAAGATTATAGTTTGTAATGTACCTGAGGAAAACTTATCTAAAGGAAATAAATATACTGAGATGATTAAAATCAAATATCCAAATGAAAAAATAATTCACATTTGTGCAGATATTGAAGATCAACTTTCTGGCCTTGAAAAAAATGAAAAAGAAACTTTTATGAAAGATATTGGTTTAGATAAAACGGGTTTAAATCAACTCATTAAAGAAGGCTACGATCTTCTAAAACTGGATACTTTTTTCACATCTGGGCCGGAAGAAAGCAGAGCATGGACAGTAAGAAAAAACACTCCAGCTCCAAAAGCAGCTAGTGTCATTCATACAGATTTTGAAAAAAATTTTATTAGAGCAGAAGCTGTATCATGTGAAGATTTTATTAAATACGGGAGTGCTGAAAAATGTAAAGAAAGTGGAAAATTAAGAATAGAGGGAAAAGATTATATTGTTAAAGATGGAGACGTTTTACACTTCAGAGTCAACCCTTGACCAAATCTTTTTCATGCTTAAATAAACAAGAATGGTTAAAAGCACTAAATAGATAATGACCTTTACACCAGTTTTATGTCTTTCTTCAAGCTCTGGCTCGGCAGCCCAAGCTAAAAAAGTTGTCACATCTTTAGCCATTTGATCAACAGTAGACTCGGTTCCATCTGCGTACTCAACTAGACCATCCATTAAATTATTTGGCATTTTAATCTTATTACCAGCCATGTATTTATTATAATAAACGCCGTCATCAAGAGTTACACCTGGAGGAGGGTCTTCATAACCTACAAGCACTGAATAAATATAATTAGCTCCTCCTTTTCTAGCTTTTACTAAAACTGACATATCAGGCGGGTATGCTCCACCATTAGCAGCTGTTGCTGCCTGAACATTAGGGTATGGACTTTTAAATTTATCTGAAGGTTTTCCTGGTCGAGTAAACATTTCTCCCTGGGAGTCTGGACCATCTTCTATTTCGAAACTAGCAGCAATAGCTTTTACCTCTTGTTCTGAAAATTCAGGTCCTCCAGGTTCTCCAAGGTTTCTATAGCTAAGATATTGCATTGAGTGGCAAGAAGCGCAGACTTCTTTGTAAACTTGAAAACCTCTTTGTAGTGATGCTCTATCAAAAGTTCCTGTTAAACCTTTAAAACTCCAATCCACTTTTATTGGATCAACCATTTCAGCACTTTGCAGTGGTCTTAGTGATATGAGTAAAAAAAAAGATAAAATGAGTAGTTTTATATTAAACTTTATCATTAATCTTCCTGGCTAAAGATGGTTCTGCTCCTCCGGTTAATACTGGTTCGGAGATACTCATAGGAATTGGATCTGTTTTTTCCAAATAACCAACAACAGGCATAACTACTATAAAATGTAAGAAGTAATAAATAGTTCCGACTCTAGCTAATACTAAGTAAATTCCTTCAGCTGGCATCGCACCAACATAACCGAGCATTAGAACATCAATTACTAATATCCAAAAGAACTGTCTATAAATCGGTCTAAAAACAGCCGATCTAACTTTTGATGTGTCTAACCAAGGTAAAACAAATAAAATAAAAATTGCGCTGAACATTAAAATTACCCCACCTAATTTATCAGGAACAGATCTTAAGATTGCGTAAAATGGTAACAAATACCATTCAGGTACAATGTGAGCAGGTGTGACTAACGGATTAGCAGGTATATAATTATCTGAGTGACCCAAAACATTAGGAGTGAAGAATACAAATCCAGCGAATATAATCATAAAAACTAAAAGCGCGAAAGCATCTTTAATTGTAATATAAGGATGGAAAGGTACTGTGTCTTTAGATGGTTTTTTTATATCAATTCCTACGGGATTATTATTTCCTGGAACATGTAAAGCCCAAATGTGTAAAACTACTAATCCTAGAATTAGAAAAGGGATTAAATAATGTAAACTAAAAAATCTGTTTAGTGTTGGATTATCCACTGAGTATGCTCCCCATAACCAAGTTGTTATACTGTCTCCAACTAAAGGAATGGCACTAAATAAGTTGGTTATTACTGTCGCGCCCCAAAAGCTCATTTGACCCCAAGGCAAGACATAACCCATGAAAGCAGCGGCCATCATCAATAAATAAATCATTAAACCAATTATCCAAATTACTTCTCTTGGTGATTTATATGATCCATAAAATAGGGACCTAAAAATGTGAATGTAAACTGCAAGGAAAAACATGGATGCACCATTGCTATGAATATATCTTATCAACCAGCCATAATTTACATCTCTCATTATATGTTCTACGCTTGCAAAAGCTAAATCAGCGTGAGCGACGTAATGCATTGCTAAAACAATTCCTGTAACTATTTGAGTGATTAAACAAAAAGTTAAAATTCCACCAAAGGTCCACCAGTAATTAAGATTTTTAGGTGTTGGGTAATCTGTAAGGTGTGCTCCAAGCGTAAGCAGTGGTAAACGATCGTTAAACCATTTTCCTGCTTTAGATTTCGGTGTGTATTCTTGCTCACTCATAATTTTTTTAACCAATTTTAATCGTATTACTATTTACAAATTCAAACTTTGGTATCTCCATATTTGTTGGTGCAGGTCCTTTTCTAATTCTGCCTGATACATCATAATGTGAACCATGACAAGGACAGAACCAACCATTGAAGTCTCCTTTATCTTTTAAAGGTACACATCCAAGGTGTGTGCAGACTCCTAACATGACTAACCACTCGTCTTTACCCTCTTTTACCCTGTCTTCATCCTTTTGAGGATCAGGCAAATCGTCCATATTTACAGCCCTAGCTTCTGCGATTTCCTCAGGAGTTCTTCTTTTTAAAAAGACTGGCTTACCTCTCCATAAAACTGTAATCGATTTGCCAGGCTCAATATTACTAATATCAACTTCAGTAGTGGCAAGAGCTTGTTGGGCTTTGTCTGGATTCATTTGGTCAATCATCGGCCAAATAACAGCTCCAACACCTACTGCCCCAACGGTATAACTAGCTGTAAATAAAAAATCTCTTCTATTAACTTTTTTTTCTTCTTTGCTCATTAATGTAAGTGCTTATAATGTAATTATTAAATAAAACCATATTATAAAAATTTCTAGGGTCAGAATGACACATAAATTAAGCTTAAATAATGCACATAGTTCTTTACAAACCTGATATCCCGCAAAATACGGCGGCAATAATAAGATTAGGTGCCTGCCTAAATTTGAAAATTCATTTAATTGAGCCTTGCGGGTTTGATTTAAACGATAAAAGGTTTGAAAGAGTCGTTATGGACTATTTGGGCCTATGTGATGTCATAAGACATACTGACTTTAAAACATTTTTAAAAAAATATAAAAAATCTAGAATAGTTTTAATGACAACTAAAGCAAAAAAAATATATCATAAGTTTAAATTTAAAAAAAACGATATGCTTTTATTTGGAAGAGAAAGTGCAGGAGTTCCCCAAGAATTACATGAATTATTGAAAAATAAAATCAAAATACCCATGAGCAAAAAAACTAGATCGCTTAATGTAGCAATGAGCGCTGCTATAGTTACTGCTGAAGCTTTAAGACAGAATAAATTATTGAAATGATTACATCCGATTTTAAAAAAAAAATGACTGATAGCTGGTTTTCGTATTTACAAAGTCAAATTTGTAAAGAATTTGAATATCTTGAAGATAATAAAGTAAAATTTACAAAAAGAGATTGGAATAAAAATAAAAAAAATGAGGGAGGTGGATCTTCGTATTTATTATTAGGAGGAAAAATCTTTGATAAAGTTGGGGTAAACAAATCAACAGTTTCAGGAATTTTCCCAAAAAAATTTAGGTCAAAGATACTAGGAGCGGAAAGGAAAGGAAGGTATTGGGCATCAGGGGTGTCCGTTGTTGCTCACATGAGAAATCCAAAGATACCTGCGATACATTTTAATACAAGATTTATAGTTACCACTAAAGAGTGGTTTGGTGGAGGAATGGACGTGACTCCAAGTTTTAAAGATAATAAAGAAAAAAAAATGATACATGAAGATTTAAAAAAATTATGTTCTCTAAACAAAAAGAACTATAAAAAATATAAAAGATGGTGTGATGAATATTTTTTTTTACCGCATAGAGGAGAGACCAGAGGGATAGGAGGTATTTTCTTTGATTACGAAACTCAAGATTGGGTTAAAAACTTTAAATTTGTGAGAGAACTTGGACTTTCTTTTATTGATATTTCAAAAAAAATTGTTAAGAGAAAAAAAAATATTAAATGGTCAAAGAAAGATAAAGAAAAACAATTATTAAAACGTGGTAGATATGTAGAGTTCAATCTTTTATATGATAGAGGTACAAGATTTGGATTAAACTCAGGTGGAAACATTGACTCGATACTAATGTCACTTCCACCTGAAGCAAAGTGGAAATAGTTATGGAAAAAGAACCAATTACAGTTAGCGGACTTCAAAATTTGAAATCAGAATTAGAGGATTTGAAAAATGTACAGAGACCAAAAATAGTTGAGGCAATTGCTGAGGCCAGATCGCATGGAGATTTAAAAGAAAATGCTGAATATCATGCTGCAAAAGAGCAACAAGCTTTAATTGAAAGCCGCGTAATTGCTATCAACGATATGATTGCCAGAGCAAATGTAATTGACGTGACTAAAATAGAAAATAATGGAAAAGTTGTTTTTGGATCTACGGTTAAAGTCCAAGATCTTGAAACAGATAAAAAAATTTCTTATAGATTAGTGGGTCAGGATGAAGCTGATATCAAAAAAAATTTAATCTTTTTTAAAAGTCCTATCGGAAAAGCTTTGATAGGAAAAAACAAAGGTGAAATGATAGCCGTAAATACTCCTTCTGGTGAGCGAAATTTTGAGATTTTAGAAGTTGAGTACATCTAATTTAAATTAATTTTAATTATTTCATCAATTTTACTATTTGAAATTTTGAAATTATTATTTACCCACTCTTTTTCTAATTCTTTCAAAACATTTCCTAAAGTTTGTCCTTCTTTCATACCTTTTTTCTTTAATAATTCACCATCAATGGGAAATATGGGCACTTTAGTTTTCATAATTTTCTTTAAAGTTTTAGAAAAATCATAAGATTTTACTTTAGCATTTATTGAAAAATTGACTAAATTCAATGCAATAAGGTGCTTTTTTCCTTGAAAGTAAACATTTTTAATTAAATCTTTTTCAAAATAATCTTTATTATTATTAAGTTCTATTAAATTTTTATTAAATTTTTTAAGTGTCTCTATAATTTTATTAGAGGCATTATACTTATGTAAAAAATATTCATGATTATCTTTTTCATCAATTAACAGTACAGCAAGTAAAATATCTCTATTAAGTTCTGATTGCATATATACTTTTTTAAGTCTATCTAATCTCTTCAAATATAAAAATTCGGGAAAAATCATTGAAAATATCTCTTTTAAATTACTGCTCTCATTAATCTTCAAAAAATTTTGAAGATCTAAAATTTTCAGTAGTTCAATAAGAATTCTCTCCTTAGAAATTTTTTTAATTCCATCTAAATTTTGTTTAATTGCGGTACTTGTCGTCTGCTCAACAGCAATATCATACATAATTTTAAATCTGATAAATCTTATTATACGTAAATAATCTTCTTCAATTCTTTTTTGTGGATCGCCTATGAATTTAACAATATTATTTTTAAGATCCACTTTGCCCATTTGCGGATCAAAAATTTTTCCATTAATATCTAGATAGATTGCATTTATAGTGAAGTCTCTTCTTTCAGAGTCTTGTTCCCAATCATCTATATATTCTACTTCGGCATGTCTTCCGTCGGTTTTGATATCTTTTCTTAAAGTAGTTAATTCAATCTTATGCTTATCTGATATTAAGGTTACTGTTCCATGTTTAATACCTGTATCAATTATTTTTACACTAGTGTCTCTAAATTTTTCTCTAATCTGATCTGTTGATAAAATTGTTGCAATATCAATATCGTCAATTTTCTCATTCGAGAGATGTTTCCTAACACAACCCCCGACAAATCTAGCAGCCACTCTTTCCTTTGGGATGCCATCTTGCAATTTTTTGAATATAAATTTTAAATCTTCATTTTTATAAAAAGGGAAAAAAGTTCTTTTTAGTTTTTTTAAAAAATTAAGACTTTGACTAAACATAAAGCTTTGGCTGGGGCACTAGGATTCGAACCTAGGATGGCGGTATCAAAAACCGCTGCCTTACCGCTTGGCTATGCCCCAAATACAACTGACTGATATATCATAAATAAATAAATTTAAATAGTTTTTGCAATTGAAAACCAAAATTTAGGGTATTTTTTTCTAAGTCTTTTAAGTGCGACTTTTGAACAGCGCTTATCTCTAAACAAACCGTAACACGCTGAACCCGAGCCTGTCATTCTTGAAAAATAACAACCTTTTTCCTTGCTTATGTTAGATATTAACTTTTTCAAATCTGGATATTTTTTTTCAACAATTGATTGTAAATCATTATTTGATTTGGTGATTTCATTTATAAAAGCATAAACACCTTTGTTTAATTTTTTTTTGTTGGTTTTTCTATTTCTATGATTTTTCACTTTTGAATATATTTGTTTTGTAGAACATTTAATATAAGGATAAACAATTAAAAAAAAAAGATTGTGCTTTTTTTTAAATTTAATTACCTTTTTCAAATTATATAAAAAACCCTGATCATAGAAAAATAGCCTTAAATCAGATCCTACTTCATCAATTATTTTATTGAGTATTTCGTCTTTAATTATTTTTGGATGTAAAAACTTTAAAACTGCAGCTGCATTACTTGATCCGCCTCCAAGACCAGCAAAAACTGGAATTTTTTTATTGACTCTTATTGTATAAAAACTTGAAATAAGTTTCAATTTCCTCATCATTTGTAGGACTTTTTGAATAGTGTTATTATTTTTAATTAAGTTTTGTGAAAACGGGCCGCTAAAAGATATTGTATCAAAACTTTTTTTGTTTTTTTTAATAGAAATTTTATCAAATAAATCTATTAAACAAAAATTTGATTGAATATTGTGTAGACCTGTTTTTTTAATTTTTTTATTGACTATTAAGGATAAATTAATTTTTGCATAGGACTTAATAATCATATTCTAAAGACCTTTCGTAAGCTTTTCTTTTACTTTTTCCTTAAGGTCTTTCTCTGTTTTTTTGAGGTTTAGAACATAATTCCAATAATATCTTGCTTGAATTTCATTTCCATTTCTCCAAAGAACATCTCCATAGTGATCATTAACTATCGGATCAGCTGGCATTAATTGTAATGCGAGTTGTAAATATTTTTTAGACTCTTTGTATCTTTTAAGTTTAAACAAAGCCCATCCTAAAGAATCAATAATGTATGGATCGTTAGATTTAAGTTTATTTGCTTTTTCCAACATGCTTAATGATTGTTTAATCTTGACACCTTGTTCTATCCAAGAATACGCAAGGTAGTTTATTACGTATGCTTGATTAGGATTTACATCAAGAGAGGAAAGTAAATCTTTTTCTGCTTTGTTCCACTTACCTACTCTTTCATATGAAACTCCTCGTCCATCAGTTACCTCAGGATAAAGTGGGTGATCATCTTCAATTTTATTTAAAATGTAAGTGTAATATTTTATTGAGTCTTCAAACTCTTCATTGTTTTTTAAAAATTCAGCATAGTCAAACGTTTCATAAACTTCTTTAAAAGGTAATTTATTGTAAGTTGTTTTCAATAATTTTATAGCTTCATCCTTTTTTTCCTCTTTTACTAAAATTCTTGATATTTGTTTATTAGAATACCATTTAAATGCGTTTCCATAATCCTCAAGACTTCTATAAATTTTTTTGGCATTAGAAAAATCATCAATATTGTAAAAATTCTCTGCCATTAGCGTATCATAAGCATGAAAGTCTTTATTGAGATATTTAGATAAATTTAAATAAAAATTAGAAATAGAGTAAATTGATTGAGATGAAAAAGCGTTAGCTACAATATAGAGAATTTCAGCAATAATATGTGTTTCTTTTTTAAAATCAAAAAGAAAATTATTTTCTGAATTTTTAAGATCAAGTTTGTACTGATTTAATAACAAATTTCTGGGATATTTTTTCAAAGAATTATCAATTATATTTTTTGCTTTTTTAAATTTACCTATACTTTGCATATATTTAGCATAGAAATAATTATACCTAGAAAAGTCAGTATTTTTATCAGATGTAAGTTCTTTAAAAAATATTTCAGACTCGTCCTTGCCAAAAAATGAGCTTAAAAAAACATTTTGTATTTTATTTAAATTTGCAAATCTTGAGTCTAATTTATTAAATTCAAAAATTGTCTCTTCATAATTTTTTTCCTCTAAATTTGTCCAGTTACTCAAAGAGTTTATAAGATAACTATCTAAAATTGTATTAGGACTATTCTCTTTTGCTTTTAAAAAATATTTGTTTGCTAATTTAGGTTTATTATTTTTGATATGATAAATACCTATTATAAGATTTGTTTCAAAGCTTCCTTGACTTTCTTTCTCAAGTTTTTTTGAAAATATAAAAGCTTGACTAAATTTTCCTGAGTTTACTAATGAGTTTAGATATATTGACGAATAGTTTAAATGACTTTTCTCAAGACCGTCTAATTTTTTTAAATATTTATAGGAGTCTTCATATTTACTTTGATTTAATAGCAATATTCCTGAGAAATAATCAGCCACGTTTCCTGCTTTATTAAATTTATCAAAATTTTTTGCATTAAGTGTGGAAAACGTGATTAAAACGGTGACAATTAATATGTGTGTTGTAATCTTTAAGTATAGTTTATTTATATTCATTTTATGTTAAAAAAAAATAATTCAATAAAATTGATCAAATATTACAATTATATAAATTATAATTTAATTTATAATAATAAGGCAATTAATAGATATAAAAAAGAGAATTATGAAATATCAGAGGATAAAACTAAAAGTTTAGAATCGCTAAAAAAAAACAATTTTAAATATTAAAAATTGTGACTTAAAATCAAACGCTAACAATGTTGTGTTCAGTGATGGCAATCCAAAGTCTGAGATAATGTTAATTGGCGAAGCGCCTGGTGCTAACGAAGACCAAGAGGGATTGCCGTTCGTAGGAAGAGCTGGAATATTGTTAGATAAAATGCTAGCTGCAATAAATTTGGATAGAAAGAAGGTATATATTTCTAATATAGTTAATTACCGACCACCTGAAAATAGAAGACCATCTGATCAAGAGATAAAAAGATATTTGCCGTTTATAACAAGACATATTGAAATTATTAAGCCTAAAATAATAGTGCTTCTTGGTAGTACAGCGATGAACGCATTAATTGGAGACGAATTTGTAATTTCAAAAATGAGAGGGAAATGGATAGAAAAAAAATTTGGAAATTTTAAAACATCGGTAATAATTACTTTTCATCCAGCTTTTTTAATGAGACAACCTGCGCAAAAAAAAATGGCTTGGATTGATTTAAAAATGATAAGAGAAAAGAAAAATAAACTCAATATATAATTGAAAGAATTGATAACAGCTGGTGTAGACGAAGTAGGTAGAGGTTGCCTCGCAGGTCCAGTGGTTTCTGCTGCTGTTGTGCTTAAAGAAAGTATAAACCTAAATCTTTTAAAGGACTCAAAAAAAATATCATTTAATAAAAGAGAAGAAGTTTCAGAGCATATTAAGAAAAATTCTTATTACGCACTAGGAATTGCCTCTGTTGAAGAAATCTTAAATTTAAACATTTTACAAGCATCTTTACTATCTATGAAGAGAGCAATTGAAAAGCTTGAAATAAAACCAGGTTTAACATTAATAGACGGTAATTTTGCTCCAAAGGGTCTAAAAAATTATAAAACAATTATAAATGGAGACGAAAAAATTAAAGTCATAAGTGCAGCTTCAATTATTGCAAAAGTTTACCGAGATAAATTCATGATAAGATTATCTAAAAAATTTTCTAATTATGCCTGGGATAGAAATTTTGGATATGGCACTAAAGCTCATTTTGAAGGTTTAAAAAAATTTGGTGTAACCTTACACCATAGAAAAGGTTTTAAACCGATACACAAGATATTGTCGAGTTAAGAATCTCAAACACAAAAAGACTCATTTTTTATCTAAAATCGTTTGACCCTTGATTCAATTTAAAGTTGAATCTAGAAAATGTTAAAATTTTCTAACAAAATTATTAATGGTGATTGTTTAAAGGAACTTAAAAAAATTCCGGACAAAACTTTTGATTTAGTTTTTGCTGATCCACCTTACAACATGCAGATTGGTGAAAAATTAACACGTCCTGACTCTAGCAAAGTCAATGGTGTTAATGATAAATGGGATCAATTTAATAGTTTCAAACATTACGATGAATTTTGTAAATCTTGGTTAGCAGAATGCAAAAGAATTTTAAAAGACAATGGATCTATTTGGGTAATAGGTTCTTATCATAATATATTTCGATTAGGATATCATTTACAAAATTTAGGTTATTGGTTGCTTAACGATGTTATTTGGAGGAAAAATAATCCAATGCCAAATTTTAGAGGAACAAGATTTACTAATGCACATGAGACACTTATTTGGGCATCAAAGACTAAAAAATCAAAATATACTTTTAATTATCAATCTCTCAAATGTTTAAATGATGATTTGCAAATGAGGTCGGACTGGACATTGCCAATTTGTAATGGAAAAGAGAGACTCAAGAAAAATGGAAAAAAAATACATTCCACGCAGAAGCCAGAAGCCCTACTTCATAGAATTATATTAGCAACTACTAATAAAAGTGACACTGTGTTTGATCCTTTTTTAGGTACAGGAACCACTGCTGTCGTATCTAAAAAATTAGGTAGAAATTATTATGGAATTGAAAAAGATAAAAAATATTTCGTAGCAGCTAAAGAAAGAATTAACAAGACCGAAACAATAGCTGATGACTACCTAGATACAATTGAAAATAATAAATCAAAACCTAGAATACCTTTTGGTTCACTAGTGGAATTGGGAATAATTAAACCTGGAACATGTTTGTTTGATCAAAAGAAAAAGTTTAATGCAAAAATAATGGCTGATGGAAGTATAAAATATAAGGATACAGAGGGATCAATACATAAAATCGCAGCAAAAATAATGGGAGCAGAAAGTTATAATGGTTGGACTTATTGGCATTATAATTTAAACGGATCGACTGTACTAATTGATAATTTGAGGCAAAAATTTATTGCAGGCAAACAAATTTAATTTTTATAAACTGTTCCTAAATAAGAATTAACAAAGCTTTTTCTTTTAACAAGAAACTTCATGAAAAAGTTTCTTAATGTTTGCGTAATTGAGCTAGAAAAATGAAAAGCAAAAAAATTAATATTAGATCTTCTCTTTACTATCTTTGCTCTTCTTGATCTTTCTTTAAAATAAGTATTCTGAATGTCTGCTTTATCATCTTTGATTAAATTAAATAACTCGTGGGCACTCTCTATCGATTGTCCTGCGCCTTGAGCTAAAGTTGGTAGAAATCCATTAAAAGCATCTCCAATATAAAAAACTTTGCTATTTGTAGACGGAAGTATTTTAGGGGTAAAATATAAAGGCCAAGATTTTAAATCTCCTTCAAAAACTTTTTCTAAATTAGAATTTTGAGTAACAACTTTATTAACCAATGTTTTTATATTATCCGGGTCATATTTTTTATCTCTTATAATACAGACAAGATTAAGTTCTTTATTTTGATTTACCGGATAAATCACAATATGGCAATTTTTTCCCATCATGAGACTTATTTTTTCCTCATCAATATTCAAATCAGATTTTGTTTTAAGTATTATTCGTAAAGCTACA
This sequence comes from uncultured Pelagibacteraceae bacterium, assembly GCA_902587515.1. GTDB lineage: Bacteria > Pseudomonadota > Alphaproteobacteria > Pelagibacterales > Pelagibacteraceae > Pelagilacustribacter. Next base: position 67,291 of record CACILM010000003.1, read on the forward strand.
GCTTTTTTAAATTTTGGTTCATTTTTTTTCTTTTCAAAAAAGGATCTTGTATTTGAGAAAATACCATCGGCTCCCACAACTATGTCGACAAGATCATTAGTATTATCTTCAAATTTAATCAGCACTTTACCTTTAAGTTCAGAAACCTCTTTTATTTTCTTTCCAAATCTAAGGTGTTGCGTATAAATATCATCTTTCAAAAACTCTATTAAAGTTGATCTTTGTAGTGTCGTATATTTATTCTGGTCAGTATTAAATTGTGTCAAATCTAAATCACAAATTTTTTTATTTTGAATATTGTAAAAGTCAACTCCTTTAGGGTGAAATATTTTCTTATCATTTATTTTACTAAATCCAATTTTATTTAAAATTTTCATACTATTTGTTGAAAGTTGAATTCCATACCCATCATCAAGTGATAAACTTTCCAGTTTTTCATACAACATAAATTCGTGATCTGATTCTTTCTTTATTAAATTAGCAAGAGTTAAACCTGCTATACCCGAGCCGATAATCGCTATTTTTTTTTTCATTAAAATAAAGTTGATACTTGCCTAAATATTCTTTTTGTAAAACTTGGAATGAATTCTTTATTTTCTTTTAAAGAATACCAACTAAACGTACGCGGAATTTTTTTTGAAAATTTATAATATAAATTTATATTAAGTTTCAGGTTCGAAATCGAATTTTTATAATTTTTAAGAAATATCCAATTTTGATTGTTTGAGACATTATTAGTCTCCTTTATTTCAGGTATGTTGAAGTCTTTCAAAAAGCTAATTTGATTATTTTTGGTTAATGCAATTTGTTTTTTTGTATTGATATAACAAAAAATATCATAGTTTTTACTTTTACTCATTTTGTTTTTTATATTCTTAATTTTCTTACTAGATTTAAAATACTTACATGTTTTATTCAAACAACACGTGAGACAGTTTGGGTCTTTTGGTTTACATATTAATGCACCAAATTCCATCAAAGCTTCGACAAAATCATCATTTCGTTTGGTGATAAAGAGTTTTTTTTTATTTTTTTTAATAAATTTATCGAAATTTATTTTATTTTCTTCAATATTTAAATTTCTAGAGAATACCCTTCTTACATTTCCATCAACTGCAATTCTTGGTTCATTATAAACTAATCCTAATAGTGCGTTTGCAGTATAATCGCCTACCCCTGGGAGTTTTTTTATTTCAATTATTGATTTTGGTAATTTAGATTTGTAATTATTAACCAAAATTTTAGAGCATGCCAAAAGATTTCTTGCTCTTCTATAATAACCAAGACCTTCCCACATTTTTAAGATTTCTCTCTCATTGCTTTTCGATAAAGCTTTAATAGTTTTAAATTTTTTCGTGAACTTATTGAAATAAGGAATAACGGTTTTTACTTGAGTTTGCTGCAACATAAATTCACTTAAAAGCCTGTAATACAGCTTTTTTGGTGACTTTTTGCCAACACGCCAAGGCAATTTCCTTTTGCTATTATAATACCATGCTAAAATCTTTTTTGGTAAAGTTGAATTAATATGCATAACAAAAATAATAATAAATCACGGACCTACATACAAGGCCTTCGTCCATTTTCTAATTCGATACCGAAAACATTAAAAAAACATTTGAGGAAGGGTGGTTATAATTATTCAAATATAGTTGATAACTGGACAAGCATGGTAAACAAAAATATTTCTGATGCATGTTATCCTGTTTCAATAAAAATGAAAAAGGGCATGAAAGACGGAACTTTATTTCTAAATGTAATTCACGGAAAAGAAGTTACAATTGAATACGCCAAAAATGAAATTATCGATAAAATTAATAGTTTTTTTGGTTACAGCTGCATTAGCAATATTTTTCTTAAGATTATCGATCATAAAATAAATAAGCAAAATAAAATTTTACCAAAAATTAAAAATTTAAATTCTGTGGAGAAAAAAATAAAAAAAATAGATAACGAACAATTAAAAAATTCTCTGAAAAATTTTTTAAAAGCATATAACGAAAAAAATGATTAAACTAATTTATAAAATAATATTTATTATTGCCGTTTTCTTCTCTGTTGAGGCAAAAAGCAAAGAGGTAGGTATAGGAAATATTAATTCGAAAGTAACCATTAAAGTTTTTTCATCTTTAACTTGTCCAGCTTGTGCTAATTTTCACTCAAAAATTTTTTACCAAATTAAAGAAGAATTTATAGACAAGGGTTTAGTAAGATTTGAGCATCATCCATTCCCTCTAGATTTAGCAGCTCTTAATGCTGAAATTATAGTAAGATGTCATGTTGATAACATAAAAAAATTTGAACTTCTTGGAAAAATTTATGAAAAACAAAGATTATGGGCAGTTGGATCTGATATAAACAAGATAAATGACTCAATTAAAAAAATTGGTTTAGAATCAAATTTAAATAATAAAGATATGGACGATTGCTTAAAAGATGAAAAAAAACAAGATGAAATATTAAATCAAAGAATAGATGCGCAAAAGAAGTATGAAATTGGGTCTACTCCAACAATTTTTATAAATGAAAAAAAATACAAAGGTAAGGTAGAATATAGTGAATTTAAAAAAGTATTGGAAAAAAATCTTTAAATGAAATTTAAAAATTTAGAAATGACAGGTTTTAAATCTTTTTCTGAAAAGACAACTATTTTAATTGAAAAGGGTCTAACTGGTATAGTAGGTCCAAACGGTTGTGGTAAATCAAATATTGTTGAGGCACTTAGATGGTGTATGGGTGAAAACTCTGCAAAAAGCATGAGGGGATCTGGAATGGAAGATGTAATTTTTTCAGGAACCTCGAATAGACCTTCAAAAAATATTTCTGAAGTTGCTTTACTACTAGATAATCAAGAAAAAAGCGGTCCAATTCAATACAAAGAGTTTGACGAAATATCGATAAAAAGAAAAATAGAGAAAGATAAAGGTTCTAAATATTACATTAATGATAGAGAAGTAAGAGCAAGAGATGTACAGACTTTTTTTGCAGATCTTTCCACTGGTGCCCACTCCCCATCTCTAATCAGTCAAGGTAGAATAGGTCAGTTAGTAACGGCTAAACCAATTGAGAGAAAATCGATACTGGAGGAAGCGGCAGGTATTTCCGGAATCCATGCCAGAAGACAAGAGGCTGAAACAAGATTGAATGCAGCAGAAAATAATTTAAAAAGAGCAGATGAATTAAAGAGACAACAACAAAAACAATTAGATAGCCTAAAAAAACAAGCTGAGGAAGCAACTAGATATAAAGAAATATCTAGTCAAATAAAAAAAGTTGAAGCAGGTTTATACTTTTTAAAAATAAAGGACATTGAAAAAGACAAAAAACAAATCCAAGAAAAATTGGGTGAGCTCGAAGACGAAATAAGTGCTATAAATATTGATTATAATCACAATAATACTTTATTAGAAGAGGAAAATAAAAAACTCTCTCCTTTAAGAGATAAAAAAATTGAAAGTGCTGCTACTCTGCAAAAATTGAATTTAAACATGTCAAATCTCGTAGAGGAAGAAGCGAGGGTAAAAACTTTGCAAGAGAAACTCGAAAAATCGATTAAAACAATAGAGTCTGACCTTGAAAGAGAAAAAAGTATTTCACTTGATGCGGATTTAAACAAAAAAAGAATATCTAAAGAAAAGGAAGATCTGCTTAATACTGAAAACAAATTACTAGATGTTGAAACAAAATCTTCGAAAGAACTCCAAATATCAAAACTAGAGCTAAGTAAATTGCAAGATCAACTGGACATAATGTTGGATCAAATCGAAGACGATATAGATAATGACAAAAAACTTTCAAAACAAACTTTTAAAAATTTGAAACAACTTGTTAAAAAAATTACTCTTTCACAAGAAGAGTATGCAGAAAAATATGGAAAAAATAAATCAATAGAAAGCGACTCAATTAAAAGAAAAGAAAGAATAAAAAATATTGATGTTGAGTTAGAAAATTGGGGAAATTTGAAAACTAATTCAGAAAAAATGATTTCTGAGCTAAATGATAGATCAAATAAAATAAAATTAGAAATCAATGAAAACCAAAAAAATCCAGAAAGAATAGCTACTTCCAAAGGTCAAAACTTACAAAACTTAGAAAATATCAAAAAAAGAAATGAAGAAATTGAAAGTGAATTAATCGAAGCTGAGAAAAAATATGGTTTAATAAATGAAAATTTAAGAGAAATACAACTAAAACTCACTAATCTAAAAGAAAACAAAGCTAGAAATGAGGCTACTATTGAAGGAATTGAAAATAGAAAAAGAGATCTGCTTTACTCAGTGAAAAACGAATTAAATATATCTAACGAGTCTTCAATTTTACCACAGTCCGATTTAGTTAATATCGAGATTGAAAATTTGCCTTCAATCGAAGAACAAACTGAAAAAATTGAAAAAACAAAAAAACTAAGAGACTCTTTAGGGTCTGTAAACCTTAGAGCAGATGAGGAGACAAAAAAATATGAGGCAGAAATTAAAAAGATGGAGGATGATAGAGCAGATCTTTATTCAGCAATAGTAAAATTAAAATCAAGTATTGACGAATTAAATCAAAAAGGAAGAGAACGTTTATTAGAGGCTTACACAAAAGTAAATAGAAAGTTTAATGAAGTTTACACTAAATTGTTTAATGGTGGGACTGCAAAAATAGAATTAGTGGACTCTGATGATCCACTAGAAGCAGGTTTAGAAATGTTTGTTTCTCCTCCAGGCAAAAGACTTCAATCGATAACATTACTATCAGGAGGAGAACAGGCTCTTACTGCTTTATCATTAGTTTTTGCTGTCTTTCTAGTAAACCCATCCCCTATTTGTGTTTTAGATGAGGTTGATGCTCCATTAGATGATGCAAATGTTACAAGATTTTGTGGGCTATTAGATGATCTTACAAAAATTACTAATACAAAATTTATAATAATTACTCATCATGCTTTAACTATGTCCAGGATGGATAGGTTATATGGTGTCACAATGGCTGAACAGGGGGTTAGCCAACTTGTCTCTGTTGATTTACAAAGAGCTGAAGAGTTAGTAGCTTAAAATAGGTTATGACAATACCTGAAGATTTTAAAACTCGCCTAAAAATTGCAAAATCAAAAATAAAAAAGCAATTTAATGATGATAACGAAAAAAGAGGATCGTTTATGGGTAGTGCGTTTAAATTAGGCACAGAATTAGTTGCCGCGGTTACAGTTGGGACAATAATTGGGTTTATTTTAGATACCTTGTTTGATACTAAACCTTGGTTAATAATAATTTTCTTTTTTTTGGGAGCTGCAGCAGGCATGTTAAATGTAATTCGAGCTGCTAACAGAATGCAAAAAGAAGACTAGAAAGTTGATATGGCAAGTAACCCAATGCAACAATTCACAGTCCATAAAATTGGACCTGAGATTAAAATAGCTGGAATAGATTTGTCTTTCACAAATGCTAGTTTATTCATGGTGATAAGCGCAGGCGTTATAATTTTATTTCTATTTTTAGGATCTAAAGAAAAAAAAATTATCCCTAATAAATTACAATTAATTACTGAGATGTTTTATACATTTGTAGCAAAAATGATTAGTGATACCGCTGGATCAAAGGCTAAGCCTTATTTTCCGTTTATATTCAGTTTATTTATGTTTGTCTTGTTTTGTAATATGGTTGGAATGCTTCCATATTCTTTTACGGTCACAAGTCATATAATTGTAACTTTAATTATGGCTTTATTTATATTCATCGCTGTGACAATAATTGGTTTTATAAAGCATGGTTTTAAATATTTGAGCATATTTGTACCAAGCGGTGTTCCAGCTGTGCTTTTGCCTCTAATTACAATTATAGAAATTATTTCGTATCTTAGTAGACCGGTGAGTTTATCAGTAAGATTGTTTGCAAATATGATGGCAGGTCATACAATGTTAAAAGTTTTTGGGGGTTTTGTTGTAAGTTTAGGAATATTAGGTGGGTGGTTACCGCTTAGTTTTTCAGTAGCGCTAACAGGCTTAGAAATTCTTGTGGCTTTTCTACAAGCATATGTTTTTGCAATATTAACCTGCATCTATTTGAATGATGCATTGAATTTACACCATTAAAAAAAGGAGGAAAAATGGAGTTAGAAGCGGCAAAAATGATTGGAGCAGGTCTTGCTGCAATCGCATTGGCTGGAGCTGGTGTAGGTATCGGAATTATATTCGGTAACTACCTATCTGGAGCAATGAGAAATCCATCTGCAGCACAAAAACAATTCCCTAACTTATTGTTGGGATTTGCTTTAGCAGAAGCTACTGGATTGTTTGGACTTGTAGTGGCTTTAATTATTTTATTTGCATTTTAGTAAATTAAATATGAAAAGTTTTCTTAGTTTAATAATAGCGATTATAGCTATGAATATTGATTTGTTTGCAGCTGAGGCTGGAATGCCTCAGCTAGATCCGACGTATTGGGCATCTCAAGCATTTTGGTTGATATTAGTTTTTACAATTCTTTATATTTCAATATCAAAGTTCTACTTACCAAAGATTAAAAATAATTTAGATGATAGAGAAAATAAAATTAAAGAGGATCTAGAAAACGCAGATAAATTCAAAAAACAGTCCGAAGCGAAAGCAAAAGAATATAGTTTTATTTTGGAGAAAGCTAAAAAAGAAGTTTTGAAGATACATTTTGAGTCTAAAAGTATTTTAGATAAAGATATTCAATCAAAAAAGGATTCAATGGAAAAAGAAATAGAGAAAGAAATTTTAAAAGCAAAAAAAGAAATTTTAGAGCTTAAAAAAAATTCTATATCCTCTATTCAGAGTATTTCAGAAAGCATCGTATCTAATATTATTGAAAATATCTCAGGCGATAAACTTAATGAAAGTAGCATCAAAGCAACAGTTGATGATATTTCCAAAAAAAATATTAATAAATACTTATGACAATAGATGCAACTTTTTGGGTAACTGTTTCTTTCTTCATTTTTTTGGGAATACTAATATATTTCAAGATACCTCAAAAAATTAAAGAAACACTTGATCAAAATATTTTAAACATTAAGAATCAAATTAACGAGGCTGAAAAACTGAAGGAAGATGCAAAGAACATTTTAACTGAACATGAAAAAAAGATCAGTAATTCGAAAAATGAAGTAAAAGAGATGATAGATAAAGCTAGCGAGGAGGCAGAAAAAAATATCATAAGAGTCAATAACGAGTTTCATAATTTGATGGAAAATAGGAAAAAAAATGCTGAAGAGAGAATTAGACAACTTAAAAATCAGGCTGAAAAGGATATTAAAAATGCTTCAGTTAAAATAGCTATAGAGTCCGTGGAAAAATTGATTAAAAACTCACTTGATAAAAGCAAATTAGATAAAATTTATAGCTCTAGCATCGAAGAAACAAAATTAGCACTTAAGAAGAAATCTAGTTAGAATAGGCCATAAAATTATGGCAAAAAAAACAATTATTATTGGTTCAGGTTTTGGAGGTCTAGCTGCCGCACTCAGATTAAAAGCCAAAGGTCATAAAGTTACTTTAGTAGAAAAACATCCTGATCTAGGTGGTCGAGCAAGAGTTTTTAAAAAAGATCAATTTATTTATGATGGCGGTCCAACAGTAATAACTGCTCCACATTTATTTGAAGAATTATTTTCACTATTTAATAAAAATATTTCTGACTACGTAGAAATAGTACCTTTAGATCTGTGGTACAGATTTGTATTCAGTAATGGTGATACATTCGACTACAATGGTGATGATAAATCTATGGAGCAACAAGTAAAAAAATTTAATCCTTCTGATTATGAGGGATATAAAAATTTAGTAAATTTTACTGAAAAAATCTTTGATAAAGGTTTTACAGATTTATCTGACAAACCCTTTAATAATTTGAGCTTTATGATGAAACAGATTCCATCTTTGCTAAAATTAAAAAGTTATAAGTCTGTTTACAGTTTAGTTTCAAACTACATATCTAATGAAAAATTAAGAAGAGTATTTAGTATGCATCCTCTTTTAGTAGGTGGCAATCCTTTCAGCACTACTTCAATATATACATTGATTTTATTTTTAGAAAAAAAATGGGGTATTCACTACTCAATGGGAGGAACAGGAAGTGTTGTTAAAGCTCTAGAAAAACTAATGATTGAAGAAAATATCAAAATCATTAAAAATGCTGAAGTTACCGAAATACTTACAGAAAACAAAAAGATTAAAGGTGTTAAAATTAATAATTCAAAAATAATTAATAGCGACTATGTAATTTGTAACTCTGATCCGCCAAATGTTTACAATAATTTGATAAAATCTAAGGAGGATTATAATTTCTTATTTAAACAAAAAATGAGAAGAATGGATTATTCAATGGGTTTATTTGTTTATTATTTTGGATCTAAAAAAAAATATAAAGATGTTGCACATCACACAATTTTTTTTGGAGAAGCTTATGAAAAGCACCTAGATAAGATCTTTGAAAAAAAAATTCTTTCTGAAGATATAAGCTATTATTTACATCGGCCATCTGCAACAGATCCTAATATGGCTCCAGAAGGCCAAGATGCTTTTTATGTATTAGTTCCAGTCCCAAATAATTTGTCTAAAGTTAATTGGATATCAGAAGGGGATAAATTTAAAAATTTAGTTTTAGATAAAATGGATAAAACTGTTTTACCTGGTATTAAAGAGTATGTGGTAAGTGATTTTTATTTAACACCTGATTACTTTGAAATAGATCTAGCAACTCTTTATGGATCTGGATTTTCAATTCAACCAAAATTCTCTCAGTCAGCTTACTTTAGATTTCATAATCAATCTGAAATATATAAAAATTTATACTTTGTTGGTGCAGGAACACATCCAGGCGCTGGTATGCCCGGTGTTCTTTCATCGGCAAAAGTTTTGGACAAATTATTTTAATGAAAAGTAATTTATTAAAAAAACATGCAAAATCTTTTTATTGGGCAAGTTATTTTCTTTCGAGTAATACGTTAGATAAATGTTCATCTTTATATAATTTCTGTAGAACATTAGATGATATAGTTGATGCTGATAATAATCTAATTGTAAAGAAAGGAATTTTCTCAAAATTTAAAAAAGATTTTGAGGATAAAAATCTAGATAATCAAATTATAAGAGATATGTGGTCAGTTATTGATAGTGAAAATATTTCTAAACAAATAATAACAGATTTATTTAATGGAGTTGAAACAGACTTAAAGGAGAAAGTAGTGTTTAATTCAAAAAAAGAATTACTTGTTTACTCTTATAGAGTAGCGGGAACAGTCGGATTAATGATGTCAAAAATAATGAAAGTAAAAAATAAAGAAGCTCTGAAAGGAGCGATTGATTTAGGGATAGCCATGCAACTTACTAATATTGCTAGAGACGTTTGTGAAGATAAAGCGCGTAATAGACAATATGTTAAACACGATTTTTCATCTATTCGAGCTATTATAAATGAGTCTCAAACATTTTACGAAAAATCATTTACATCTATTAGCAGTATACCAGTTAGATCTAGATTTTCAGTCATTGTCGCAAGACGAGTTTATAGAAAAATAGGTGACTACATTCTCAAACAAAAAAATATAGATAATTATAATAAAGCTGGCAAAATCTATGTTCCTATTTTCGAAAAAGTAATACAGACCTTTTTATCTATTATTGACTTCATTAAATTATTATTCATTAAAAATTTAAATTACGACAATCAATTAAATCATAATATTTTAGAACAAGAGGTTAATTTGAATGAAAGAATTTGATTATATTATTATTGGAGGTGGTTGCGCGGGTTTATCTTTGGCCTATGAGCTTGAAATAAATGATAAGTTAAAAAAGAAAACTTTAGCAATAATTGAAACCCGTGAAGAGTATAAGAGAGACAAAACTTGGTCGTTCTGGAAAGTATTTGATCATAATTTTGAAGATTGTGTAATTAAAAGTTGGAGTAATTTTTCAATTAATACTGCTGAAAACTCTAATGAGTTAACAAATAAAAAATTTCCTTACCAAAGTATCGATAGTGGAAAATTTTATAAAAAGATAAATTCTAAACTCTCCGAAAACTCAAATATTAGTTTTTTCAGAAATTTAAACGAGGTCAATTCAGAAAATTCAATAATTTTTAATAGTATTTTTGAAAAAGGAATTAATAAATCTGAGTTATGGCAACACTTTCAAGGAGTCGAGATAGAGACACCTAAGAACATTTTTGACGAGGAAATAATTAACTTAATGGATTTTAATTGTGATCAGAGAAAAGATGTTCATTTTTTCTACACATTGCCATTCAGCAAAAATAAAGCTTTGATTGAAACTACTTGGTTATCAGATTTAGAGGATCAGAGTCTCAGAGATTATGACCTTCAGTTAGAAAACTATATTGAAAATAATCTAGGTATTAAAGACTATAAAATAAATTTTACTGAAAAGGGAGCTATACCACTCTTTTCTCCATCATTAACAAATAATAATAATATAATTAATATTGGATCAGCTGGAGGGATGACTCGATTAAGCACAGGTTACACTTTTTTGAACATTCAAGAACATAGTCGTTATATTGTAAAAAATATTAACAATATAAATAGAGCAAAAAAATTCTCCATAGGAAAAAAATATCAATTTTTAGATAAAGTATTTTTAAGAGTATTAGAAAAACATCCGGAAAAAATGCCTAAAATTTTTTTTAATATGTTTAAAACTTCATCAAATACAATTATAAAATTTTTATCAAATAAAAGTAATATTATTGAGGACATAAATATTATTAGCAAAATGCCAAAATTAATTTTTTTAAAAGCATTGTTTAATTAATGGAAAATATTAACTTTAAGCACTCAATTATATTTTTTAATTTTTGTATTTTGATAAGCCCTCTTTATCTAATGCTCAATTTTGAACCAGTTATATTTTGCTTGTTTTTAATTTTAATTTTGGGAGTTTCTCACGGTGCATTAGATAATATCAAAGGAAAAAAGCTTTTGAAATTATTTGGGTACAAACAAACTGTATCCTTTTATATTGCCTACGTATTAATTTCATCATTAATAATTATATTTTGGTTGATATTTCCAAACACAATTTTATTACTATTTTTGATTGTGGCTGCCTATCATTTTGGAAAAGAAGATACAGTATTTTTTTTTAAAAAAAAGTTTTTCATATCTGAGTGTTTATTTTTCTTAAAAGGATCAACAGTAATTATGGCTCCATTATTATTGAAGAGAGAAGAAACTAATGAAATATTTAGAATTCTAAATTTCAATGTTTTTGAAGCAAAGTTTTTTAGTAATGAATTTTTAATTGGTATGTTATGCCTTGGTTTTTTATCATCTATGTATATTTCAAAAAAAGAAAGCACAAATCTAAAAGGTGTCATGATCATGGACTTCTTTTCTTTAATCATACTAAATCTTTTTTTGTCACCTATTTTAGCTTTCACTCTTTATTTTTGTTTTCTTCACTCAATTAGGCATTCGATTACTCTTATCTTTGAGTTGGATAGATCTTTCGAGCCAGGACTTAAAAAATTTATAATTAAAGCTATACCGCTAACTTTTGTAACTGCAGTAATATTTTTATTTGCAATATATTTTTTAAATAATTTTTATAAGATTGATGAGGCTATTTATAAGGTAATATTTATTGGTTTGGCGTCACTTACTTTTCCGCATATATTGTTAGAATATATTTTAGAAAAAAATGAAAAAAGAACTTAAAATTTATTTAGCGTCACCAAGAGGATTTTGTGCTGGAGTTAAAAGAGCAATTGAAATAGTTGAAAAATCTATCAGCAAGTTTGGGGCTCCGGTATATGTTCGTCATGAAATAGTGCACAATAAACAGGTTGTTGAAGAGTTAAAAGAAAAAGGTGCAATTTTCATAGATGAATTATCTGATGTAGATGACGCAAGTAGACCTGTAATTTTCTCGGCTCATGGAGTACCAAAGTCAGTTCCGGAAGAAGCTAAATTAAAAAATTTATCCTTTGTAGATGCAACTTGTCCATTGGTTTCAAAAGTTCACAGAGAGTCTGAACAATTAAATAAAAATGGTTTCGATATATTATTAATCGGACATAAAAATCACCCTGAAGTTATAGGTACAATGGGTCAACTTCCAAAAGGATCAATTAAACTAATTGAGACAAAAAATGATGTTGGTCTTTTAAAAGAAAATGATTTTAAAAAACCTCTTGCATATATTACTCAAACAACCTTGTCCGTAGATGATACAACTGAAATAATTGAAGCTCTTAAAAACAAGTTTCCAAAAATCAAAGGACCCATAAAAGAGGATATATGTTACGCAACTACTAACAGACAGTCTGCGGTTAAAGAGATAGCTCCCAAGTGTGATATGTTTTTTGTTGTAGGTAGCCGTAACTCATCTAATTCTGTTAGATTAGTTGAAGTTGCGAAAAAAGCGGGATGTTATAATTCTCATCTTATGCATTCTGAAAAAGAAATTCCTTTTAATGAAATAGAAAATTCTGAAACTATTGGAATATCTTCTGGAGCATCAGCACCAGAAAAGCTTGTTCAAAATTTATTGGATAATTTAAGAAAAGATAGAAACGTTTCAATTGAAGAAGTAATAGTTGCAGAAGAAAAGGTTGTATTCAAATTGCCGAAAGAACTCAATTAATGGCTGTCTATACAAAGTTAAATAAAAAAAAAATTGAGGAAATATTATCAAATTATAATTTAGGTAATTTAGAGTCATTCAAAGGAATTGAAGAAGGTATTGAAAATACAAACTATTTTTTATCAATTGATAAAAAAAAATTTATACTAACTATTTATGAAAAAAGAGTAAAATCCGCAGATCTTCCTTTTTTTTCTAATTTGATGTCATCTTTAAATAAAGCAAACTTTAAATGCCCTGCGCCTATATCTAATAATAATAGTGAAACAATTACAAATTTTGAGGGAAAAAAACTAATGATCGTCTCATTTCTTGAGGGAAAGGCAAAAGTAAATTTATCACCTGCTAATTGTAAATCAATAGGATCTGAAATAGCTAGCATGCATGAGCTCACAAAGAATTTAAAACTAAAACGACAAAATGATCTATCTGTAAATTCATGGAGAAAATTATTTATTTCAGTCAAAGATAAGTGTGAAAGTATACATAAAGATCTGCCAAGATTAATTGAGGAAAATCTTAATGATGTTGAAAAAAATTGGCCAAAAAATCTGCCAAGAGGAATAATTCATGCAGATTTATTTCATGACAATATTTTTTTCATTCAAGATAAATTTAGTGGTGTTATTGACTTTTATTTTTCATGTGAAGATTTTTTTGCGTTTGAAATTGCTATTTGCTTTAACGCTTTGTGTTTTGATGGTCTAAAAACTAATTTAAGTTTTAACGTTACAAAAGCAAAAAATTTTATAGACGGATATACTTCTATAAGAAAATTAACTGATGAAGAATTGAATAATATTAAGGTTTTATCTCAAGGCGCTGCTTTGCGATTCTTGCTAACTCGAGTATTCGATGCATTAAATAAAGTAGAGGGAGCAATAGTTAAAATTAAAGATCCAATGGAGTATTTAAAAAGATTAGAATTTCACAAGAATGCAAAAAATCATGAGGATTATTTCTTTTAATGAAATTAAAAATTTATACTGATGGAGCTTGCTCAGGAAATCCTGGAAAAGGAGGTTGGGCAGCAATCATATTAGACAATTCTAATCAATCAAGTATTTCTGGAAGTGAAAGTAATACAACTAATAATAGGATGGAATTAATCGCTCCAATTATGGCATTAAAAAAAATAAAAAAGAAATCAGAGATTACAATTTTTACTGACTCAAAATATGTGAAAGATGGAATAACTGACTGGATTAAAAAGTGGAAAGTTAATAATTGGAAAAGTTCAAACAAGAAACCAGTTAAAAATAAAGATCTTTGGATAAAATTGGATAATGCTTGTCTAAAACATAAAGTTACTTGGAAATGGGTTAAGGCACACGCTGGCAACAAATATAATAATCTTGTTGATGAGTTGGCAGTTTTGAAAACTAAATAGATTTTAAAAAGCTTTCAGCTGAAGATAATTCACAAGTAGCTGTTTCTTTTTCTTCCTCTACTTTTTTAACTTCACCATTCTCCACCAACATAGTGTAGCGATTAGATCTAATTCCTAATCCTTTTTCGGATTTATCTACTTCTGCTCCGATGGCTTTTGTAAATTTTAGAAAGGGATCACCAGCCATGAAAATTTTAGTTCCTGCATTTTGATTTTCACCCCAAGCCTTCATAACATTAGGGTCATTTACAGCGATACAAATAATTTTTGTAATTCCCTTTGTGTTTGCTAGTTCGAAATTTTTTATATACCCGGGAAGATGAAGAGCCGAACAAGTTTTAGTAAAAGCTCCAGGCATACCTAAAATAATAGTTCTACCTTTACAAAGATCCAATATATCGATTTTTTTTACATCATTATTTTGGTCAAGGTAAAATAATTCCGAGTTAGGTAGTTTGTCTCCTATTTTTATTCTCATTAAATTTTGCCCAAAATATAATTTTTTACTTCTGAATTTGAATTCTTGATAATATCAAATGTTTCCTTTTTATCTATATTCAATTTTAAATGCTTAGGTGAGTCTAAATTTTTTCCTATAGCTTTTTTAATAGTATCGTTAAACTTGTAGGGATGAGCTGTGCCAAGAACAACTATATCTCCTAAATTTTTAAAACTTTTTGCTGCTCCTACTCCAGTAGCAGTATGAGGATCAATTATAAATTGATGCTCTTTATAAATTTCATTAATTATAGATACTGTCTCTTCATCTGTAACTTTTACTGCTTCAAAATCCTTTTTAATTTTATCGATTTCTTTTTTGCCTAAATTGAATGAACTTTTTGATGATAGATCATTCATTAATAACCCGACCTTTTTATCGCTTTCATCTAATATATAATAAAGCAGCCTCTCAAAATTACTAGCAACTTGTATATCCATACTTGGTGTGAAAGTCGCTTTCACTTTTTCAGGTTTATATTCACCTGTATTAATAACTCTTTGTAAAATATCATTTTTATTTGTAGCAACTATAAGTTTATTAATTGGTAAACCCATTTTTTTTGCAACGTATCCAGCATAGATATCTCCAAAATTACCAGTTGGTACTGAAAAGCTTATATTGTTTTTTTTTAATCTATAGAAAGAATAAAAATAGTAAACAATTTGACAAACAATTCTCGCCCAATTGATAGAATTTACGCCTGACATATTTATTTTTGACCTAAAACTATTTTCATTAAAAAGCTCTTTTACAATTTTTTGACAATCGTCAAATGAACCCTCAATAGCAATATTATAAATATTTGCTCCACCAATTGTTGTCATTATTTTTCTTTGAATATTTGATATCTTATTATGCGGATGCAGTACAAAAAGATTTATATTATTTCTATTACTTAATGCAGCTATAGCAGCTGAACCAGTATCTCCTGATGTAGCAACTATGACATTTACAGTTTTATCTTTAGCGACTTCTAAATGATCATACATATTACCAATTACCTGCATTGCAATATCTTTAAAAGCTAAAGTAGGTCCATGATAAAGTTCGAGAAGATTTATATTTCCAATTTTTTTTATATTTACGACTTCTTTATCTTTGAAACTACTATAAGATTTTTGTATTAATGAGCTAAGTTCTTCCTTTTTGATTTCACCAGAACAAAAATTATAGATAATTTCTGTAGCAAGTTCGTTATAATTTAATTGACTTAAATTATTAAGTTCTTCTTGACTATACTTCTTTATTTCAGCGGGCAAAAATAACCCTCCGCCAGGTGCAAGTCCTCTTAAGAAAATATCTTTAAAGCTAAATTCTAAAGATTTATCTCTAGTACTAAAATAATTCATTTTTTTCTTCTAAAATATAAATAATAAAAAATTATTGAGATTGATATTGCATACCATGTTATAGCATATTTAAGGTGATTATTTGGCACATCTATACTTATCTTTTTAGGAAGTGGTGTCTTAGCCTTATTATCCTCTAAAAAAATTACAAACTCATTAAATTGCTCTCCCGTAGCTTCTTTTAAATCTTCTAAATTTAATGAAAACCAAATATTATTTGAAATATCGTTGTCTGGTTTAAATATACTTGGTTTATAAATTTCTCTTAAAAGACCAATTATTTCACTATCGGTTTCTGCTTTGAGGTTTATGCTTGCACTACCTTTTAGTTCTTTTTTAATCCATCCTCTATTAATTAAAACATTTTGATTTTTGTCAGTCCTAAAAGGAGTGACTACATCATATCCAGGTTTTCCACTATCATTCAAACTATAGAGGTAAATTTGCTCATCAAAATTAAATTTTCCTTTAGCACTTACTCTCTGATAATTTTTCCTAATGGAATTAGAGTACTCTATTGGTTTAGAGTCTAGTCCAAAAGTAATTTCGCTTATTAGCTCTAGCTTCCATTGCAATCTATAAAGTTGCCAAGTTCCTAAAGCACAAAATACTGTTACAAAAAAAATTACGAATAGCTGAAATAAAAATACTCTTTTCAATTTGAGATTAGCTTCCCCAAATATAGATCGCAGCAAATAAGAACAACCAAACTACATCAACAAAATGCCAATACCAGGCTGCTGCTTCAAATCCAAAATGGTGTTGAGGCGTCGAGTGGCCTCTCATCGATCGAAACAAACAAACTGCAAGAAAAACTGTTCCGACAATTACATGAAAGCCATGAAAACCAGTCGACATATAAAATGTGGATCCATAAATTCCACCGTCTAAAGTAAATGTTGCGTGATGATATTCATATGCTTGAAAACAAGAAAATATAAATCCTAAAAATACTGTTGCGATCAAACCATTTACTAATCCTTTTCTGTCATTTTCTAACATTGCATGATGCGCCCAAGTTACAGTAGTTCCTGATAACAATAAAATTAATGTGTTGATTAATGGTATATCCCAAGGATCAAAAGTTTTAATATCTGCTGGTGGCCATATACCGCCTATTGAGTCCGGTGGAAATAAACTTGCGTTAAAAAAGGCCCAGAACCATGCAACAAAAAACATTACTTCGGAAGCAATAAATAGTGTCATACCGTACCTATGTCCAATTTGAACTACAGGGGTATGATGACCTTGATGTTCTGCTTCTTCTATAACATCTCTCCACCACATAAAGGCACCATAAACTACTAAAGCAAAACCAATTAATAATAACCAAAGGGCTTTAGAGTGAAAGTAATAAACTGCCCCAAAAGCTAAGATTAAAGTTGCGAATGACACATAGATCGGCCAAGGACTTGGATCAACTAAATGGTAATCGTGTTTTGGTTTTTCTGCCGACATTATGTGTTACTCTTTTCGTAATAGCCTGATGAAAAAAAAGTAAAAGACAAGGTTACATCAGACATATTTTTAGTTTTATTATCATCAACGACTTTAGGATCCAAGAAAAATGTTAATATGAACTCTTTTTTTTCACCTGGTTGCAAAGTTTGTTTTTCAAAACAAAAACAACCTATCTTATTCAGATAAATACCGAAAGGTGATGGAGACACATTAAACGTTGCTGACCCTGAAGAAATTTGATTACTAGGATTTTCAACGTTAAATTTAACTGTATGAACTTCACCTGGTTTTAAATATAAAGTATTCATCTCAGGATAAAATTTCCAATCTAAAGTACTATTAATGTTTGTATCAAATCTCATTTTATATTTCTGATTTACTATAATTTTTGGAATTTCTTTGTCAGTAGCGTTTTGAGTAGTTCCACCGAATCCTGTTACTCTACAAAACAAATCATATAAAGGAACTGCTGCAAAAGACAATCCAAGCATTAGTAAAAATATTGATACTAAAGCGATAGGTGTTAAGTTTTTTTTGCTTATATTCATTATATTTCTCGATTATAGATACCAATATTATAGAAAGTTAATACAAATAAAAAAATCATAAATAAGATTAATATCAAAGCTGTTATTAAATTTTTTTTCTTTTTATTCATCATGTTGTTTTAAAAAAATTATCAATTAATAAAATTAAGAAAATAAAAAACAAATAAAAAATTGAGTAAATGAAAATTTTTCTTGCTATTTTATTTGAAATACTTGCTATTTTAGACCTATATAATTTTAAACATAAATAAATATAGTATGCAGACATTATAGAAGATGCGACTAAATAAAATACACTAGCAAAATTTAAAAAGTAAGGTGCAATTATTGCAGGTAACATAATTAAAGCATAAACAAGTATATTTACTTTTGTTGTTTTTGTTCCTGAAATTATAGGGAGCATTGGAATTTTCGCTTTTTTATAATCACTTGATTTATATAAACTTAACGCCCAAAAATGTGACGGCGTCCATAAAAAAATAATTAAAAATAAAACTAATGGCTCAACAGAAATACCTCCGGTTGCTATTGTCCATCCAATAACAGGTGGTAATGCCCCAGCAGCACCACCTATAACAATATTTTGTGGAGTTTTCCTTTTTAACCAAATTGTATAAATAAAAAAATAAAAGGCAATTGTTGAGGCTAATAAAATTGCAGAAATTAAGTTAGCTGAAAAATAAATTGTGCTTACCGACAAAGCTGATAAAATTATACCAAAATACAAAGCTTGATTTTTTTTAACTTTTCCGGTTGGAATTGGTCTTAAACAAGTTCTGCTCATTAAAGCATCTAGATCTGACTCATACCACATATTAAGAGTTCCCGCAGCACCAGAGCCTATAGCTACCGCTAAGAGAGAAATACAAGCAGATGTGAAGTCCACATTAACTGGTGCTATTAATAAACCTACCATACAAGTAAATAGAACAAGAGACATTACCCTAGGTTTCATTAAATTAAAAAATGAACTTAGGTCTAATGCTAAACCGAGTTTAGAGTTTTTAGATTTTATACTTATCTGGCTCAATTTACTTTACTTTAGGTAGCTCTTCAAAAGTATGGAATGGTGGCGGTGATGACACTGTCCATTCTAGAGTCGTTGCTCCTTCTCCCCATGGATTTTGTTGAGCTTTTTTCTTTTTCATAAAAGCATACAAAAGATTTAATAAAAATACCGCTAAGCCGATAATAGAAATATAAGAACCAATTGAAGAAATATAATTCCAGCCTGCAAATGCATCTGGATAATCAGCATATCTTCTTGGCATCCCCGCTAATCCTAAGAAATGTTGAGGAAAAAATATCAAATTAACTCCAATGAATGTTAGCCAAAAATGTAATTTGCCCAGAAATTCTGAGTATTCATAGCCTGTCATTTTGCTAAACCAATAATAAAATCCTGCAAAGATTGCATAAACAGCTCCCATTGATAATACATAGTGGAAATGCGCTACAACATAATAAGTATCATGAAGCGCGGTATCAACACCTGCGTTAGCCAGAACAACTCCGGTTACTCCTCCTAAAGTGAAGAGAAAAATAAAGCCAATCGCCCATAACATGGGGGTTTGGAAACTTATTGAACCACCCCACATTGTTGCTATCCAAGAAAAAATCTTAATTCCAGTTGGAACAGCAATAATCATAGTCGCCGCTAAGAAATAAGCTTTTGTATCAGTGTCTAGTCCCACAGTGTACATATGGTGAGCCCATACAACAAAACCTACAACTCCAATTGCTACCATGGCATAAGCCATTCCTAAATAACCAAACACGGGCTTTCTAGAAAAAGTTGAAACAATATGACTTATCATTCCAAAACCCGGCAAAATTAAAATATATACTTCTGGGTGACCAAAAAACCAAAACAAATGTTGGAATAGAACTGGATCTCCACCTGTCTGTGCTTCAAAGAAAGCGGTTCCAAAATTTCTGTCTGTTAAAAGCATTGTTATAGCTCCTGCTAAGACTGGTAATGATAATAAAAGTAAAAATGCTGTAACTAGAATTGACCATGAGAATAATGGCATTTTGTGTAAAGTCATACCAGGAGTTCTCATATTTAAAATTGTTGTGATAAAATTAATTGCTCCTAAAATTGATGATGCTCCAGCTACGTGTAAACTCAAAATTGCTAAATCCATTGCAGGACCTGGCTGACCAGTTTTTGATGATAAAGGCGGATAAATTGTCCAGCCTCCTCCTACTCCTTTTGCGCCTGGAGGACCATCAACAAAAATTGATACTAATAATAAAATTAGAGCAACTGGTAATAACCAAAAAGAAATATTATTCATCCTTGGGAATGCCATATCTGGTGCTCCTATCATTATTGGAACAAACCAATTACCAAATCCGCCGATCATCGCTGGCATCACCATAAAGAAAATCATAATCAGACCATGGCCTGTTACCAAAACATTGTACAAATGATAATCACCACCAAGAATTCCATCTCCTGGATGCATTAACTCCATTCGCATTAAAACTGAAAACGCAGATCCAATTAAGCCGGCAATAATCGCAAAGATAAGATACATTGTTCCAATATCTTTATGATTAGTTGAATAAGCCCATCTCTTCCAACCTGTTGGATTATGATGATGCTCGTGATCTGCAGTAGTCGCTGACATTATTCTATCTCCTTAATTTTTTTTACAATTTTAATGTTATTTTTAATTTCATCTTTGGCAAATTTAACTTTAGCCTCTTCTAGCCATTTATTATACTCATCTTCTGACACAACATTAACTGTGATTGGCATAAAAGCGTGTTTGATTCCACATAGCTCAGAGCACTGGCCGTAGAAAGTTCCAATTCGATCAGCTTTAAACCATGTTTCATTTATTCTTCCAGGAATTGCGTCTCTTTTAACACCAAAAGATGGGAGCGCCCATGCATGTAATACGTCATTTGCAGTTATCATAACTTTTACAACTTTATTTACTGGAACATAAACTGCATTGTCAACTGCCAACAATCTTGGTTGATTTTCTTTTAAATCTTTTTCATCAATCATATATGAGTCAAAAATAATATTTTCATCTGGATATTCATAACCCCAATACCACTGATACCCGATGGCTTTAATTGTTACATCTGCTTTTGGTATTTCGTCTTGTGAATATAAAACTTTAAATGAAGGGACTGCCATGACAATTAAAATTAAACAAGGGACTAATGTCCAAATAACTTCGATCAAAGTATTGTGACTTGTAGTAGATGGCACTTGATTCTTAGAAGCTCTGTATCTTACACATACATATAAAAGTAAAAATAAAACAAAAGCTGTGATAGCTGTAATTATTGGTACAAGCATATAATCATGAAACCAAACAATATCATCCATACTTTTTGAAGCAGATTTCTGAAAACCTAATTGCCAGTCCCTAGGCTCACTAGCTAAAATTGCTGAAGGCCATATCAATAAAAGCGTGAAGACAATTTTTTTAATCATGAGTTTTTATACAGTTTTTAGATGATTTAACAATTTCAATTAATGCGACAATTAATTAAAATTATTGATAAAATTTACTAATGAAATCGCGCTTATTACAGCGGTGTCAGACCTTAGAATGTTTCTAGACAAAGTAAAAGGTTTTACCGCTCTATTTTTAAGGATAGACTCACGCTCAACTGGGGAAAAATCACCCTCAGGACCAATTAATATACATAGAGATTTAGAGTTTTTTAAATCATCAATTTTTAAAATATCTTTTGAATTAACATCAGCAAATAAAAGCTTTGAAGTTTCATCAAAGGTTTTCAAAAAATCTTTCAATTTTATTACTTTTGTAATTTCTGGTGGAATAAGTTGATTAGATTGCTCAGTTGCCTCAATCACAATTTTTTTTGCTCTATCAATATTTAATTCTTTAACTTCTGTTCTCTCTGAAACTATTGGAATTATTTTGCCTACACCTAGCTCTGTAGCTTTTTGCAGAATGGTGTCCATCGGATTTTTTTTAACCAGACAAATTGCTATTTCGGTTCTAGATAGATTTTTAGCTTCTTTAATTTTTTCTAAAAACCTAACTTCAACTCTATCTTTATTTAAAAAAATTATTTCGCTTTTCCATTCTCCGTTTTTATTAAAAAAATTTAAATTTGAACCTCTTTTGAGTCGCATAACATTTACAATATAGTGAGTGTGCTCTTTACTTAACAAACTTGTATTATTTTCTAGTATACTGTCTGGATGATATAATCTAATATTCATTAGTAGCTATAATATAAACAAATTTTGTAGATATAAAGGAGCTTTAATGAAAAAAGGTAAAAGAGCTGGAGATACCCCGATTGGTATTAATGTATTAGAGGGAAAATCTTATTTTTGGTGCTCTTGTGGAATTAGTTCTAAGCAACCTTTTTGTGATGGTTCACATAAAGGAACTGAATTTATGCCTTTAAAATATTTAGCTGAGCAATCTAAAAAAGTTTTTTTTTGCTCATGCAAAAAAACAAATGATCAACCATTATGTGATGGTTCACATAATATTAAATAAATGATGAAAACAAAGGCATTAGTTTTTGACGCTTACGGTACATTATTCGACGTTAATTCAGCTGCTGAAAAATGTAAAGATAAAATTGGAACTAAGTGGGAAGCATTTGCAAATTTTTGGAGAACTACTCAACTAGAATATACTTGGCTTAGAAGTTTAATGAAAAGACATAAAAATTTTTGGGAAGTAACTGAGGATAGTTTAGATAAATCTATGAGAATGTTCAGTATCAACAAAAGCATGAGAAATGAATTATTAAATCTTTACAAAATTTTATCACCATACCCCGAAGTTAGAGGGGTGTTAGAAGATTTAAAAAAGAAAAACTATAAACTTGCTATACTTTCTAACGGAACTCCTGCTCTTCTGAATGAGTTAGTTACAAGTAATAAGTTAAATAACCTATTTGATGATCTTTTTTCTATTGAAGAAGTGAAAGTTTATAAACCCGACTCTAGAGTTTATGAAATACCAATAAAAAAATATAATTTAAAAGCAAATGAAATTACTTTTTTGAGCGCAAATACATGGGATGTTTCTGGGGGAGGAAACTATGGTTATAATTCCATTTGGGTTAATAGAAACAAATTGGAGTTTGATATTCTTGATTATAAGCCAAAAAATGAGATAAGCAATTTAACGCATCTACTTGATATAGTTTAAACATCTAATATATTTATCCTATGACTCAAATTGAGGTTAAAAAAATTATAAAAGCATTAAACGCTTCAGATGGTGCAGGAGTAAAATTAAAAAGAAGTATTGGAACTCCAGAAGCAGATTATATTGATCCTTTTTTAATGCTTGATGAGTTTGGTTCTGAAAATAAAGATGATTATGTTGCTGGTTTTCCTCCTCATCCACATAGAGGAATAGAGACAGTAACTTATATGTTAAACGGAGAATTTGAACATCAAGATAGTACTGGAGCCAAAGGTATTATGACGTCTGGAGATGTACAGTGGATGAAAACTGGAAGAGGGATTATTCATTCTGAAATGCCTGCTATGAAAGAGGGTAAGCTATTAGGCTTTCAGCTTTGGATAAACATGCCGGCAAAAATGAAAAAGAATAAGCCTGAATACCTTTATATAAAAGGAAACGAGCTCGGAAAACACGAAGATAGTGAGAAAATTGTAAAAGTAATTGCAGGCAAATACGAGAAAGCTGAGGGACCAGAAAAAAATCATAACGTTGATCCCATTTATTTTCATGTAATTTTAAATGAAGGAAAAGAATTTAATTGTAATGTGCCTTCAGGACATAACTCTTTCGTATACCTGCTAAAAGGAGAATTAAAAATTGGAGAAAAGAATCACAATAAAACAGATAATTCAAACTTAATATTATTAGAGCAAGGCAGCAAATTAAAAATTAAAGCAAACAAAAAATCTGAATTTTTATTCATTGCTGGTAAGCCAATTGGTGAGCCTATTGCAAGGGGCGGACCATTTGTTATGAATACTAAAGCTGAAATACTCGAAGCTATTCAAGACTATAACGATGGAACATTTGCTAAATATTAAAAGTTAAAGTACGTTCCGATAAAATGTCTAAATCTATTGTGATGAAAAAAAACGGGGGTCCCGAAGTATTAGAACTTCAGGATGTAAACGTTGCCTCTCCAGGTACAGACGAAATTAAAGTTACGAATTATGCAATCGGTTTAAATTATATCGATACCTATCATAGATCTGGTTTATACCCCATCAAGTTGCCCAGTGGTATTGGTTTGGAAGCTGCTGGAAAAATTGATGAAGTAGGTTCAAATGTTTCTGAATTTAACAAAGGTGATAATATTGCATACGCTTCTGTTCCCTTAGGAGCTTATGCTCAGCAAAGATTAATCCCAGCTAAAATAGCTGTTAAAGTTCCCGATGGAATTTCACATGAGCTAGCTGCTACTTTAATGACAAAAGGTTTGACTACGAATTATTTGCTTACCAAAACTTATAAGCTTAAAGCTGGAGAAACAGTTCTTTTTCATGCAGCGGCAGGTGGAGTCGGTCAAATTTTTGCTCAGTGGGCAAATAGTATTGGAGCTAAAGTAATAGGAACAGTTGGTTCTGATAATAAAATTAAAATAGCTGAAGAAAATGGTTACTCTTACGTTATTAATTATACAAAGGATAATTTTGCTAAAGAGGTTATGAAAATTACTAAAAATAAAGGAGTGCCTGCAGTTTTTGATGGTGTAGGAAAAAAAACATTCCATGGATCATTAGAATGTCTTTCAACAAGAGGTATGATGATAAGTTTTGGAAATGCATCTGGACCTTTGAATCCTATTAATGTTCCAAAAGAAATCCAACCCAAAGGCCTTTATTTTACAAGACCTTCTATTGGACAGTATTTTAGTAATAGAAAAGAACTTCAAGCTGGAGCTGATCAAATTTTTGAAAAGGTAAAATTTGGAAAAATAAAGATTAGAATTTCAAAAAAGTATAAACTTGCAGACGCTAAGGACGCTCACGCAGATCTCGAGGCAAGAAAATTAATTGGTCCAGCAATTTTACTCCCTTAATGTCAAAAAAAATAATTTCTCCTTGTATAAGTATTTGTAAAACTGATCCTGTAACTGGCTACTGCTATGGATGCGCAAGAACTAATGAAGAAAAAAAACAATGGAAAGATGAAAATATTAGTAATAAATGGAAATTAGCAAATATTGAGAAAATAAAATCAAGAATGCAAGGGTGGCAATTAAGTACTTTTGAAGAATCTTACAATCATAAAGTTAAGCAAGGAGTTTCGCTTTTTAAAAAAAAACTTTTAGAGGATTGATTTATAAATCCTTTTTCATAGAGTCCATATCACTAAGGTGATATTTCAACGCTTCATTAGACATTCTTACTTCCTGTAAAAATAAGAAAATTGAAATTATCATACATACACAGCACAACGCAAAACTTAGCCTAGCATAAAATGTTAAGTCTAAATATAATAGTAATACCGTAAGCATATTAAAAAGAAATCCAAAAGACGAAAACCCCATAACGTATTTAAGATAATTGGTTCTTTTATTTAATACATGAAGTTGTTTTTCTAACTCTGGTGGAACTTTTTTTTCAAAAGTAAATTTGTCGTGCAGCTGTCTAATTAATGCGCTTAAAGTATGAAAACGATTACTATACATTGTCATCATTAAAGGAATAGCTGGAAACATTAATGCTGCAACTGTGTAATCTATATCCATATCGAATCAAATTGATTATGAAGTTAGTGTTTGATATTTACAAGAGATATTTCATGTCACAATTAAAAATTTTTATTGAATTAACACGACTAACTAAGCCTATAGGTTTTATGTTATTATTTTGGCCTTGTTCTTGGGGTTTGGCGTCCGCATTTAAACTAGATCAAAATCTGTATTTATTTCTTATCCATTTAATATTATTTTTTTTAGGCTCAGTTTTAATGAGAAGTGCTGGATGCATAGTTAATGATATAGTTGATAAAGATTATGATAAAAAAGTCGAGAGGACTAAACTCAGACCACTTGCTGCTGAAAACATTTCAGTAAAAAAATCATTAATTTATGTATTAATTCTTTGTTTTTTTGCGTTTTTAATTCTTATTCAATTTAACTTTTTTACAATTATACTAGGTTTGGGTTCAATGTTTTTTGCTTTTACATACCCGTTCATGAAAAGAATTACTTATTGGCCCCAATTATTTTTAGGATTAACATTTAATTGGGGGATAATAATGGGTTGGACTTCAATTATTCCTAATATCACAACAGATATATTTGTTCTGTATATTTCGGCCATATTTTGGACATTGGCCTATGACACGATTTATGGAGCTCAAGATATGTCTGATGATGAGATTATAGGTGTAAAGTCAACCTCTATTAAATTTAAAGATAATATGAAACTTTTCATCAGTGCAAGTTATTTTATGTCATCAATTGGTTTAATTTATTTTTTCAGAAATTATATTGGGTTAAACTTTTTAACAATTTTCTTAATTTTTTTTTACTTAACTTTAATTTGGCAAATTATCAAATTTAATAAAAATGATGCGATTAACTGTTTGAATACTTTTAAATTAAATAATTATTCCGGCATGTTATTATTTGTAACTATACTTTTGAAAAATATATAAATGAAATTTGAAGAATTAAAAATCATATTAAAGCGACTGTATAGAGAATACATTAAGAAACATTTGAAGAGAATCTTAATTGCATTAGTCTTATCTTTGATTGTAGCTGCCAGCACCTCTGGTATAGCTTGGCTTCTTGATCCTGCAGTAAAAAAGATTTTTATTGAGCAAAATAAAGTTTTTGCTATAACTATTCCTCTCTTAATAATTATTGCTTTTTCCAGTAAGGGATTATCACTTTATTTCGCAAGATTGAATATCATAAGAGTGGGCGAAGAAGTAGCTGGAGAACTGCAGAAAAAAGTTGCGACCAATATTCTTCTCTCGGACATCAAAACTTTAGATAACAGACATTCAGGAAAATATATTTCAAATGTCATGTATGATACCCACCATGTAAAAACCTTAGTGAGCACAGGTGTATTAAATATTATGAAAGATAGCTTTTCAGTGATTGGTTTAGTTTCATTAATGTTTTATCAAAATTGGAAGTTGGCTTTGTTTGCAATTATGATGATGCCTCTAGCGGGTGGTTTAGCAAGATCACTAGGGAAAAGGATCGGTAAAGCAACTTCAGTAGCTGGTGAGTCTTCCGGAAATTTAGCAACCTTTTTAGCGGAAATTTTTAAAGCTTCTAAAATGATAAGAATATATCAAAAGGAGAATGTGGAAGACGAAAAAGCAAAAAATGTAATAAATGATCTTGTTGAAAAAAATATAAAGATTGGAAGCGTGATGATCAGAGCCACACCGATTATGGAAATCTTAACTGGTTTAATGATTGCAGGTTTTATAATCTTTTCGGGAAGACTTATTTCAGCAGGGGAATTAGGAGTGAACAATTTTTTTTCTTTTTTAGCTGCTATGATGCTAGCTTATCAGCCCATAAGATCTTTAGCTACTTTAAACATGGCTGCATACCAAGGAGCTGCTGCATTCAAAAGAATCAGTAGTATAATTGATAATAAAATTGAAATAATTGATAATAAAGATTTATCTCAACTGAATATAAAAGATTCAGAAATAAAATTTAGTAACGTTAGTTTTAAATATGATTCTACAAAGGAAAAAGCAATAAAAGATATTAGTTTTGGAATTCAGGGAAATACTATGACAGCATTTGTTGGTCATAGTGGTGCTGGTAAAAGTACAATTCTCAACTTATTACCAAGGTTCTATGATCCCCAAAACGGAAAGATTGAGATTGATGGCCAAAATATTAAAGAGGTGTCTCTTAAGTCATTAAGAAAGAATCTTTCAATGGTAAGCCAAGATGTGATTTTATTCGATGATACAGTTAAAAATAATATCTCATATGCAAAATCACACGCCGCACATGAAGAAATTGTGAAAGCTTGCAAATATGCTGCCGCGGACGAGTTTATTCAAAAATTGCCCGATGGCTACGATACATTAATAGGAGAAAATGGAGTTCGATTATCTGGAGGGCAAAAACAGAGAATTTCAATAGCAAGAGCAATCTTAAAAGAGTCCCCAATAATTCTTTTAGATGAGGCAACTTCATCGCTTGATACTGAGTCCGAGGAAATAGTTCAAAATGCAATTTTAAATTTAACAAAAAACAAGACTACTTTAGTTATTGCCCATCGTCTTTCTACTATTCATAATGCAGATAAAATATTTGTTTTAAAAGAGGGGAAAGTTATTAATTCTGGAAATCATAGTTTTTTAATTGATAACTGTAAGGAATATAAATCTCTCTATCAAAAACAATTAAAATAAAATGATTTTATTTTATAGAGTTTTAACTCATTTAATTTATCCTTTTTTATTTATTATAGTTTTTTTTAGAGTTTTTCTTAAAAAAGAAGATCCTAAAAGATATAAAGAGAAAATTTTAATATCTCATTTCAATGTTAAAAGAAATTATGAACAAAAATTAATTTGGTTTCATGCAGCAAGTATTGGTGAACTAAAAAGTATAGTGCCGATCATTAAAAAATTAAATTCAGATAATAACCTAAGAGAATTTTTAATCACAACTTCTACACTAAGTTCAAGCAGAATTGCAAAATTAGAGTTTAAAAAAATGAAAAATATATCTCACAGATTCTTACCTTATGATGTGGACTTTTTAATTAACAGTTTTTTAAAAATGTGGAGGCCAAATTATATTTTTTTAGTAGACTCTGAGATTTGGCCAAACCTGATTTTAAAAGCAAAAAAATTTGGCATTCCAGTTGCAATTATTAATGCTAGAATAACCTTAAAGTCTTATAAAAAATGGATTAAATTTCCAAAGACATCTTCTAAAATTTTTAGTTGTCTTAAGTTATGTCTAGCGTCTAATAAAGAAACCAAAAAGTTTCTTGAAACTTTTGAAGTTAAAAATGTTTTTTACTATGGAAACATCAAATTTATTAATGACATAAATGAAAATGATATAACTAATTTGAATAGTAATAAATTAATTAATAGTCCTTTTTGGTTTGCTGCAAGCACACATAAAGGGGAAGAAGAGTTATGTTTAAAGACACATTGTTTTTTAAAAGAAAAGTATAAAAATATTTTAACAATTATTGCACCAAGACACATTGAGAGATCCGAAGAAATTAAAAATTTGTGTGAAAAATACAAACTTAATTCTCAAATATTAAACAGCGACGAATTAATTAAGACAAATGTCGAAATTGTTATTATAAACTCTTTTGGTGTTCTGCAAAATTATTTTAAATATGCTAAAAGTGTATTTATAGGTAAATCCACTATTAAAAATTTAGAAGAGGTTGGAGGTCAAAATCCATTAGAAGCCGTAAAATTAAACTGTAAAATTTATCATGGTTGGTATGTGTATAACTTTAAAGATATTTATGAAATCTTAGAAAAAAATAATATTTCATTTAAAATAAAAGATCATGAAGAATTAGGTAGATACTTAGAAAAAGACTTGGATCCTTCTCAAAGGAAAGGCCGTGAAATTTCGGAAGTTATTAATGTGTTGAGCAACAAAACTTTAGTCAATACTTTAAGAGAAGTTAATAATTTTTTATTAAATGAAACTAATTAAACCAAAATTTTGGAATCATAAAAATATAATATCCTTATCTTTGCTCCCACTAAGCTTAGTCGTCCAATTAGTTATTTTTCTAAAAAAAAAATTTACAAAAACTGTTAATTTTAAAATACCTATTGTTTGCATAGGAAATGTTTATGTTGGTGGAACTGGAAAAACACCATTGTCTATTTTAGTTTCAAAAGAATTATCAAAGATAGGGAAAAAACCAGTAATTATAAGAAAGTATTATAAAGAGCATAAGGATGAGCATGCTTTAATTAAAGAAAATTTGAATAATTTGATTTTGAATTTAAATAGGACTGACGCAATTCAAGAAGCTCAGAATAAGAATTTCGACACAGCTATATTAGATGATGGGTTTCAAGATTTTAAAATTAAAAAGGACCTTAGTATTATTTGTTTCAATTCAAACTTTGAGGGAAATGGCTTTGTAATTCCTGCAGGTCCACTTAGAGAAAACCTGAATTCAATAAAAAATGCTCAAATTATAGTTATAAATGGATATAAAAATTTAAAGTTTGAAAAGAAAATTTTGGAAATAAATAATAATATTGATATTTACTACTCAAAATACAAAGCAGTTAATTTTGAGAAATTCAATCAAAAGGAGCTACTTGTAATTACTGGAATTGGAAATCCGGAAAATTTTTTAAATTTATTAAATAATCACAACCTAAAAATAGCAAAAAAATATATTTTCCCTGACCATTATACTTTTAGTAAAGAGGAGCTTTACAATTTTATACGTGAGGCTAAAAAAAATGGTTATCAAATAATTTGTACTGAAAAAGATTATCATAGAATTAAAGAGTACAGTATTGAAGAAATAGACTTTTTAAGAGTAGAATTAGTTTTAGAGAAAAAAGAAACACTAATAAAAAAAATTCAGGATATTTATGATTAAATTTTTCACTTATTTCATACAATCAATAATAATTTATATATTTTTCATTTTAGGAAAAATAATGGGTATCACACTAAGTAGAAAACTTTTTTCATATCTTTTTTTAAAAATTGGACATAATTTTAAATCAAAAAGATTAATAGAATCAAACTTAAATATTTATTCAAAAAATCTAACAGAAATAAAAAGAAATTTAATAATCTCTGGTATGTGGAGAAACTATGGGAAAACTTTTATTGAATATGTATTTCTGAATTATTTTAAAAAAAATAGTGCTCATATGAAAATTGAGGGTACGGATAAGTTGGAAAACATTTTAGAATTAAAAAAACCTGTAATATTCGTTTCGGGTCATTTTGCCAATTATGAGTTGATGTCTATGGAAATAGTAAAAAAAAATATTAATCTTGCTACAATATATAGACCTCTCAATAATTATTTTTTAAATCCTTTTATGGAATATTTAAGAAGAAAATATGTATGTAAAAACCAAATTAAAAAAGGAGTAAGCGGTGTAAGAGAGGCAATTGAATATTTAAAAAAAGGTTACAGTATTGCTTTGATGATAGACCAAAGGGTTAGTGAAGGAGAAAAAATTAATTTTTTTGGGAAATCTGCATTAACTACAACTTTACCAGCACAACTTGCCTTAAAATTTGATTTATCTATTATTCCAGTTTTTATTGAAAGAGACCATAATGATAATTTTAAAATAAAATTTTACAAAGAAATTGACCCTAAAAGTTTTAATAATAAGTATGACTTAACTGATAAATTAAATAAAGTTATTGAAGAAATGATAGTCTACAAGCCTGAAGGGTGGATATGGACGCATAATAGATGGAAATAATTTAAGTTTTTTTTAAAGTTTTATATCTTTCGTTTGCCTCTATAGGTGAAAAGTAAGCCTCCTGTAGATCAACATTCCAATAATTTAAGTCTTTCAATAATATTTTTTTACCTGATATAGCACATAAAACATAATCACCTTCCTCAACTAAATCAAAAGAATTGTGTTTAAAAATAAGTTTAGCTTCTTTTTTCATCATCTTTAAATTATATATTAAGTTATCTTACATGAATATTGGATTAATAGGTAGTGGAGGTAGGGAGCATGCTTTGTGCAGAAAGTTATATGAGTCAAAAATTTGCAAGAAAATTATTTGTTTTCCTGGGAATGCTGGAACTGCAAATCTAGCAAAAAACATAGAAGTAGACGTTCTAAATTTTAATAAACTTCTCAAGCTAATTAAATTACACAAAATAGACTTGGTAGTAGTTGGGCCTGAGGAACCTCTGTCATTAGGAATTGTGGATTTTTTAACTAAAAATAAAATAAAAACTTTTGGACCAAATAAATATGCAGCAAAATTAGAGGGTTCTAAAGCTTTTATGAAAAGAATGTGCAAAATGAATAAAATTCCAACAGCTAATTTTCAAATATGTAAAAATAGGAGACAAGTTTTGAAATTTTTGGAAAAATCAAAATTACCTATAGTCGTTAAAGCAGATGGGCTAGCAGCTGGCAAAGGTGTAACTATATGCCAAAACCGAAAAAAGGTTTTAAAAGTATCTGAGGAAATATTTAAAGGAAAGTTTAAATCTTCTAAAAAATTAGTTGTTGAGGAGTTTTTGACTGGAGAAGAAGCTAGTTATTTCTTAATAGTCGATAAAAATAACTTTAAGTTTTTCGGGTCTGCACAAGATCATAAAAGAGTTGGAGAGAAAGATATGGGGCCTAATACAGGCGGGATGGGTGCCTATTCACCAGCCCCAATTATTAATAAACATTTAGAAAAAAAAATTATTGAAAAAATTGTAAAACCTACTTTAAAAGCTCTCAGAAAAAAAAATAAACCTTATACTGGTTTTTTATATGTTGGCCTGATGATAAAAAATAATGAACCATTCCTTATTGAATATAATGTAAGAATGGGGGATCCAGAATGCCAAGTTATACTACCAAGGTTAAAAACTGATCTTGTAAAGATAATTATACATTCTCTAAAAAATAAACTCAAAAAGATAAGTATTAAATGGCGAAGAGAGAAAAGTATGACTATAGTTCTATGCTCCAAAGGTTATCCAGGAAAATATAGGAAAAATGTTTTAATTAAAAAACTAAATAGTATTAAAGAAAATGGAAAAGATATTGTTTATCATGCAGGAACAAAAATTATAAATGGAAAACTTTTATCTGTAGGAGGTAGAGTTTTGAACTTTACCTCGATAGGCAATGACCTATTAAAAGTAAGAGAGAGAATCATTAAAAATGTTAAAAAAATAAATTGGAAAAATGGATTTTTTAGAAAAGATATAGGTTGGAAAATTTTAGATAAAAAATGAGAATTATCGGTGGAAGATTTAAAGGTCGAACAATACAATTCTTAAAAACAAGCACAACTAGACCATTAAAAGACTCTGTAAGAGAAAATATATTTAATATTCTAACTCATTCAAATGATATTAAAGTAAAACTAAAAAATGCAACTATTCTGGATCTCTATTCAGGGATTGGTTCGTTTGGATTAGAGTGTTTATCTAGAGAAGCTAAGATGGTAACGTTTGTTGAAATTGATATTGAGGCAACAAAAATATTGCGAGAAAATTTGTTAAATTTATTAGTAGAAAAAAAAAGTTTGATAATAAAAAATAAAATTGAAAATATAAAAAATTGGGAGAAAAAATATAATATTTTTTTTTTTGATCCTCCATTTAAAGATACAAAATATGTTGAAAATTTGAGAGAATTGGAAAACAAAAAAATTTACGAAAAAAATCACTTAATTATTATTCATAGAGAAAAAAATTCTAATGATAATTTTAAAAATTTAATAGATATCTTAAAAGTTAAAATATATGGACGCTCAAAGATAATTTTTGCAAAATTCAAGTGAGTATTCTTCTTGTAATTTTTTTTACTTGTTCTACAGCAGGTTGATCAAAGGGATTTATATTCTTTAATTTGCCTATTAAAATTGTTTCTAATATAAAGTAAGAAAATAACTGACCGAGAGTTTCCTCATTAATTTTTTTTATCTTAAATTCTCTAAAAGAAATTTTTTTCTTTTTAAATGTTTCAATGAGTGCTTTTTTTTGAGCTAATTTAATTTGATTAAGATTTTTATTATTTAATAAAGATCTTTTATTTAAAAGCTTATTTACTCTTAATTTTTTTGTTAACTCTTCCTCAGAACTAAAAATTACAAATAATTTATCTTTTGGACCCTCAAGATAAAGCTGTAAAAGACTGTGGTGATCTTTGGGGACATTTGATATAGTCGGAAAAAACCCGTCTGTTTTTTTTCCCAAACTTTCGGCTATTAATTGCTGTGCCCAGTATAAAAATTTTTCCAATTTGCTTGAATAATTAAGAAATACAATATTTGGTATTTTTTTTTGAATAAGTATGTTTGTAAGCTTAATTGACCCATCTTTTAAAATTTTGTTATCAGAAAAATATTTCAACATATTTTTTCTTAAATTGAATATATTTAATCCCATAAAATATGCTGGTATAAGCCCAACTTCTGACAAAACTGAATATCTTCCTCCGATATAGTTTTTATGTTCAACAAAAAACAAATTAAATTTTTTTGAAATATTATAAAGAATATTATCTTTTTTTTCTGTTATAATTATAATATTTTTTGAGTTTTTCTTTAGTATATCTAAATAAAAAAGGTTTGATAGAGTTTCAATTGTATTTCCTGATTTAGAAATTACAAGAAAGAGAGTTTTGTTAATTCTTATTTTTTTTTTAAACTCAATTATTTTGCTTACATCTAAATCATCTAAAAAATAAAAATCTTTTTTAACGTTTTTTTTGAAAAAATTATATATCGCTTCAGCACCCAGAATTGAACCACCCATTCCAATAAGTGCTACAGATTTATAACCATTAAATTTTTTGAGATCACTAATATCTACACTAAAATTATAATCTTTGTTAAAAAGATTGAAAAATTGATTTGGAATTTTGATCTTGTCTTTGATTTGATTGATTTTTTTTTTATATTGTGAATTTAAATTTTTAGCAACATGAGAATTTAAGTGAAATTTTTGTATATAATTATTTATTATTAAATTATTTTCTATCACTTACGAATTTTATCAATTATAGATTTTTCAACTGAACTGGATTTATTTTCATTTGATTGGTCAATTTGAGAGTTTTTTAATATTTTTTTTATTTTTTCTAAGTCTTCAGCTTGATTTTTTTTTAAAGATCCTGGTTCGGGTATTTTCTCGTAATTAGGAGGAAGAATAAGTGGCTGTTTCTTTTTGACTAAAAATTCATCATTTGTTTTAACTTTTTCATTACGTAAAACTTGACCTGCTTCTTTCATCGAACTGCAAGACACTAATGCAAACATAAAAAAAATTATAAATATGATTATTTTCATTAACTTTTTTTTACAAATAATTCTTTAAAAATATAACATATAATACCAATTGTAATAAAAATATCTGCTACATTAAACGTAAACCAATGAAAATTGCCATAATGTAAGTCAATAAAATCTGGAACTCCATTAAAAATTATCCTGTCGTAAAAATTTCCAATTGCTCCACCAATAATTATTGAGAAAATTATTTTATCAAATTTATCGGATCTTATTGCAAAAATTATTAAAAATATAATAACAGATGCTATTAATCCTGAAATTAAATTGTAAAATAAATTTGAGTTAAAGCTTAATAGTCCAAAACCTATCCCAGTATTCCATATTAAATCAAAATTAATAAAATCGTTAACGTAAAAGTTATTATCGCTAAAATTATTGATAATATGATTTTTTGAATATCTGTCTAAGACAAAAATAGATATGATGGTTATTAAAAAGTAAAAATTTTCTTTTTTAAAAATTTTGTCTTTTATTTCTCTAAGATTAATCAAAATATTGTATTTCTATTTTACTGGAGAACTTTTGAACACCTTTCACATTTTTTGTCTAAAATTTTCCAACATCTTTCACATTTTTGTCCTTGAGCTTTTTTCACTTCGATCATGATTTCGTCATTATTTGAAAGTGCTTTTTCTGCTTTTGAAACGATAAAATAATCTGCTAAATCTAATTTATCGAGAAGTTCAAATTTATCTTTTTTTAGTGTTAATTTAATTTCAGCTTCTAAACTTGATCCAATTTCTTTGTTAGCTCTTTTCTCCTCTATTGCAATATTTGCTACCTGTTTAATCTTATATAAGTTTTGCCATTTTTCATTAAGCCTGTCATTTTTCCAGCTAGTTGGAATTTTCACAAAATTATTTTCGTGAATACTTTCATCAGTGTTATTGTTTACTAAACTATAAATTTCCTCAGTAGTAAAAACTAAAATTGGAGCGAACCACTTTAATAAACTTTCTAAAATTATATTTAAAACAATCACACAATTTTTTCTTTTTTTTGAAGTGATGCTATCACAATAAAGAACATCTTTTCTAATATCAAAGTAAAAAGATGAAAGGTCCAACGTACAAAAATTTAGCAAATCTTTGTAAAGTTTATGAAAATTATATTTTTTTAAATTATCATCGACAGATTTGTTTAATATAAATAATTTGTGTAAAATAAATTGCTCAAGTTCATCAAATTCATTTAGCTTAATTTTTTCAAAATTTTGTTTTTCAAAATGATCTTTTAAGTTTCCAAGCATAAATCTAAAGGTATTTCTAATTTTTCTATAAGATTCTGCATGTTGTATTAAAATATTTTTATCTATTCTTAAATCTTCCGCATAATCAGATGCTGAAGCCCAAACTCGAAGTATATCTGCACCATAGTTCTTCAATATGTCTTCTGGAGAGATGACATTTCCCATAGATTTAGACATTTTCATACCTTTGCCGTCAACAACGAAACCATGTGAGAGAATACTTTTAAATGGTGCTTTTCCTCTAGTTCCGCACGACTCTAATAATGAAGAGTGAAACCACCCCCTGTGTTGGTCAGATCCCTCTAGATACATGTCTGCAGGCCATTTTAAATCTTTTCTTTTCTCTAAAACAAAACTGTGTGTTGAGCCACTATCGAACCATACTTCAACAATATCGTTAAGTTTTTCATAATCTTTGACATTATAATCATCGCCTAAAAAAATTTTTGCATCATCTGTAAACCAACAATCGGAGCCTTGCTTTTCATAAATGGAGGCAATTCTATCTATAATTTTTTGATCTCTTAATGGCTCTTTTGTTTTTTTATTTATAAAAATCGGTAATGGTACCCCCCAAACTCTTTGTCTTGAAACGCACCAATCTGGTCTTCCTTCGATCATTGATAAAAGTCTGTCTCTACCTTTGTTTGGATAGAAGATAGTTTCATTTATTGCTTTAACAGCTTTATCTCTCAATTTATTTTTTTGCATTGATATAAACCATTGAGGTGTCGCTCTATAAATTAATGGAGCCTTAGATCTCCATGAATGAGGATAACTATGATTAAGTTTATCATTTTTTAATAATTGTTTTTGTTCTTTAAGTTTCTCTATAACAATCGGATCAGCCTTAAAAACGTGTGTATTTGTAAAATAAGGTACCTCTTTAGTATAAACACCCGAGTTATCAACTGTATAAAGTGAGGGTATATTATTTTTTAAACATAAATTAAAATCATCTGGACCGTGACTTGGAGCACAATGAACAATTCCAGTTCCTTGTTCCAAATTAACAAATTGAGCATCCAACATTGGGACATCGTAGTCAAAATCCATTTTAAAGAATGGATGATTACATACTGTTCCCTTAAATTCTGAGCCTTTAAAAGTCTTAATTTCCTTATATTTTTTAATTTCACACTCTTTAGTAATTGACTCAATTAAATTTTTTGCCACTACAATTCTCTTATTTTTAAAATGCTCAAGCTGTTCAATTTCCAAAACAGCGTATTCAATATTGCTATTAAAAGCTAATGCTTTGTTGGCAGGTATAGTCCAGGGTGTAGTTGTCCAAATTATAATGCTGGAATCTTTTAGAAAGTCTTTATTAGTCTCCTTAACTTTAAACGCAACATAAATAGTATTCGAAGTATGATCTAAATATTCTACTTCTGCATCAGCTAAAGCAGTTTTTTCTACAGTAGACCAAAGAACTGGCTTAAAACCTTGATACAAACTACCATCTAAAAGGAATTTACCTAACTCTCTTACAATTTGAGCCTCCGCCTCGTA
This sequence comes from uncultured Pelagibacteraceae bacterium, assembly GCA_902587515.1. GTDB lineage: Bacteria > Pseudomonadota > Alphaproteobacteria > Pelagibacterales > Pelagibacteraceae > Pelagilacustribacter. The sequence goes on from CACILM010000003.1 coordinate 104,883, forward strand.
ACTCATTGTAGAATAATAATTTTCAAAATCTCCAACTACCCCTAATCGTTTAAACTCTTTAATGTGAACTCCGATCCAACTTTTTGCAAATTCCCTACATTCTTGCCTAAAATCTTTGATGGGCACTTCATCTTTATTTTTTTTCTTTTTTTTGTATTGTTCTTCTATCTTCCACTCTATTGGGAGCCCATGACAATCCCAACCTGGAACGTAAACAGAGTCTTTTCCATTCATTTGATGAAAACGAGTGATCATATCTTTCAAAATTTTGTTTAACGCGGTACCCATATGTATATGTCCATTCGCATAAGGCGGACCATCATGAAGTACAAATTTTTCTTTTCCTTTTGACTTTTTTCTGAGTTTTTCAAATATTTTATTTTTTTCCCATTTTTTTAAAATTTCAGGCTCTTTAATCGGTAAACTAGCCTTCATTGAAAAAGATGTTTTGGGAAGTTGCAAGGTGTCTTTGGACATTATTTTTTTGCCTTTTTTATATCAAGTTTGATTTGTTTTTTTAAATGTTTCAAGTTTCTAAATTTTTTTTCCGATCTTATAAATTTTTTAAAGTTTACGCTAATTACTTTATTATATAAGTTTTTATTAATTCCAAAGATATTTGTTTCTAATAATAAACTTTGACCATTAAATGTTGGTCTATAACCTATATTTGCAATACCATTTTTAAAAAAATTCTTACTTTTAACTTTAACAGCGTAGACGCCGAGCTTAGGGACAACGTAATCACCCATTTTTAAATTACATGTTGGGAAGCCAATTTTACGTCCTCTTCTTTTTCCTTTCATTACTTTGCCATTAATACTCCAATCACGGTTTAATAGTTTATTTACTTCATCTATTTTACCCAATTTGATTTTATTTCTCAAAAGTGTGGATGAAATTATTTTATTACCTTTTTTGAATGGTTTGGTAACAATATTTTTAAAATTATATTTTACCTGAAATTTTTTTAATGTTTTTATATCTCCTTTCCTTTGAAAACCAAACTTGAAATTTTTACTTACATATAAATATTTACATTTCGTTTTTTTAAAAATTATTTTTTTTATAAACTCTTCTGCTGATTGAGTTGAAAAATTTTTATTAAATTTTATGATAATTAAGAAATCTAATTTTAATTTTTTTAATTGAGTTTTTTTCTGCTCTAAAGAATTAATTCTATGATTTTTAATTTTTTTATTAAAAAACATTACTGGTAGAGGTTCAAATGTCATAACACCAAAAGGTATCTTGTTTTTTTTAGCTTTTTGTTTTGCTTCTTTAATAACTTTTTGATGACCTAAATGTAGTCCATCAAAATTACCTATAGCGATTACACCATTACAATGTTTTTTATTTAAATTTGGATTATTGTAAACTTTCATTTTACCATTTTAATTCTCTTTGAAAAAAATTTGCTTTCACTTCGTATTTTTCTAAAAGTTTTTCGAGTTCAGACGAGTTTTTAAATTCTTTTCTATGCACACCTTCAGTTATAAAAATACAATCTATATTTAAATTATTTGCTCCTTTTATATCTGTTCTTAAATTGTCACCAATAGCTAAAACTTTTTCATTAGAATCAAAACACATATTATAAACTTCTTTGTGCGGCTTGCCAAAATAAACAACTTCTCCTCCAAGGTCCTCAAAAACTTTTGCTACTGAACCTGCGCATAATTCTTCAACACTACCCCTATGAACTATTAAATCTGGATTTGTACAAATTAATTTTTTTGAAACATAATTCAATAAAAATTTTTTATAATAATCCAAATCATTTTCATGATTGTCAAATAATCCAGTACATAAAATAAAATCACAACTCTGAAGATCTGTCCTATTATTTTTCACTTTTTCAAATACAGAGATATCTCTATCAGGCCCAAGATGATAAAATGTCTGTCCAAATTTTTTTTGGTTTATTGCGTGCATTGCAGCTTCACCTGAGGTCATTACATGCTCTAGATATTTTTTATCCATTTTCATTTTAAGTAAAAAATTAATTACTTTCGAACTAGGCCTAGGTGCATTAGATAAAAATACTATTTTTTTGGAATTTTTTTTTAGTTTGTCTACTGCTTCAATAGCTCTAGGATTTAGGGTAACCCCATCATGCATTACCCCCCATAAGTCTATAATAAAAGTGTCATAGTTTTTGAATACATCCTCTAAGTGATTTAGCTCTTTCAATGTACTATTTCTCTCCTTTTAAGGCTTATTAATACAGTATTTTACGGTCTTTTTAATGATTTTTGCCTCTTGAAATATAGTTAAAACATACCATATCAAGATTACGATAAAATTTATAGGAGAAAATACATATGAAATTTAGACCTCTGCACGATCGTGTGCTTATTAAAGTGCTAGACAGTGAGGAAAAAACTGCTGGCGGGATTATAATACCGGACACTGCTAAAGAAAAACCTCAAGAAGGAGAAGTTGTAGCCGTTGGGCCGGGTGCTAAAAATGAAGACGGAAAAGTTTCTCCAATGGATGTAAAAATTGGAGATATAGTTCTATTTGGAAAGTGGTCTGGAACTGAAGTCAAAATTGACGGCAAAGAATATAGCATTATGAAAGAATCAGACATAATGGGAATTTCAAAAGGTAAAAAATAATTTTATAGGAGAAGAAAATGGCAAAAATAATTAAATTCGATACAGAAGCAAGATCAAAAATGTTGACTGGAGTAAACACTCTTGCAAACGCTGTTAAAGTTACATTGGGGCCAAAAGGACGTAATGTTGTTATGGATAAGTCTTATGGTGCTCCAAGAACCACTAAAGATGGTGTTTCAGTTGCAAAAGAAATTGAACTTGAAGATAAATTTGAAAACATGGGTGCTCAAATGGTAAAAGAAGTTGCTAGCAAAACAAATGATAATGCTGGCGATGGGACTACTACTGCAACTATTTTAACTCAAGCGATTGTTAATGAAGGGCTTAAATATGTTACAGCTGGGATGAACCCGATGGATATTAAAAGAGGTATCGACAAAGCAGTTGAGCAAGTAATTAATAAATTAAAAACATCATCAAAAAAAGTTAAAGCTAACGAAGAAGTTGCTCAAGTTGGAACAATTTCGGCAAATGGTGAAAAATCTATTGGTGATATGATTTCTAAAGCTATGCAAAAAGTCGGAAATGAAGGTGTAATTACAGTTGAAGAAGCAAAAGGGGTTGAAACTGAGCTGGACGTAGTTGAAGGTATGCAATTTGATAGAGGATACCTTTCTCCTTATTTTGTAACTAATACTGAAAAAATGACTACTGAGCTTGAAAACCCTTTAGTTCTTTTAGTCGAGAAAAAGTTAACAAACTTACAACCAATGGTACCGTTACTTGAATCAGTGGTTCAAGCTAATAGACCATTAATGATTATTTCTGAAGATGTTGAAGGTGAGGCTTTAGCAACTTTAGTTGTAAACAAATTGAGAGGTGGTCTTAAAGTTGTAGCTGTTAAAGCTCCTGGTTTTGGTGATAGAAGAAAAGCGATGTTGGAAGATATTGCTATTCTAACTGGAGGGCAAGTTATCTCGGAAGATCTAGGAATTAAATTAGAGAACGTTAAAATTGGTGATCTTGGTTCATGTAAAAAAGTAAAAATTGATAAGGAGAACAGCACAATCGTAGCTGGTGATGGAAAAAAATCTGATATTGAAGCGAGATGTAATCAAATAAGATCTGAGATTAATGAAACAACATCCGATTATGATAAAGAGAAACTTCAAGAAAGATTAGCTAAACTTGCTGGTGGTGTAGCTGTTATTAAAGTTGGAGGTGCCACAGAAGTTGAGGTGAAAGAAAGAAAAGACAGAGTTGAGGACGCTCTTAATGCTACAAGAGCTGCCGTTGAAGAAGGAGTAGTAATCGGTGGCGGTTGTGCCCTACTTTATGCTGCACAGGATTTAGATAGTGTTAAAGTAAAAGGTGATGACCAAAAAGCTGGCGTCGAAATAGTTAAAAAAGCTCTTCAATCTCCAATCAGGCAAATTACTGCTAACGCAGGTGTTGATGGTTCGGTAGTTGTAGGTAAACTTTTAGAAGGTAAAAAAGCGTCTCAAGGTTATGACGCTCAGAATGAAGACTATGTAGATATGTTTGCTAAAGGAATTATTGATCCAACTAAAGTTGTAAGATCAGCATTACAAGATGCTGCTTCAATAGCTGGGCTATTAATTACAACAGAAGCTATGATCGCAGATAAACCTGAGGAAAAAGATTCTAGTCCCGCAATGCCTCCAATGGGTGGTGGCATGGGTGGAATGGGTGGCATGGGTGGCATGGGAATGTAACACTCTTAAACTTTAATGATAAATGTTGGAAGTTTATAAAAGTTTAATTTCTTAATTTCTAAAACTTTATTTAATTTTATAAATTCATCAACTGCTTTTGTTGCTCCATATACAGAATTATAATCGTCAATTAAAACTATACCTCCCTTAACAATATATGGAAAAAGTTTATTTAAAGTAAATTTTGTAGGTTCATAAGTATCCATATCCAAATGTAAGAGAGATATTTTAAGATGAGGTTCTTTTTTTATTAATTGAGGAATTGTTTTTTTTACATTTCCTTTTACAAGTTCAAAATTTGAAAATTTTTTATCTAATAAAATGTCATTTAATTCTTTAACATCAATGCCATCTCCAGCACTATTTTCCCATTTCTTTAGAAAAGATTTATCATTTAGATTTTTTGCTTTTGGAAATTTACCAAAAACATCGAAACCATAAATTTTTCTGGAATTATAATTTTCAAGTATTTCTCGAAAAGTCAAAAACCTAGTTAAAGAAATTCCTTTAAAAACTCCACATTCAATAATATCACCGGGTAGTGAAATAATTTTTTTATATATTTCATAATGGTAGATTAATTTTGATATTCTGCTTGTATCAGTTTTTAAATGATAAACATTTTCAGAATTGATAATATCAATCTTACTCATATTTTTAAATTTATTAATTGATTTCATAATTAGAAAGTATCAGAAATGAGAATAATTTAAAACTAGTTCTTGAATTGAATATTTATAATTCAATGTCACTTCAATGTATTTTTTTCAATTCACACATAAAACTTTAACTTTTTTATTTTGGAATTGGAATATAATTTCACTTACCCAAAAGATTTTAAGAAAGATTGCAATTTTGCAGCCCTTTTTTTTGCAATGAATAAACATGCATTTGAACTAAGTATCAATCCATCTTTAAGAACTCTTAAATTATTATCAGCCAAAGTTTTACCTGTAGAAGTTATATCTGTAATGATTTCTGAAGAACCTATAAATGGATAAGTTTCAGTAGCACCGAGACTAATTATCAATTTATATTGAGTAACTCCTTTAGAAATCAAAAAATCATTAGTTAAATTTGGATATTTAGTTGCCACTCTCAATCTAGAATTTCTTTTAGATCTAATATCAAATGATACCTCTTCAAGATCAGCAATCGTTTGAACATCTATCCAATCATCTGGTACAGCAATAACTAGGTTGGCATTACCAAAATCAAGTTTTTTTTGAACAGTTATTTTATTCTGTAAGTTTTTATCAGACTCTTTTAATAGATCTAAACCAGATACACCTATATCAAGAGTTCCGTCTCCTAATCTTTGAATAATTTCCTTAGCGTGAAGAAAAATAATCTTAATTTTAGAATTGTTTTTAATAGTCCCAAAATAATTTCTTTCTTTTTCACTTTGCAAAATCTTATATCCTCTATCATTAAACAAAGATATTGCTTTATCTTTTAATCGTCCTTTACTAGGTAAGCCTATTGTAATTAAATTTTTCATATATTTTTTAAGTTAATTGCAGCACCAACAGCTGGTGTATTTTTTTTAGCTCCTAAACTTTTTAGTAAGTCATCATAACGGCCTCCCCTGGCGATTTCTTTTTTCCCTGAGAATACTTCAAACACAATTCCGGTATAATATTCTACATCTCTACCAAAATTTGCTATAAAATTAATATCTTGATTAAGTTTTTTTAAGTTAAGAATGGATTTTAAATCTTTTAAAATATTTTTTTTAAGCTTATTTTTTTCCACAAAGTCTAGTAACTTTTCATCAACTTCTGAGAGTTTGCAATTTATCTTTAAAAAAGATTTAATAATTTTTACAATTTTTTTTCCATCTACATAAGACCTTGGGTCTTTAATCTTTTTATCAAATCTTATTAATATTTCTGATATAGATCTTCCAGCAATCATTTTATCTTGATCTCTTTTTTTCATTTCGTAAAATCTTTTTTTATCTGAATCAAAAGTAATTGCATCAATATCTGTATTTTTTTCTAATCTTTTTAAAAGTTCTTCAAAATAATTTGGTCTCCAGAAGTGTCTTATCAATCTTAACTTCCATCTTTCAGGTATATCTAAAGCATATATTAAACTTTTAAATAAACTTATATCTCCAACTTTAATTTGAATTTTTTTTCTTTTTATCTTTTTTACTGAACTCAAAATTGTGCCTATTACTTTAAAATCATCTTGTATTTGATTTTTTGAACCTAAAATTTCAATACCCAACTGCTCATTAATAAAATTTGTGCCTTTATTACCTGACCTTCTATATGCTTGACCAGAATAATAAATCTTCGAGGAAGATTTTTTTTGCAAGAAGCTTATACATGAGGCTACCGTTAAATCAGGTCTTAAACACATTGTTTTTCCATCTTCTCTTTTGAAAGTAAGCATAGAACTTCTGAATTTTTCTCCAGACCTCTCAATGATATAATCTGAGTCTAAAAGAACATCAGGTTCAGATAAAACAAAACCATTGCTCTTAAAAGTTTTAATTATGTTTTCAGATAATTTTTTTGATTTCATTGACTAACTCTTTAATTTCAATTGATTTTTCTTGTCCTGAACTTAGATTTCTTAAAGTTGGTTTACCTGATTTTATTTCATTCTCACCGTATAAAATAACTGCTGGGGATTTAATCTTATTTGCATACTCCATTTGTTTTTTTAATTTACTCTCTCCAGGATAAATTTCTGCACTAACGCCATCTTTTCTCAATATAGTTTGCAAATTAATGTATTCTTTCATTAAATTTTTATCAAAAACACAAATCACAACAGGTTTGGATTGTTTCACTTTAAATTCTTTTTTTTGCATCAAAGCAAAAACCAATCGATCTAATCCAATTGATATACCTGTGGCTGGAGCATCAAAGTTGCCAAAATTATTTACTAAATTATCGTATCTCCCTCCACCACCTATTGAACCGAATTGAATAACCTGACCTTTATTATTTGTAACATCGAATTTTAAGTTTACCTCAAATATTGCTCCGGTATAATATTCTAAACCTCTAATAATTGATGGATCAAATTCAAAATTATTAAAATTATAATCTTTAAGAATTTTAAATATCTCTAATAAATCCTCTGACTCAGGAGAATTTTTCTTTAGTGTTTCTTCTATTTTTTCAATATCCTTAGATTTTAAATTTGCACCCTTTGTAAAATCTCCAGATTTATCTTTTCTTCCTTTGCCTAACAATTCTTTAACTCCGCTCCAACCCAGTCTATCAATTTTATCTAAAGCTCTTAAAGTGATGAGTTTTTGCTTATTATCTTTTACATTTATCTTTTTAAATAATTCCTCAGTAATTTTTCTTGATGATATCTTTATTGTGTAATCTGTTTTTTTAAGACCACACTTTTCAAGAATTTCTGATATCATTACACACAGTTCGGCATCTGCTTGCAAACTTTTTACACCAACAAAGTCTGCATCAAATTGTAAAAATTCTCTAAATCTTCCTGGGCCTGGTTTCTCATTTCTCCAAACAGTTCCTAGTTGGTACCTCTTAAATGGTTTTGGAATTTCTAAATAATTTTTTGCAACGTATCTAGCAAGTGGAGCTGTGAGATCATATCTTAAAGATAGCCACTTATTTTCATCCTTGAATGAAAATATACCTTCATCAGGTCTATCTTTGTCTGGTAAAAATTTGCCAATACTTTCTGAATACTCAAAACTTGGAGTTTCGAGATATTGAAAACCGTATTTGACCATTACTTCTTTAATATTAGCAATTATAAAATCACGTACGAGTAATTCTTTTTCTTGTCTGTCTACAAACCCTAATGGAAGTTCTTTAGAAGGTTTGCTCTTTTTTTCTTTTGTCATTTTTTGGTACAGCAGGGTGGATTCGAACCACCGACCCCTAGTTCCACAAACTAGTGCTCTAACCAACTGAGCTACTGCTGCATCCCTGTTATTTTTATCTTAATTTTAGTTAAATTTATATATTTTTGATTATAAGCTAAGCAATAGCTTAGCGTGCATTCTGTGTGAATGTGATCTTAATGTTGAAATGACTTTCAAATTTATAATCATGATTCTTTATTTAGGAAATAATTGTGACTTTTTCAAGATGAAATTAGCGGGACAAAAAAAATAGTAAAGACTAAAGTTAATGTCCCGATAATCAGTGATTTTGGAAATTTAGATTAAGATGTTTTCTGCAGTTTTACTGCTGAAGGACCTTTTTCTGTGCTCTCCACTTCAAACGTTAACTCATCACCCTCGTTTAAATACTTTAAACCAGCTTCTCTAACCGCAGAAGAATGGACGAACACGTCTTTTTCTTTGTCTTCTCTTTCAATGAAACCATACCCTTTAGTGCCATTGAACCACTTTACTTTACCTTTTAGTGTACTCATATTTATTGTTTTTCCTCATTATTATTAACTTCAACTAACCATAAATTAGTCTTGAGGACCCTTTAATAGATTTACACGATGGAAGTCAATAGAAGAAAAATATTATTTGCCGCAATTGTTTTTATGCAACAATACTAAGATAATAAGGCTAATGTACCAATTATAGCAATAAGTCCTATCCCTGCGTAAACATATTTGTTTTTATTTATTTGAGATTTAAGTTTATTTAAGGCAGATTCTTTGTAACTTAATCCTCCATCAGCAATACTAGAGGATTTACTGAATCCTTGATCTCTTCCTATTTGTAAAAATTTAGATTTTCTGTGATCGTAAATTTGATCTTTATTTAAATTTTCGAAATTTTTAAGATTTTTTATAATTGAAAACTTAATATCTGCAGCTATAGCTTCTGGATCTCTATGTGCTCCTCCTAATGGTTCTGGAATTATCTCATCAATTATTTTTAATTTAAGTAAATCTTTAGCTGTAAGTTTCATAGCTTCAGCGGCTTGCAAAGATTTACTTGGATCTCGCCATAAAATAGATGCACAACCTTCCGGAGATATTACTGAATAAATAGAATTTTCCAACATTATAACTTTATTTGAAGATGCCAAAGCAATTGCTCCTCCAGATCCCCCTTCACCAATTATTATAGAAATATTTGGAACTGTTAATGACATGCAGCATTCAATTGAATTTGCAATAGCGGAAGCTTGGCCTCTTTGTTCGGCTCCAATACCTGGGTAAGCTCCTGGAGTATCAATAAAACTTATAACTGGTATTTGAAATCTATCGGCAAGTTTCATAAGCCTTATACATTTTCTGTATCCCTCTGGACGCATCATTCCAAAGTTTCTTTCAATCCGGCTATTAAGGTCCTCTCCTTTTTCCTGCCCAATTATTAAAACTGATTTATTATCTATTAAACCAAACCCAGCAATTACAGATTTGTCGTCTCCAAAATATCTATCACCAGAAAGTAAAGTAAATTGTGAAAATATTTTTTTTATATAAAAATTTGCTTTGGGTCGGTCTTCATGTCTTGCGACTTGTGTGCGTTGCCAACTATTAAGATTGGAATATATCTCCTCTAATTTTTGATTAATTTCTTTTTGAGTATTCTTAATTTTATCTGTATCGACCTCAGATATCCCCTCAGAACCAAAAGGACTTTTTAAACCTTCTACTTCTTGCTCCAGAGCTTTTATTTCTTTTTCGAAATCTAAATAATTTTTCATAAAATGTTACAATAATAGTAGTATTATTATATTATAAAATATTGTAAAGATCGGCTCATAATGGAAATGGTAGAAAAAAGTGGCTTAAAAGTTAGTTCAACTCTCCTCGAGTTCATAAATAATGAGGTGATTCCTGGCACTAACATTAACATCGATAAATTTTGGAACAAATTTTCAGAGGTTGTCCATGAACTTTCACCACTCAATAAAGTTTTAATTCAAAAAAGACAAATAATACAAAAAAAAATAGATGATTGGCATAAATCCAATAAAGGTAGAGACTTTAATAAAAAAGAGTATGTAAATTTCTTAAAATCAATTGATTATTTAATTGATGAAAAAAACGACTTTAAGATAGAGACAGCTAATGTCGATGAAGAAATTTCCTCTATAGCAGGACCTCAACTAGTGGTTCCAGTAGATAACGCTCGTTACGCATTGAATGCTGCAAATGCTCGTTGGGGAAGTTTATACGATGCACTTTATGGTACAGATATTATTTCAGGAAGTATTGGAAAAAGTTGGGATAAAGAGAGAGCTAAAAAAGTAATAAATTTTGTAAGAGATTTTTTAGATGAACAAATTCCATTGGCACAAGCCAGCTGGAAAAGTGTTTCAAAATTCCAAATAGAGGAAAATAAACTTGTTTTATTTTCGCAGTCTAAGAAATATTTTCTTAAAAACAACGAGCAATTCATAGGATATAATGGAGATAAAGATAATCCAAATTCAATTTTAATAAAGAATAATAATCTTCATATCGATATTTTAGTAGACCCTGAGACCATGGTTGGAAAAATTGATAACGCGGCCATCTCAGATATAATGATGGAGTCTGCCCTATCAACAATTGTAGATAACGAAGACTCTGTAGCGGCTGTAGACGCTGAGGACAAAGTTAAATGTTATCGAAATTGGTTAGGTCTAATGAAAGGAGATCTATCTTCTACTTTTGAGAAAAATGGAAAAAAGATTGTCAGAAAACTAAACCAAGATAGAGTATATGTCTCTAAAAATGGAGAAAAAATTAATCTTCATGGTAGAGCTTTATTACTTAATAGAAATGTAGGACATTTAATGACTAACCCAGCAATACTTTTAAAAGATGGAGCGGAAATACCAGAGGGAATTTTGGATGCGTTTATATCTACATTATGTGCTTTACATGACTTCAAAAATAAAAAAAATTCAAGAACAGGTTCAGTTTACATTGTTAAACCTAAAATGCACGGACCAGAAGAAGTAGCTTTCACTAACACTTTATTTGAGAAAGTTGAAGAGACACTGGGGATTAAAAAGCACTCTATAAAAGTTGGAATTATGGATGAGGAAAGAAGAACAACTGTAAATTTAAAAGAATGTATTAGACAAGTTAAAAATAGAATAGTTTTTATAAACACTGGCTTTTTGGATAGAACTGGAGATGAAATGCACACATCTTTTGAGGCAGGGCCCATGATATTCAAAGGGGAAATGAAAAAATCAACTTGGTTGAATACTTATGAAAATTGGAATGTGGACATAGGTTTAAAATGTGGTTTTTCGGGTAAAGCTCAAATTGGTAAGGGAATGTGGGCTATGCCAGATCAAATGGCAAACATGATGGAACAAAAAATTGGTCATCCTAAATCTGGCGCAAACTGTGCATGGGTGCCTTCTCCAACTGCAGCAACACTACATTCTCTTCACTACCATAAAATTAATGTATTTGATGAACAAGATAAAATTAAATCAAGAGAGATGGCAAAAGTAGAAAATATTTTAGAAATTCCAAAAGCTGATAGACCTAATTGGTCAGTCGAAGACATCAATCGTGAGATTGAGAATAATGCACAAGGTATATTAGGTTATGTAGTCAGATGGGTTGATCAAGGTGTCGGTTGTTCAAAAGTTCCAGATATTAATAATGTAGGATTGATGGAAGATAGAGCAACACTTCGAATATCCTCTCAGCATATTGCAAATTGGCTTCACCATGGAATTTGTAATAAAGAGCAAGTCATGAAAATAATGAAAAAAATGGCAAAGACAGTTGATGATCAAAACAAAAATGATCCAAAATATAAAAAAATGTCTGAAGATTTTGAAAAATCAATAGCATTTTCTGCTGCTTGCGATCTTGTTTTCAAAGGAAGAGTTCAACCGTCAGGATATACGGAACCGCTATTGCATCAAAAAAGACTAGAAAAAAAATCTATAAATTAATCAGTTACTGGAACTCTGTTTTTGAAAGCAGAAAAGAGAGTGCCATCATCGAGTTGTTCTATTTCACCACCTACAGGCAAGCCTTGGGCTAACTTGGTAATTTTAATTTTATCATTCTTAATAATATCCTCTATATAATGTGCTGTTGTTTGACCCTCAACAGTAGCACTTGTTGCAATTATTACCTCTTTTAAATTGTTTTTTTTAATTCTACTTACTAATGATTGAATAAGTAAGTTTTTTTGCTCATAGTTTTCGTTTGAATTTAATGTACCTCCAAGAATGTGGTAATGACCTTTATATATATTAGCAGAGTCAATCACCCACATATCGGCTAAATTTTCTACTACACAAATCTTATCGTAAGAGTTATCTGAGGTGCATATACAAATTTTATCAATAATTTTCAAATTTCCACATTCAGTACAACGAACTACTTTCTTATAAACTTCAGCTAGAGACTTAGCTAATGGTTTTACCATGTTATCTTTATTGTTTATTAATTTTAAGATTATTCTTTTTGCAGATTTAGGGCCAAGGCCGGGCAATTTTGCAAACTGTTTAATAAGCTCGTTAATCTCTGGGATCTCGTTATCCATTAAAAAGGTAGTTTAAAATCCATTGGAAGATTTAGCCCGCCTGTCACTTTAGATAATTCTTCAGCAGATTTTTTTTTTAAATTTTCTTTTGCATTATTATATGCAGCAATGATTAAATCATTTACTATTTCTTGTTTTTCTCTTTTAGCCTCATCTGAAATTAAAATTGATTTTATTTCGTAATCTCCTGTTAAAATTACCTTTACTAGACTACCTCCAGATACACCTTCAACTTCTATTTTTTTTATTTGTTCTTGGGCTTCTTTCATTTTCTCTTGCATGACTTTAGCTTTTGAAAGCATGTCTGAAAAATTAGTCACTTACTATTCCTCCTTAATTTCAACAAGTTTAGCATCTGGAAAGTTAATTTCTATGTCTTTTGCAATTTTGCTTTTTTTAAATTCATCAATCTTAATATCCATAATTTCTAGATTTTTTTCGTGGATGCTTTTTGCTTCTGAGTTTTTGCTTAAAGAGATAATCCATCTCTCACCTGTCCAACTTAATAGTTTATCAGTTAAGTTTTTAATAAAGTTTTTATTTAATTTTTCGTTAAAGCTAATGTCAATTTTGCCCTTATTGAAACTTACTAATTTAACGTTTCGCTCCAAATCATACTTCAATTCAATTTCTTTCTCTCTATTTGCTAAATCAATTAATTCTTTAAAACTTGTAATTTTAATTTTAGATTTTTCGTTTGTGTTATCTATTTTTGTGATAGGACTTGTTTTAATTTGATTAGTGCTTTTTAATTGATTTTTTACTTGATTGGGCAGATCATTCTGTAGATTTTTATTATCAATTTTTTTTCCAGACAATTTTTCCTCACTTGCTGAAATATTTTCATTTTGATGTTCTACTTCATCTTTTTCTTCTAAATTCTTCAAATGACATAATTGCATAATATACATCTCTAAAGCTAAGTTTTCATTACCAACTATTCTAAGATCATCTATAGTTTTAATAGTCAATTGCCAAAACAAGCCTATATCTTGCATGTCGATATTTTTTGAAAACTTTTCAATCATCAAAGTCTCTGACTCAGAAATATTCATATCTTTCTCAATAATTCCTAAATTAATTCTTCTGCTAAATAGATATAAAATTTCTAAAATATCATTTAAAAAATTTTTAGCATCTAATCCATCATCAAGTAATCCTTGAAGTATTTTAAGAGCATCTTTCTCTTTGCCTTCTAAAATTTCTTTAAAGAGAGATATAACTTTGCTTCTGTCTGCGAGGCCTAACATGTTTCTGACGTCTTGCTCTTCGATAGTGTTATTTTTTATAGATTGAGAAATTAAAGCCCGGTCCAGTAGTGAAATCGAATCTCTTACTGATCCTTCAGAAGTTCTAGCAATTAATTTAATTGCATCATCTGTAATTGAACCTTTTTCTTTAACTGAAATATTTTTTAAGTGTTTACAAAGTTCTTCAACACTCACTCTTTTAAGATCAAACCTTTGGCAACGGGACAAAATTGTAACTGGTATTTTTCTTACCTCTGTTGTTGCTAATATAAATTTTAAACTTGGTGGAGGTTCTTCTAAAGTTTTGAGCAAACCATTAAATGCTTGCTTGGATAGCATGTGAACTTCGTCAATAATAAAAATTTTAAACTTCGCACTTGTCGGGCTATATTTTGAATTTTCTATTAATTCTCTTACATCATCTATTCCGGTTTTAGACGCAGCATCCATCTCTAAAACATCCATATGATTAGAATTTACTATATCTTTGCAATGACAATTTTCATCAGAACATATCTCGCTATCTGACAAATTTTTTGTACAATTTAATGCTTTAGCGATCAGCCTTGCTGTTGTTGTTTTTCCCACTCCTCTTATTCCAGTCAACAAATAGGCATTTGGTGTTTTGCCTAATTTAATGGCATTTGTAATTGTTTGTGCCATTACTTCTTGGCCGATCAAATCTTTGAAACCTTGAGGTCGGTATTTAAGAGCTAAAATTTTATTCATCATTAATCTTTAAGAGGCAGGCAACAACCTGAATAATTTTCACTACGGCTGCTTCTTTTCAGACCTGACCGGGTTGATGAAACATCCACCTGATGCCAACCTCAATATGAGTATATCAAGATCGATTCAAATACTACAAGAGTAGAATCCAGTTTTGTGGACTATTTTTGCCTAAATGGCGAAGCCTCGTAAACTCCCAAAATATCTAAAGTTTCAGTATGAAAGCCTAGTTCTTCAAGAGCCTTTTTTACTCCAGGTTGTTCCAAATGACCTTCAAGATCAAGATAGAAGTTTGCTTGATCAAAAGTATTCTTAACAGAAAAACTTTCTAACTTGGTTAAATTAACTTGGTTAGTCGCAAAACCACCAAGACATTTGTAAAGCGCTGAAGGTTCGCTTTTAACTCTAAAAATACAACTCGTAATAAATTTTTTTTCTTTCTTAAATTCGGGTTGTTCAATATTTTTACCCATTATTAAAAAACGAGTAACATTTCCTTTTTCATCCTCAATATTTTTCTCGAGAATTTTTAAATTATATATTTTAGCAGAAAGTTCGGATGCTATTGCGGCAATAGTTTTATCTTTACCTTCTGCTAAATCTTTAGCCGACCCGGCAGTATCTGCTGAGATTATCGGTTTAAATTTTTTTTTAGCTATTAAATTTTGACATTGTCCAATCGCCTGTGCATGGCTTCTAACAAATTTTATATCACTTATAGTTGCATCTGGTTTACATAATAAGTTGTGTTCAACTGCTTGAAAATGTTCTCCATGAATTTGTAATTTATATTTTGGAAGTAGGTAGTGAATGTCGGCAACTCTACCTGCCAGAGAGTTTTCAATTGGTATCACAATTTTGTAACTAGGGTCGTTGTAAGCTTGTTTAAAGGTTTCTTCAAAAGTAGTGCAAGTTTTAATTTCAGAGTCCTTGTAAAGATTTTCTGCAGCAATGTGTGAGTAAGCTCCAAGCTCACCCTGTATAGCAATTTTTTTTTTACTCATTTGTTTTCATTATCTTTTTAATTTCTTCTAAATCTTGTTCAGTGTCTACACTTAAAGGTGATGAGTCTACATAACCAGCGTGGATAGACATTCCATTTTCCATAGCTCTTAATTGTTCTAATTTTCTTTCAAGTTCAAGTTTTGATCTTTTAAGACCTACATAACGCGATAAAGCTTTATTAGTAAAGGCATAAATACCAATATGATGGTAAGCTTGAAGATCTTGTGTATTTTTGTGTCTAACAAAATCTAAGGCTTTAACGTACATGCTCGTTTTTAACTTTTCTTTTACTAGGACCTTAACAACATTTTCGTCCTCTAGTTCTTCATTTGAACGTAATTTACTTGCTAAAGTTCCTATTTCACAATGACCTTTATTCATATAATCGACTAAATTATTTATAGTCTCTGGTGAGATATTTGGCATGTCACCTTGTAAATTAACAATTATGTTTGGATTAGCATTTAAATTTTTTTTAAAGACCTCAAACACCCTATCGGTTCCAGTCTGATGATTTTCTGATGTTAAAAATGCATTTCCTCCAATTTTTTTTACAGTATCAATTATTTTTTTATCTGGAGATGCCACATAAACTTCTCCAGCATCTGCTTTCACAGCTGCCTCATAAACATGAAGAATCATCTCTTTATTGTTTATAAGTTTAAGGGGTTTATTGGGCAATCGAACAGCATCCAATCTTGAGGGTATTATTATTGCAGTTTTATTCATAATTATGCGTCCTAGAGACGCAAAAAAATTTGGTAATTTTAAGTTTTTTTTTTAAAACTCGTGTTATATGTCTGATAATTACTTACCAAAATTATGGATAGTTTTGAAATAAATAAAATAATAGCCGCAGTCCTTTTAACGGCCCTAATTGTTATTGGTATTGGAAAATTCACAGACGTATTATTCCACGTAGAGAAACCTGAGCAAACGGCCTATAAAGTTGAAGGATTAGAAGTTGCCTCAACTAATAACACGACTGAGTCTTCAGAAAAGGTTCCGGAAGTAGTAGATATAAAAGCTTTATTGGCTATGGGAGACTTAGCACACGGAGAAAAAGTTTTTAAAAAATGTAGCGCTTGTCACATGATTGCAGCTGGAGGAAAAAACATGATAGGTCCAAATCTATGGAATGTGATTGGAAGAACAGCCGGTTCAGTTAGTGATTATAAATATTCTAAAGCAATGGTTGCTTATGCGAAAGAATGGTCTTTTGAAGAAATGAATAGTTACTTAATTAAACCGCAAGCATATATTAAAGGAACTAAAATGGCTTTTGCCGGACTTAGAAAAGAAAAAGACAGAGCGTCAGTTATTTTATATATGAATTCAAAAGGTGATAATCCAAAACCTTTACCCTAATCGATACACCATTTAATAATACTTTTTTGAGCATGCACTCTGTTTAATGCTTGTCTCCAAACCACTGATTGCTTTCCATCTATTACTTCATTTGTAACCTCTTCTTCTCTTCCGACTGGAAGACAATGCATAAATATAGCGTCCGAATTTGCCTTGCTCATTAATTTCTTATTAACCTGGTAAGGTTTTAAAGTTTTCTTTTTAGAAACTTTATTTACTTTATCATTCATTGAAACCCATTTGTCAGTCATTACACAATCAGCGCCTGAAGCCGCTTCTAAAGGTTTTGAGGTAATTTTTAATTTTACTTTCTCCTTTTTCGCTAGCTTCAATATACTCTTATTTGGAGAATATTTTTTTGGGCAACCAATATTAAGTTTAAAATTAAATTTTCCAGCAGCTTCTATTAAGGAATTTGACATATTATTATTACCATCTCCAATCCAAGAAACAGTTTTGCCCTCAATGGAACCATTGCTTTCTTCGTAAGTAAGAATATCAGACATAATTTGACAGGGATGACTTACATCAGACAGACCGTTGATAATTGGGATATCTAAATGCTTTCCGAACTCCTCTAAATTTTTGTGAGATGAAGTTCTCAACATAACGATGTCGACATACTCCGATAAAACTTTTGCAGTATCTTTTAAAGTTTCCTCTCCCTTTCCGTAGTGTATTCCATCCGGATTTAAAATAATTGATGACCCTCCCAGTTGTTTAACTGCGATGTCAAATGACATTCTTGTTCTTGTTGAGGGTTTCTCAAAAATCATAGCCATCGACTTACCTTCAAAGGGCTTATCTTCATCAGGCGCAGATTTATTTAATCCAGATCTATTTTGTTTTCTCTTCTTTGCTTCTTCAATAATCGCTCTAAGCTCAACTGAAGAACAGTCAGAGATATTTATAAAGTTTTTCATTTAAAATTTTTGCAAACTTTCTCAATTATTTTTAAACCTAAGTTTATCTCGCTCTTTGTTACATTCAAAGGAGGCAAAAGTCTGACAACATTTTCAGCAGCTCTTACTGTCAATAAATTATTATCTAAAAGCTTTTGAATAAATTTTACCTGATTTACATGAAGACAGAGTCCAATGAGAAGTCCTTTCCCTCTAACTTCTTTAATAATCTTAGGATACTTATTTTTAATTTTATCAAGTTGACTAATAAAATATTTTCCATTTTTGCTTACATTGTTTAAGAAACCTTTTTTAAACATGATATCCATGACAGCATTTCCAGCACTCATTGCTAGAGGGTTTCCTCCAAATGTTGATCCATGAGTTCCTGGTTTCATACCTGAAGCCACTTTTTTGTTTACTAAAACTGCACCTATTGGAAAGCCACCACCAATACCTTTTGCTATTGGAACGATATCAGGTTTGATTTTTGCATATTCAAAAGCAAAAAATTTACCACTTCTTCCAATTCCGCATTGCACTTCATCAAGAATTAATAAAATTTTTTTCTTATTACATAGTTTTCTTAAGCCCTTAAGGCAAAAATCTGGAATAACTTTAATTCCCCCTTCTCCCATGATTGTCTCGACCATGATTGCTGCTGTTCTGCTGGTTATAGCTTTTTCTAAACCTTTGTGGTCACCAAAGTTAAAGTGATCAAAACCGTCTACTTTAGGTTTAAAGCCTTCAATTGCTTTTTTACTGTTACTGGCAAAAATAGCTGCGATAGTTCTTCCATGGAAACTATTATTAATACAAAGAACTCTATTTTTTCTTGGTTGACCTTTAGAATAAAAATATCTTCTAGCAAATTTTATAGCTGCTTCTGTAGCTTCAGCACCAGAATTTTGAAAAGTTACATAATCTGCAAAAGTTTTTTGGGCTAATCTTTTTGCTAATCTCTCTTGCTCAGGGATAGTGAAAACATTTGAGACATGCCACAATTTTTTAGATTGTTTATTAATAGATTTTATTAAATAGTCATTAGCATGTCCAAGGCAGTTAACAGCAATTCCTTGGACAAAATCTAAATATTTCTTTCCATTTGTTGTATATAAAAAACTTCCTTTTCCCTTTGAAAAAGAGATTTTCTTTCTATTATAGGTATTTAAAATTTTACTCATGATTTTATTTTATAACCTTTTTTATACAATAAATAACAAACAAGCCAGCTAACAAAGCTTAAAGCAGTTAAATATGCCAAACCAATAGAAATTGAACCGTCTGACGTACCAATAAAACTATATCTAAAACCATCAATCATATAAAAAAATGGATTTACTTTACTTACTGCTTGCAAAAAATCAGGGAGTCTCTCTATTGAATAAAAAGTGCCTGATAAGAAAGATAATGGAACTATTACAAAATTAGTGACTGTTGCCATATGATCGAATTTTTCAGCCCATAGTCCAGCAATTATCCCTATATTTCCTAAAATAAAAGAAGAAAGCAAAGTGAATGCTATAAGCGTTAAATAATTTTTAATTTCAATATCAATAATTAAATGAAATACAATTATTGAAACTATTCCAATTACGACGCTTCTTGTTACAGCGGCAAGAGAAACAGAAATTGTAACTTCTCCAGCAGATAAGGGTGCAAATAATAAATCAACTATAGTTCCATCAATTTTTTTAATCATAAAAGATGAAGAAGAATGAGAAAAAGATTGTTGAATTACTTGCATAGAAATCAACCCTGGCGCTAAAAAAGTAATAAAAGGCACACCAAGAACATCTCCTCTATCAGCACCAATGGCTAAAGATAAAACAAGTAAAAAGAGTAAAGATGAAATTAGTGGAGAAAAAATAGTTTGTATCCACACAATTAAGAATCTTAGAACTTCTTTTTTGTATAAAGTCCATGTTCCGTACCAATTAACTAATCCAAATCTTCTTTTTCCGATTTTATATTTTTTCGAAATTTCAACCATTGATAGTCTTATAACCTGTTATTAAAAAAACTGTGCAAAACTAAATCTACTCACAGCTTTGATGCGTTTTAATGTTTTAAACCCCAATATTATGCCCTAAGTTTTTAATAATTACTAAATATTGTAATTATATACTATGAGTTGGACAGAAGAAAAAGTCGCTAAATTAAAAGAACTCTGGTCTAAAGGGCATACTGCAAGTCAGATAGCCGAAGCATTGGGTGACACCACTAGAAACGCAGTAATTGGAAAAGCTCATAGGTTAAATTTAGAAGCCAGAGCGCCTTCTAAGCAATCTAATTCACCTAGAACCAATGACAATAAGCAGATTAGAAGAGGACCTGCGCCAACATCAAGAAAAGCTAAATTTCAATCAATATTATTAGATAAAAACTTCGAGCCAGAAAACCCTAAATCTCTTGAAGAACTTACAGATGAAACATGCAAGTGGCCTATAGGTCATCCTAATGAGGAAAAATTCTATTTTTGCGGTAGAAAACCTGAAGGAGATTTTCCTTATTGCAAACTTCATGTTTTGTATGCCTTTCAACCTAAAAACCAAAAAGACGATGATCTTGGTGATGAGATACCAGAATTTATCGAGAAAAAAGTTAAAGCCTCGTCTGGTTAACAAAACTTTAACATTACAATCATATAATTGATTATGAAGTTTATTAAAAAATACCTTAAATGGTTAAGTACTTTTTTAGTTCTTACAGGTATTTTATTAACAAATTTGAATATGTATCCAGTAAATATAATGTTTCATGGAGCGGGAGTTGTTGGTTGGACAATTGCAGGTTTTATTTCTAAGGATAAAGCAATATTAACCAATTTTGGGTTACAGATTCCATTATTTATTATTGGTTTTTATCAAATTTTGGTTCCGTAAGTTCGGGACACTTCAATACATTTTTTATGAGGAAAATAAAAACAATATTATTTGTTTGTACTGGAAACTCTGCAAGAAGCATAATAGCGGAAAGTATTGTAAACAATAATTTCCGAAATCAATTCATCGCATTTAGTGCTGGAAGTAATCCTTCAGGGAAAATCAATCCCTACATTAAAGAGTATCTTGAAGGAAAAAAATTTAATTTAGCCACGTATTATTCGAAAAATTTTGATGAATTTTTAAAAAATGATATTGATATTGATTACGTGATTACAGTTTGTAATAACGCCAATAAAGAAGTTTGTCCTATATGGCCCAAAAAAAAGACCATTACGCACTGGGACATCGCGGACCCTGTTGAAAAAATTAAAAAAACTAAAAATAAAGATAAAATAAATTTAATAGCTGAAGAAACTTATAATATAATTAATGAAAAAATTAAACATTGGGTAAAAAATGAAAAGTAAAAAGATATTTATTGGTGAATTTATAGGAAGTTGTTTTTTAGTCATGATTATTGTTGGTTCAGGTATTATGGCTCAAAATCTAACTGATGATATCGCTGTAATGTTAATAGCGAATACTTTAGCTACAGGTGCAGGATTATTTGTTCTGATTACTTCAATCGGTGATATCTCCGGCGCACATTTCAATCCTGTCGTTACTTTAGCAATGTATTTTACCAACAAGATTAAAAAAAATTTAATTATCACTTATATCTCTGCTCAAATCTTAGGTTGCATGTTAGGGGTAATGTTAGCAAATTTTATGTTTGATCTTCCTTTGTTGCAGCTTTCACAGAAGATTAGACCTGGAATAAATATTTTTACAGCTGAGATCATTGCAACTTTTGGATTAATTTTTGTAATATTTGGATCTTTAAAGAGCGGCAAACTTGCGGTCGCTTCATCAGTAGCTACTTTTATAACAGCGGGGTATTGGTTTACCTCTTCAACTTCTTTTGCAAATCCAGCGGTAGCAATCGCAAGAACTTTTACAGACACATTTACTGGAATTAATTACTTAAATACTCCTAGCTATATCATTGCTGAGATGCTTGGTGGAATATTGGCTGTCTATTTAATCAGAAAAATTATTTTGTAATTGGAGGCCAGCCCAAGGAAATATTGATACCTTGGGCTGATGGGCTAATTAATTAACAACACAGTTGGGAGACTGTTAATCAGTTAATAATATATAAATGCTAAAAAAATATTTAAATTAAGTTAAAGATTTATTAATTTTCAAGAATAAATGATATTGGAGTCGACATTCATCTCTCTTGCCAGGTTTTTAAGTCTTTTAGTTACTTGTTTTGAGACAATATCGCTATGATTGTTAGGTATTTTCAAAAAAATAGTCTTATTTCTTTTATAAATTTTAAATTCATCTAACAACAAAGAAGACATGCTAGTGAGTGACTCTGCTAATCTTAAAGCAGATCCCACTTGCTTTGAGGATAAAATTTCGTTGTTATTTAATAAGGATAAAAACTGATAATTCGGATTATATTTTAAGCCACAATGTCTCCAAAAACTTGCTGATGCAACTTTTACTCTATCTCTATGTTCTAGTTTTAGTAATGGAGTATTTAACACTTCCATAAAAACTAATTCTGCTTTTTGAAAAGCTCCTAGGCCCCAATCCATTTTACTTAAGATGCAAGCCAAGGTTAGTAATCTTCGATTAAAATATTCGTTGTCTTCAAATAATGGTGAAATAAAATTAAAATATTTCTCAAAACTCTTTCCATAGTCCCCTTTTTTAAAAGATATACCGTCAGTTTTTAATTTGAAAATTTCATCCTCGCTCATTCCTTGGTTTATAATTGTATTCATATGTCCCTCTCTCAGTCCACTGATTGAGCAAATAACTTTTGAGGGGCTTGCTGCTTCAATTATTTCGTTTAGTATTATAGAGCTAAAAGGTAAATAGGGAGTTCTAGATTTAGTAATATATTCCATTGATTTCAAAGATGATTTATTAAATTTTGAAATTCTATTTAAGTATTTTACTGCTACATCTTTTGAGAGTTTATATTGATGCAAAATATGTAATGGGTGTTTTTCTTTAAAGAGATGATATTTAAATAATGATCTCCAAGTCCCTCCTACCAAATAAATATTTTTAAATTTCTTTTTAGAAAGCCATTTTTCATCTCTTAAAAGTTTTCTAACATATTTTCCCAAATTTCTTTTTTTTATAATAGGATTATTTTCAAGTCTTAATACTCCAAGAGGTAAAGAGGTTGTTTCAAAAATTTGATTTTTAGAAACTCTGGCAAGTTCTAAACTTCCACCTCCTAAATCTGCAACTAATCCATCTACTTCATCAAATCCTACCATTACACCATTTGCTGATGTTCTTGCTTCTTCCTCGCCAGATAATACTAGTGGTTTTTTATTAAATATTTTTTCAATTTCTCTTAAAAATTCACTTGCATCAGTGGCCTCTCTAAAAGCTGCTGTTGCAATAATTTCTAAATCTTGAACGTCTGAAATATCTAAAATTTCTTTAAATCTATTTAGAACTTTTAAAGAACCTTTAATTCCATCGGGATTTAGTTTTTTAGATTTATCTAAATTTTTTCCAAGTTTGCAAACTGCTTTTTCATTAAAGACTGGGATTGGAGAAATTTTAAAATTATCGTATATGAGCATTCTTACTGAATTTGATCCAAGATCTATTATGGCTTGCTTAGACTTTTTATTAGACTGAAATTTAAAAAGATTTTTTAATTCTGGTTTCATTTTACTAATCTTAAATTTTGAGGTTTAGCTCTTAAAATTGACTTACCACGACCTGATAAACTTGGGTTCTTCATGAAATAGGAATGTGCGGAAAAGCCTTTTTCTTGTTCTTTATGATAGTTTCCCAAACTATCTAAATACCATGTTTCTGATTTATCTTTAAAGTTAGCTAACATAATTTGATCTAAAATTTGCTCATGCACAGTATTGTTTTCTATCGGAATTATAATTTCAATTCTTCTATCTAAATTTCTAGGCATTAAATCTGCAGATGAAATATATACCTGATTCTCTCGAGAGGGCATAGAACTACCATTTGCAAAACAATAAATTCTTGAGTGTTCTAAAAATCTGCCAATAAGGCTTTTTACTTTTATATTTTCAGATTGACCTTTAATTCCAGGTCTTAAGCAACACACTCCTCTTACTGATAAATTTATTTTTACTCCTGCGTTTGAAGCTTCATAAAATTTCTTAATAATTCCAGGGTCTACAAGAGAATTCATTTTTGCCCATATTTCTGCAGGTTTTCCTTTACTTGCATTTACAATTTCATTTTCAATTTTTTCTTCAAAAAAATTCCTGCTATTTAATGGAGACATAAAAATTTTATTCAATTTTTTTGGTTTTGCATAACCAGTTACATAATTGAAAAATTTTTCGACATCTTTGGCCAAGTCTTGATTAGAGCTAAACAGTGATAAGTCAGTATAAATTTTTGCGTTAATTGGATGATAGTTTCCTGTACCTAAGTGAACATAGCTTCGCGTTTTAGCTCCTTCTTTTCTTAAAACTAAACTTGCCTTTGCATGCGTTTTATATTTTGCGAATCCGTAAACAATTTGAACGCCAGCTTTCTCTAGTTTCCTAGATAATTCAATATTAGCTTCCTCATCAAATCGAGCTTTTATTTCTATTACGGCTGTAACAACTTTTCCGTTTTCTGCTGCTCTACTTAGTGCTTTTACGATAGGAGAGTCAGGTGTGGTTCGATACAAAGTTTGTTTGATACCGATAACTTTGGGATCTTTTGCTGCAGCTTCTAAAAATTGAATTACTACATCAAAAGTTTCAAAAGGGTGGTGTACAACAAAATCTTTACTTCTTATAGCTGAAAAAAATTTATCATCAAATTCCTTCAATCTTTCAACTTCTCTAGGATTAAACTTTTTAAATCTCAGCTTTGGATCTTTCTTTTTACAAATTTCATCTATATCTTGTATTCCAACCAATCCTTCAACCTCATAAATATGATCTTCATCCATTTTAAATTTTTTTGAAATAAAATTTAAAAGTTTTTTGTTTGAATTAGTGATTACTTCGAGTTTAACTACGTTTCCCCTTCTTCTTTTCTTAATTGCTTTTTCAAAATATCTCACAAGATCAGCAGCTTCATCATCTATTTCAATTTCGCTGTCTCTAATTATTTTAAACTGCAAACTTGCCTCGATATTATGGTCTGGAAATATTTCATTAGCAAATTTACAAATTACGTCATCAATTGTGACAAATTCATTTATTGTTTCAGAATTGTTTAGAGATACAAATTTTGGAAGTGCTCTTGGTATAACTATAATTGCATTTAGTTCTCTTTTTTTTTTTATTCTAGTCATTCTTAGTAAAATTGCTTGGCCTTTATTTGGTATAAAAGGAAAGGGATGTGATGGGTCAATGGCAGTAGGTGTTATTATAGGATAAATTGTTTCCTGAAAATATTCTCTTAGATACATAAGATCCTTCTTATTTAGTTCTGACATTTTTCGAATGAAAATTTTTTCTTTCGATAGCTCTTTTTTCAACTCTAGGAATGCTTCGTTTTGCTTCTTTAATAGATCTTTAGTTTTTAATACGACCCTATTCAATTGATCCTCTGCAGTTAATCCATCTGCGCTTAATTCGTCAAAACCATCTTTAATTTGATTAAAAAGTCCAGCGACTCTTACCATAAAAAATTCATCTAAATTTGTACCTGCGATTGATAAAAATTTTACTCTTTCAAATAGAGGATTTGTTTTATCTTTTGATTCTTCTAAAACACGATCATTAAACTGAAGCCAAGATAATTCTCTGTTTATGAGTTGATTGCTAATATTAGCGTTTTCTGAAAATGATGCTTTCGACATATTTAAATGTTAAATTAAAAATATGTTTAAATTATATGCGATGAGACATGCTAAATCTAGTTGGGATTTTCCAGATTTAGATGATCATGACAGGCCATTGAATAAAAGAGGGGAAAATTCAGCAAAATTAATTTGTGAATTTTTTATTAAAAAGAAGTTAAAATTTGATTTAGTTTATTGCTCATCCTCAAAAAGGACAATACAAACATTAAATATATTGTCAGAAAAAATCAGTTTTAAGAAAATTATTAAAAAAAAAGCGCTTTATCATGCTAGTGAGGATGAAATTATTCATATCTTAAAACAAACAGTTGATAATTATAAAACTTTACTTTTAATCAATCATGAACCTTCAATTAGTGAACTCATAAATCGAATCTGTCTTAAAGAAAACTCCGAACAATTTGAAAATTTAAAAAGAAAATTTCCTACTGCAGCCGTTGCTGAAGTAAGTTTTAATTTCAATGATTGGGAAAAGTTATCAAAAGTTAAAGGAAAATTAATATCATTTATAAAGCCAAAAGATCTTCAAACATCTAAGGAATAGCCAGCAGATCTTACTGTTCTGATAAGATCTTTCTTGCCATCAATATTTATTGCTTTTCTTAGTCTTCTTATATGAACATCTATAGTTCTGGACTCAACATAAATATCATCTCCCCATACAGAATTTAGAAGTTGCTCACGCGAATATACTCTTTTTGGATTCTTTATTAAAAAATCAATTAGTTTAAATTCGGTTGGGCCGACTATAACTTGTTTATCTGCTCTATAAACTCTTCGTTGAACTCTATCTACTTTAAGATCCTCAAATACTACAACATCAGCGGCAACACTTGGTTTAGATCTCTTTAATAAAGCGTTAACTCTTGCAATAAGTTCTTTTTGGCTGAATGGCTTAGTTACGTAGTCATCAGCTCCTGTTTCAAATCCTTTAAGTTTGTCTTCTTCCTCACCTTTGGCTGTTAACATAATGATTGGGATATTTTTGTGAAGATTGCTTCTTTTCAAATTTTTACAGACTTCAACACCTGAAATATCTGGCAACATCCAATCTAATAAAATTAAATCAGGATTTTTTTCCTTTATATTTCTAATAGCGTCTTCTCCATTGACTGCATAATCAACTTTGTGACCCTCTTTTTCTAAATTGTATTTAAGTAAAGTTACGATGGGTATTTCATCTTCAACAATGAATAAATTTGCCCTCATTATCCTTTTGGTCGGTCTCCCTCTAAATAATCTCCTGTAATCAGAAAATAAACTTGCTCTGCAATATTGGTTGCATGATCTCCAATCCTCTCAATATTTTTAAGCATGAAAAGTAGTTGGGTTACTTTTTGTACATCGTTTTTATTTTTTTCTAAATGCTTTACTGCAGCTTCCATATTAGAATTAGTCATTTGATCTATTTCTTCATCAGAATTCCAAACATTTTCTGCTGTATCTTTAGCTCTATGTAAATACGAATTTAAAACTGCATTGACTTGTTTTGATGCTTTTAAACCAGCTATTTCGAAATTTTTAGTAATATCATTAGGTAAATCAGTTCCAATTTTAGTTAATCGTTTTGAGATGTTTTTTGCTAAATCACCAATTCTCTCTAAGTCTGAAGAAACTTTTAAGGCAACAACTGTTTCTCTTAAATCTATTGCCATAGGTTGCCTTAAGGCAATCAAATTTACAACTTGCTCTTCTATATTTATTTCATACTTATCAGTCAATTCGTCATCTTTGATAGATTTTTCTGCTAAACTAATGTCTTTTTTAACTAAAGATTGAATAGTGTTTTCAAGCTGTTTCTCAACTCCAGTTCCCATTTTCACTATTGTATCTTTTAATAACTGAAGTTGCTCTTCGTAAGATTTTACAATGTGCGGTTTTTCACTCATTAACCAAACCTTCCTGTAATATAATCCTGAGTTTGCTGATTATCAGGATTTTTAAATATTTTATCTGTTGGTCCAAATTCTATAAGTTTTCCCAAATGAAAGAAACCTGTTTTTTGAGATACCCTAGCTGCTTGTGACATTGAGTGGGTAACTATCACAATTGTGACCTCTTTTTTAAGATCATCTATAAGTTCTTCAATTTGAGCTGTTGCTATTGGGTCAAGCGCTGAACATGGTTCGTCCATAAGAATCACTTCTGGACTTACAGATATAGCTCTAGCAATACATAGTCGTTGCTGTTGACCTCCTGATAAACCAGTTCCGATTTCATCAAGTCTATCTTTAACTTCGTTCCACAAGGCAGCTTTTTTCAAACTTGTTTCAACTATTTGATCCATTTCTTCTTTGCTCTGTGCAATACCGTGAATAGTAGGACCATAAGCTACATTTTCATAAATTGTTTTAGGGAATGGATTGGGTTTTTGAAAAACCATACCAACGTTCTCCCTAAGTCTCACAACATCTAACTTTCTTGAATTCAGTTCTAGGTTGTCCATTTTAATACTGCCTTCAACTCTACAAATTTCTATGACGTCGTTCATCCTGTTCAAGCATCTTAAGAAAGTAGACTTTCCACACCCAGATGGTCCAATTAAAGCTGTAACTTCTTTTTCTGCTATATCTATAGAGACGTCAAATAATGCCTGTTTGGATCCGTAATAAACATTTACATTTTCCGCTTTTATTTTACTCATTTAACTCCATTTCTTTTCAAATTTGTGTCTAACGATTTGAGCTGCCAAGTTCATTAAAATTAAAAAAGCTAGAAGCACCATAATACATGCAGATACTTTTTCAACAAAACCCCTCTCAGCACTTTCTGACCATATATATATCTGAACTGGTAAACTTGCAGCAGGATCAACTGGCGTACCAGGTATTGTATTCACAAAAGCAACCATTCCTATTAAAATTAAAGGGGCTGTTTCCCCTAAAGCTTGAGCCAAGCCAATTATCGTTCCAGATAAAGTTCCAGGCATTGATAGTGGCACAGTATGATGCATGGTTGTTTGCATATTACTTGCACCCATCGCTAAAGCAGCTTCTCTTATACTTGGGGGAACAGCTTTTAAAGAAGCTCTTGCAGCAATAATTATTGTTGGTAATGTCATAAGAGACAAAGTAATTCCTCCAACAAGTGGTGTCGATCTTGGTAAATTAAAAACTGCTAATAAAACACCAAGACCTAGCAAACCAAATACTATCGATGGAACAGCTGCTAAATTATTAATGTTTACTTCTATAAAATCTGTAAATTTATTTTTTGGTGCGAATTCCTCGAGATAAATTGCAGCTAACACTGCAACAGGAAATGAAAACGCTAAACATACTAGTATACTAAAAACTGTTCCCATAAACGAGCTAGCTATACCTGCTAGTTCTGCCTCTCTTGAATCAGGACTTGTAAAAAAACTAATGTTAAACTCTGATAAAATATCTCCTCTTTCATTAAGCATATCGTAAATCTGCAACTGGTAATCATTTACTCTTCTATCCTCCTCAGGAATATCTCTTGGATAATTTCCCTTATGAACTTGATCAACATCATCAGAAGCTGTTAATTTTATGGGCACTATTTTACCTAGATAGTCTGGATTTTTTAAAAGTAGATCTTTAACCTCTGCCTCATACTTATACGAAACCATTTGTATCAATTGACGATCCTCTTCTTCAGGAAGTCCAGGATCTAATGAGGTCATAGCTTTGTAAGCAACATCATAATAGTCTGCATTTTCTAAATCATCTTTTGATGGGCTTTCTGCATCGATTAAAAGTAATTCTTTATCATAATGAACTTCTGTTACTATCCAAGTTTTTTGGAAAGCTGAGTAACCTTTTGAAAATATCTGAAACATAAAAACTGCTAAAAAGCTTAAAGCTAATCCTATAGCTATTTTGCCATACCATTGAAATCTTCTTTCAGCGTTATATCTTTTTTTTAATAAATTTTTCTTAAAACTATTCATATTTTTCCCTATATTTTTTAACAACTGAAAGAGCGATTACATTTAAGAGTAAAGTTACTATAAATAAAGATATTCCTAATGCAAAAGCTGATTGAGTTTTTGGATCTCCAAATTGTTGGTCTCCAATTAAAATTACTACAATTTGCGCTGTAATGGTAGAAGTTGACTCAAGTGGATTCATTGTAAGATTAGCCGCTAGTCCTGAGGCCATTACAACAATCATTGTTTCTCCTACCGCTCTCGATACTGCTAAAAGTATCGAACCTACGATACCAGGTAGGGCTGCTGGAAAAATTACTTTTTTTACAGTTTCAGATTTTGTTGCGCCCATTGCGTAACTCCCATCTCTTAAATTTTGAGGTACTGCCGTCATAACGTCATCGCTTAGACTTGAAATAAAAGGAATTATCATTACTCCCATAACTGCTCCTGCAGCTAAAGCGCTCTCCGCTGAAACTTCTAAACCCATAGCGTTACCAATTTCTTTAACAAAAGGACCGACGGTTAAAGCTGCAAAAAAACCATATACCACTGTTGGAATACCAGCTAAAATCTCAATAATAGGTTTCGCATATTTTCTTATGCCTCTTCCAGCATACTCAGATAGATATATCCCACTCAGCAAACCTATGGGGATGGCAACACACATTGCAATAAAAGCAATAAAAAAAGTTCCAGCAAATAAAGGCACAGCTCCGAAAGCATCCTTCATTAATTCAGGATCTGGTTGGCCATCTCTTACAAAAGTTTTAGCAGGATACCAATGAGTTCCGAATATAAAGTCAAAGATTTTTACTGCTTGAAAAAACCTAATCGCTTCGAATAAAAGTGAAAAAACTATTCCGATTGTAACTAAAACTGCGCCTAATGATGCAACAAATAACACCCATTTAAGAAAAATTTCTACTGGTTCTCTCATTCGATCATTTTTCTGAACAGATCTATACGCAAAACTCAGAGAGAAAATTAAAATTGCTAAAATAATTGCTACTTTAGCGCTGTTAGCTATTCCTTTTAATTGAATGTACTTATTAGCAGACTCATCTAGAAAATTAGTAATATTTCCCGTGTAAGTTCCTGCGGCTAATGCTTTAACCTTTGTGTAAATAAGCTGAAGCTCGTTTTTGGTTAAGTTCTGATCAGTGTAATCTTGTAAAATAAATGTTTTAACTATTGATGGTTCAAAAACTGACCAAAGAGCAAAAATTATTAATGCTGGTGCAGCACACCAAGCAGCTAAATAATATCCATAAAATTTTGGTAATGCCGTAAGTCTTTGTGATGATTGAATAACTAGAGCTTTTTTTCTACCGAAATAATAACTTGTGAAAGCTAAGAGAATAATAAAAGTTACAAGTATTAAATTCATATTGAGCTTCCAGAGATAAAAAGGGGGTAAAATACCCCCTTTTTGTTTAATTGATACTACTACTTCTTAGCAGGCATGTTAACTAACTTCGTAGCGTTAGTTCTAGATGTTTTGTATAACTTGCCATCTAGAGGTACTAGCCCGATATCAGTTAAATAACCTTTATTACCCATAGCTTTTTTACTTGTGAACTCTTTTACGAATTCATGTAAGCCAGGTACAACGCCCACGTGAGCTTTTTTCACATAGAAGAATAAAGGTCTTGCAACTGCGTAACTGTAATCTTGAATCGAAGATAGACTTGGTTGACCACCTTCAATGCTTGCAGCTTGCAATTTATCTTTTGCAGCTAAGAAATAACTGAAACCAAAGAAACCGAACATTTCTTTGTCCGCAGCTAATTTTTGAATAATAAGTGAGTCGTTCTCACCAACTTCAATTACCGCACCATCTTCTCTTAACGCTTTATATTTAGCGCCAGCTTTTTTAGAAGCATCATCGATACCTTTTTTCATTACTAATGAATTCCAAGCATCTCTTGTTCCTGATGTTCCTGGAGGCACCATAACTTTGATAGGGTAGTTTGGTAATGATGGGTCGATATCACTCCAATTTTTATATGGATTTGGTACTAACGCACCATCTTTAGCAACTTCTTTTGCTAATGCTGCCCATAATTGTTTTTTTGTAAAGTTTACTGGTTTAGCATCTTTAGAATAAGCTAACGTTATTCCGTCGTTACCAACTGTAATCTCTACGATTTCTTCAACACCATTTTTTTGACATAGCGCATACTCTTTAGCCTTCATAGCTCTAGATGCATTTGTTATGTCTGGGTGCTCTGTACCAACTCCAGCACAGAATAATTTAGCTCCACCACCTGTTCCTGTTGACTCGATTACTGGTGTTTTAAATTTACCAGACGAACCAAATCTTTCAGCAACGATTGTTGCATAAGGGAATACAGTTGAAGAACCTACGATTTTAATCTGATCTCTAGCTTGAGCAGAAGTTACAACTAACATTGCAACTAATGAAGCTAAAGCGATTGATAGTTTTCTCATTGTTTATCCTTTCATTTATTAATTAATTAACAAACATTGTATTCATAGAATTAAGAGGACTCTTAATTATTGCAGATATGTTACAAATTTATTAAAATGATAACTTTTTAGTTGAACTTTCTAGTTATCTCGATTTGTTGATAATCAGAGGCTAAAGACCCTCCGCAACTAAAAGGTCTTACTTTATTTTTAACTGCGTAGGATTGAGTTGGCTTTAATGTAACTTCTAGTTGTACAAAGTTAACTAATTTTTGAGTAAAACCTTTATCATATCTCCAAGCATTCCATTGTGTTGGAGCGGTGAATACTTCACTTAAATAAGATGCAGCTTTTGAGTGAATCATATTGCTCTCGTTTTGTCCTTTTAAAAGATTATTTTTAACTTTTTCAAAAATTTTTCTACATTTAATTGAGTCCACCATGTACGAGTTAGCATTTAAATGAGTGCTCATCGGTGCTGACACAATTAATTGAATTCCATCGTCTCTTCTAGAAAATAAAGCTTCAGTATAAATTGTAGATACATTTTTATTATCTACTTCAAGAACTAAATCGTTTTTAGCTTGCCTAAGATCGTTTTTAAGTCTTAAAAGTCCAAGATCAAAAACTGTGAGAGGTTGAGAACGTAAAGTTTTCTCAATTAAGTTTACATCTGCCTTAACAGTTGTAAAAGTTAAAGTTAATAAAACCAGAATTATATAATTTGTTATTCTAGTCATACTAGAATTTTAACTATTTTACTGTCTATCTCAAGACATAATTTAATAAATTTGTGATATTTGCTAAAATTTAGAAAAGTGAACCTTTATTTCGGTGCCACTTTGAGCCTCACTTTTTATTTCTAACTCACCTCTATGCTGATTAACAATGTGCTTCACGATCGCCATTCCAAGTCCAGTGCCACCAACTTTTTTACTTTTAGCTGCATCAACTCTAAAAAATCTTTCTGTAATTCTCGGAAGTTGTTCAGTTGGAATTCCAATACCATTATCTTTAATGGACACGGTGTAAGAGTCTCCTATTACTTTTCCGTTACCTTGTCCACAATTAACCTCGATCTTTTTATTTTTTTCTGAATATTTTATACTGTTATCAATAATATTTGAAAAAACTTCAATTAATTTTTCATGATCGCCTTTAATAAAGAAATCATCTTTTATATTATTTTTAAATTCAAAAGATTTTAAATTTTTTTGATGGATGTCTTCAACGTTACTTAAAATTTCTTTTAAATTTACTTTATCTTGAGGCTGTATATGTTCCTCTAACTCAATTTTACTTAGTGAAAGTAAATCTTTAATTAAGCTTTCCATCCTATCAGCTTGCTCAAGCATTATCGGTATGAATTTTTTTTGTGCTTCTAAATCATCTTTCGCATGTCCGCTTATAGTTTCTAGAAATCCTTTAATAGAAACTAAAGGCGTTTTAAGTTCATGGCTTACATTGGCTACAAAATCAGATTTGAACCTTTGCGCTTTTATAATATCAGTTAAATCTTTTAGAAATAAAACAACTGAGTCAGGATCATCGACATATGAGGTCGGTCCAGAGAATAGATGAACTTTAAAGAACTGAAATGAGGGAGAGGATAATTCTAAATCCATAGTAATTGTCTCTTTTTTTAAAAGCACTAAATCAATATTTTGGAGTAAATCAGGAACTCTCAATAAAGTAGCCACGTGCTTATTTAAATTATTTTCTCCAAATTTTTTTTTTGCACTATTATTAAAAAATTTGATATTTTTAAATTTATCTACAATTAAAATTAGATCATCGATTTGATTTATAATCTTTACTTGCTCATAAGTTTTTTCAATATTTTCATTGGTGATGTCTTCTATTCCCTCTTCATTATTACTTGGTTTGTTCTCTCTCTTAATATCGGATCTTGCCTCCATACCTGCTACAATTGATTTTCTGGATACTGCAATTACTACGATCACAATTATTCCAGCAAGAGAGTAAAATAATAATTCCATGATTTGATTATACTTTAAAGATATAGACTAAAGAAATATTTTTTAGCGGTTTGATACCGCACTATTTAAAAAGATTTTTGCGCAATTTTCCCAGGTATATTTTTTTGCATGCTCAATGCAAGCGCTTCTATCTGACTTAAGAGCTTCAAGTGCTGCTTTTTTAAGATCGTTATTTAACGAGCCAATGTTTGTACCGTTAAAAATATCTTTTGGTCCTGCTACTGGGTAAGCAGCTACTGGCAATCCACATTTTAAAGCTTCTATAATTACAATTCCAAAAGTATCTGTTTTGCTCGGGAAAACAAAAACATCAGAAGAAGCAAAGTAACTTGCAAGCTCACCATTTGTTCTCTCTCCTTTAAATATTGCTTCAGGGTATTCTTTTTTAAGTTTATCTAAATCAGGTCCTTTACCAACAACTAGTTTCGTGCCTTCTAACTCTAAATCCAGAAATGCTCTGATGTTCTTCTCAATAGATACCCTACCCACATAAAGATAAATTGGTCTTTTATACTCTAAATTAATCTTTTTAGGCTTTTGAAATGCCCCGTGGTTTGCCCCTCTGGTCCAAACAACCATCTTATCCTTATCAAAACCAATTTCTTGAAGTTCATCTTTCATTGATTGAGTTGTTACTAAAATTTTTTCCGCCTTTGAATGAAATCCTTTAAGGAACTTTTGAGCAAGCTTAATTGGCAAATAAGGATAGTATAACTTCAAATATTTATCAAATTGAGTATGGTAAGACGTGGTAAACTTAAGCTTATTTTTTACACAATATCTTTTTGCAAATATTCCTATCGGGCCTTCTGTTGCTATGTGAATTATGTCAGCATCGGCTTTAGAAATTAATCTACCTACTCTAGGCCAAACATTAAGAGAAAGTTTTATTTCATTATATTTTGGCATTGGCACAGTAAAAAATTGGTTAGGTTCAATATATTCAACCTGATGTCCAATTTTTTTTAATTCATCGCCAAGATTTTTTAAAGTTCTACAAACACCATTCACTTGCGGATACCAGGCATCAGTAACGATTAAAATTTTCATTTATTTATTTACTACTTTTAGATATGGCTTGTAATCGACAACATCACCTCTGATTTTGTTCCAGTCAATAACTTCCATGCGACCATCGAAATGTTCTACCAAGAAAGTTGCACCTTCTACCCAATCACCACAATTTAAATATCTCACACCATCTAAGACTTGATCGGCAGAATGATGAATATGACCACAAATTATACCATCAACATTTTTTTTTTTAGCATAAGTTGCTAAAGTTTTTTCATAATCGCCTATATATTTTACAGCGTTCTTTACTTTGTGTTTTAAATATTTTGCTAAAGACCAATTACCCTTTTTAAATAATCTTCTAAAAAAATTGATAACAACATTAAACTCAAGTAAAAAACTATAAGCAATAGCTCCTACTTTTGATAACCATGGAGCATATTTCATCACTCCATCCCAGGCATCACCATGAACAACAATATACTTTTTATTATCTGAGCTTACATGTATGGCTCTATTTACAACTTCAATATCGCCAAAATGTAATGGTAAAAATTTTCTGAAGACATCATCATGATTTCCAACAATATATTTTACTTTTGTTCCATGTCTTGCTTTTCTTAATGTTTTTTGAATCACATCATTATGTTCTTGAGGCCAGTAAAATTTTGTTTTTAAAGCCCAAACATCAATGATATCACCAACAAGATATAAATTCTCTGACCTTGAATGTTTGTAAAATTCTAATAATTTGTTTGCTGCACTTTTTCTATGCCCAAGGTGCAAGTCGGAAATAAAGATGCTTTTGTAATTTAAAATCTTTCCCTCAGATTTAGTTTGAATTGTTTCCATATTTTTTATAAAACGAATCTCTACTACAAGTAGAATCATAAATATGTTACAGAATTGTTAAAATATGAATGAAAAATTGAATTTTGCGGTGATATTTAACGCAAATGCAGCAGGTGGTAGAAAACTTAAATTAATTAACAAGGTCATTAATCTTTTAGAAAAAAATCATATTGTAGATCTTTTTAAAACTGAAAGCGAAGATCATGCAAGGAATGTATTTAAAGAATTGTCTAATAAAAAATTTGATCGGTTAGTATTTGCTGGCGGTGACGGGAGCGTATGTTTTGGTATTAATGAAATGTTTAAAAGTGATAATCTAAAAGACAAATTAGTTGGATACATACCTGCTGGCACTGCAAATATTTTACAAATAGAAACTCAAATTAAGAAAAAGGCGGAGGAGATTTACAACGTCCTAGTATCAGATAATCATAAGAAAATTTCATTAGCAAAAATAAATGATAAGTACTTTTTCTTGATGGCTGGTGTAGGTTTTGACTCTCGAATTGTTGAGTCCATAAATACTAATATTAAAAAGTATCTTGGAAAAGTAATTTTCGCTTTAAAAGGTTTTCAGCATTTTTTATTTTTAAAAAATAATAAAATGGAGGTTGAGGTAGATAATGAAAAAATTATGGCTGATTGGATTTTATGTACTAATTCAAAATACTATGCTGGTCCCCATTCTATAACAAATGATACCAATATATTTGAAAACAGGATAGTAGCTTACATATTTAAAGACCTGACCAGAATAAAATTACTTTATTATGTTTGGTTAATTTTAACCAAAGGCGACTTAACTCCTGCAAAAAGTGTAATTAAAAAAGAATTGAACAGATTAAAAATAAATGGTGTAAACAATAAAGTTCTATCACAGGTTGATGGTGAAAATTGTGGTTACGTAAACAGTCTTGAGATCCAAAAAACAGACAGATTTATAAATTTATTAGTTCCGTAGGATTTTCTAAATTTTTTCAACTTTTAGTTTAAAAGATTTTTCTTAATTTCATTTGAAAAATTTTTTAGATTATTTTAGATTTTTCTTTTTTGGAGGAACAATATGAAAAAAAAGTTAAAAAAAAACGAAAAGAAAAAGAAAAAAATACTAAAATCAATCGATAAGCTTAAAAATAAGATAAGCACTAAACAAAAAAAACTATCAAAGATTGATCTAAAGATAGCTAGTATCGAGAAAAAAATCGCTGAAAAAAGAGCTAATAAAAATAAAGAACCTATCACAGCATCTTTAAATAATTAGTTTATAAATAAATTAAATGCCCCTGATTTAAAAAATCAGGGGTTTATTTGCACGACGATAAATATATTTTCAAGTTTTCAAGCTTAAAACCAAGAGATATTTTTGGATTTACAAATTTCTTGAACTTTTTTTGGATAGTCAGTGATAATTCCATCAACTCCGTACTCGATCATTCTAATAATATCTTTTTCTCTATTCACTGTCCAAACACAAGTAGCTAAACCATGTTTGTGTGCTAATTCTACATTTTGTTTAGTCACATCACGGTAAAAAACACTCCATACATGTCCCTCTAGCGATTTAATAATATTTGGTAGCAAAAATAATTCTTCCATAGGATAATTTTTAACCATCCATGGAGAGTTCTCGTAAATATTCTTTTTAGTTATTGAAAGTCCTTGTTGTAGAGTAATAAATCCTCTTAGGATATTTGGGTTTTGTTTTTTAAGAGCATACAAAATTCTAAAATCATAAGAAGTGATTAAAGTTCTATCCTCAAGATTAAAGTCTTTAATATCTTTAAGAATCAAAGAAACCATTTTCTCTGGATCTGGTGTTACGTTTTCTTGTGTTGGAGTTGATTTAATTTCTAAATTTAAAAATACATCTTTATATTTATCTTCCGTCACTAATTTAAAGAAATCAGTTAATTTTGGTATTTTTTCACCTGTAATAGGTTTTTGATTTTTAAATCTTTTTGCGTACTTTGTTTCGGGCTTTATACTTCCAATACTATACTTACTTATTTCATCATAATTCAGTTCTACTAATTTCATGCTTTTATCTGTGATCCAGTTCCCTGAGGCATCTTTAACTAAATCAGGATTTAATCTGTAATCATGAAATATTGTTGGAATATTATCTTTTGAAATTACAACATCGAACTCAACAGCTTTGATACCAAGATCAAAAGTATATTTAAAACCGGAGATTGAGTTTTCAACAATATCACCTCTAGCTCCCCTGTGGCCGTATATTCTTATGTAATTAGGTTTCGTTAAAAATGGATTGATCAATTAATCCTCAAATCAGTATTAGTATCAAACAGGTGTAGTTTGTCATTTTGAATGGAAAGATTAATATTTTTTCCAATACTATCTTCTTTAACAACACCTGAGATACTTGCAACTAAAATCTCATTACTGTTTTCAAGTTTACCATGAATAAGTGTATTAGCTCCAATCAACTCTACAAGTTCAACTTTTAACTTGATTGGACCATTTTGATCTAATTCAAAATCTTCAGGTCGCATACCTATATTAACAGGTCCATTAAATTTTGAATTCACTGAAAGTGAAGCTTTGTTTGCCAAAATCAATTTGTTACCTCCACAATTACCTTTTAAAATATTCATTGCTGGACTTCCGATAAATTGAGCTGTGAATAAAGTTTTTGGTTTTGTATACACTTCTAAAGGCGTTCCAATATGTTCTACATTACCTTCGTTCATTACAATCATACGATCAGCTAATGTCATCGCTTCAACTTGATCGTGCGTTACATAAAGAGATGTAGTTTTTAATTGAGTTTGAAGTTTTTTAATCTCTAATCTCATTTGAACTCTTAATTTGGCATCTAGGTTTGACAAAGGTTCATCAAATAAAAAGGCTACAGGATTTCTTACAATGGCTCTTCCCATTGCAACTCTTTGTCTTTGTCCACCAGATAATTGATTAGGTTTTCTCTCTAATAATTCTCCAAGCTCTAAAATTTCAGCAGCTTTTTGAACTCTAGACTCAATTTCTTCTTTTGGTACTTTTGCAATCTTTAAACCGTAAGCCATGTTACCAAAAACAGTCATGTGAGGATAAAGAGCATAATTTTGAAATACCATTGCAATATTTCGCTCCATGGGTTCAAGCTCGTTTACTTTTTTATTATCAATTAAAATATTTCCTTCATTAGCATCTTCTAGGCCTGCAACCATTCTTAATAGAGTTGATTTTCCGCATCCTGATGGTCCAACTATCACGATTAGCTCACCATCTTTAACGTCAATACTAAGATCATGAATAACCTGCGTTTTTCCGAAAGATTTCTTTAAATTTTGTAAACTAATTTGAGACATTATTTATCGCTTTCTAATAATCCTTTAACAAAAAACTTTTGCATACTTATTACTACTATTACAGGTGGTACCATAGCTAACATCGCAGTCGCCATAACCGTTGGCCAGTGTGCATAATCATCACCTGTCGGTATCATTGAGTCTATCGCCATTACAATAGTTCTCATGTCAGGATCGGTTGTCATTAGCAATGGCCATAAATATTGGTTCCAACCAAAAATAAATAAAATAACAAATAAAGCTGCAATATTTGTTTTACTTATGGGAACTAATATATCAAAAAAGAAACGCATTGGACTACATCCGTCCATTCTAGCCGCTTCAACCATTTCATCAGGTATGGTCATAAAAAATTGTCTAAATAAGAAAGTAGCCGTCGCTGATGCAATTAATGGGAAGATTAATCCTGTGTAAGAGTTTAATAAGTTTAAATTTGCAACAACTTCATAAGTTGGCACTATTCTTACTTCTACTGGTAGCATTAGAGTAATAAAAATTAACCAAAAACATAAATTCCTGAAAGGAAATCTGAAATAAACAAATGCAAAAGCTGATAATAACGAGATAATAATTTTTCCAACTGTGATACCGATTGCCATGATTGCTGAGTTCATCATCATCTTTATTACAGGCACTTTTGCACCATAACCCTCTGGCGAACCTCTAAATAATGCATTTGCATAATTTTCAAAAAATTCTGTTCCTGGTAACATTGGTAATGGAGGATAAATAATTGCATCTTGAGTTACAGTGGATGCAACAAAAGTAAGCCAAACTGGAAAGAATATGAATAATACCCCAAGAATTAATCCAAGGTGAGTTAACCAGTATCCGGATTTCTTTTTCTCAACCATTAATAATGCACCTTTCTCTCTATATATTTAAATTGAATAACAGTTAAAATTCCAACTAACACTAAAAGAATTACAGACTGCGCTGCACTTGATCCTAGATCTTGGCTCACAAATCCATCAGAGAATACTTTATATACAAGAATGGTGGTCGACTGTTCAGGTCCGCCGGAAGTGATTGTATGTATTACACCAAAAGTATCAAAGAAAGCATAGACAATATTGACTACTAATAAAAAGAATGTGATGGGTGAAAGTAGAGGTATTACAATTGTACCAAATCTTTTCCAAAAACTAGCTCCATCTATTGCTGCTGCCTCGATAATCGATTTAGGAATAGCTTGTAGTCCTGCTAAAAAAAATAAAAAGTTATAACTAATTCTTCCCCATGATGAGGCTAGAATAACTAAAAACATCGCTTGATCACCTTTTAAAGTATGATTCCATTCATAACCTAAAGCTTTAAGATAATAAGAAGCTAACCCAATGTTTCCATTGAACATAAATAACCATAGAACACCTGCGATAGCTGGCGCGATAGCGTAAGGCCAAATTAATAATGTTTGATAAACTCCTGCGCCTTTAATTAATCTATCTGCTAATGCTGCTAGGTATAAACCTAAAGCCATTGATGAAACTGATACCGCAGTTGAAAAAATTACTGTCGTTTTAAAACTTGCTAAATAATAAGGGTCAGATAATAAAAATCTAAAATTATCTAAACCTACAAATTCTGTCTTTAGACCAAAAGGATCTGGTAAAAATAAAGAATTCCAAATAGCTTGGCCTGAAGGATAAAAAAAGAAAACAAAAGAAATGAGCAGCTGAGGTGCAACTAGTAACGCTGGTAACCACCAGCCTTTAAAAAAAACTCTTTTTTCCATTTGATCTTAAGAATGTTACCAAGGGCTTTCGCCCCTGGTAAATTAAATTGATTTATTTATTTGCTCTTTCAAATCTTCTTAAAAGAACGTTACCTCTTCTTACAGCATTGTCTAAAGCTACTTGAGCAGTTTTGCTGCCGTTGTAAACTCCTTCCATCTCTTCATCAATAATTCCTCTTATCTGATCAAAAGATCCAAGACGTAAGCCTTTAGAGTTTTGAGTAACTTTATTTCTCATCATCTGTATTCCAGCTAAATCAGTTCCAGGGTTTGCTTTGTAGAAACCTGAACTTTTAGTTTTTTTAGCAGCAGCAGTTGTTACACCTAAATAACCTGTGTCTTGGTGCCACTTAGCTTGAATATCAGTTTTAGATAAGAAAGCTAAGAACGCAGCTGTTGCTTTGTTCTCTTCTTTAGATTTTCCAGATAATGCCCATAGAGATGAACCACCAATAATTGTGTTTTGAGGTGCTTCAGTTCCTCCATAGTAAGGTAAATGTCTAATACCAAATTCGAATTTTGCTTCTTTTTTGATACCAGCATAACCAGCAGAAGACTCTGTCATTAACATACATTCACCGGCTCTAAAATTTTTACCAGCTTCATTTCTTCTACCCATGTATTTAAATTTACCTTCTTGCGCCCATTTTCCTAAAGTTTGAATGTGCTTAATGTGAACTGGGCTGTTAAATGACAACTCAGTGTCTAAACCAGCAAATCCATTAGCTTTAGTTGCGAACGGTATATTGTGATAAGCTGAAAAGTTTTCCAAATGTACCCATGAGTGCCAACAAGTACAGAAAGGCATATCAATACCTTTTGCTTTTGCTGCATCAAGTGCATTTCCAACTCTCTTCCAAGTACTTAGGTCCATTTCTGGATCAAGACCTGCTTTTTTCATCAAGTCTTTATTTACCCAAAGAACAGGCGTTGATGAGTTATATGGCATAGATAGCATTTTGCCATCTGTTGTAGTGTAGTAACCGCTTACTGCTGAAACAAATCCTTTTGGATTAAAACTTTGACCAGCATCTTTCATAAGTTGGTACATAGGAACGTAAGCTCCTTTGGCTGCCATTAAACTAGCAGTACCGACTTCAAATACCATAAGAATATTTGGATGTTGTCCGGCTCTAAATGCAGCTATTCCTGCGTTAAGAGTTTCCGAATAATTTCCTTTTCTAGTATGAACAACCGTGTATTTGTTTTGGCTTGCGTTAAACTTGTTTACTTGCTCGTCAAGTAGTTCACCAAGTCTACCACCAAAAGCATGCCACCATTGTATCTCTACTTTTGCTTGAACTGTTGTACCCGCAAACATTACGAATAGAGCAATTGAAGCAATTATTGCTTTTAAATGTTTCATTTTAATATCCCCCATTTTTCTTTAAAAAGAAAAAAGCTAGCACAAATTATATATAAAGAGGAGTCAGTTAAAATAAATTAATTACTACCTGAGGTTTTATTTAACTTTGCCAAAAGTATTTAAAATAATGACTCCAGAAATAATTAGAACCAAACCTAAAATTCCATAGAGGTTGGGGGTTTGATTGTATTTAAATATTCCAAATAAAGTTACCGCCGTTATCGTTAATGCTCCATAAGTTGCATAAGTAAATCCAACAGGTATTATAGTCATCGCTCTAGATAAACAAAAAATACAAATAACAATACTTGTGATGCAAAAAACTGTTGGTATGAGCTTGGTAAAACTTTCTGTAGTTTTGAGAAAACCGTTGGAAGCAATACCTGTTATAATTGCAACAATTAAATAAATATATCCGCTAAATAAACTTATACTTTTCATTGTGCTTTAGCGAATTGGCCACCGTCTTTGTATCTCCATAACCATTTTTTCATCTCCTCTTCAACATCTTTTGGATCTATACTAAGATCTTTTAATGTTAGATGATTATTAGAAACAACATTATCTTCTTCAGACAAAATTTCACATTGGTCCCGTGTTAAAATAGGTGGAAAAGGAAGTAAATCGGTTATACTACTCTGAATTTTAGCTATCGCCATTGGCATCTCAACAACAAATCTTTTTTTATTAATAGTAGATAAAATAGATTTTACCATATCACCAAAGCTAATTATTTTTGGACCGCCTATTTCATAAATCTTTCCTTCATTATTTTTAACCTGAATTGATTTAGTTATTGCTTCAGCAACATCAGTCACAAGAATTGGTTGAAACTTGTAATTTAAACCTACT
Organism: uncultured Pelagibacteraceae bacterium; assembly: GCA_902587515.1. Classification (GTDB taxonomy): domain Bacteria; phylum Pseudomonadota; class Alphaproteobacteria; order Pelagibacterales; family Pelagibacteraceae; genus Pelagilacustribacter. Next base: position 148,102 of record CACILM010000003.1, read on the forward strand.
ATAGGAATTATAGGGAGAAAACTTAATTTTGAAAAAAGATTAGTGAAATTATCTTCAGCGCCACAAACTACGCTAGGTCTTATTATTACTGTTTTACTAAAATTTTTTAATGCATTGATTTCACCAGCATATTTTGATTTTTGATAAAGAGATTTTGAATTTTCATTTGCTCCTATTGCACTTACATGAATAAATTTTTTAACATCACTTTCATTGCAAATCTTTGAAATTATTTCTGGGATCTTAGAGTGAATATTATAAAATTTTTGTTTTCGTGTTTCAAAAAGAATTCCAATAAGGTTTACCACTATATCTGAGTTTTTTATTGCATCTTTTAATTCTAAAAAATTTGTAGGATTCCAATCTAAAAGTTCAATTGCTCCGGGTGTGGATTGTGTCTTCAAATACCCTTTTTGAAAGGTTTTTCTCGTAGTTATAATGCATCTATAGTTTTTCTTGGTCAAATTTCGAACAAGATATCTTCCTATAAATCCACCACCACCTAAAATTGTGCAAATTTGATTTTTCATGGTATTTAAAGTTATATATGAAAATAACGAAGATTAAAGAGGACATAACTCCAGAAATTGCAAATTCTTTTAAAGAGAGTATAGCCATAGATACTGAAGCTACAGGTTTGCAAATCCCCGAAAGAGATAAATTAAGTCTGATTCAAATTTGTGATGTAAAAGGAAATGTTTTCATTATTCAACCTAATAAAAATGATTATAAAGCTCCAAATTTAGTTTCTGTTTTAGAAAATGATAAAATTTTAAAAATAGGACATTTTTTAAGATTTGACAAAAACGCATTAGAATATTTTTTAAAGTGTAAAGTAAAAAATATTTTTGATACTAAAATTGCATCGCGAATAGTAAGGACATACACAGATGCTCACGGATTAAAAAATTTAGTTCAAGAATTTTGTAATAGATCTTTAGATAAGAGACATGGAAGTAGTGACTGGAATAAAGATATTAATGACCTATCCGATAAACAGTTAGAATACGCTGCAAATGACGTTGTCTATCTTCATAAAATTAAAACTGAATTAGAAAAAATGTTACTGAGAGAGAAGAGAATAGATGTATTTGAAAAATGTTTAGCATTTTTAGATACTAGAGTTGAACTTGATCAAAAAGGATTTAAAGAGGATATTTTTGAACATTAATGAGAAAAAATAATTATATTGCACTCGCAAAAAAGGCTTCAAGTATTCAAATAAACGAATTAAAGAAAATAAAAAAAGTTTTTAATCATTCCTTTGTAAAAGCAGTTGATCTTATATTAAATTGTAAAGGCAAGGTCATATTTGCAGGTGTTGGAAAATCAGGTTTAATTGCTAAAAAAATTTCGGCAACTTTTTCTAGTGTTGGGATACCCAGCTTTTTTTGCGACCCCGCTCAAGCGCTACATGGAGATATGGGTCAAATAGAAAAAAAAGATATTTTAATTATTTTTTCATATTCTGGAAATACTTCTGAGCTAAATAATATGTTAAAATATGCTAATAGATTTAGAATTAAAATAATTGGTGTCGCCTCCAAGCCTGATAGCATTCTTTTAAAAGCAAGCGATGTAAAACTAATTCTTCCAAAAGTAAAAGAGGCTGACGTAACAAAAATGGTACCGACTTCAAGTACTTCTATAACGCTTCTTCTTGGTGATTGTTTAGCTACAACTTTAATGCACCAGAAAAAATTTTCTAAAGAAAAGTTTAAAATTTTTCATCCCGGGGGGAATATTGGAAACTCTTTACTTTTAGCAAAAGATATAATGATTGCAGGCAAAAGGATGCCAGTTATAAATTATAAAAAAAGTTTCAAAGAAGCTGTTAGAATTATGAATCAAAAAAAACTTGGTATAGTTGTTGTTTTGAATAAAAAATATATAAAGGGAATAGTCACTGATGGAGATTTGAGAAGAGAGTTAAAAAATTTTTCAAAAAATAAACGTCTTGATAATTTTATGTCTAAAAAACCTTTAGTTGTAAATGAGAATATGACTGCATCAAAGGCTTTGGCTATTATGAATGAAAAAAAAATAACGAGTTTATTGGTGGTTTCCGACAAAGACTACAAAAAATCAAACAAAATTCTCAAAGGTATAATACATATTCATTTTCTTTTACAGAGAGGTATTTAGTGATTGAAAGAAAGAAAAAAATTAGAATAATCCAAATTAGTTTATTAGTAGTTGGTTTATTAATTATTTTTTTTACTTATATAAAAAACAATAACATGTCTGAAGAAAAAATTATTTTTTCTGAGTCTCAAAAAAAGATTAAACAACAAATAGAAAATCAAGCAGCAGGAGATATTTTTTATAACATTGAATACTCTGGTTTAGATTTAGCTGGAAACAGATATATTCTTAAATCCGAGGAAGCAACACCAGATAAATCCAATCAGGATGTAGTCAGGATGAAACTTGTAACAGCAAAATTTTATTTTAAAGATGGTACTTTATTAAGTGTGGCTTCTGATGCCGGGATCTATAATAACAAGACGCTTGATATGTTTTTTGATGGTAATGTAAAAGCTAACTACATAGATAGCAGCTTATCTGCTGATGAAGCGGAGTATTCAAATTCAAAAAGTTTTTTAATCATCACAAAAAATGTTACAATCGAAGATCCAAAAGGTACTATGTATGCTGATAAACTTTTTTTTGATATAAAAAAGCAAACACTTAAAATTGCTGCTTTTGAAGATAACAAAATAAATGCTAATATAAACTTAAAATGAAAAAAGGTTTTAGAATTTTAAAATTTAAAAAAGACAAGCCTATTTTTGAGGTTAAGGACATAAGTAAATCTTATGACGGAAGACCAATTTTAAAAAAACTTTCACTCAAAGTTTTCCCTGGGGAGTGCGTTGGTATACTGGGACCTAATGGTTGTGGTAAGACAACCTTATTTTCATTATGTATTGGTGAACAAAATACTGATGGTGGAAAAATCTTTTTAAATGGAAAATCTATAGAGCAAATTCCAATACATTTAAGATCTAAAGAAGGATTAGGATATCTTCCTCAACAGAGAAGTGTATTTGATATGTCTGTATATGATAATATTTTAGGAATAGCTCAAATTTCAATTCAAGGTACAGATAACCAAAAAGCTATAACTGAAAAACTTTTAGATGAGTTCAATTTACAGCATTTAAGATCTTTGAATGCATCTGTTTTATCAGGAGGTGAAATTAGAAGACTTATGATGGCTAGAGTGATGATTAATAAACCGAAAATTGTTTTATTAGATGAACCTCTTGCTGCATTGGATCCTATAGTCATACAAGATATACAAAAATATATAATGCGAATACAGTCTACGGGAACTTCAATTCTTATTACAGATCACAATGTCAAAAATTTGTTTGATATCACTGACAGAAGCTATGTTTTGGGAGAGCAAACTGTCATCGCTGAAGGGACTTCTAGAGAATTGTTAAAATCAACAAAAGCTATTGAACATTATTTTGGATCTCAGTTTGATTAAACCTAATGTACTCTAAAAGTTTTAATCTTGAAATAAATAAAAAAATATCTCCATTTAAAAAAAATATTGAAGTTGACTCTGATAAATCTATTTCCATAAGAAGCTTTATAATTAGTGCTATTAGTCAAAATATTTCTAAAATTGAAAACGTTTTAGAATCTGATGATGTTTTCTCAACAATAAACTGTCTTAAAAAATTGGGTGTTAAAATAATCAAAAAAAGTAGGGGAAATTATTTAGTATACGGTAAGGGACTTGGTTCGCTTCACGCAAAAAAAAATTTAGAACTTAACTTTGGCAACTCTGGAACATTGGCAAGACTTTTACTAGGAGTTTTGTCATCAACTCCAAATATTGAGCTTAGAGTTAAAGGTGATCATTCTTTAAACAAAAGAAATATGAAAAAACTCATTTTTTTAATGTCAAAATTTGGAGCTACATTTTTACCGAAGAAAAAATATAAGTTTCCCCTAAAACTTATTTCTAGTGAAGCGCCAATTGGTATTAATTATGTGGCGGATGTTTCTGCCCAGCTAAAAAGTGCTGTTATTTTTGCAGGCCTCAATTCATATGGGAAAACAAAAATATTTGAGTCAAAAAAAAGTAGAGACCATACTGAGAATATGCTTAAAATTAATAAAAATACCATCAAGATAAAAAAAGGAATAATAAATTTGATTGAGGTATATGGCAAGAAAGATCTTAAGCAGTTAATAACAAAAGTTCCCGGAGATCCATCATCCGCTGCTTTTTTTACCGCACTCACATTATTAAATGAAGATTCATCAATAAAAATAATAAATGTTTGTTTAAATAAAACAAGAATTGGTTTTTATAATTTATTAAAAAAACAAGGGGCAAAAATAAAATTTAAAAATTTGTATATGGAGAATAACGAACCAAGAGGAGATATACTTGTTGAAAGTAGCAATTTAAAACCAATCACCGCTTCAAAAAAATATTATGTCAATTCTACAGATGAATATCCAATTTTATTCATTATAGCTGCACTTACTAAAGGAGTTTCTAAATTTTATGGAATAGCAGAGTTAGCGAACAAAGAGAGTAATAGAATTAAAGAAATGCAAAAAATAATTGCGCAAGTTGGTGTAAAAAGTATTTCTACTAAAAATAGTATTAAAATTTACGGTAAAGGAATTTTAAAAACAAATAAAAAAAAAATTTTAGTTAAAAAATTAGGTGATCATCGTATCTGTATGTCGTCATTTATCCTAGCAATTTTAACTGGCACAAAAATGGAAATTAAGAATTTTGAAACTGTAAATACGTCATCACCATCCTTTTTAAAAATAATGAGAAATTTAGGAGCTAGTTTTGAAGTACAAAAATAAGTATTTACAGATATCCTGTGATGGAGGAGCCGCAACTGGAAAATCTACAGGTGCAAAAATGATAGCAAAAAAATATGGCTTAAAATTTTTATCATCAGGTCTGCTATATAGATATGCTAGCTATCTTGTTCTTAAATTTAAACCCAAAAATAAGATTTCTTTAATTAAAAGAAAATTTAGTAAACTAGATTATAAAAGTTTAAATAAAATTAACTTACATCGGCCTGAAATATCAGAGTACAGCGCGCGTATAGCTAAAATAAATAATGTGAGAAAAATTTTGAAAAAATATCAGATAGGTTTTTCAAAAAAATATAAAAATTGTTGTATTGAAGGAAGAGATATTTCCACAAAAATTTTACCGAATTCTGATTTAAAGTTTTTTTTTAAATGTAATTTGAATATTGCTGCAAAAAGAAGATATGTAGAGCTCAGAAAATTTAATTCAAATGTTAAACTTAAAGACGTTAAAAAAGCCCTTAGAATAAGAAATATTTCTGACATTAATAGAAAAAACTCCCCTTTACTTAAACACAGAGATTCGATAGAAATCGACACCGGAAAATTGAATAAACGAGCTATGTTAAGCAAAATGATAAAAAATGTAGAAAGAATAAAAACTAAATAATGGCAAGAGAACAAGAGTTAAAAAAGAGCAGCCCCATACAAAAAGAATTCCAAAATCTTTTAGAAAAAGACTTCAAAGATAGAAAACTCAAAGAAAACGAAATTATCAAAGCTACAGTTACGGAAATAACGAAAAATTTTATAGTAGTTGACTGTAAAGCAAAAATGGAGGGGATGATACCTATTGAAGAGTTTAAAAATGATGATGAGTTAACAAAATTAAAAGTAGGTTCCCAAATTGATGTATATCTTGAAAGAATAGAGAGCTTTAAGGGAGAAATTATTATTTCAAGAGATAAAGCAAGAAAAATGAAGGCATGGAAAAAAATGGAAAAAGTTTTTGAGACACAAGAGGAAATGACGGGATATATTACCGGTAAAATTAAAGGTGGTTTTATAGCAACAGTTGAGGGATTACCGTGTTTTATGCCTTCATCTCAAATTGATGTAAGACCTTTAAAAAAAGTCGATCATCTAATGAATACCCCAGTCAAAGTGATTGCAACAAGAATCGATAAAAATAGAGGAAACGTTTGTGTTTCTAGACGTGCAGTTTTAGAAAAAAGTAAAAATGCAGAAATTACAGAAGCCTTAAAAAACATAAAAGTTAACGACATAGTTGATAATGCAATAGTAAAGGCAACAACAGACTGGGGAATATTTTTAGACATAAATGGGATTGATGCGTTGCTTCACGTATCAGATTTAAGCCATGGTAGAGTAAAAAAACCTGCTGATCTAGTTACGATAGGACAAAAAATAAAAGTAAAAATTACAAAAATAGATGAGAAAACTAATCGTGTTTCCGCTTCTGTAAAAGCTTTGACAGAAGATCCATATGAAAATATCGAGAAAAAATATAAAATCGGAGAAATATATGATGGAGTAGTTACAAAAATAATGGACTATGGTTGTTTCGTAAAAATAGAAGATGGAATAGAAGGTTTAATTCATAATTCAGAATTAGACTGGACAAACAGAAATGTGAAGCCAAGTAAAGTTTTATCAGCATCACAAAATATTAAATTCAAAATAGTAAACATCGATAAAGAGACAAAAAGAATTTCTCTATCTTATAAAGCAACATTAGATAATCCTTGGAATAAGATTAAAGATAAAATAGGCCAAGAGGTAAAAATAAAAGTAAATAATATTACTGATAAAGCAATATTTGGCGAGCTTGTAGAATTTGGCCTATCTGGAATGCTTCACTATAAAGAAATTTCATATAATGAAAATATAGAGGACCTCAAAAAATTTAAAAAAAATGATACTTTTAATGTAAAGATTTTAGAAATTAAAGACGATAAAATTAGATTTTCTAAAAGAGCATTAGATAAAGATCCCCTAGACTTTTTCAAAGATAATAAGAAAAAAGTTGGAGATATAATTACGACTAGAATACATGAAGTTTTAAAAACAGGGGTAAAAGTTGCAATAGATAAAGATAAGAAATTAATTGTTACAATTAGAAAAGCAGATCTTGCAAAAGAGACAGCAGATCAAAGACCTGAAGTTTTTTCTCCTGGTAACGCTTTAGATGCTAAAATTACAGAATTAGATACTAAATTAAGAAGAATAAAATTAAGTGTAAAAGCAGCACAAATAGACGAGGAAAAATCTTTAATAGCAAAATTTGGAGAGGGCGCTACTAAGTCTGGAGCAACCTTAAAAGGTATTTTTGAGAAAGCAATTGGAAAAAAAGCAAAAAAAGAAAAGTAATTGTCTAGACCACAACTTATTAAAAAGTTAATAAAAAAAAACCCAAGTTTAAATCAAAAAGATTCGGAAGAAGTAGTAGATATTTTTTGCACTTGCATACAGCAAGCTCTCATTGATAAGAGAAATATAGAATTAAGAGGGTTTGGATCTTTTTTTTTGAGAAAAATAAAAGAAAAGTATTCTGCTCGTAATCCGAAAACAGGAGAATTAATTTATGTTCCTGAAAAAAATAGAGTAAGATTTAGAGCTAGTAAAAAACTTAAAGAGTTGATTAATAAATGAGACCAAAAATCTTTATTGCTTGCGATACAACAAATATTAAGAAAATTAAAAAAATAATCAAATATTCACAGTCATCTAAAATAAAATTTGGTTATAAGTTTGGTTTAGAATTTTTAAACTCAAAATATGGTAGAAAATTCGTTTCAAACTTAAAAAATAAAATTATTTTTGGAGACTATAAGTTGGCAGATATACCAAATACTTGTTCATCTTCTATTAAAGCTATTAAAGATTTAAAATTAAACTATGTCACAATACATATTAGTTCAGGCCTTAAAGCTATTAAGGCCGCAAAAAAAGTTTGCGGTTCGATAAAATTAATTGGTGTCACTGTACTTACTTCTCTTGACAATAAATCTTTAAAAGAAATTGGATATAATAAAACTGTTAAAAAATTAGTACTTCACCAAGCTAAATTAGCAGCTAAAGCGAAATTAGATGCCATTGTATGCAGCCCACATGAAATCAAGATTGTGAAGAAAGTATTTAAAAAAGAGATAATTACTCCAGGGATAAGACTCCTTAATGATAAAAAAGATGATCAAATAAGAGTAACGACACCAAAAGAAGCTTTTCAAAATGGAGCGACATCTTTAGTGATGGGTAGAAGTATTACTAGCGGAAACATAAAAAAAAATATTAAGAAAATTATTGAAGAATTAAATTAAAATGAAAGTGAAAATTTGCGGCCTACATCCAGCAAGGGATGTACAGCTTTGTATTGATTTAGGAGTAAATTTTTTAGGTTTCGTATTTTATTCGAAGTCTCCTAGGAACGTTAATTTAAAACAAATCGAAATATTAAAAAGCTATAATAAGTTTAATTCTAAATTTGTGGCTGTAACTGTTAACCCTAGCAATGAGTTTATTAAAAATATTGTACAAAAAAATTTTGACTATATTCAGCTTCATGGCTCAGAGACAAAAGAAAGAGTAAAGGAAATAAAATCAATGGGACTAAAAATTATTAAAGCTATAAAAATTAGAGATGAGAATGATATTAGCGAATATAAAAAATATGAAAATGCTGATATCATTTTATTTGATACTCCAGGTATGGAAAAATCTATTGAGTTTCCTAAAGATTTAATTTCAAAACTACCTAAGGGAGAAAAGTTTGCTCTTGCTGGCTCAATTTCTCAAAATAATATAGAAAATATAAAGAAATTAGGTATTAACTTTTGTGATCTATCGAGTAACTTGGAAACAGATGCTGAAATAGGATACAAAGATCATCAAAAAATAAAAAAATTTATAAACAAAGTAAATGAAATTAAAAATTAAAAAAGGTGTTCCCCTAATTGATCAACATGACAAAAACTTCATGTATGGAGGAAAATTTGGAGGAAATTTCATACCAGAAACCCTTAAAAAGCCTATTGATGATTTAACAAAACTATTTTCAAAACTAAGAAAAGATAAAAAGTTCTTAAAAGAGAGAAATTATCATTTTAAAAATTATATTGGGGCTCCAACCCCGTTTATAAAGTTAGAAAACTTAACTGATTATCTTGGTGGAGCTCAAATTTATGCAAAAGTTGTCTCTGAAGCTAATGGAGGAGCTCATAAAATTTATAATGCTACAGTGCATTGTTTGATTGCTAAAAAAGCAGGTAAAAAATTTATTGTTGGTGATACTGGAGCAGGTTACGCAGGAAAAATGCTTTCAATGGCTGCTAAAAAATTTGGTCTTAAGTGTAAAATTTTCATGGGAGCAAAGGATATTAAAAGACAAAGACCAAATGTCGAGGCTATAAGAAAAAATGGAGCAAAAATAGTGCCTGTTAATACTGGAAGCCAGACACTTGTTGATGCTGTGAGTGAGTGTATGCGCTACTGGGTCGCTAATTGCGATACAACGCATATGTGTGTTGGATCAACGGTTGGTCCTAACATTTTTGTAAAGATCTGTGCATGGAGTACAGCCCAAATTTCAAGAGAATTAATGATACAAGTAAAAGAGGAATTTGGTAAAGTACCAAGGAAAATGAAACTCCTTAATTGTGTTGGTGGAGGAAGCTCTGCTATGGGATTTTGGAATGAATTTATAGATACTGATGCAGAATTTATTGGTATTGAAGCTGGAGGCCCAAAGAATAGCAAACTTCATGCTGCACCATTAACTAATGGTTCAAAGATAGGCATACTTCATGGATCTGCTCAGTATGTGATTCAAGATAGAGAAGGACAAATAGGAGGGACAGAGTCAATTTCAGCAGGATTGGACTACCCAGGGATTTCAAGTTTACATTGTTTTCTTAAAGACACAAAAAGAGCTAAATATACTTCCGCAAGTGATGAAGAGGCTCTTAAAGCTTATCAGCTAGTTTCAAAATTTGAAAATATTTCTCCATCACTCGAGCCGTCTCATGCTTTTGCAGAAGCTATTAAACTAGCACCTAAATTAAAATCATCTGACATAATTATTGTAAACTCCTGTGGAGATAGCATTAAAGATAAAGATATAATTAAGCAAAAACTAGGTTCATACGTAAGATGAAATCAAACCTTGCTAAAGTTTTTGACAATTGCAAAAAAGAAAATAGGCCTGCATTAATTACTTACACGGTGGCTGGTGATAATACTAAAAATAATTCACTTAAAATTCTTAATAAAATTTCAAAACACGCAGATATCCTCGAATGTGGTTTTCCTCACAACACTCCAATAGCAGATGGAGGCCAAATACAAGGAAGCTCACATAGAGCTTTAAAAAATGGAACAAAACTTAAAGATGTTTTTAACATTGTAAAAAAATTTAAAAAAGTAAATCCTAATAAACCATTAATTCTCATGGGTTATTTTAATCTTATTTATCAACGTGGAGAAAATAATTTCTTAAAAGATTGTAAAAACTCAGGGGTGGATGGTCTTATTATTGTGGACCTCCCATATCCAGAAAATAAAAATTTTGCTAATAAGTGTAAAAAAAAAGGTATTACATTTGTTCAACTTTTGTCTCCTACTACATCAAAAGAAAGAATGAGAAAAATTATAAGAGATTCACATGAAATGCTTTATTATATATCAATGCTTTCTACTACGGGTGCAAAATTAAAAGTATCTGCAAGCAAAATTCTTAAAAACTATAATAAGATAAAAAGAATCAACTCAAAAAAAAACCTTGTGATTGGTTTTGGAATTACGGATAAAACAATTTCTTCACTAAAATCAGCAAATGGGCTAGTTGTGGGCAGTATGTTGTGTAAAATAATAACAAATTCACTCAAAATGAGACAAAATCCTGTCACAAAGTTAGATAAAGTTGTGTACAGTCTTAAAAATAAAATTTTATGAATTGGATAACAAAATTTATCAAACCAAAAATTAAATCTTTATTCCAAAAAAGATCCTCTAAAGTAGAAGTAAATCTTTGGACTACATGTAGTTGTAAAAACTTAATTTATTCAGACGATATGAATTCCAATCAAAAAGTTTGCCCTAAGTGCGGGGAGCATCATAAACTAACTTGTAGAGAGAGATTTGAAACTTTTTTTGATAATAAAGAATTTGAAATTATTGAGACACCTCTTCCAAAAGACGACCCTTTAAAATTTGAAGATAAGAAAAAATATACAGATCGTTTAAAAGCAGCAAGAAAACTCACCGGTCAAGATGATGCGGTTTTAATTTCAACTGGAAAAGTTCAAAATATTCAAGTTGTTGCAGGAGCCCAAGATTTTAGGTTTATTGGCGGATCATTTGGAGCTGCTTCTGGAGAAGCTTTTATAGCTGGAGCTCAGCAAGCAATCGAAAGTAATAAGCCTTATATATTTTTTAGTTGTTCTGGTGGTCAACGTATGCACGAAAGTTCTATTGCATTAATGCAAATGTCTAGGACTGCCCTAGCTGTTAACGAACTAAAGAAAAAAAATATTCCATTTATTGTTGTTTTAACTAATCCAACAACAGGTGGTGTGACTGCTTCCTGGGCCATGTTAGGTGACATTTTAATAAGTGAGCCTAAAAGTGTAATAGGTTTTGCTGGGCGAAGGGTTATTCAAGACACAGTAAGGGAAACTCTACCGGATGATTTTCAAACAGCGGAATATGTTAAAGATCATGGTGGGATCGACCTAATCGTTGAAAGACAATATTTGAATACTACTATTGGAACATTGCTAAATGTTCTATTGAAAAAGGCAGAGGCTCAGGCTAAACAAGAGTCTAATGTCACGGTCGATCAGTCTTTACAAACAGCTAGCTAATCACAAACTTTTCAATAAATCTGTTAAGTTTGGTCTAAAAAGGATCAAACTTGCTTTAGAATTATTGGATCATCCTGAAAAAAAACTTAAAAATGTAATTACAGTAATTGGTGAGTCCGGTAAATTTACAACATTATTTTCTTTAAAATCATTTATCGAAGCAAATAATCAAATAGTAACAGCCCATATTTCGCCTTCACTGAAAGATATAAGGGAAAGATTTTATATGGGCGAAAAATACTTAACTCATGAAGAAATTGAAAAAACTATAAAGCAGATTGAAAAATTAAAGATTCCTCTAACAGTTTTTGAGTGTCTTACTTTGGTATATATTATCAATGCCTCAAAGATAAATGCTGACTATAACATTCAAGAAACAGGTGCTCTCTGGAGATTAGACTCTAACAATGTTCATGACTTCCCGAAGCTTCAAATTTGTACAAATATAAATAAACAACATTTGAATTTTTTGAAAAGAAAAACTTTAGATGAAGTTATTAAAGAAGATGTGGGGTTTCTAAGCAACTACACTGACATTTATATAGGTAAACAGTCTACAAGTGTTTTAAAGAAAATAAAGATGCACTTAAAAAATAATACTAGTAAAAAAATATATCCTAATACTTGGAAGCTGACTAAAAAAGGGAGCTATTATTACTATCAAGATAGAAAATTTAAAATAAAACTTAATACCAAAAATGTTTATTCCAAAGGTATGTTTGAAAATGTTTGTCTAGCGATTAAAGTGGCTCTTGATCTAAATATAGACAAAAAAATCATTCAAAAGACCTTGCCTTTGCTCTCTTTTGAAGGTCGATTTCAATACCTTACTAAAGGAAAAATTAAAGAAAAGTTGAACAGAAATGAAATTATCATGATTGATGGCGCCCATGCTACTGCTGATGCGCAAAATTTAGCAGCATATTTAAAAAATTTAAAAATTTCAAAATATGGAATTTGGGCTATGACTAAAAATAAAGAACCAGATTTATTCATTAAACAGTTTAAAGGAGTATTTAAAAAAGTTGTTACAATGCCAATCGAAAATGAGATTAACTCAGTCTCAACTAATAAACTTTATAAAGTAGCAGTCAAAAATAAATTCAAAGTAGAAAAAAGCAATAATTTCAGTGAGGCATTAAAAAAAATAAGTAGTAAAGAAAAAAAATTAATAGTTTGCTTTGGCAGTCTTTACAACTGTGGAAATATTTTAAATAAAAATTAAACGTGAGGTTTAATAAATTCAAGCATATCTTTTTCGCTTGAGGCACCAACTTTAGTTCCTAATAGTTTTCCCTCTTTAAATAAAAGAATTGTTGGCACACCTCTCACTGAATACTTTGTTGGCTCATTAGGTTGACTTTCAATGTCATGATAGTAGCAATCTATTTTATCTGACATGTCATTTGAAATTTTCTCTACTATTGGTTTAAGTTGCTGACAAGGTCCGCACCATGAGGCTGAAAATTGGATTAGTGAAAGCTTGCTTCCACTTATTTGATCGCTAAATCTTTCGTCTGTAGAATCTTTGAATGCCATAGCCTTTAATTAAGTATTTTTTGTTTTTTGTCAACTACGCAGATGAATAATATTTTTCTAAATCTTCAACGTATGCGTTAATATCATCTAATATTTTTAATTTTTCTGGTTGGTTTTCTTTTTCAAATTTTGCCCTTAGAGTATCTATCTCTGAATAAGTTCTTGGAATTGTATTCCAATTTTCATTATTAGTGCTTAATAGTTTTTTTGAAATATCTTTATGAATTAAATTAAAGTCAGATTTATTTAAAACCTCAGGTTTTTCCATGTAAAGCAGTTTTTTTCCAAAGTACTGTAACCTCTCATCTTTAAATTTAGAGATGACTTGAAGTTTTTTATCCCAGTCAACACTGTGAAACTCTGGCATTATTTTATTATCTTCTGTTGAAGTAAATTTAGCATAAATACTTTCCTCGTTATATAAATCTTCTTGTGACTTTGTGTGTTCTTTTTCATCAATTTCAGATCGTTTTACCGAGGAGACCTTTTCTGCAAAAGTTTCGTTATTTTTTATCATTTTAGCTCTTTCCTCTAATTTTTTTGAACCAATTTGCTTGTACTCTTCAAATTGATTTCCATAAGATGGGTTCATTATAACTGGATGTTTATTGTGTCTAACAGTTCTGATAAATTTTGGTTGTTTTTTCATCGCTGCAGTTAATTCTTTAATTGGCATGTCCAAATATGGAGAAGGATCATGTCTCAAATCAAAGCATAAGGGCCATTGATATTTAGGATGCTGACAAACAAATGTAGAAATATAAGGTCTACTTCTCCCATAAAAATATTCATTCATGCAAAAAAGTAATTCTTTTTTTATTAATTCTAAAGTCTGGTTTTTATCCATAGTTAACATGCTAGCTTTCCAAACATTTGGTGCTTTTTTAGAAATTAATTTCGCTATTCCAATAGTTGCTATCACATCACCAATTGCACTATGTGCATCTCCATGTTCAATTCCATTTAAAGGTGCCATTTGATCTAATTTATAAACATCGTTCCCTTTTTCATTTACGGAATTTTTAAGTGTATCTGGGTAATACAAGTTAGCGGCTCTTGCCAAACTTAGGATATCACCTCTAGTATTTCCGTTTGTACTAGTAATGTAAGGATATTCTAATGTTTGAAACAAAGTGCACCTCAAAAATTCTTCATCAAATTCAATACTATTGAACCCAATATAAGTTGCCTTACCCCATCTTTTAAGTGTTTCAACAAACTGCCTAATCATTTCGTAATGAGAGAGGTTGGACTTTTTTAACATTGAGGGTGAGGTCTTGTTCACGATCAGCGCCATAGCCTCCGGAATTATTCCAGGACTTAATCTACACCTAGCATCAAAACGATCTAGTTCATCTAAATTGTCATTAGTTAATACAGCGCCAATTTGAATTATTTGGCCCCAATATTTATTAGATGAACTAGTTTCAAAATCGTAAAAGACAAAGTTAGACATTAAATAAATTATGACTTCCTTTTTTCTTTGTTGAATTCGATACTATTGACGAAGCAAATTTCTCTTTTGTCACAGTCTCAATAGTTTTGCTTATAGATAATTTTACATTAGGTATTATTGATTTTGATAAAACTATCAGTTTTTCATAAGTTTCATTTGATAATGAAACATTCCGATACTTATTATAATCGGTCATTAGTGTTTCCTTTCTACATTATATTTTAAACAGCAAATACAAAAATCGTGTTCAAAACATAAAGTTTTGTTGTTTTTTATAATGTAGGGAAAGTGAATTCACAGAAAGGAAACTAATTATGTGAATACACTTTCCCTACGGCTAAAATCAATATAATTGCTAAATTAAAAAAGTCAATCTTAATATATACAAATTTTTTTATCCTATAATTTAAATGATTTATAAAATTTTAAAAAATGTTATATTTTTTTATGGAATCAATATTTAATACTTTAATCATTTTTTTACTATTTGCTAATTTTATAGTCGTATTTATTCTATTAAAAAGAAAACAACCTGAGCAAAATAATACCGAGCAAATTTTAAAAGACCAGGTAAATTCATTAAGAAACAGTTTTAGTGAATCTTTTGGCTCAATGAGCAAAGAGATTGCAAAAGATATGACTGGAGCTTTAACTAAAGTGGATGAAAAAGTTGGAGTTTTCAATCAACAAGTAAATGAATTAAATAAAAGTCAAGATAACTTTAGTAAAATTTTGAGTGGTGTAAAGACTTTTGGAACTCTTGGAGAAATGGGACTAGGTTCTTTATTGGGAGATTTGCTTCCTTCTTCACAGTATATTGCTAATGCAAAAATGAAACCTGATGAAACATCTGAAACTGTAGAGTTTGCAATAAAACTTCAGGATGTTCTTCTCCCCATAGACAGTCATTGGCCCATTGAAAAATATAAAGCGATAGAGGAAGCGTATAGATCAAATGACAAAGAAGCCCAAGCTGAAGCTAGAAAAGAATTGGCGTCTGCATTTAAGCTTAAAGCTAAAGCAGTGAATTCAAAATATATATCACCTCCAATAAGCACTGACTTTGCGATTATTTATGTACCAACTGAGAGTTTATTTTCTGAACTATCAAGCTATAGAGATCCAAAAACAAAAGAATTATTATTACATGAGTTAATAGTGAAGTATAAGGTAACTTTAGCAGGTCCAAATAATCTTTCTGCTCTTTTACAGTCATATTTGCTTGGATTTCAAACATTAAAAGTGCAAAAACATGCAACCCAAATTTACACAGATTTAAAAATAATCACTACAAGATTTGAAAAACATTTTAGTAATATAGTTGAACTAAGAAAGAAGTTAGAGCAAGCAATAACAAATGTCGATAATTTTGGAAGAGATGCTAGATCAATAATGAATAGTTTAGGATCAATCAAAGATCCTCATGATGATGACGATCCAGATCCTCCAAGCGCACCGATGGCTGCAGCTTTAAGTAAGCGTGCTGCTAATAATTAAATATATTTTAAAATATTTTTGGCAGGAAAAGTCTTTTTTATCCAAGAGGAAGGGATATTTTCAAAACCTTTTAATGCAGCAAAATAAGCACCAACAAAATTAGCTCTGGAACAATTACAGCCTCCAGCTTTTATAGTTTTGATAATTGCAGATTTGTAATTATTTGAGCTAATAATAGCATGAATAGAACCCATGAAGGTACCAGGATAACTACACGCCTTTCCAAATTTCTTTACAACTTTAGTATGATTATATTTTTTTAATCTTAAAACCTTTTTAATATTAGCATTAACTTCCTTAAAATATCTTTTTTTCCCATACTTTTGGGCAAAGGTATTTAGAGGGCTTTTTTCACCTTTCATTGCTAGTTCTATGATCTTTAATTTTGCTAACGCGTAAGTTTCATTTATTTTAGAATTAGCAACACATTTGATTACTCTTTTTAAATCTTCATCATTATTATTATAAAGATAATACGGGAGAGCAGCACAATAACCATCTGACTCATTAACTTTAATCCCGCCGGTGCTATTTTTCTTTATTTTAATATTTTGTATTGTTTCTAGTATATTTTGATGAATCCAAGGGCCATTTAAAGGTTTTTTCCATTTAATCTTTTTATATTTTTTTCTAATTTTTAAGTTTCTCCAATAAGCTGAACCTTGACCAAAATTTATAATAATATTTTTTTTAAAAACTTTTAAAATTTCTGATTTTTTTTTTGTTTGAATTAAA
>CACILM010000004.1:0-52500 GCA_902587515.1 uncultured Pelagibacteraceae bacterium
TTAAAGAATCCTCCTGGCCGTCATCACAAGACAAAAGATAATCCTTATTATTAAACTTTACGTTTACATTTGCCATTTTTCAATCTCAGATACTAGGTTTTCTGTTTCTTGACTTAATTCATCAATTTCTTGATTAAAGTTTTCTTCAATTTGAGACCTTTTTTTCACTTCAGTTTGTAAATTAAATATTTTTTCTTTTAAATATTTATGCTCCCTTATTAATTCTTGATTTTTTTTTTCAATTTCAGCTTTTTTTTTCATTATTTCATTTTTTTCAGTTTTTATTTTCTCAATTTCATAATTAGGCTGTGAATAAGTTAAAGTTAAAGAATTAAGTTTATTAATTAGCTGATTTAAATTTTTTTCTTTTTTTTCAATTATGCTCATAAAATATTATATCATATTATTGATATACTTAGTTTAAGTCTATATAGGTTATTAAAAGTGAGCGTGAATTTTAATCAATTATCAAATGCAGTTAGATTTTTATCAATCGATGCTGTGCAAAAAGCAAATTCTGGTCACCCTGGTATGCCTATGGGTATGGCAGATGTTGCCACAACTCTTTTTAAATACCACCTGAGGTTTAATCCGAAAAATCCAGATTGGATTAACAGGGATAGATTTATTTTATCAGCAGGGCATGGATCGATGTTACTTTATTCTTTGCTCCATTTAACTGGATATAAAAGTGTATCAATTGAAGATATTAAAAATTTTAGGCAACTTAATTCTATATGCGCTGGACACCCTGAGTATCAAAAAGGAACAGGTATTGAGACAACAACTGGGCCTTTAGGTCAAGGCTTAGGTAATGCAGTTGGAATGGCAATAGCTGAAGAAATTTATAGAAAAAAATTTGGTTCAAATATTATTAATAATAAAACTTATGTAATTGCGAGTGATGGGGACTTAATGGAGGGCATTAGTCATGAAGCAATGAGTCTAGCTGGACATCTAAAATTAAAAAATTTGATAGTTTTTTTTGACAATAATAAAATTTCAATTGACGGTTCAACATCGCTTAGTGTTTCAGATGATTACAAAAAAAGATTTGAGTCTTACGGTTGGAGCTTCTTAGAGGTAAACGGTCACAATGAAAAACAAATTTCAAAAGCGATCACAAAAGCATCAAAATCAAAAAAACCTACAATAATATCTTGTAAAACTATAATAGGATTTGGATCACCTAATAAATCTGGTAAAGCTTCCTCTCATGGCTCTCCTTTAGGAGATGAAGAAATAGCTTTGGTGAGAAAAAAACTAAAATGGAACAATCAGCCGTTTGAAGTACCTCAAAAAATACTAGATGAATGGAGAAATATAGGTAACAAGGGTGAGCAACTTGAAAATAAATGGCTTGAAACAGTAAATAAAAAAAATCCTAAAATAAAAAGTGAACTTAACAGCGCTGATGAGAAATTGGATTTGAACGGTTTAGAAAATTTAATTCTTCAAGAAAAAGATAAATATTTTAATTCTAAGCCAACTTTAGCTACACGACAATGCTCGATGGCCGCTATAGAAAAAATTTCTGCTTTTCTCCCTAAATTAATAGGTGGTTCTGCAGATTTAAGTGGTTCTAATAATACAAAAACAAATAATTCTAAAATTATAAACTCTAAAAATTTTAATGGAAATTATATTCATTACGGAGTTAGAGAACACGGTATGGCAGCAGTTATGAATGGTTTAGCACTTTATGGAGGTATAATACCTTATGGTGGAACATTTTTAATATTCTCAGATTATTGTAAACCGTCTATACGACTATCTGCTCTAATGGGTCTTAAGGTAATTTATGTTTTTTCACACGATTCGATTGGTCTTGGTGAAGATGGTCCTACTCACCAACCTATAGAACAACTTACTGGGTTGAGAGCTATTCCGAATTTAAATGTCTTCAGGCCAGCAGATATTAATGAAACATTTGAATGTTGGGAAATTGCTTTAAAAAGTGAAAATAATCCAAGTGCTATTGCTTTATCGAGACAAAAAGTTCCTTATATCAATCCAAGCAATTCTAAAGAGAATAAATGTGAAAAAGGAGCCTATGTTGTTAATTTAACTTCGCATGAGAACAGTGTAACATTGATTGCCTCAGGTACTGAGGTAGAACTTGCCTTAAAAGTTCAAAATAAACTTAAAGAAAACAATATCCACTCAAAAGTAGTTTCAATGCCATGTATGGAGCTTTTTGATAAACAATCTGAAGATTACCGAAAAGATATTTTAGAAGAAAACTCATTGATCATCACATTAGAAGCTGGAAGTGTGATGTCTTGGCAAAAATATATTAAAAACAAAGGTACCAATTTAGGTATAGATAAATTTGGTGAAAGTGCTCCTTATAAAGAAGTTTACAAACATTTTAAATTATCAGAGGAAGATATAACAAATTTTATTCAAAAAAAATTGAGAGAGTAATAGAAGTCGATGGATGAAATAAATTTCTTTCCTAACGATTTAGAAATCAAAGATCAAAAGATAATTCTTAGATTAGATTTAAATGTTCCTATTAAGAACAAAGTTATAGAAGATGATACAAGAATAACTTTATGTTTACCTTTTATAAATAGACTAATTGAAAAAAAAGCAAAAATTATAATTATTAGTCATTTAGGTCGACCAAAAGGTAATGTACCTGACCTGTCTTTAATACCTATCTACAAATATCTTAAAGATGCGCTTAAAACTAATGTTTATTTTTTTAGAGGAACTTTTGATGGTGAAACTAAAGAGAAATTTTCACACCTAAAAGGGGGTGAGGTAATATTAATTGAGAATATAAGATTTTTTAAAGAAGAAACCGAAGACGGCCAAAGTTTTTCAAAAAAGTTAGGTGAACTTGGGGACATTTATATAAATGATGCATTTTCATGTTCCCATAGGAAACAAGCTTCTATGCATAGTATAACAAAATTTGTAAAAAAAAGCTATGCTGGTCCATTATTAAAAAAAGAAATAATGGCAATAAATCTTGTTATAAAAAATAAAAAAGAACCGGTCACTTGCATTATTGGAGGATCAAAAATTTCTACAAAGATTAATGTTATTACTAATCTTATAAAAAAAGTAAACAATATAGTGATTGTTGGGGCAATGGCTAATAATTTTTTTGTTCATAAGAATTTAAAAGTTGGTAAATCTTTAATTGAAAAAAATACAAAAGAGACAATAGCAAATATTTATAAAAAAGCAGAGGAACATAATTGTAAAATATTAATACCTGAAGATTGTATGGTAGGAACAGACTTTGAAGGAACTGGTAAAAATAAAAATCTTGATGAGATTCAAGAAAATGAAATGATTTTAGATATCGGTTTCAATACAATCAAAAAAATTCAAAAAAAAATTAACGAGTCAAATACTGTTCTGTGGAATGGACCAGCCGGGTATTTTGAAAATAAAAATTTCTTAAAAGGCACATTATCGATTGCAGAAAATATCTCTAAAAATACTATTGAAAAATCTTTAATATCTATTCTTGGAGGTGGAGACACTCTCGCAGCAATAAATAAAAGTAATGAAAAACTTACTTTCTCTCACTTATCAACAGCAGGAGGGGCATTTTTAGAGTACTTAGAAGGAAAAGACTTGCCTGGTATAAGTGTTTTAAAATAAATAATCGCTATGACATTAAATGATATAGCTAAAAAAATGTGCGCTAAAGGAAAAGGTATCCTTGCTGCAGATGAAAGTACTGGAACAATAGCTAAAAGATTTAAAAGTATAAATGTTGAAAACATAGAAAAAAATAGACTAAATTTTAGACAAACTCTTTTTAATTCAAGTGCTATGAAAGATTTTATTGGGGGAGTAATTTTATTTGACGAAACAATAAGACAAAAAACTACCTTAGGTCCATCAATTCCAGAATTAATATCTAAACATGGAGCTGTACCAGGAATAAAAGTTGATAAAGGTGCTAAACCTCTTGCTGGATCTAGTGATGAAACTGTAACAGAGGGTTTAGATGGTTTACGCGAAAGATTAAAAGAGTATTATGATTTAGGTGCAAGATTTACAAAATGGAGAGCTGTCTATCAAATATCAGATAAATTTCCATCTACCCAATCTATTAAGTCTAATGCCCACGCATTAGCAAGATACGCTGCTTTAGTTCAAGAAGCTAAAATGGTACCGATAGTCGAACCAGAAGTTTTGATGGATGGTTCACATAATATTGATAAATGCTATCAAGTTACAACAAATGTACTTAATGAGTGTTATAACGAACTAGAAATACATAGAGTTGATTTGAAAGGAACTGTTCTTAAACCTAATATGGTTATACCTGGCTCGGAGTGCAAAAATAAATCTAATGCAGAAGAAATTGCAAAAAAAACTTTAGACTGCTTAAAGAAAAATGTTCCAAGTGATGTTCCTGGAATTGCCTTTTTATCGGGCGGTCAGTCTGAAATTGAGTCTAGTAAAAATCTTAATGAAATAAATAAGATAAATGATAGTAATTTTTTAATTACTTTTTCTTATGGAAGAGGGTTGCAAGCAAGTGCGTTAAAGGAATTTGGAAAAAATCAAGAAAATGTAGAAAATATTCAAAAAGCCTTTAACCATAGAGCTAAAATGAATGGTCTGTCATCTAAAGGGGAGTGGTCTGAAGAATTAGAGAAAGAATTTGCGGCCTAAAACATTTGAAGAAATTAGTATACTTAATTTCACCTAACAAAATTGATCAAAATTTTTTCGCTAGTTTAGATAAAGTATTGTCTTTTAAGAACGTAAAGTTTTTTCAATTAAGATTAAAAAATTTTAATCAAAAAAAACTTCTTTATTTCTCTAAAAGAATTATAAAAATTACCACTAAACATAAAGTTAAGTTTATCATTAATGATAGTTTTGTTTTAGCGTCTAAAATAAATGCTGATGGATGTCATATGGGTCAACACGATGGGTCATTTTCAAAAGCAAGAAAAAAACTCAAAAACAAAATATTTGGTATCACATGTCATAACTCAAAAAAACTTGCAACTAATGCAATTAAAAATAATGCAAGTTACATTGCTTTTGGATCTTTTTTTAAATCCAAACTTAAGCAAAATACAATAAAAGCTAATCTTAATATTTTGAGATGGGCAAAAAAGAACATAAAAAAACCAATTGTAGCAATAGGTGGAATAAATAATAAAAATTACAAAAAATTAATAAGATCAGGAGCAAATTATATTGCAATATCAAGTTTTATTTGGGATAACCCCAAATTAAAACCGGAACTTGCGATTAGAAAATTCAAATGAAAATAACTGCCATTGAAATAAAACCTGGAATGATAATTGAACATAAAAATGATTATTGGAATGTTCTTAAAACTCAACATGTTAAGCCTGGAAAAGGTGGGGCTTTTAATCAAGTAGAACTAAAAAGTGTTATCAAAGGTACAAAACTGAATGAAAGATTTAGATCAAGCGAAACAGTAGAAAAAGCGGAAGTTAACGAAAAAAAATTTAATTTTTTGTACTTAGATGGAGATAATTGCCATTTTATGGATAACAATACTTATGAACAAGTAGAAATTTCGAAATCTATAGCTGGAGAACAGTATAAATTATTAAAAGAAAATTTAGAAGTTACAATTTCTTTTATGGAAGATAAGCCGATATCAATTGAGTTACCAAACAATATTGAATGTACAATTGAAACTACGGATGCTGCTATTAAAAACCAAACAGCTTCTTCATCTTATAAACCAGCGATACTTGATTGCGGAATTAAAATTAATGTTCCACCTTTTATAGAAAGTGGTGAAAAAATAATTATTGACACTCGGACTTTAGAATATGTAAAGAGAGTCAATTGATGAGGCTTAACTCACCGCAAATAAATTTAATTACTAGAGCATGTTTGAAAGCCTCAAAATCTTTGATAAGAGATTTCGGTGAAATTGAAAATTTACAGGTTTCAATGAAAGCGCCAGGTGATTTTGTTTCATCCGCAGATAAAAGAACTGAAAAAATATTAATAAACGAATTACAAAAAGCTCATCCAGATTATGGTATTGTTACTGAAGAATCTGGGATAATAAACGATGATAATAACAAAAATAGATGGATCATTGATCCTATAGATGGAACTTTAAATTTTTTAAATGGTGTACCACAATTTTGTATCTCCGTAGCTTATGAAGAGAATAATGAAATATTGTGTGGAGTTATACTTAATCCTATTACAAATGAAATGTTTTGCGCAGAAAAAGGAAATGGTGCTTACTTAAATAATTCAAGAATAAGAGTCTCAAATAAAAAAAAGATAAAAGACTCTTTAATTGCTACTGGAGGGCCAAAGCTAGCAAGTAAAATTAAAGAAAAAATGTTTTCTGAGTATATTGAGGTATCTAATGTGTCCTCTAATGTAAGAAAGTTTGGAAGTGCAGCTTTAGATATGGCTTATGTTGCTTGCGGAAGATTTGATGGATATTGGCAAAGGGAAATTAATTTATGGGATATAGCTGCTGGAGTAGTGATAGTAAAAGAGGCAGGCGGGTTTGTAGAATTTTTTGAGGAAGATACGAAGTATCTATTAAAAAAGAATGTTTTAGCCACAAATTCAAGCATTCATGTCGAGCTAAAAGATTTAATAACAAAAAAAAGTTATTGAGTAAGAAGAATTATTAATATACAACACGCTTCATGAAAAAAAACATACATCCCAATTATCACAAGATAAAAGTAGTAATGACCGATGGAACCGAGTTTGAAACAAAATCAACTTGGGGAAAAGAAAATGATATATTAAAACTTGATATTGACCCAAAATCTCATTTTGCATGGACCGGTGGAAGTCAAAAAATTTTAGATAAGGGTAGAGTAAGTAAATACAATAAAAAATTTAGCAACCTAAGAACAAAAAAGTAATTTATGAGCGGTACACCTTTTATGCCAAAAGCAACAGCTGTTTGGCTAGTCGAAAATACCACATTAACTTTTAAGCAAATAGCTGAGTTTTGTAATCTACATGAGCTTGAAGTAAAAGGTATTGCAGATGGAGATGTAGCAAAGGGAATAAAAGCTTACAATCCCATACTCGCAGGGCAATTATCTAGAGAAGAAATTGAAAATTGTTCCAAAGATCCTTCTAAAAAACTAAACTTAATAAAAAAACTTGATGAAGTTGAATTAAAGGAAAGAAAAAAACCTAAATACACTCCTCTTTCTAAAAGACAGGATAGACCTGATGCAATTTTATGGTTGTGTAAAAACGCACCAGAATTAAGCGATGGTCAAATTTCTAAATTAGTTGGTAGCACCAAAGGAACTGTTTCATTAATAAGAAAAAGAAGTTATTGGAATTTCTCAAATCTGAAAGCAAGAGATCCTGTTATTTTAGCTTTATGCACTCAAGAAGCTTTTCAGAAAAGTTTAGAAAAAGCCAGACGAAGAGTTGAAAGAGAGAAAAAAGCCAAATTAAGAGAGGAAAAAAAGGCTCAATCCGCATCACTATAGACAATTTAAGGAACAGATGATAACAACCATGAAAATTAACTGGAGGTTTTTATTAAAATAGACGTAAAAGATAATAATTTAGAGCAAGCAATTCGAGTTTTGAAAAGAAAGCTTCAAAAAGAGGGTTTTTTCAAAGTTATGAAAATGAAAAGCACTTACGAGAAACCATCTGAAAAGAAAAAGAGAGTTCAAACAGAAAACCTAAAAAGAATAAAAAAACTCCAAAAACTTAAGAATAGATATTAATTAAAATGAGAGGACAACTAATGCCATCAGGTAAAATAAAATGGTTTAACTCTAAAAAAGGATATGGATTTATAAAAGATGATGAGTCTAATAAAGACATTTTTCTTCACGTTTCAGCTTTAGAGGATTCTAAACTAAGAGTTTTAAAAGAAGATCAAAAAATCTCTTATGATATAAAAGAAGAGAAAGATAAATTACAAGCTATAAACATAAAAAAGAAATAATTTATCGCGGGGTGGAGCAGTCTGGTAGCTCGTCAGGCTCATAACCTGAAGGTCGTAGGTTCAAATCCTACCCCCGCAACCAAATGAATAATACTATCAGAAATATAACTATCATAGCTCACGTTGATCATGGAAAAACAACTTTGATCGATAATTTAATGAAACAGAGCGGAACGTTCAGAGAAAATGAAGAAGTTGAAGATAGAGTAATGGACTCTGGTGAGTTGGAAAAAGAGCGAGGTATTACGATTCTTGCAAAACCTACGTCAATTAATTGGAAGGACTCAAGAATTAACATTATCGATACACCAGGTCATAGAGATTTTGCTGCAGAGGTAGAAAGAGTTTTGCACATGGCGGACGGTGCTTTGTTATTAATAGACTCTGCTGAGGGGGTTATGCCTCAAACAAAATTTGTTTTATCTAAAGCGCTTAAGCAAGGTTTGAAACCAATTGTTGTAATTAATAAACTCGATAAACCAGACCAAAGAGCAAATGAAGTTTTAGACGAAACTTTTGATTTATTTGTGAGTCTCGACGCCAATGAGGAACAATTAGATTTTCCTGTTTTGTATGCTAGTGGAAGATCTGGATGGGCATCAAAAGAAATAAATGGACCTAGAGATAATCTTCAACCTTTACTAAACTTAATAATAGATCATGTTAAACCATCCATTTCCGATAAAACAAAACCGTTTGCAATGCTATCAACTCTTTTATACGCTGATAGTTTTCTTGGAAGAAGTTTAGTTGGAAGAATAGCCCAAGGCACTGCAAAAGCAAACCAACAAATTAAGGCTATTAATTTGGACGGAAAAAAAGTTGATGAAGGAAGGTTAACAAAAATTTTCAGGTATGAGGGTACAAAAAAGGTTCCAATAGAGCAAGGCGAAGCAGGTGATATAGTAATTATAGCGGGATTAGAGAAGGCAAATGTTGCTGATACGATTTGTGATTTAGAATTAAATGATCCAATAAACGCAACTCCAATTGACCCGCCGACTATGTCTATAACAATTACTGTAAATAATTCTCCTTTAGCAGGAACGGAGGGGAAAAAATTAACAAGCACTCAGATTAGAGACCGATTAATTTTAGAAGCTGAAAACAATGTTGGAATTAATTTTGAGGAGAATGAAAATAAAGATGCGTTTGTTATAAGTGGTAGAGGCGAACTAATGTTAGAAATTCTATTAACTCAGATGAGAAGAGAAGGCTTTGAAATGACAGTGAGCCCTCCGAAAGTTTTAATTAAAAAGGATGATCATGGAGATAAATTTGAACCGATCGAAGAAATAACAATGGATTTAGATGAGGAGTTTTCTTCAAAAATTATTGACTCTATGAATAGGAGAAAAGGTAAATTAATTGATCTAAAAGATACTGGAAAAAATAAAAAAAGATTAATTTTTCATGCTCCTACTAGAGGATTAATGGGTTATACAAGTAGATTTTTAACTTTAACTAAAGGCACCGGGGTAATTAACAGAATTTTTCATTCTTATGGAAAATACACTGGTGATATGGAAGGAAGAAGAAACGGTGCTTTAATTTCAATGGAGAATGGTAAAGCTGTGGCCTTTGCAATTTTCAATTTGCAAGCTCGCGGAGAAATGTTTGTCACCCACAATGATCCGGTTTATGAGGGTATGATAGTTGGTCTTTCCTCAAAAAGTGGTGACCTTGAAATAAATGTTTTAAAGGGAAAAAAATTAACAAATATGAGAACCCAGGGTACTGATGAGAATGTAGTTTTAACTCCAGTAAGAAAAATGGCTATAGCTGAGCAACTTAGTATGCTTAATACTGATGAAGCATTAGAAATTACTCCTAAATCTTGCAGATTAAGAAAGCTTATATTAGATCCTCATGAGAGAAAAAGACAGTCTCGAGCTAAAGCTTCTTAAAGATTGAATCTTGATTTTTTACTATCTTTGAGAAAACCTTTAACTGTATCTAGTGTCATTGCATTGAAGCTTTTACCAAAGTCATCTATTTGATTTATTACTTTAGGAGGCATAGTAATTATATCACAATTAATTTGTTTAGCTTGTATGTAATTGTAAGCTTCTCTTGTGCTAGCCCAAAGAATTTCAATATTTTTACTCTTTTTAGTTAAAGAAATGCTTCTTTTGAATATAGGAAGAGGGTCTTTTCCTTTGTCTGCCATTCTTCCAGCAAATATTGAGATTATAGATTTAGTTTTTTTATTCAATTTGTTATAAATTTTTTTAGTTTGCTCAAAGGTATACACTGCCGTTATATTAAGTTTTATACCCTTTTCACTTAACTCTTTAATAACTTTCCCCATGAAAATGCCTTTTGAGTTTACTACTGGAATTTTTACGTAAACATTTTTACCCCAAGAGTTAATTTCATAGGCTTGCTTAAGCATATCTTTTGCATTATCTGCGAAAACCTCAAAAGAAATTGGTTTCTTATTACAAATTTTTAATATTTTAAGAGAATAATCTTTGTAATTCTTAGCTCCTGCTAACCTCATTAGGCTTGGATTAGTAGTAAAGCCGTCAACTAAAGATTTATTATTAAAGAATTTTATTGTCTTGTAATCAGCTATATCACAAAATATTTTTGTCTTCATCAGTCTAAGTTTTTAACAATGTCCTCTGTCATCTTTTTTGCATCTGCAAATAACATTAATGTATTATCTTTATAAAAGAGTTCATTGTCTATTCCAGCATAACCAGGTGATAAACTTCTTTTTACAAATAAAACAGATTTACATTTTTCAACATCAAGTACTGGCATTCCAAATATTGGGCTTTTTGGATCTGTTTTTGCTACAGGATTTGTTACGTCATTTGCCCCAATCACAAACGCGACATCAGAATTTGCAAAATCATTATTAATATCTTCTAATTCAAACACTTCATCATATGGAACATTTGCTTCTGCTAGTAACACATTCATATGTCCAGGCATTCTTCCTGCTACTGGATGTATAGCGTAAGTAACTTTGATATCATTTTTTTTTAATTTATCCACCATTTCACGAAGGGCATGTTGAGCTTGCGCAACGGCCATGCCATAACCTGGAACAATTATAACTGATGATGCATTTTTCATTAGAAAAGCTGCATCTTCTGCATTTCCACTTTTAACTGGTTTTTGGTCTTTATTTTCTTTTTTATTATCTGAGGAATTATCTGCTCCAAAACCACCAAGTATCACACTAACAAAAGATCTGTTCATAGCTTTACACATTATGTATGAGAGAATTGCACCAGAAGATCCAACAAGTGCGCCTGTTATAATCAATGCGGTATTTTCTAATGTAAAGCCTATACCAGCTGCAGCCCATCCAGAGTAAGAATTTAGCATTGAAATTACCACTGGCATATCTGCTCCACCAATAGGTATTATTAATAAAACTCCAACAAGAAATGAGATTATAATTACTGTCCAAAAAATATTTGAGGATTGAGTTTTACATAAATAAAAAATTAAAACAAAAATACCTATTCCAAGTATCAAATTTAAAATGTGCTGACCGCTAAATGTAATAGGAGCCCCCGACATTATTCCTCTTAATTTCAAAAAAGCTATTATAGAACCTGAAAAAGTTATCGCTCCTACTGCTGCCCCTATGGACATTTCTATCAAGCTAGCTAGTTTAATATCACTCACACTTCCCAAATTAAAAGCTTCTGGATTTAAAAAAGCTGATATCGCTACAAAAACAGCTGCTAACCCAACCAAACTATGAAAACCTGCTACCAGCTCTGGCATTGCAGTCATTGGAATTCTAAAAGCAATAAAAGCACCAATAGCTCCGCCAATAACTAGAAATATTATTACATAAATTAATGATGTGGAAAAATTACCAATGGACAAAAAAGTTACTACAATAGCAATAATCATTCCTGCAATTCCAAAGTAATTTCCTTGCCTTGATGTATCTGGAGATGACAACCCCCTTAATGCAAGAATAAATAGAATTCCTGATACTAAATAAAAAATCGCCGACAAGTTTGCAGATATCATTTCTTTTTATCTTTCTTTTTTTTATACATTTGAAGCATTCTTTGAGTTACCAAAAAACCACCAAAAATGTTTATTGCAGCTAAAACAATTGCAATAAACCCAAAAATACTTGAAGTGTTAAAAATACTATCTGAAGCACCAGATAGTGCAGCAATAATTGCACCAACAATAATCACTGATGAAATAGCATTAGTTACAGACATTAAAGGTGTATGAAGAGAGGGCGTAACGCTCCATACAACATAGTAACCAATGAAAATTGATAAAATAAAAATGCTTAATCTAAATATAAACGGATCTATTTCCATAATTAAACCTCTTTAATTAAAGATTTTTCTATTATCTCATCCTCTAAATTAATGTTAAAGTCTCTCTTTTCTTTGCTGTACAAATTTCTTATGAAGCTGAATAAATTTTTAGCATACAAATTTGAAGCTGTCAGAGGCAAACTATTCATTAAACTTTTTACACCTATTATCTTTATTCCGTCGACTGTATTAATTTTTCCTGGCTCTGAAAAGGCAGAATTCCCACCTTGCTCTGCTGCTAAATCGTAAACTATAGATCCAGGCCTCATAAGTTTTACTAAATCCTCAGTCAAAATTCTTGGTGCAGGTTTTCCAGGAATTAATGCTGTACAAATTACTATATCACTCTTTTTTAAAGCTTCTTTCATCATCTCAGCCTGTTTTTTTTTATAATCACTAGATACTTCTTTTGCGTATCCACCTTCAGTTTCCATATCTTCAGATTGTTCCACTGTTAAAAATTTTCCACCTAAACTTTCTACTTGCTCTTTTGATGCTGCTCTTACATCTGTAGCTGAGACTATGGCGCCTAATCTTTTAGCAGTAGCAATGGCTTGTAAGCCAGCAACACCTGCGCCTATCACTAAAACTTTAGCAGCAGGAACTGTGCCTGCAGCTGTCATCATCATAGGAACGGCTTTTTCAAATTCTGCAACACAATCAACTACAGCTCTATATCCAGCTAAGTTTGATTGAGAGGATAAAACGTCCATAGATTGAGCTCTAGTTATTCTAGGTAATAATTCTAGCGAAAAAGGTTTAATTTTTTTATTTATAATTTTGCTAATTTCATTTTGATTTTGAGAGGGATTAAGCATACCAATTAAAATTGTATTTTCTTTTAAAATATTGATTTGGTTTTCCGATGGACAATTAACTCTAGTAATTAAATTGCTTGTGTCAATAACTTCTGATGATGAGTTTTTTATTTCAACCCCAACTTTTTTGAACTCATCATCATGAATTCCAAGATGAAGTGCATACCCTTTTTCAACACACAATCTAAGTCCAAGTCCAATAATATTTTTAGCTGACTCTGGTGTAACTGAAATTCTTTTTTCTAATGTTACATTTTCTTTAATTGAGCCAACTATCATTTAATTAATCTTTAAATTTTAAAGTAATGTGATTGCAAGTATTACTAAAATAGCAATAACTGCAATTGTCCCCCACAAAACAAATTTTGTGAAACCATTATAAGTTTTTTTGAAGTCGTTTCCGCTCATTTCTACCCTTGTCGAGCCTTGAATTTTGGGTTTTTTTTATTAATTATGTAGAGCTTTCCTCTACGCTTTACTAATTTAGAGTTAAGGTCTCTTTTTTTTAATGACTTTAGTGAGCTAGCTATTTTCATATAATTAATTTTAAGCCTGGCAACGTCCTACTCTTCCATATCTTAAGACAAAGTACCATCGGCGCTGAAGGACTTAACTTCCGAGTTCGGAATGGGATCGGGTGTGGCCCCTTCGCAATAATTACCAGGCACTGTCTTATAGTAGTTTTAATTTAATAAGTAAATACCCTTATAAACTGCAAGAAATATCATTAATTGTGGTGGGCGTGAGAAGAATTGAACTTCTGACCTCTACGATGTCAACGTAGCGTTCTACCACTGAACTACACGCCCATTAAAACAATTTATTCTATAATTAATGTTTTTGTGATTTAAAATTATTTTGTCCCTGGTATCAAATTTAATATTTCATTTATAGACATTAATTTTTTGTCCGACTCCTTTGATCGTCCATTTCTTAAAATTTCTCCTGCCACTTTTACCATTGCTGGATAGGATGCACGAAGCATATGATTGGCATATATAACAACATTAAAGCCATTTTGAGCTAATTGTTTTTCTGTTACATGATTATAGCTCGACGGTACACCAATGAGAGGTATATTTTTAAAAAGTTTTCTAAATTGTCTAGAGAAACTAAATACTTCGTTAGGTTTTTTTGACTTACTATGTATCATTATGCCATCTGCTCCAGCCTCAACATATTTTTTTGCTCTTCTCATTGCATCTTTAACATCTTTATTTAATATAAAACTTTCTATTCTAGCTATAATCATAAAATCATCGCTGCTTTGTGCTTTTTTTCCAATGGATATCTTTTCTGCAAAAATATCAGCATTTTCCTGAGTTTGATTAGATGTATTTTTATGTAAAGAATTTTTTTTTAACCCGGTTTTATCCTCAATAATTACCGCAGAAATTCCTAATCTTTCTATACTGCGAATCTTCATATCAAAATGTTCTTTTTTTCCTCCTGTATCTCCATCAAAGATTAAAGGTTTTGAGGTTACATCAAAAATATTATTTATTCCATTTAGCCTGAGCGTGTTATCTACATATTCATTATCTGGTTTACCCATTGATGTAGAGTCAGTTAAGGAACTAGACCAGAATCCATCAAAAGTTAAATTTTTACCTTTTTTGGTAATTGAAATATTTTCACCAATCAAAGCTGAAATAGGGCTGTGGGCCTCAATAAATCGTGAAATTTTTTTTATTTCTAATAATCTTCTTAACATTCCGCGTCTAGAGTCTGGTGTTACTAAACTTAAATTATGGAATTTTGTTAAAGCATCAGAAGAAATTCCTTTTGTGTAAGGTATTTCAATTAGTTTTCCTCCATACTTTTTTAATGCTTTTAAAGCGTTTACTCTTAAACTTTTTTCTTTACCATATTTCCAATCATCTCCATGGATCATATAATCAGGTTTTAATTTTGAAATATTTTTCGAATAATCATATTCATTTTGAGGTACAACTTTTGATACTCCTCTAAGGTTAGATAATATTTTTTTTCTTTGATTAAAATTTAAATAAGGTATTCTTTTATATTCAGCTATAGCACTATCGGTGATTAAACCAATAATAATTTCTCCATACTTCCTTCCAACTTCAATTAAATTCATATGTCCATGATGAATGCTATCAGCAGCTAAAGCAATATAGACAGATTTTTTATTATTCTTTTTCATTTTTAAGTTTACCTTATTTTAGATTTTTTTAAGATGAAAATTCATAAAAATTGACTTAAATACTTTATATAACATGAATATAATTATAATCTTTTAAAATCAATAAAATGTTACGAAAATAGCTAAAACAATGTATAAAATGTATTTTTTAAAATTAATTATTTATGAAAAAAGCAAAAAAAGTATTTGTGGATTTATCAGCTACCATTTTACATCATGGGCACATACGACTACTTAAAAAAGCAAAAAAATTTGGAAAAGTTTTTGTAGGTTTAAGTTTAGATAAAGAGGTAAAGAAATATAAAGGATATGTACCCGAACTAAGTTACAACCAAAGAAAAGAGATAATTTCCTCAATCAAATATGTTGATAAAGTAATTCCAACAAAATGGAAAATAACTAACAAATTTTTATTAATTCATAATTTTAATATGATTATTAGAGGAAGTGATCATAAAAAGGATAAGTTTAAAATTAAAACAATTATATTTCCGAGGACTAAAGGCGTGAGTAGTAAAATTATTAGGAAAAAGGCTTCTAAAATAGTAAAAAAAGTTTACTGATGGAATTTTAATTATATTAAATATTTATAAGTTCTGCCTTTTACTCTCTCATTATTAGGTGGAAAGCTTATTCTTTTATTTTTGAAATATTCTTTTCTTAAATTACCATCTTTTTTTGCATTATAGGTTAAATACATCATTCTTCTGGGTTTGTTTGTTAAATTTTTTTTTGATCTATGCGGCGTGTAAGCACCAAAAATTATAAGATCGCCAGGTTTAGTTGGAATTTTTTCCCATTTAAGTTTTTTTACGATACTTTTTGGTATCGCAGATTTATTGTCACCTAATAATCCCATTTTATGTTTTTTCCTTACAATTTCTAGACATCCATTTTTGATTGTTGTTTTGTCTATTGAGATAGTTAAAGAAATGAAACTTTTTATATTTTTGTATAAGTTTTCCCAAACTTGTGCATCTTGATGGGGTTCAAAGCCGCTAGCGCCTGGATATTTCCAATTTATTTTGTCTTTAAATAAAGATGGTTTAGAACCAATTAAATTGGTCAAAAGATTAATGATCTTTTTTTTTGTTAAAAAATTTCTAATTTTAAAATTATGATCATAAAAGTTTTCCGTTCGAGTAAGCAAAAGTTGTTTATTTTGATAATCTTTATAAATCATATGTTTATTTTTTTTTGGTTTTAACGTTTCTATTTCTTTTACAATCTTTTTTAATAGAATAATCTCCTTCTTAGAAAAGAAATTTGATATTTTAATAAAACCGTTTTCATCGTAAGATTTTTTTTGTTTTTTTTTACTATTCATATCTTAAATCGTTTAAAATTTTTCCCTTAGCTTTTCTTTTTAAATGTGCTTCCCCAAGATGACAGACTACACTTCCAGATACATTAGCTCTTGTTTTATAAAAAATTATTTTTTTATTTCGTGAAGTCAATTTTTTTTTAATGTAAGTACATAATAATGGCTGATTTTCTTTTGGGTATATTAAGTTTTCTGACATAATCTTAGATATTCGCTTTTTGTTAATTTTGACAGAATATTTAAAATCCTCATAATTTTGTAAAACATCATGCAAAGATAAAATTGTGTGGTATGGACCTGTCATTTTACTATCTAAATGATTTTGAATATTTAGATAAAAAGAGCTCATATTATTTTCTGGTAAATTATTAAAAGCTATAAAACTAGCTCCTGTCAATCCAAAAAGACCTTTGCAAGAACTATAAGCTATTACATCAGCCAAGTGATGATCGTTTTCCAAACCTATTGAAGCAGTTGCATCTAAAGCTAATTTAGCTTTAGATTTTCTTTTTAATTTATAAAGTTGATTGATCGGTGTTCTCAAGGCTATACTTGTTTCTGTGGGACAACCAAAAATCCAGTCATATTTTTTATCAACTGTATCAATCTTGTTCCATCTTACACTTTCTATTCGTTTAATTTTTTTGAAATTTTTTTTATAAAAATGAGCCATAAATTTTATCCTGTCTGAGTAAACCCCGGTATCAATAATCAAAATCTTTCCATACAAAAAATTTGAAGTTAGAATTTCCAGTGCCAAACTCGCAGAACCCTGCATCCTGGCAATGTGTTTATGGGAAGAAATTTTCTTTAACATGTGTAATACTCTTTTTTCAATTTTAAAGTAATCTGCATCTCCCCTACCAAAACATGGTCTAATCTTCTGGATATTTTCAGGCAATAAACTTGCTGGTCCAGGAGTAAGAAGACTTTTAATTTTATTTTGATTTAATACAAAGTTTGTAAGATTATTTGTTTTCATTTTTTTGAGACAAATTTCATGAATTTTTGTTTATAGTACAGAGTATTTTGCTTTGGTCTACTTAAATTTTTTCGATGTCCTTTTTTACATACTATTTCAATAAAAGTATTTTTTTTGTTTTTAAGTGCGAAATCAATCTTATTTTTTAATTGAAGAGAATTTTTAACTCTAAATGAGTTACTATAACCCATGTCTCTAGCCACTTTGTAAAATTCAATATTTTCACTGGGAGGTCTTTGTCCCCCTACAGAGTCATGGGCAAAATTGTTAAATACAACATGAATAAGATTTTTAATTTTTCCACTATTTGCCAGAGCACCTAAATGCATTAATATTGATCCATCACCATCTAAACAGAATATTTTTTTACTCTTTTTAAATAAAGCTAGACCAGTCGATATAGAAATAGAGTGCCCCATACCGCCAACACACATAAACGTATTATCGTGAGTTTGGTTAATCTCATTTAATTCATAAAGTTCTCTTGATAGCATGCCAGTAGTTGAAATTTTTGGATGGCGATAAGGAATATTTTTATAGACTATCTTAAGTGCTTCTTCTCTGGTTAGAAGATTTGATGTCAAAAATTTATTAATATATTTAGAGTTTTCAAAAGTATTTTTTTTAATTAGTAAAGCAACTATTTTATTTTTCTGTTTGGCATATTTAGTGAGGATCATTATATCTTTTTTAAAATTTGATTTATTGTTTATCACTTTAAATTTGATGTCTAAAAGTTTTAACAATTTAGGAGTTATAAGTCCTTGGCTTAAATGTTGAGGTTCATCATAAATTTGTTTTTTTTTATTTATTTCTCCTCTCCAACCTATTAATAAAAAAATTGGTACACGAAAAACTTTTTTATCTGATAAAGATATTAAAGGGTTTATCATATTTCCTATGCCAGAATTTTGAAGATATACTAAAGGTATTTTACCAGTAGCCAGATGATAACCTATTGCTAATCCTACCGATGAACCTTCATTGGATGAAAGTATGTGATTTTTTTTTTCTTTTATTTGTAAAGTACTACATAAACTCGAAAACATTGAATCTGGAACACCTGTAAAAAAATTAATTTTATTTTTTTTTAAAGTAGAAATAAATTTTTTTGGATTAATCATAATCTTTAGTTTTATTTAGTTAGATATTAAATAATGGTAAATTAAATAATTTCTTAATTTGAAGTTTAATTAAATATTTTTTTTGCATAAATAGTGAGAGATTTTTTTTTAGAAATTTACTTTCATTCTCATTTATCCATTGTTTCAATTCATTTATGTATAAATTACTTTTTTTTATTGTTAAATTTTTTCCATGAATTCTATAATCTGCCAAAACTTTATTTATAAAACCAATATTAGTATGCAAACTGAGATGGATGAAAAGATCGAAATCTTCTAGAATATTAAGTTTCTCATTAAATTTTTTTAGTTTAAACAGAGATTTTTCCATTATAACAGTTATAATTCCTAATTGATAGTCGTTAAGCAAACTTTGTGTTGTAATTTTTTTGATATATTTTTTTACCTTTTTTTCTTTTATTCGCTTTTTTTGATAAAAATTATTTAAATTTGTAAAACAAATTTTAAAATTATTCTTTTTTAAAAATTCCATTTGAATTTTTAGTTTATTTTTAGGCCAAGTATCATCTGTATCAATAAAGGCTATGTATTTACCTTTTGCTTTTTTAACAGCTAAGTTTCTAGCTTTACCTAGATTTGTTAATTTTTTGCTAAAAAAATATTTAATTTTCTTATTTTTAAAACTTTCTACTATTTTTCGGCTTTTATCAGTTGATTTATTATCCCAAAGAATAATTTCCCAATTTTTATAAGACTGATTAATTACGCTTGAAATACTTTGTCTAAGATATTTTTGGGAATTATGACAATTCATTATAATACTTACCAGTGATGATTTAGACATTGTTTTTAAATTAATTATAAATCATTTTTGTAAATTAGTGATTTTAACTCTCTAGATATAAATTTAATTTGCTTTAAAGTCATATCTGGATGCATAGGTAAAGATAAAATCTGTTTAAAAATTTTTTCCGTATTAGGAAATTTTTTTGGTGTATCCTTAAATTTTCTATATTTATAATTAGGGAAATAATGTATTCCTGTTTGTATCCCTTTTAAACTCAATTTTTTTCTTAAAAGATCTCTCTTTTTTAAATTAACTATCCTAACAATATAAATATGTGGAGAAATATCTTTATAGTTTTTTTTAAAAATTTTTATATATTTGTTGTCTTTAAATTCCTTATCATAGATTTTACAAATTTTTTTTCTTTTTTTAGATAATAAATTATATTTTTGGAGCTGAGCCAATCCTATACTCGCATTGATGTCGCTCATGTGATATCTCCATCCTTGATCTTTTACATCACTTATCCAGCTTCTGTGGCCAAGATAACGCTTTTCAGAGTCATTTGTGATGCCCAAAAGTCTGATATCTCTGGATTTATTAAAAACCCTTTTGTCATTTGTTACTATGCAACCACCTTCACCAGAAGTAATATTTTTTATACCATCAAAACTAAAACAACTAATATCTCCAAAACTTCCTATTTTTCTTTTTTTATAAATCGTTCCAAATGCATGAGCCGCATCCTCTATAATTCTCAATTTATATTTTTTTGCTATCAGATAAATTTTATCCAAATTGTCTGCTGATCCAGTAAGATGAACAGGCATTATTGCCTTAGTTTTTTTTGTAATTTTTTTTTTTAGATCATGAGGACACATATGTAAATTTTCTAAATCAATATCACACGCCACTGGTTTTGCTCCAGTTGCTGAAATAGCTTGATAAGACGCGACATATGTTAAAGAGGGTACTATGACTTCATCATTTTTACTAATTCCACTCGCTTGAAGAGCAACGTGTAATGCAGCTGTACCAGAATTTAAACAGACAACTTTTCTAGAAAAAAATTTTGATAGTTTTGCCTCAAATTTTTTTACTACTGGCCCCATACCTAAAAAGCCTTTGTTTAAGACTTTAATAACGGCATTTTTCTCTTTTTTTGAAATACATGATTTAGATAGCCTAATTACTTTCATATTTTTAGTTCCATTTATAATCAAATGAATTTTGTTCCTTTCTTAAGATTTCATTTTCTTGATATTTTTTTTCTAAAATATTTAGGATTCTTACCTTCTTCTTTTTGCTCAAATTTTTGAAGCCATACCAATGCTTATTTGGTATATTTAAAATTCCTTGCTTTTTTTCTGAAAGTAAAAACTTTTTAAATTTTTTATTTGAAAGAATAACAACTTTGCATCTCCCATTAAGCAAAAAAATATTTTGTTGTAAGTTTTTATGGTACCTCCATGCTTTAATTCTATTTGGATTAATCTCTGAAATATAACACTCTACAAAATTTTTCAACGACGTATTTTTTTTTTCTAAAATTTTTATTAAATTCCCATTATTATTTTTAATAGTATAAGAAGGAAAAAAATTAATTTTTTTACTTTTAATTAAAAGTTTTCTTTTCATATTCTTTTATCTGTTTTATAGTAAAATCATACATATTTGAATTTTTTCTAAAATATATTTTGTACCAATTTGTAATAAAAATACCTATTTGATCTAAATTTAATAAAGTTTTCCACCTTAATTTTTTATATGCTTTTTGACTGTTTAATTTTAATATTTTTGTTTCGTGAAAATTTGATTTTTTTTTAAAAGAATATGAGTTTTTTTTATTCAAGTTTTTTTGTAATAATTTTACTAATTGCATAACGGTATATGTTTTTTTGAAATTTGGTCCAAAATTAAACGATTCCCCATTTAATTTTTCATTTTTGTTTAAAAAAATTGCCAATTTTAAATAACCAAATAACGGTTCAAGCACATGCTGCCACGGTCTTACGGATTTTGGATTTTTAATTTTTGGTTTTAAATTTTTTTTCCATGATCTCATAATATCTGGAATTAATCTGTTTTTTGACCAATCTCCTCCACCAATCACATTCCCAGCTCTTACAGTACAGAACCTTAAGTTTTTATTTTTTTTTAAAAAGGAGTGGTAATATGCTTGTAATATAATCTCTGCTGCAGCTTTAGATCCGCTGTACATATCTTGTCCGCCAAGCAAACTGTTTTCTTTGTATCCTGCTTTCTTTTCTAAATTAAAATAACATTTATCACTTGTAATCATTATACATGAGCACTTGTTGTTTAAAAATGATGATGCGTGTAAGACATTAAGAGACCCTTGCGTGTTCGTATTTACAGTTTCTAATGGACTAGTGAAAGATTCAGAAATAATTGATTGTGCAGCTAAATGAAATATTATATTTGGCCTTTCTTTTAAAATTATCTTTTTTAATTTTTTATAATTTTCAATATTTAAATAATAATTCTTAATTTTTTTTTTTAAATTTAAGTTTTCAAAATTTGACGGCTTAGTTGGAATATTTTTAGAAACACCGACAACATTACAGCCTAAATTTAACAACCAAGTAGTTAACCAGCTCCCTTTAAAACCAGTATGGCCTGTAATTAGAACTTTTTTGTTTTGATAAAACTTATAAAAATCTATTTTTTTAACCATAAAATTTTATGAGATTTCCATTGATTAACTAATAAATCATGCTCTCTTCTTGTATCCATACACTGCCAAAAATCTTTATGTTTAAATGCTATTAATTGTCTTTTTTTTGCTAAATTTTCTAAGGGTTTTTCCTCCAAAACAGTTTTGTCGTTAGTAAGGTATTTAAATATTTTCTTATTAAAAATAAAGAACCCTCCATTTATCCATCCTTCTCCTGATTGGGGTTTTTCAGAGAACTTCGAGACATTATTTCCATTTATTTTTAAAGCACCAAATCTAGCAGAAGGAATCACTGCTGTTACTGTACCAATTTTTTTTTGTCTTAAGTGAAATTTGATCAATTTTGATATGTTAATATTTGCTAATCCATCACCGTAAGTTAGCAAAAAGTTTTCTTCATGATTAAGATATTTTTTTAATCTCAACAATCTTCCACCTGTCATAGTTTTCAAACCTGAAAAGCAAAATTGTATATTCCATTTTAGTGGCTCTTTTTTTTTCCCGAGATATTTATAATAACTATTGTTTAATTTTGTTAAATTTTTTTTGTTAAAAAAACTTTTAATTAAATTCCCCTTATATCCTAGTGCCAAGACAAAATCGTTTATGCCATGTTTTTCGTAAATTTTCATTATATGAAACAAAATTGGAAATTTTCCAATTTTTACCATTGGCTTAGGTTTAGATCGTGTCTCTTCGGAGAATCTTGTCCCTAAACCACCACATAGAATAACTACTTTCATTTTTCACCACTCAACATTAAACTATTTCTCTTATCATAATTAATTTGATTTCTGAGCCAATTCCAATTTTCTTTGATAATTTTTTGGTAAGTATTTAATGGAATTTGGATATGTGTTGGAAAATTTACTATATGCTTCGAAACATACTCCGCTACAGGACAGGATCCATTTTTGTACTTAATTTCCTTATAATTTCTAGATCTTCCTTCAAAGATGCTACTATACCATATGTCTAAATTAAATTTTTTTTCAAATAATTTAATAAACATTTCTTGATCTTTTACTAAGAAAGAATATCTTAACCAACTATACTTTGATACTTTGTTTTTTTTGAGACTATACCATTTAATTTTTTTTTCAAGATATTGAGAAACTTTGACTCTATGACTAATGTTTTTTTCAATAATTTTTAATTGATTAACTCCTACTAAAGATAAAAAATTACTGTATTTACATGGATAATATTTAGGTTTTGTAATTTTTAATTCATCATTAAAATAAAATAAAATATTAAAATAATTTAAAATTAAAAAAATAGGCTTTCCCATCCATAATAAATATGGATTAAAAATAATTATCTCTAAAATAAAAGAAAGTAACATTCTTAATTGCCCTATTTTTCCAATTGTAAATAACGATTTATTGAGTTTTTTTAGTTTCTGGTAAACTTGAAAATTATTAGTTGTAGCAACACCTCCTAAGTGGGTATTCATAATTTTTGAATGATCAAGAGAATAGTAACTTGCATAGGTATTTTTATTTTGTTTGTTTTTTAAATCAAAAACATGAGCTTTGTCCTCAATAATTTTTAACTTATGTTTTTTTGCTATTTTGTTTATCTTTTTCATATCACAACTTATTCCAAAAGTGTGTTGAACATAAATTGCAATAGTTTTATTTGTAATTTTTTTTTCTATTAGATTTACATCTATATTAAAATTTTTTGGCTCAATATCCACATAAATTGGTCGAGCGCCCGCATAAATAATAGCATTTGGAACTACTGTACATGTGAAAGCTGGTAAAATAACTTGATCTCCTTTTTTAATACTCATTGTTTTGAGTATTGAATACAAGGCCATTCTTCCTGACCCATAAGTAAAAGAATATTTGCTTTTACTTTTTTTAGAAAATTGATGTTCAAATTTTTTTATTAAATTTTGTTTTTCTTTAACTCCAAATAGGATTTTAAAAAAATAACTTAATAATATTAAAAGTTCTTTTTTTGTATTTGTTCCACAATAAATTCCATATCTTAATTTGGGAATATCAGGTAAAAAATTTGAAATTTTTCTTAAAAAAGTCATATAATTAAATTTTTTAGAATTTCTTTAAACTTTTTATCAATTATTTTTGGATAAATTTTATTTGGGTGATCTAAAAATGTTTGTTTCCATTTATCTTTTTTATAAATATTTGTAAAATACTTTATGGGATCTTTTAAAAGTTCTTTTGAAATATTATATGTCTTCAATTGAAACCACAATTTCTTAAATACTTTTTTTTCATTATTGGTTAAATTTTTATTTATGTCGTATGGAAAAAAAATACTTGAAATCAACAGATAAACTAAGTCATAACCCCATATCTCGTTGTTTCCAGATAGTTCCCAGTCTATAAACTTTATTTTTTTCCTATAAAATAGAATATTATCAACTGTCAAATCTCCATGATAATATACACGCTTTTTTTTTGGCCAAATTTTAATATAATGATTTATCGCGCTTTTAATTAAGTTTTCGTTTTCTATAATTGATCTGTAAAAGACATTTTTTTTTGAATTAAATATTTTTATATCTAGGAAATAAAAATTTTTATTTTGATCAAAATCTAATATATTATTTTCTTCTTTTATCAATTTACTGTACCATTGGAGACCATTTATTTCATTATTCAGATATCTATAATATTTTTTATTAAAAGTAATTTTTCTTATTAGCTTTTCTTTTGGAAAATATAAAACTTTTATTTTGTTTTGATCAGAATTTCTTAAAATAGTTGCCATTTATGATTAAAGTTTAGTAAGAAATTTTTTTGATTTAAAAATAAAAAACAAATTTTTTATAAATTGAAAAATAAAATAAATTATTGACTTGTAAAATGAGTGAATTTTAATCTGATATAAAAAGTCAGGTACAAAAGAATTTGCATTATTTTTATAAAACATAATAAAACTCTTTTTTTTGCTGAATAATAAAAAAATAAATACCGCTAACTTATTTGATAAATTCGATTTATCTGCATTAAAAATTAAATAGATATTTTTATTATGGTATTTTTTAATTAATTTTGTTGTAAAAAATTTTTTTAACTCAAACAAATGACAAAAAGAGAAAATTAACGAACTGTTGACATCGAATTTTTCATTTAATTTCAAAGTCTTTATTTTTTTTCCTATTAACTTTTGGGATAATTTTTGTTTTTTATCATAAAAAATGTTAATCACATTTTTTTTTGGTTTATCAAAAAAACTTATCATCATATTTTTTTAAAATATATTTTTCCTTAAAAATTAAATTTTTGTAACACGAGGTGCTTAAATCGTATTGAGTTAATCAAAATTTTTTATGTTTTATAAACATTGAAAGGAATATACTTTTCACCTCTTAATATTCTTCCTATCATAGCAGCCACTCGGTGTCTTCCACTTAGAAAACCATGCTCATTAATCGGTAAAGGATTGTCATTCAAATAATTTGATATTTCAGTTTCATTCATTTCATCTAATTTCTTATAATAGTTTTTGGTATAAATATTTGGCTTTAATTTCTTTTTTATATAATCATTTACTTTTTGATATCCAACTACATTTTTTTTGAAACCATAGATAATTGCATAAATGAAAAAATTATTACCTGTTTTCCAAAAACGTTGATTTAAATATATCGGCTCATCAAACGTGCTGTTCATTTTCGTTTCAATAATTTTTTTAGCAATTTTATTAATTTTTTTTCTTCGCAAAAATTTAATTATGTGTTTAATGCTCATCGATTTATTATCTTTCATAATTAAACTGTAGTGTTTTTTTCTAAAAAACCAATTGTATTCTGAGGGATCAAAAAGTAGTTTTTCAAAACTTGAAAATGAAATTTTATATATTTTTTTTTTTTTAAATTTATTAAGACCTGACTTGATAAAATTTACAAAATTCAAACTATATAAGACGAAAATTTTTGAATAAAGTTCATATCGAGTATACTTTTTTCCAAAAAAAAGTATGTAAAATAAAGCTATAGATGAGTTTTTAACACGCGAAATAAAGCTTTTATTAAATTGAGAAAAAGGAGATAAAATTATTTGTATATTGCTAGGTAAAAATATTTTTTTAAATATAACTTTATAGTTAAGCGGTATTTTAAAAACATTATTCATAATTTTAATTTTTTTTATTTTCTTGAAATATGAGGTTTCAAGTTTTAAACCATTAAAGATGAATAATTTCTGATTAAAATTAATCAAATAAACATTTAACAAAAAATTATCATAATAAAGCTCTAAATGATGAGTTTTTATAACTACTTTAAAATTTTTTTTTAATTCTCTTATTAGTTTTTTTTTTTTTAATAATTCAATGTTTACTACAACATCATCATAACTATCATGAGATAATAAAGATACTGTTTCTGCGCATACTAGTGTTCTATTAAATAATAAAAAAGATAAATTATATTTATCGAGTATTTTTTTAAATTTTCTAAAGTAAGAAACTTTTTTTTTTACGTTTTGTAAATACAAATTATTATTTTGTTATGGTTAGGTAAATTGATTTTAAAAATGTCAAAAAGTAAGTAAAAGACCAAATCAGAGGAAAGATAAAAAAAATATTTAAATCTGTATAATTTTTCTCTATGATTAATAAAATTAATAAAAAATCTGTGTACCTTGAACCTCCATCAAAATGAAAAAATTTTAATATTGATATTAAAAAATTAGTTTTATTTTTTTTTATAAGTTTATTGCTTTTAGATAATTTTTTTCCAGAGACATGGGTTCCTAAATTTTTATTAAAGTAAGATTTTTTAAACTTTGATAAATGCAATCTTAAATCTGAAAATGAAAAAAATAAAACAACAAAAAATAATGAATAAAAGATATCCAGATCGCCTAAGGGATTATTTCTTATACCATATAAATAAAATCCAGACATTATAACTATTGTACCCATATTTCCTGCCCATCCGTCTAATTCATGTCCTGTAAAGGATATTTTTTTTTGAAAAAAAGCTAGCTGGCCATCAACATAATCAGGAATAAGTTTTAAAAATAAAATAATTATTCCTAAATAGAATAAAAAATTGTCAAACAAAGATAATAAAATAAC
Organism: uncultured Pelagibacteraceae bacterium; assembly: GCA_902587515.1. Lineage (GTDB taxonomy): Bacteria > Pseudomonadota > Alphaproteobacteria > Pelagibacterales > Pelagibacteraceae > Pelagilacustribacter. The sequence goes on from CACILM010000004.1 coordinate 27,169, forward strand.
TCCAGTAAGTGTCCAGAATACTCCTACAATTGTGATAAAATTTGCAGATAATTTAGTTTTTAATAATAGATAAATTAATATGCATGACAATTCAATATTCAAGATAGTTTTAATTTTTGAATAAGGATTTATTTCAAATGATAATAATTTTTTTGACAAAGTTTTTTCGTTAAAAACTTCCCTAAAAATCTTATCATTTCTTTGATAAGTTTTTGTTCTTATATAATTTAAGTTGCTTAATTTTTTATCCATTTGATATTTCTTTAAAATTATAAATTTTTTTATCTTTTATTTCATAGATTTTGTCACAAATTTTTAATGTACTGGCTCTATGAGAAATAATGATTATTGTCTTTCCACTTTTTATGTCTTGTATAGTATCAATTAATTTTTTTTCTGTATCTAAATCTAAAGAACTAGTTGCTTCATCTAAAATAATTATATCAGGATTTTTATAAAGAGCTCTTGCGATACCGATTCTCTGTTTTTGTCCTCCAGAGAGGTTGATCCCTCTTTCTCCAATTATTGTATTTATTCCTTTTTCTAATTTATCTTCTACAAAACCATCTAATTGGGAAAACTTAAGAGCTAATCTTACTTTCTCATCGTCAATCAAATTATCTGTGATACCTAACGCAACATTTTTTTTAAGAGTATCGTCTAATAAATAGATATTTTGCGGAACATAACCTATTAAATTTCTCCAGGAACTTGTCGTTTGGGATAAATCGTTATCGTCAATGAATATTTTTCCTTTATTTGGGATATATAGTCCAATTAATAGATCAATTAGTGTGCTTTTTCCTACTCCACTTTTACCGATTATTCCTACAACTGAATTTTTTTTAATTTCAAGATTAATATCCTCTAAAATATTTTCTGAATTATAGGCAAATGTTAAATCTTTTATTGTTATTCGTTGTTTAAAAAAACTTGTTTTTTTTGAGCTGTTATCGTTTTTTTCTAGCAAATTGAAGTATTTTTCTTTGTTAATAGATAATTTTTCTTTATACAGAACATCGATTGAAGTAATCCCATATCTTAAAGTTTGGAAACCCACATTTATTCTATTAAAAGATGGAATTAATCTAAAAGCCGCAGCTGAAAAAACACCAATAATAACTAAAATTTCAGTATTTTTAACTCCAGATAAGTAAGATGTAATAATTATAAATATGAAAAATAAAACAGCAAAAAATTCCAGAAATATTCTAGGGAGTTGCGATATCATATTAAAGTATTTATCGAGCGATGCATACCTTTGGTTATGGTCGTCATAATATTTTAAAAAATTTTCCTCGTTACCTAAAATTTTTATCTCTTTAATACCTCCAATACCTTGTTGAATGTGTTGGATTTTCATTTTACCGTGAAATTGTCTTTCCTTGGACCAGCTAACAATTTTATTTTTTGTAATTTTAATAATTAGGAAAGAAATTATCATGCAAAAAAAAAGTAAAATAAATGTAATTTTTGGATTAAAGAAAAATAAGAAAAAACTTATAAAAATAACAATTAAAATTTCTAAGAATAAAGTTAGACCTTGGTAAATAATATTATATGTAAACCTATGTACTTCCTCAGTTAAATTTCTGATCAATTCCGAAGAATTTACTTTTGTAAAAAACTTGTATGGTCTAATTAGATAGGACTGGTATAGTTTTTTTGATAATGTAGCTTCTAATCTTGCTACATATGAAAATTGCAACCAAGAAAAAAAAGTAAGAGAAATAGCTTTTATAAAATAAGTTAAAGCAATTACCGATACCATTAATAAGATAATTTCAGACTCTGAATATTCGGTCAAAAAATTCAAATGATATTTAATAAAATTTTTAATAAAATTTTCATCAAGAATAGTTGTTATTAATGGAATTAATAAACTTATACTTAATATCTCTAGTAAAGATACAATAGTTATAACCATAAAAAAAAATAAAACTATTTTTTTTAATCTACTATCTAATATAAGGTCTATTTTTTTAAGCATTATATTTTATTTTTAGACAACGCTCCGCATTTTGCAAAAGTTAATTTTACAAATAATCATAATATTTTTAAAAAAGTCTAAATAGGTTTAAAACTTATATTTTTACTTTTTAAAGTTGTTTTAATGTTACCTATTAGAATATCAAACCTAGTTTTCTCAAAATTTACAAGACTAAAAACTAAATCTGTAAATGGACCGGAAATAAATTTATATTTTTTATTTATCACTAAATCGAAAAATTTAGATGATAAATACCCATCCTCATTTTCAAATTTTTTACATTTTTCTATAAAGGAATATATCTCGTCTTGGGAAGATTTGTGCCCCCTGATAAAATACTTAAGACCTCTTGTATATTTAAGTGACTCAACAAATTTTTCATCTTCAAATTTTTCGTGATAGCAAAAAATGTAATTGCCTAACAAATTTACATCATAATTTTTTATTTTTTTGCAAATTTTCTTCTGAATTTGGATCTTAGGTAAATAAAATTTAAAATTATCCCCTAATTTAGAAATAAAATCTTTTTTTAATAGATTGATATTTTTTTTATCAAATTTTAAAATTGTCCACATCGGTTAGATAAGTTCCATCATTCATTAAAAACGAATTAAATTTATATTCTGCTCAATAGTTTTTTTAATTTGTGGAATAGTTAAGAATTTTTTATTTGTTCCTGAGGAATACTCAAAGTTTTCTTTTACTTTTTTATTATTTGAATAATTATTTATAAACTTTCCGCTATTATTCACCATAATTGTGGGAGCGATTATGTAATAGTCTTTAAATTCAACTGTGTTAATTGCTTCATCTTTTACACATAACAATTCATGAATTTTTTCACCTGGCCTAATACCTATTTTTTTAATTTTAATTTTAGCATCTATTGCTTTTATGAGGTCTAATATTTTTATAGATGGAATTTTTGGTATAAATATCTCTCCGCCTTTCATCCTATCAAATGATTTAAAAACAAATTTTACACCTTCATCTAAAGATATCCAAAATCTAGTCATTCTTTGATCCGTAATAGGCAAAAAACTTTTTTTATTTTTTATCATCTTTAAGAATAATGGTAGCACTGAACCTCGTGAACCAATTACATTTCCATATCTAACTAAAGAAAATCTAGTTATTCCGTTTCCTACTAAATTATTTGCACCAATAAAAAGTTTATCTGAAGCTAGTTTTGTAGCTCCGTAAAGATTTATAGGGTTTGCTGCTTTATCAGTTGATAATGCAATTACTTTTTTAACGGAACAATAAATAGATGCGTTAATTACATTTTCTGCTCCTATAATATTTGTTTTAATACATTCTTGGGGATTGTATTCTGCGGCTGGAACATGCTTCATTGCTGCAGCATGCACAACATAATCAACGTCTTTCATAGCCATATTCAATCTTTGTTGATCTCTAACATCTCCAATAAAAAATCGTAGCACCGAAGATTGTTTTAAAAATTCTTGGGACATTTCAAATTGTTTTTGCTCATCCCTTGAAAAAATGATTACTTTTTTTGGTTTATAAATTTTGCAAATAACAGAGGTGAAATGTCTTCCAAAAGATCCTGTTCCACCTGTTATTAAAATTGATTTATTGTTAAACATTTTGTTTTAATTTACCTATTTTTATTTTTATCTTTAAGCTCCTTTTTCAATTCGTCATATTCAGCTATTTTTCTTTTCATAAATCTTATTGTTAATTTAGTTTTTTCTGCAATACCTTTAGGAGTTAATACATAGATATAATTTAGTTTTTTTGGATTTTTTTTAAAATTTGAAATTTTTATCAAGCCTTTTGCTTTTAATTCTCTTAAACAATAATTTAATTTCCCTAAGCTAAATCCTAGGTCTTTTGCCAACTCCCTTTGATTTGAATTTGGGCTTTTTTTTACTTTTCTTAAAACTTCAAAGTAATCATTATTATTTTTCATAATTTGTAGTTATAATGTTCAAATTTTGAACAGTAAAGCTTTTTTTTTAATCCTTTCTCAAATTCCTCAATTTTTGCAATTTATTTACCAATTAATGCATTTTTATAAATCTTTAAATAATCATCGTTTGATGAAGCAAATCTATCGCAGAAGATTTTTCTAGCAAATAAAACCTCTTTGTTATTCCACCATTTATCAATGTTATTATTAATATTATTTAAGTGTTGAATCAGACTTTTTTTATCATAATGCAATATTCCAACTTTTTTTAATTTGCCAAATATTTTGGTCCATTTGTTTGAAAATGGCATTATTTTTTTATCAAGAAATAATATACAAGGCCTTCCTATGCCAATAGCTTCATAAAAACCTGTTGAATTATAATTAAAAATTAATAATTCATAATTTTTTTGTATTGAATGGAAGTTATTATTTGGCTCTAATTTTTTAAGTACTATCTTTCTCAGTGATTTTGTCGAATATTTATTTAATTCAGATAATTGTATTCCGATTTTATTAGGGATTTCTTGATCAAATAAAAATTTAAAATAAAATTTGTTCATCAAATGTTTTGGTAAAGATAATAAAAATTCACTTTGTTGTCTGTAGAACATTGAGCTTCTTTCACCCCAAAGGGAGTCTGCTTGAAAAGATGTAAGATATTTTCTTGGATCATGGAATATTAATAATATTTTTCCACTTCTTAAATATTTTGCTGATCGATTTAATATAGTTGGTGCTGGAACTTTTAGGATTTTTTTACCTTCTCCCCACCCCCAACTTAAAAACTTATTGGAAATTTTAATTTCATGCTTGTGAACTGATGATGGAAAATAATCTGTTCCATAAGGAGCCCCTCCATGCTGCATTATAAAAAGTTTTTTATTAAAATGTATTTGAGACGAAACCCAAAACTTGAACGCTTCATCTTTAGTAATTGGTGGACATGAAGTTAAAATAAATTTTGGGTTTTTGGGAAAAGATCTTTTATTGGATATAGATTTTAAGTATTGAAATTTTTCTAAGTAAAGAACTGGAAACATTTTGTTCATCAAATCCTGAATTATTTTTAAAAATTTGTCTTTTTCATATTTATGAAATTTAAAATTAAGTTTTCTTTTTTCTGTAATTTTTTCTAACGGTAGAAAATTATGGTGATAATCAGCAAATGAGTGAATTTGTGGTAACTGCCCTAGAGAAAAACATAATTTGAATTTATTAATAGATCCATTTATGTAAGAGTTATAAATTATACCATCATCATTTTTAATAAACAATTTAAGAAATTTTGATAAACTTAAGAAAATAATTTTTTTTAAAAATACGAAAATATTGATTTTTTTCTTTTTTAATGAATTAAAAGGAAGCTTTTTTGATCTATTAATGTTCTTTTTTAATTTTAATAAAGAATTTTTTTCAATCATGTAAGTTAAGATTTGTTCATTCCATTCGTCTGACTTATTTTTGTTAGAAAAATCGTCATGGTCATAACAAGAGAAGTTAAAATTTATATTTTTGGTAGTTTTAATTTTTATTTTTGGACATTTTTTTTTCAAATTTTCTATTACACACCATTTTTCATATGATGTTTCAATAAATCTTGAAAGCCAAGGGCCGATTAAAATTCTCCAAGATCTTTTTGACCAATCTAAATTATGTTTCTTATTTAAATATTTTGATAAATATTCTAAAACTTTCTCATAAATCTTATCACAATATTTCGAGGCTTTTTTAATTTGATTCGGTTTAGTGAAAGGATACTTAATTAGTTTTTTTTTAAACTTTATGTCTTTATTTATTGACGTTATTAAAATTAATTGCTCCATAAAATCTGAATATATAAGATATTGTTCAATATTTGTACAGTATTATGTTCAAAAATTGAACTAAAAGTATTAATTTAGTGCGTGATATTTTTCTCTTATAGTGATACTTTATCATTTACAAAATAAAATATTTAAATTGAAAAAAATTATTATAACTGGATCTTCAGGTAAGTTAGGAAATCATTTAGTCAAATCTTTGTCTAGCGATTTCATAATATTTCACTCTGGTAAAAAAAAAAGGAAATTTGATTTAACAAAAAAGAGAAATGTAGAAGCTTTCATTTTAAAGACAAAACCAGACTTTATAATTAATTGTGCCGCTATAACAAACATAGAAACTTGTGAGTTTAATAAAAAATTCACAAAAAAAGTCAATGTTGGAATAGTAAAAAATTTAATTAGTATTAAGAAAAAATATTGTTTAAAATTTAAACTTATTCAAATTTCAACAGATCAAATGTATGATTCTAAAAATGTTCTGAAAAACCACGAAAACCAAAAAACTATTGTAAATAACAATTACACTAGACAAAAACTTGAAGCAGAAAAAATAGCGTTAGAATATAAAAGTATAATTTTAAGGACAAATTTTTTTGGATTTTCAGACATCCAAAATAATAAAACTTTTACTGATTGGCTCTATTCTGAAGCTTTAAAAAATTCTAAATTAACCCTTTTTAAGGATGTAAAATTCAATCCCTTAAGTTTAATTACATTGTGTAAGATAATAAAAAAAATAATAAAAAGAGATAAGAAAAATATTTTTGGAATATATAATTTAGGTTGTAGAAATGGATTATCAAAAGCAAAATTTGCTCAAGTGTTCTTATATAAATTTAAAAAATTACGTTATATTAATAAAAATGTTGGTAGTATTTTAAAAGTAAAAAGATCTAAAAACATGATAATGAATATAAATAAAATTCAAAAAGAATATAATGTAAGATTACCTGAGATAAAAAAAGAAATTCAGAAAGAAATTAAAAATTACACATTCTATTGATTAATTATTTTTTTACTTGGTGCATATCACTAGTAAACTTTTTGTTTTACCTTTCAAGAAACTTGGAATTAGAGGGTTTCTGCTTCCAGTAAAAGGCAACAATCTTCCAATAACAAAACTAAACGGGATCTTCCACATCCATGTAGGTTTACATACCAACCAAGGAACGACTTTTACTTTCTTGAAGCCATAGCTATCTAATAAAAATTCCAATGACTCCTTAGTGTAAGGTCGTACATGAGTTGGATCATCATAAAAAATTTTCATATTTTGTTTCCAGTCAGGTGTAATTAATACAAAAAAAGCTTTTTTTTTCAAAATTCTTTTTACTTCTCTTAAAAAATTAGATGGATTTTGAATATGCTCTATTAGGGAATTTGCAACTATCAAATCACAAGATTCGTCTTTCATGTTGATTGTTTGACTTTCGAGATCAACTTGATCTATATCAAGTCCTGAGGATTTAAAACCACTTTCTTTAGCAACTTCAACAAAAGTTCCATCCGCTGTTCCTAGATCTAGAATATATTCCCCTTTTTCAATTTTTCTATTGAAAAAAGTTTTTATGAGATTTTGGATAGTAACTAAAACTCTTTTTTTTAGATAAAGTTGAGTCTCTTTATTATATTCCCCGCTTTTCTGTACTGCTGAAAGGTATTCTATGCTCATTGGTGTCTATAATAAATTATCAAAGTTTTTGTATTGTTCTAAATCTTTCTCTCTCATGGGTTGGTGGTTGAGAGTTAAAATGTAAAAGTTTTTTTATTTTTTTCTTCAATTTTTTGTTTTTCATCATTTTGGGGAAGTTAAAATATGGTTTCATAAACCATGGACCATAATAATTAAACATGCTCCATCTATCTAATTTTGAAGGTTTGCCAGCCTTATGCCAAATTCCAGTGTCTAAAATAGCTATTGTTCCAGCTTTCCCAGTAATAGCTTTTGATCTATATTTTTTATTTATTGCTGGCGGCCTATCCTTTCTATTTAAGCTTTCGGGAATGTATAAAGTAGCTGAATTATCATTAGAAAAGTCATTAAACATTGAGATCGTTAAAAAGCTATAACCTTTATCAAATCTTTTATTATTATTGTACCTTGAGTCAGTATGCCATTGTTCACCCAAATTTTTTTTTTTAGAATCTTTAAATTTGTGATTAATTTTTCTATTAATAACAGTCGAATCAATTAAGACATAATTTGGATCTAATAAGACACTAAAAATTTTTTCTAGTCTTTTATCGTCTATAAGATTAATTAATGATAAATCATGTCTAAAAGGGTTAGCGATAACTTGACATTTTGAGTCTACATATTTTTGTAACGTCTTCTTATTTACAATTTTTTCTAATTTATTTATGACGTTTTTACATTCTTTCTTTTTATAAAAACCTTCTATGTAAGTAATACCTTTTACTTGTAATTCAGAAATATGTTTTTTAAGATTTAATTTCATAATTATTTATATCACCCATTATCTAGTTAACGCTAGATTAATTTTTTTTTAATAAATTCCATGCTACGGGTGATCCAATTTTTACATTTTTTTTAACTTTTTTTCCTAATAATTTATTTAAAAATTTAGGGTGTAAACCACCATTAGGTCTTATAGACCTTATATTTTTTCTTGATATTATTTCATTTTTTTTAACATCTTGAACAAAGTATAATGATCTCATTAATTTTCTTCCTGATCTCATAGATTTTGTAATTTTTATTTCAAAATTACCCATTGCTTTTTCAACATTTCTTATACTATTTACCATTTTTTTAAATTGTATAGGATTAAGCGAGAAAGAAGAGTCAAAAGTTTTTATTTTATCATTTAACTTAAAATGTTTTTCAATTATTTTTGCACCCATCGTGACTGCAGCTGCAGGTATTAAAGTTGATATGGTGTGATCTGATAGACCTAAAATAGTTTTAAATTTTTTAAATGTTAAAAGATTATTTAAATTAACGTCCTTTAAAGATGTGGGGTACGATGATGTGCATTTTAATATTGCAATTTTATTATTAGAGAATTTTTTACAAATCTTTATTGCATCCCTTATATCTCTCTCATTAGCAACACCCGTAGAGATAATTATTGGTTTGCCAGTTTTTGCCATTTCTGCAATTAATTCATTGTCACTAATCTCCATTGAGGCAACTTTAAATGCTGGAACTTTAAGTGTCTGAAGAAATCTGACAGATTGGACATCAAATGGGGATGAAAAACAAATTAAGCCATGTTTTTTTGCTTCTTTGAAAAGAGGTTTATGCCACTCTTTAGGGAGAAATGTTTTTTTTTCTAACTCAAAAATAGTTTTATTTTTCCAAATTTCATCTCCTGTAAATAAAAAATTTTTTTTTTTCAAATTTAGAGTTATTAATTCTGGATTACATGTCTGCAACTTAACAGCATCCGCGCCAGTTTTAGCAATTGCTCTTATTGATTTTACAGCAGTTTCAAAATTTTGATTATGATTACAAGACAGCTCAGCAATAATAAATGCTGGAAAATTTTCTCCAATCTTTTTAGATCCAATTTTAAAAAATCTATTTTTTTTCATACATTTAAAATTTTTTTGACTCTTAATGATCCTTTGCCGTCTATAAGATTATTTAAATTTTTTGATAATTTTAGCCTTAAAGAATTATTTTGTGTAATTTTTTTAATTAATTCCAAATATTTACTGTTTTTTTTTGTACTGAATGTACCCATAAAATAAATTAGGTTTCTTTTCGCTAATTCTTTACAGGAACTGTACTGGTTTTTTGCAGTTTGGAATACTATAATTGGTAATTTTAAATTTATACATTCAAAAATAACTTGACCCCCTGATATTAAACCTATTTGAGATTTAGCAATTAAATTTCTTAAATTCGAGAGATTGTAATATATATTGCAATTTTTCAATTTTTCTAAGATTTTTTTTTGTATCCTAAAATTTTTATTTTTCGTGGTTAATACAACATCTAAATTATATCGTGAAATTTTTTCATTGTTAAATAATTCTACGATTTTTTGTGTAATATTCATATTATCTGTACCTAGAAAAATAAATATTCTTTTTAATTTTTTATCAATACCATTTTTTTTTTGAAAGGAAGAATTTAAGATACAAAATTTAGGACCTAACAAAAATTTAGTATTTTTTGGAAAATATTTTTCATATTTTTTTTTCTTTACTGCAAAATTTGAATTTAGAATAAATTCGCAAATATGTTTCCTATTTAAATAATCATCAATTACCAAAATTTTTTTAACATATTTTTTTACTTGTTTTTCCCATTTATAACCTAGATTATAATGGTCTACTATTAATAAATCACATTTATTTTTCATTAACCTGATAGTTTGATTGGCATCGCTATACTTTAAATAGGAATTAATTTTATTTTTATTAGAAATTATTTTTAATTTAAATTTATTTTTTTTAATTATTGATAAATTGCTTCCATTAAGTTTTTTACAAATAAAAGTTATATTATTATTTTTTTTTAAAGTTTGTGCCAAATTTATACATCTATTTAAATGCCCAAAGCCAATTTTTTGAGATGAGTCAACTCTAAAAGTAATTTCCATGTTTGCTAATTTTTAAATTTTTTTAATACCCTTGCTGGAGAGCCAGCTATGATGCAATTACTTTCAAAGCTTTTTCTCACCAAAGAATGTGTTCCGACTAAACATTCATCTCCTATAACGCACCCATTATCAATCACGCAGTTCGGGGCTATCCAACATTTCTTTCCAACTCTTGCTCTACCAGCAATAATTGATGCCACTGTAATTTGAGAATACGACCCGAGATAACTATTATGACCTACATGAACTAAATCATCTATTTTTACATTGTCGCTAATCACTGTTGAGTCTATTGTCGCCTTTTCAACTGTAACATTAGAGCCAATCCATACATTATTTCCAATTTTAACCTCACCTGTGTGGGGAAAATGAACGTGTTTTTTTTTATAAAAGCCAAAACTAAAACCCTCTCCACCAATTGAAGTATTTGATTTAATTCTACAATTTTTTCCTATTGAAGTTCTTCCTAATATAACTACATTTTGTAATATTTTAGTACCTTCTCCAATTTTAACATTATCCCCAATGTAGCTATTAGCACCGATGTAGACATTTTTTCCAATTTTGCTTTTTTTACTTATTAAAGCTTTTTTATGAATGCCTTTGTCGTACTCTTCTTTAATAAAATACTTATTAATCACTAACTGAAAACCGAGCCTTGGGTTTTTAGTTATTATAAAGGATTGATTTGTTTTACTTTTCAAATCTTGGTCGGTAATTATAAGTAAATTTTTAAATTTTGATAATTTATTCAAGTCATACTTTACGTTATCCTTTAAATTAAATCCTGGATTTAAAATATTTGTATAAAAACATACAGAATTATTAGCCGGCTCATTTAATGATGAAAATGTGCTTACATTAAAATCTTTTCCTTTAAATTCAGTCTCTAGAAACTTAGCTATTTTTTTTACATTTACTTTTTTTTTAATCTTTAAAAACATGAATTTATAAATTTTTAATACTATCTTCTATTGCATCTGCTACAAAATTTAAATCTTTAATTGAATGTCGATACGCTATGTAAGAATGATGAAATGGTTGAGCGAATACGCCCCTTCTTATTAGATTAGTGAAAAATTGTTTTCTTTTGAATTTATATTTATTTTCTGTGTCCTTTTTAAAAGTTATATATGGCATCCATGGTCCACCAGAAAATTCACATATTTCGTGATAATTACTTAAAATTTTTTCAACTTTTTTTTGAAAATATAAACCTTTTTTATTTATATCTTTAATAACATTATTTTTTTTTAAAAATTTTATGGTTTCTAGAGCAGCGATAATTGGCAAACTGTTTTCAAAATAGGTTGCGCTTATAAATGCTTCTTTTTCATAGGCTTTCATTATTTCAGTTTTTCCGACAAGTGCAGCTATTTCATAACCATTTGCTATAGCTTTTCCAAATGTAGAAAGGTCAGGTGTAACACCAAAATATTTCTGGGCGCCTCCAAGATTGACTCTAAAACCTGATCTTATCTCATCAAATATCAAAACAATGTTATGTTTTTTAGTAATTTCTCTTAAATCATTTAAAAAACTTTTTTTTGGCATTTCAACTTTTTTTCCCAGGGGGTGGCTTATAGGTGTTGTAATTATAGCGGCAATTTCATTTTTATTTTCTTTAACAATTTTTTCAACTGATCCAATGTCATTATATTTAAATTCCAAAATATCTTGTAGAGTAGATTTTGGAATTCCTCCTTGTACTTCAACACACCAATCATGCCAACCATGATAGCCGCATCTTAAAATTTTATTTTTTTTTGTAAAACATCTTGCAGCTCTTATTGCTGCTGTGGTTGCGTCTGATCCAGTTTTGACTAATACTGACATTTCGCAAGAAGGAATAAGTTTTTTTAGTTCAGATGAAATTAAATTATGTATAGGTTGTGTTAGTGAAAAACAGAAACCTTTTTTTTTGATTTGGTTAATTACTTTATTATCAATTTTATTTTCTCGATGACCTATTATTATTGGGCCATATGAACAAAGCATATCTATATATTCATTTCCATCAACATCCTTAACCTTCACTCCTTTACCGTCAACAAAATAAATAGGATATTCTCCCTCAACAAAATTATAGGGCCTTCTTATGCCCAAAACACCTCCTGGATGATCCTTTTTTGCTTTTGAGAATAGAGCATTTGATAATTTAAGATTTAATTTTTTTGCTTTCATTTAATTTAGTCTTTCAAATCCTGTAAAAGGCGATAAGGCAATCTGCCAACTATTGATTTTATGTTACTTCTAACCCTTAACCATAATTTTTGGCTATAATTAAGATTTGATCCCTCGTCTCTTAGAAAATTACTATTAATTTTGAAAATTTCCGGGTTTTTTTTATAAAATTTATAAATTTTTGAAAAAGAAAAATATATATCAGGTTTAAAATAATTAAAGATTTTTAAAATCACATCAAAATCTTCTTGATAGTCAAGAGTAAGTCTTAAATTTGAATAATCAATTTTTGATTTCAAGATATATTTTTTGTTTTTGGGAGATCTAGAAACGTAAGGCATCACATGTTCTCTGTCGTAGATTTTTTTAGCTTTTTTCCAAGCATCTTCTAAAGCTGAAAAAGTTGAAACCTCCACATCTAAACCATTTGCGTAAGGTAGTGTCTCGTTATTACACGCAAAATCTACTTTTTTTTTTTTGAATTTTTTTATTACATCGTCGACAATTTTTGGATCCACTAGAGGGCAATCGCCAGTAATTCTTACAACTGTATTTGCTTTATAATATTTCGCTGCTTTATAGTATCTATCAAGTAAGTCGTTTTCGCTACCGTAGAAAATCTTTTGCTTACTTTTTTTTACAATTTTCTTTAATTCACTTTTTTTATCTGACTCAGGCGCAACAACAATAATTTTGCTTATCTTTTTAGATCTTGAAAGTCTTTTTAAAAGAATTTCAAAAATTGTTTTACCATTTACTTTTTTTAATATTTTGTTTGGAAATCTTACAGATCCAGTTCTGGCTTGAACAAATGCATATGTATTCATAAAATTGACTTAATTAATACAATAATTCTCATTTTCATACAAGATGGGTGTTCAAATATTGAACAAAAAACTTGAAAAAATACTGTTATACGCTAATTATACCTAATAATATGTATATAGTTGGTTTACACAATGACGAGGACTCAGGAGTATGTCTTTTAAAAGATGGTAAAATCTTAGATATAATTAATGAGGAAAGGTTAACAAGAAAAAAACTGCAATCTGGTTTTCCTGAAAAAAGTTTAAATTATATATTAAGAAAGAATAGACTTTCGATTAAAAAAATAGATTATTTTGCGTATGGATGGCATAGTAAAAAAAATAATCAATCTCAATATCATTATATTTCAAAATTAATAGGCAGACTTAGCGAATGTAATTTAAAAAATCCAAAAATCTTAGATTTGATATTTGAAAGAATTAAAGTTGAGTTTAGCAGAGATACTGCTACATTTGAAAAATTTTTCAATTCTCTTAAAAAATTTAATATCCCTTTAGAAAAAGTTAGATTTTTTGACCATCATCAAAGTCATGCTTGGTCAGCATTTGCTCCCTCACCATTTGATAAAGCTTTGGTCTTTACTATGGATGCAAGAGGTGATTTAAAATCTGCAAGTGTTTCTATCGCAGAAAAAAGTAAGGGCTTAAAGGAGTTAGAAAATAATCTCTCTTTGGATAGTTTAGGTTTTCTTTATGGTCAAATCACTTATTTTCTAGGTTTTAAACCTCATAGACATGAGGGTAAAGTCACAGGTCTGGCTGCTTTTGGAGATCCTAAAAAAACTTTACATATTTTCAAAAACCTTATCAATTGGAATGGTAAAAGAATAATATCAAACTTAGGTTATTTTAGACCTTTCTTTACTAACTTGAACCCTAAATTGAAAAATGACTTAAAAAAATTCTCCAGAGAAGATATCGCTGCAGGTTTGCAATACCATTGTGAAAACGTTGTATCAAAGTATATTAAATACTGGATTAAAAAGTTACAAAAAAAAAATATAAAAAATATATGCTTAGCCGGTGGATTATTTGCGAATGTAAAAATAAATCAAAAAATTAATGAAATTAAGGGGATAAAAAATATTTTTGTTTTTCCGCATATGGGTGATGGAGGATTAACTGTTGGAGCAGCTTGTAATCTAAATTTTGAATTAACAAAAAAATCAAAAATCAAACTGGGCCATGTATATTACGGACAGAACTTTAGTGACAGAGAAATTGTAAGAGTTTTAAAAAAATTTAAAAAAAAATTACTTTTTAAGAAATTAAAAAATATTGAAGGTGCGGTTGTAGATGAACTTATAGATAATAAAGTGGTTGGTTTTTTTCAAGGGAGGATGGAGTTTGGTCCACGAGCACTTGGCTCAAGATCTATTTTATTTCATGCAAAAGATAAATCAGCTAATGATTGGTTAAATAAAAAACTTAAAAGGACAGAATTTATGCCTTTTGCACCTGTTACACCAATCGAACTTGCTAATAAATGTTATGAAAATTGGAATAAAAAAAACAGTTGTACGCCATTTATGACACAAACTTTTAAATGTAAAAAAGATTTTATTTTAAAGCATCCAGCGGTGGTACATATTGATGGTACTGCAAGACCACAAGTTATTGATTCTAAAATAAATAAAGTTTACTACAATGTAATTAATAAGTATTGCAATATCACAGGAAATAAAGCGCTTATAAATACAAGCTTTAATCAACACGAAGAGCCTATTGTTTGCAGTCCAAATGATGCTATAAAATCTCTTCTGTCAAAAAATGTAGATGTATTAGCAATTGAAAAATTTATCGTTAAAAGAAATGAATAGTAATTTTGAAAGAACTTTAATAGTTGCGGCCCATCCAGATGATGAAATTTTGGGTTGTGGAGGATTAATCAAAAAGCTAACTAAAAAAAATAAAAAAATAAAAGTTATTTTTCTTGCAGAAGGCTCTTCTTGTCGTTTTAATATTGAAGATTTGCACAAATCATTTGTTCAAAAAGAGATAAAACATAGAGAAATTTCCGCTAGAAAAGCTCTTAAGGTTTTGGGAGTAAAAAATTTTAGTTTTTATAATCTTAAATGTGGAAGATTGCACAATTACCCAATCACTGATTTAGCCAAAATTGTAGAAAATGAGATTAAAAATTTCAAACCTACAGTTATTTTCACACACTCAAATGATGATGTGCATCTTGATCATAGAACAGTCTTTCAAACATGCCTTCAAGCTACTCGTCCAGTAAATTCTCAAAATTTGATAAAAGAGCTTTACTCCTTTGAAATATTAAGTTCAACAGAATGGAAGTATAATCAGATTTTTGAACCAAATATATTTTTCAATATTGACGTCGAAATCAAAGCCAAAATTTCAGCTTTAAAAAAATATAAGAGTGAGTTAAGGCCATTTCCTCATCCAAGAAGTGTTGAGGGTGTTAAAAGCTTATCAAAATATAGGGGTATGCAATCTGGTTTTAAATTTGCAGAGGCTTTTAAGTTAATAAGGTCATATAAAAAATAAAAAAAAATTATTATTTTTAATTTCTTAATTTAATCTCCTTATCTATTTTTTTTTACACTAATAACAATTTAGTGAGAGAGCAATATTTCTGGTTTAAATAGAATGAATGATAAGTATTAAAGAAGTCTTATCCTCTTAAAGTATAGATGCTCTCAAGTTCACTATCTGGTGGAACAGAATTACAGTGAAGAATTTTCTTTAAATTTTTGCTTATTGAATTTTTATATCTTTTTTGGATCATCGCTGGATAATTGTAATAAGGTTTCATAAACCACGGACCATAATATGAGAATATACTCCATCTAGTCTTTTTATCACTTGGTTCACCAGCTTTATGCCAAAGGCCAGTGTCAATAATAGCTACTGTACCTTGATCGCCTAAGATTTTTTTATGTTTATAATTTTTGTTTCTCTCAGGAAATTTGTCTCTGATTAAATGTGATTTTTCAACATACTGTGTACACCCATTATCTTTCTCAAACTTATCTAACATAATCATTACAATAAAACTAAATCCACGATCCAGTCTTCTATTGCCGATTAGCCTTGAGTCATGGTGCCAATCACCTCCTAAATCTTCTAAATGTAATGATTTTTTATCATATTTATTATTTCTTTTAAATCGATTGGTTAAACTTGAATTTATGAGTACATAATTATCATCTATAACTTTCTTTAAAATATTATCTACTTTTTTAAGTTCAAGTAATTTAAGGTAATTTTTGTTATAGAAAAAATAATTTTGTATTACCTGACCTCTATTTCCAAGTTTTTTATATTTACTTTCGAAAACTTTAAAAGTTTTTTCAAATTCTTTTATATAAGAATTACACTCTTTTTTGGACAAAACATTTTTTAAATAGGTAATCCCGTTATTTTTTAAATCTTTAATATGTTTTTGAGTTGAATTTTTCATGTATTTAAAAATCTACTTTATATTTTGATAATATCTCTTTTCCTTTTTCAAAAGAACTAAAATCTACAACATCTTCTGTATCAATGGAAATTGAAAATTTTTCCTCTAAAGCTGAAATTAATGTCATATGACCAATTGAATCCCATTCTGGTATTTCATTATATTTAATTTTTTCACTAAACTTGGCATCATCAATTGATAAAGCTTCTTTAAAAACTTTTTTATATTTTTCTAAATTCATATTATTTAAAATTTTTTGTAACCGTTTCTATAATTTTGTCAGCAGTTAGTCCATAATATTTTAATAAATAATCATAACTTCCACTCTTGCTATATTGATCATTGACACCGATTTTTATTAATTTTGGTGATGAACTTATACTAGCTAAAACCTCTGAGACTGCACTACCTAACCCGCCTAAAACATTATGCTCTTCAACAGTAATAATTAATTTTTTTGATTTTGCTTCTTCCAAAATTATATCTCTATCAATTGGTTTAATTGTATGGAAATTAATTACAGATGTATCTATTTTTTTTTGTTTTAACATTTCAGCAGCTTTTAAAGCCTGGCTTACAGATGCTCCACTTGAAAAAATTGCAACATTATTTCCATCAACTAATTTAACAGCCTTACCAATTTTAAATTGGTAATCTTTTTTATATACTGGAGTTGAGTTAGCTCCTCCTGTCAATCTAATGTAAACACTTTCTTTATGATTAATTGAAGCTAATAAACTCTTTACAACTTCTAATCCATCAGCAGGAGAAATTATCGTTATATTTGGAATTGATCTTAAAACACCAATGTCTTCAATTGAGCAGTGAGTATATCCTAAAGATCCAAGAATCAAACCACTGGCAAGTCCAGTCATTATCACTTTGGTTTTCATATATCCTAGATTAACTTTTATTTGTTCACAACATCTCATTGTTTGGAAGGGTGCAAATGTAGTTGTGATGACTTTAAAGCCTTCTGAAGAGAGCCCAGAAGCTATTCCAATAAGATTTTGTTCTGAAATACCAAGTTCTATAAATTTATCAGGAACTTGTTTTCTAAATCTATCTAAACCAGCTGAAGTAGAGACGTCACAAGTTAGCACACATAAATTTTTAATATGTTTTTCAATCTCTAGAACCGATAATCCAAAAGTGGCTCTTGAACCAAGCTTCGACCACATTTCAATTTTTTTGGTATTTATTTCAATCATTTGTTTTAAGCTCATCAATTGCACTTCTGTAATTTTTTTCAGTCATAATTTTGTGATGCCAATCATTATTATTTTCTGAAAAAGTGAAACCTTTTCCTTTAATAGTTTTACAAATTACAACGTTTGGAGAATTGTTGTCTTTTTCTTTTAATTCCTTATAGATTTGATTTATATCATGTCCATCTATAGTGACAGTCTTCCATCCAAAACTTTTCCACTTTGACTCAATGTTATCTGTATTCATAATTTGTTTTGTGGATCCTGTTTGTTGAAAATTGTTATTATCAATAATTACAGTTAAGTTATTTAATTTTAGATTTGGAGCACATAATGCAGTTTCCCAAACTATACCTTCATTACATTCTCCATCTCCTATAAGCGCAAAAACCCTTTTATCTATATTCTTCTTTTTTAAAGCAACTGCCACTCCAGCTGCTAATGATAAACCCATACCTAGGCTACCGGTTGAAAAATCAATACCAAAATTATCATTTTTGACTGGGTGTCCAGGTAAATCAGAATTATCCTTTTCAAAAGTTTTTAGTTGCTCATCGGAAATAATACCTAATAAATTTAAAACTGCGTAATAAACCATACACCCATGTCCTTTGCTTAAAATAAATCGATCTCTTTCATTTTGTTGGAAATTTTCTTTATTAAAACTCATTATATCATTAAATAAAGTAGCTATAATTTCCACAGAAGATAAGGCTCCTCCAAAATGTGAACTACTCGATCCAGCGTAATACGATAAATCTAAAATTTTTCTCCTTAATTTTTTAGAAAATTCTTTTGTATTATTAAATTTTTTATCTGTCATTCTACATTCCGCCATCTGCCCTGATAACTTGGCCAGTAACATAGCTTGAGAGATCTGATGCTAAAAATAAAACCACATTAGCTATCTCTTGAGGTTCGCCAATTCTTTTAAGAGAGGTTAATTGCTCGATATTGGTTATCGTTTTTTTGTCTGTATTTTTCGTCATCATTTCAGTATTTGTTAAACCTGGAGCGATTGAATTGACTCTAATATTAAAGTGTCCAACTTCACGTGAAAGAACTTTTGATTGAGCAATTAAAGCTGCTTTAGCAGTAAGATAGGCACTTCTCCCCTCGTTTCCATCTATAGCCGAACTTGAAGATAAATGTATTATGCTTCCTGATTTATTTTTTATCATAGATTTTAAAATCAACTGGGTAAAAAGAGATTGAGAAAAAAAATCTATTTCAAAAATTTCTTTTAGTTTGCTTAAAGGAGTCATTTGAAATAGAGCTGTATGAATTGAAGCAGCATTATTTACCAGAATATGAATAGGTATATTTTTTGAAATGATTTCTTGCGCTGCAGTTTTCAAATTTGTTTCATTACTTAAATCTAATTTGATTATATAAATTTTATTATTATATCTTTTTTGTAAATCACTAGTAAATTTAACAAAATCATCACTTGTGTTTCTTACACATGCAAAAATGTTTGCTTGATTTGCAGAGAAAACTTCAAGAACTTTTTTTCCAATTCCTTTATTGCATCCTGTTATGACAGCATTTTTGTTTTTCAGCAGCATCTATTTGACAAAATCTTCTTCTGAAAATATATCTTTAGCTAGAGCCGGTTTAAAAATTGATTGACCGCTTTTAGTCATAAATTTTTCTATAAAGGATTTATCTTCTCCTGCTAAACATAAGTCACTATGATTTTTGAAATATTTTATACTAAACCCATAGTCTACTATTTCCTTAAGTGATTGCTCAAAAATATTTCCAATTTTTATGTGGACATACGGGCAAACAAGAACATCGCCGATAGGGGTGACGTAAAGTCTATTAACAGTGGTGCAACCAAGTATCTTCTCGTTGTTCTTGTCAAAAGGATTCCAAATATTTCTTACTAGGTTTTTATATTCTTTTCTGATTTTTCTCAGGTATTCTCTGTCTTCATCATTACAAATAATATCTGACATTTTCTGCCACATCCCAGACGGAACAGCTACGTTTAGTAATGTTTTATATTTTTTATCTTTTGAGTAATCTAATAGTTGTTTAAAGTGATCGGTGTTAGCATTGTAACGTCCTACCGTAATGTTTAGGTAAGGATCCATCCCCGCTTTTCTAACATGTTCGAGTCCTTCAATAGCACGTCTCCAAGAGTCTTTTCTACCTCTGATCTCATCGTGAATTTTTTCATCCATACTATCTATACTTACGGAAACTCTGCTTACTTTATATTCTGCAAGTTTTTTTGCCATTTTTTCATCGAGATAATAGCCGTTTGTTGTCAGATAAAGGTAAAATCTTTCAGGTTTTATCGCCTCTAGCACACTAAACAATTTATCAGGTTGTAATAATAATTCTCCACCTTGAAGATCAAATTCAAAATATCCTAATTCATCAGCATCATCTGCAAGTTTTTTTATTGCTTTTAAATCTAAATATTCTTTAACGTGATCGCCTTTTGGTGAGTTAGTAAAACAATATTTACATCTTAAATTACATGCGTTATTAAAATTTAAATCGATCCCTCTAGTTTTTGTTCCCACTTTTCCATCATTTTTTTGAACGTAGGCATAAAAATCTCTTAATTTTTTTACTAGTATAGGTTTGTTTAAAAGTGAAGAAGCTATTGGCACTATGTTTCCTTTTTAGTATTTAAATTATACTTTTTAATTTCATCTGGCAAGATTAAGTTGAACTCAGCTTTACAAACTAATTCATTATCAATAACTATGCTGCCTTCGCAATTGGCCATACCTCTTTTAAAATTTAAAATTTTTGATACAATATTTAATCTTTTATTGGGTAATATCTTTTTCAAAAATTTTATATTATTAGCTGAGGTTAAATAAACAACTTTTCCTTTATTACCTGGTAAAGTAAGAATAGATAGCGCGCAAGTTTGGACTATTGTTTCCACTTGAAGCATACCTGGCATATTAGGGTCGTTAGGCCAATGTACTTTAAAAAACCATTCATCATTTTTTAAATCCTTATAACCTTTTGAGCTTACACCTGGAATAACTTCAGTGGCATAATCAATAAAAAGGTATGGGTTTCTATTTTGTTGGTATTCTAATATTTCTTTCAAGTTAAGGGAAATCTTTTTCATTTTATTTCGACAACCCTCGTTAATAAATTATTTATATCAAATCCATCCCAATTTAAACTTATATCTAACGCTTGTCCTATTGGAACAATTCTATCAATACCTTCTATATCATTTTTAAAAATGGAAGATAAAAAATTTTTTTTTACTCCAAAGTAAGTGAGTGTTTGATATTTTTTTCCAATAAAATTTTGTAGATTTTTAAAATTTCTAGTTTCATATTCATAAAAATATCCCCACTTACCTTTAAAATTTTCTATACTTTTGTCAATTTTATTCAAAAAAATTGTATATATATAATTTCCATACCTTTCGTGATTTTTTATATTTTTTAATTTGGCTGTATCAACGCAAAATTGATTAAATTTATCATAAGATGCTTTATCAGGAATTATATAATTTTTTTTCAGTAAATTATTGAGTTCTACCCAAAATTTTTTTCTAGAGACTTTAACAGAATTCCCTGTCCATATTATAAGATGTGGAGATGAACAAGCATTCTGATCAAATAAATATGTATCATTATAGAAATTTTTTACTAATAATTTTAGATCAAATTTTTTTAATTTTTTTATCCTGTCAGAATTTATAATACAGAATGAGTTTCGATCTGCAAAAGTGATCTCGAAAGATCTATCTTGCAAAGGGAATTGTCTTATAGCTTGTATCGATTTACTACCTCCCCAAATAATTCTTATATCGCATACTTTTGATAAATACTTTGTTAAATTATCATTTTCTTTATATTTTAAAATTTTAATTAGCTTCCTTATTTTATGAAATTTTTTTATTTTTAATAATTTTTTTATTACATTACAAATAATTGAAATTTGAATAAAATCTTTTGATGGCACTTTAATAACATTAGAATTTCCGGTAATTAACCCAAATATAAGAGAATATGCAAAATTAGTTGGGACATTTGATGGAGTAATATGAAAAATTAAACCCTTACCTTTTTTTACATTATCGTATTTAAATGAAAGCTTAAGCTTTTCAATATTTTTTTTTCTACACCAAAATGATAATGATTTTAAATCGGGATATTTATTATATTTCTTCTTGCTTAATTCTGATGAAAAGCTATTTAAAAATTCACAAATTATTAAATCATAAGGGAATAAAGTATTATTATATATTTGTTTGTCTCCAACTAAAAACTCTACATTATCCCATTTATCTTTAAACATCACTACATCCTCTCACCTCGGACTCTTTAACCCTTCCATAAATTTTGAAATGTTTTTGAGATTTGCCACTACTACAATTTTTACAATCAATAATTTCTCCTATATCTTCAGTTAAAATACTGTGTCCAGGATAACTTGAAGGAAGTAAAGACAAAATTTGAACAAACCCTTTTTCACCATTTGAACATAAATTGAAATTTTTATCTCTTATCAAAATTTCTGAAAAATCTGTTGTTGTAAAACAACCACACTCTTTTGTCTCCATGAAGATAGAGCCAGTTTGTTCGATAAGACCGTAATAATTATATACCATGTTTAAATTTAATTTTGTTTTCAAAATTTTTTTAAATTTTTCATTTGATATTTTTTTATCCTGCATTTTCTTCCACCCACCTCCATGAATTAGTATACCGTTGTTTAAATTTTTAATTGAAAGATTATCAATTTTTAATTTTTCAATTAAATTCTCAAATACATTAAAAGTGAAACCAAAAATTAAAAATGGCGAATGTGAAAATTTTTTTAAAAATATATTTAATTTTTCATAATTTATTTTGTGATTTTCATTCATAAAAATTAAATTATTTCCAAATATCGAAAAACCGAGATATGCCGCTGTTTTTGCATTAAAGTTATAAGGGTTTTTAATATTTTCTTTTTCATCAATTATTATCATCGGTAACCTTTTAGGCCCTAAAATTTTTGAAACAATTTTAGCTAAAGTTAAAGATTGTAATTGAGCATTTTTTTTATCAAGAAAAATTTTTGATGGGCTTGAGCTAGATGTTCCAGATGATCTTAAAACTTTAAAAATATCTTTTTTTGAAATGCTTTTCAGTTCCAAATGTTTAAAAACATTAACTGGCAAAAAGGGAACTTCTTCAATTTTTGAAGCTAAAAATTTTTTTGAATAAACATTATTAATAATTTTTTTATACTCTAATGAATTATCGTAATGATGTTTAGATAACTTATTAATTTTTGATAAAAATGTTTTTGAGTCCTTTAGGTTAAACATAATTTTTAAAAGTTTTTTGTTTTGAAGAAATAGAAATAAAGTTTTTATTTAAGAAATATTTTTTGGATATTTTATTGATAATATCATTTGCTGTAAGTTTGTTTTCATCCAATTCTAGTGTTAATTTTTCATCTATAATTTTGCATTTGATTTTTTGCCCTTCGCTAATAATAAAGTTTTCAATTTCATCTAAATCAAACCTCTTGCCAAATATTTTGGCAATCCTTTTGGTTCTTCCTGATAAATAAACAAAATTATCATCATCTTTGAAACCTAAATCTCCAGTAAATAAAACTTTTTTATTTACATCTCCTTTTTTTAAATCATTCAAATCTTTTGCATAACCAAGTGAAACGTTTTTACCAAATAGTACTAATTCCCCTTTTGTGAAAGGTTTCTTTAATTCTTTCTTGTTTTTGAATATTTTAATTTCATATCCTGGTAATGGTTTACCTATACTTTTTTTCTTTTTAAAAAAAAAATTCCATTTTAAACATGAAATTCTTGGAGATGCCTCTGTTTGTCCATACATAACAAAAAATTTAATTTGTTTTTGTTGAGAAGTTTTTCCAATATACTCTAGTGTACTATCTCTTAATTTGCCTCCAGCCTGGGTTAGGTATTTTATATGTTTAGTAATATAGTTTTTAAAATCAATTTTTTTTAAAATGTCATAAAATTCTGGTACACCGCCAAACGAATTTACTTTGAATTTTTTTACTTTTTGCCAAAAAATTTTTTCAAAAACTGTATTATTATTTAAAATAATTTTTGCACCAGTTTTTAAGTGAGTATTTAAAATTGAAAGTCCGTATGAATATCCTGCTGGCATGGTAGTAATAGTAGTCTGGTTTTTTTTTATCTTTAAACTTTTAATTATTTTATCAGTATTATCCAGAATATTATTTTTTGATAATCTCACGAATTTTGGGCTTTGTGTTGTCCCCGATGTAGATAACAAAAGGTAATTTATGTAATTTAATTTTTTAACATTTTTTTGTTTAATTTTTAAGATTTCATAATTATTTAATTTTTCTCTATTAACGATATTTAAATTTTTTATTTTGAGTTTGCCTGGACAAATAATATAATCAGGTTGATAGATACGTGTTAAGTCAGTTATATAATCTAAAGAGAATGATTTATCCAATAATAGTGTAATAATTTTTGATTTATTCATGGAAGCGATATAACTTGCAACAAAATCAAGGCAATTATCAGCAATAATTATTACAATTGAGTTTGTTTTTAAAAGTTTTGATATTCTTTTAATTTTGTTATGTAACTCTAGTTGAGTTATCTCATTATTATTCTCATCAATCAAAACTACATTTTTTTTTGACCTTCCGACTTTAAAAAGATTATTTGTCATACTTTCTCCGGTATTATTCTTCCTTCATTATTTTTAAGATCTTTGACCATTAAACCATAGGCTTTTGCAATATCAACAATACTAAATATTAAAGACTGAAACTTAATGGTTTTAATTGCTTTATTTTTTTTGAGAATATTATCAAATTTTTTTGTAATGATTGTTGATTTTGCTTTGTTAGTTTTTCGACAGTACATAGTAAAAACTTTCTTAATCTTTTTTTTCTTTGAGTTTATATAAATGCCTGAAAATTTTTTTTGATATCTATAATTTACTTGTGCTGTCTCTTCAGCAACATGCACGAGCGTAAAAGCCTTTTTATAATCTAAGTCAATAAACAATTGTTTACCTTTATTATTTATTAGATATCCAAACGGAGAGTCTAGACCAAAGCAGCTTCTATGTTTAAGTAAGGATATCTTTTTCTTATCTTTTCCAAATATAGAAAAAGAATATATCGGATTTAAAGACCTTATGAATTCATCTTTTTGTAATGTTAAATTACTTAATGCTCCAGCCAGAGATTTTGTTTTGTTATAATCAAATCTTTTCAAATTACAAAATTGCCAGTTAAAAGTAGGAAAAAATAAATTTCCTTTTTCACTGACTATTTTTTTTAAAATTTGAATAATTTCATCAGGTTTTAGTTTATTTTTTTTGTTATGAATAATTCT
>CACILM010000004.1:57500-133447 GCA_902587515.1 uncultured Pelagibacteraceae bacterium
AGTTCTTTTAAAGTGCCCAACTGAATGGTGGCAACTAAAAGTAGGGGTTGCGCTCGTTGCGGGACTTAACCCAACATCTCACGACACGAGCTGACGACAGCCATGCAGCACCTGTGTTTCGTCCAGCCGAACTGAAGAGACTAATCTCTTAGTCTCGCGACGAACATGTCAAGCGTTGGTAAGGTTCTGCGCGTATCTTCGAATTAAACCACATGCTCCACTGCTTGTGCGGGTCCCCGTCAATTCATTTGAGTTTTAACCTTGCGGTCGTACTCCCCAGGCGGTGTGCTTAATGCTTTCGCTGCGACACTGAAAAATATATTTCCAACGTCTAGCACACATCGTTTACGGCATGGACTACGAGGGTATCTAATCCTCTTCGCTACCCATGCTTTCGCTCCTCAGTGTCAGTAGTGACCCAGTAAGTTGCCTTCGCATTTGATGTTCTTTCTAATATCTACGAATTTCACCTCTACACTAGAAATTCCACTTACCTCTATCACACTCTAGCTAAAAAGTTTTGATGGCAGTTCCAAGGTTAAGCCTTGGGATTTCACCATCAACTTTTTTAACCACCTACGAGCTCTTTAAGCCCAGTAATTCCGAACTACGCTAGGTCCCTTCGTATTACCGCGGCTGCTGGCACGAAGTTAGCCGGACCTTCTTATTCGGGTACAGTCATTTTCTTCCCCGACGAAAGAGTTTTACAACCCAAGGGCCTTCTTCACTCACGCGGCATCGCTGCATCAGGGTTTCCCCCATTGTGCAAGATTCCCCACTGCTGCCTCCCGTAGGAGTCTGGGCCGTGTCTCAGTCCCAATGTGGCTGGTCTTCCTCTAAGAACAGCTATTGATCGTTGCCTTGGTAAGCTTTTACCTTACCAACTAGCTAATCAAGTGCGGGCTCATCTTTCGGCATTAAAACTTTCCCCGTAAGGGCTTATTCGGTATTAGCACAAGTTTCCCCGTGTTATTCCGAACCAAAAGGCAGATTCCCACATATTACTCACCCGTTTGCCACTCAGTATTGCTACTGCGTTCGACTTGCATGTGTTAGGCGTGCCGCCAGCGTACGTTCTGAGCCATGATCAAACTCTCAAGTTTAATAACGGCGCACACTAGCTTTAATAACTTTATGGTAAATAAAGTTATTTTTCGTTAAAGCGTGTACGACAATTTCTTTATTAACCTAGCCGTCCACACTTCTCTTCTTAAATTTACAATTTTAAAAAGCTAAGATTTTATACTATGAAAATCTACACACCTCTGGCGCTAATAATAATTATATTCGTAGAGGTGAGCGCTCGTTTTATTACAATTTCCTTGTATGTCAAGGCGTATATTGGCTAAAATTGTCGGTAAAATAAGGGTTTTTTGACCTCATCACGTTGCAAACTTCAATTAATTTTTGTAGAAAACAACTATGACGATAATCCAAAAATTTGTAGACTTATACAAAAGAAAAATAGGCCTAAATGGATTGGTAAAATCAAATAAATTTAAAACACTAAATTTTAATCCATTTATTTTTTTTACAGTAATAATCTTATCTTGCATAGTTTTTTATTCAGTAAACTCATTTATTAATAAAAAAAATATTGAAAATAGCAAAAATATCGAAACGATAACAAGTTCTAAAGAATTTTCGAATTTTACTGATTTTTTAATTTCTAAATTAAATAGTCCATATTTAGAAATTAAATACACAATAAAAAATAATGACAGTGTAGAAAAAATTCTCAAAAAAAACCAGGTTAGATCAGAGGATATAAAAGATATATCAACGCAGCTTAAAAGGAAAAAACTTTCTAATATTTATTCTGGTCGTGAATTGACAATGGTATTAAAAAAACTTCCTGATGGATTAAAGACAGTGGTCACATTAAATTTTCCTGTGAGTAATACGAGTAGTATTGAGGTAAGGCAATCAAAAAATAAATTCATTGTTAGAGAAAATATTCTTAATTTATATAAAAAAGAAATCGTAATAAGAAATTCAATTACAAATAATTTATATAGTTCAGCTATGAATGTAAATATAGAGCCAAATATTATTGTAGAGTTTGCGAGAATATTTGGTTTTGAAGTTGATTTTCAAAGAGATATTAGAAAAGGAGATTGGTTTGAAATATATTATGAAAAATTCATAGATGATAATAATAAAGTTAGAGATACAGGAAAAATAATTTTTGCGTCAATGTATGTAAATGGTGAGGAAATAAATTTATATAATTTCAGTTATAAGAATGAAGAAGAGTATTATGATATTAAAGGAAAAAGTATTACAAAATCTTTAATGAAGACTCCAATTAACGGTGCACGTTTATCATCATCTTTTGGAATGAGAAAACATCCAATTTTAGGATATAATAAAATGCACCGTGGAACAGATTTTGCCGCTCCTAGCGGAACACCAATTATGGCCTCTGGTTCTGGTACAGTAACTCGTGCTAGATGGTGTGGAGGTGGTGGTAATTGCGTTAAGATAAAACACAATTCAACGTATGAAACTATTTATGCGCACATGAAATCTTTTGCTAAAGGAATTAAAGAAGGAAGAAAAGTAAAACAAGGGCAAGTAATTGGGTATGTTGGATCAACTGGTTTATCAACTGGTCCTCATCTTCACTATGAAGTAATTGTTAATGGAAAAAAAGTTAATTCTCAAAAATTAAAGTTACCATCAGGAAAGATCTTAAGAGGGGTAGCAAGAGAAGAGTTTGAATTAGCTAGAATTAAAATTGACTTAAAACTATCTGAGCTTAGATAAAAAATAAATAGTTACGATAATTTTTTTTCTAAAAAAGTTCCTTCGGGTGATAAGTTTTCTGAAATTTTGCTCTTATCTACAAAGTTTTCTTTCTTTTCTAACAATTCATTTAATCTTCTTAAATAATGATCTGCATGTTGTAAATAATTTTGAGCTAAAACAGGATCTCCATTACTCTGTGCGTCTTTAGCAAGTTGTTGAAATTTTTGCATTGTTTTTTCCACATTATGTGAGTTATTCATTGATCCGTTTCTATTAAAATTTACATTACCATTATTAAAGGTGCTTGTGTTACTAGAGCCGTTTCTTCTTCTCAAAAAATTACTTTTTTGTTGTCTACCTCTATAACTTCTTCTTCTATTGTTATTCATTTTTTAATTATCTTTTAAATGTTGATATTAAACACCTTATATTTTCTTTATAATCTCTAATGTACCGCTCTATTTTAAAATTATTTTTCTTTAATTCTCTTGAAATTTTATTGCTCTGATCATTTCCAATTTCGATAGCGAGCTTACCATTAATTTTTAAGATTTCTTTTGCTTTGTAAATAACTTTTTTAATTACGTCAAGCCCATCATTTCCACCATTAAGTGCAATAAGTGGTTCGTATTTCTTAATTCCATCTTCTAGATTTTTTATATTTTTTCTTTCAATATAAGGTGGATTTGAAACAATTAAATCAAATTTTAAATTGTATAGGTCAATTATAGATTTGTTCGAAAACCTAATTCTATTTTCAATTTTATGTAAAATGGCGTTTTTTTTTGCTATTTTTAAAGCATTTTTTGAAATATCTATTCCTAATCCGTTTGAGTTAGGAAGTTCGCTTAACAGACTTATCAAAATACAACCTGATCCAGTTCCTACATCTAATAAGGAAATTTTTTTATCTTTGTAAATTTTAGTTAGACTCTCAATGATTAACTCGGTCTCTGGTCTAGGTATTAATGTATTTCTATTAACATAAAATTTTTTACTCCAAAATTCTTTTTCTTTAGTAATGTAGGCTATAGGCTCTTTAAGTGATCTTCTTTTAATCAAATCATTAAAAGCAGAAATTTCTGTTTTTTTCCTATTTTGCTCCAAATTCACTAATATTTGTTCCCTTTTTTTATTCAGGACTTTTGAAAGTAAAATTTCAGAATCTAGTCTGTGTGTTTTAATTTTTTGTTTAAATAATTTATTTGATCCTAAATTAAGGAGTTCTAAAGTATTCATTTTAAAGACTTTCAAGTTTTAAGCTTTGCTCTTTAAGTCTAAGTTGCTCATTCATTTCTTCATGAATTTCTCCGCTTAAAAATTCATCCAATTTATGTAAAGTTAAATTTATTCTATGATCTGTTATTCTGCCTTGTGGAAAATTATAAGTCCTTATTCTTTCTGAACGATCCCCGGATCCTATCTGATTCCTTCTATCGCTGGATCTTTCTTGATCTCTTTTTCTTTTTTCCGCCTCGTAAACTCTTGATCTTAATATTTTTAAGGCTTTAGCTTTATTCTTGTGTTGGGATTTTTCATCTTGTTGACTGACAACTACACCGCTAGGAATATGTGTTATTCTGACTGCGCTATCAGTTGTGTTAACAGATTGACCTCCTGGACCACCTGCTCTAAATACGTCTATTCTTAAATCAGTATCTTTAATTTGAATATCTACCTCCTCAGCCTCGGGGAGTACTGCAACAGTGGCAGCAGAGGTATGAACTCTACCTTGCGTTTCAGTTTTTGGTATTCTTTGGACACGATGCACACCTGATTCATATTTCAAATAAGAATAAATATCATTCCCATTTACTAGAAAAATCACTTCTTTAAATCCACCTGCCTCACTTTTTGAAATATTAATTATTTCTATTTGCCATTTTTTTTTTGAGCAAACTTTTTCATACATTCTAAATAAATCGGCACAAAAAAGTGAAGCTTCTAAACCACCTGTTCCTGCTCTTATCTCCACAATTGCATTTTTATTATCATCTTCATCTTTTGGCAAAAGAAATATCTTTAATTCATTTTCAAACCTAACTTTTTTATTCTCCATTTCGCTAAGATCCTTTTTAGCCATCTCAATCATTTCAATATCATTATTTTTATCATTTAAAATTTGCTCTAAATCTTTCTTCTCGCTATCAAAATTTAAATATTTTTTCGCAGTTGAAATAATGACTTCTAAATTAGAATACTCTTTAGATTTTTTTGCAAATAATTTAGGGTCGATTTTACCTGAGGATAGTTCTTTTTCTAAATTATCATGTTTTGTAACTATTTCTCTCACTTTTTGTAAAGGTATCATTAATCTAGCTCTTTAATTTTATCTTCAACAAGCTTTACCACCTTATTTATTATATCGGAGTTAGCGACTTTTGTGTGTGGCAGTCCTGAAAGGTATAAAAGGTTGCTATCTTGTCCTCCCCCAGTCAGACCTACATCTGTTTGAGAGGCTTCGCCAGGGCCATTAACTACACAACCAATTATAGATAAGTTTATTGGTTTTTTTATATGAGCAAGTTTTTTTTCTAATTTTTTAACTGTTTCGATAACAGGAAAAGCTTGACGTGCACATGATGGGCAAGAAATTATATTTACTCCTCTTGAACGGATACCTAGAGATTTTAAAATTTCATAACCAGCCTTAACCTCATCTACAGGATCAGAAGAAAGTGAAACTCTTATTGTATCACCTATACCCTCCATAAGCAGTTGGCCAATGCCAATTGAAGACTTTATGCTTCCACTAAAAAGCCCACCAGCTTCAGTTACTCCTAAGTGGAGAGGGTAGTTACATACCTTTGATAATTGTTGGTAAGCCTTAACAGTCAAAAAAATATCTGAAGATTTCACACTTATTTTAAAATTAAAAAAATTATTATCTTCTAAAAGTTTTATATTATTTTTAGCGCTTTCAACTAATGCTTCTGGACAAGGTTCTTTATACTTTTCTAACAAAGATTTATCTAATGAACCCGCATTAACACCAATTCTAATAGAACAGTTATTATCTTTAGCTGCTTTAACTACTTCTAAGACTCTATCCTTGGAACCTATATTACCAGGATTTATCCTAAGACAACTTGCTCCCATTTCTGCAGCCTCAATAGCTCTCCGATAGTGGAAATGTATATCAGCTACAACTGGTACATTTACATTTTTGACAATCTCTTTTAATGATTTTGTTGAGTCCTCATCTGGACAAGATACTCTTACAATATCTACTCCGGCTTCCTCCAGTATTTGAATTTGCTTGATGGTATTTTTAACATCAGTGGTCAGAGTGTTAGTCATTGATTGTACTGAAATTTTTGAGTCCCCTCCAACGGAAACATTTCCAACTTTAATTTTCTTAG
Source organism: uncultured Pelagibacteraceae bacterium (assembly GCA_902587515.1). GTDB lineage: Bacteria > Pseudomonadota > Alphaproteobacteria > Pelagibacterales > Pelagibacteraceae > Pelagilacustribacter. The sequence continues at coordinate 63,614 of CACILM010000004.1, forward strand.
TTTTTTTTCTTTCAATAAGTCTATGGGGTCTAATTTGCATTAATCTAGCTCAAATATTGTATGTAATTTTTTGACTGCATTTAAGGTTTCTTCTTCGTCAATAATAACAGATAATTTAATTTCCGATGTAGATATGGCTAAAATATTAATATCAACATCGGCCAGAGCTCTAAACATTTTGTAAGTTATGCCTGGGGTTGAGACCATTCCAGCACCAACAATTGAAACTTTGGCTACTCTATCATTATGTGTAATATTTTTGTATTCAATTTTTTTATTATCACTTAGTATTTTTTTTGTTTTTAAAAGATCATCTCTTTTGATCGTAAATGAGATATCTGTAGTTTTTTGATCAGAAGAGACATTTTGAATTACCATATCAACATTTATTTGCGCTTTATTTAGAGGTTCAAATATATTTGCTGCTATTCCGGGTTTATCCTCTACTCCAATGAGTGTAATTTTAGCATCATCTTTTGAATATGCTACACCAGTGACACTTTTAGAATAATCAATATTTTGTTGATCAAATATCTTTGTACCTTTTCTATCTGTAAATGTGGACCTTACTTGTAAAGGAATATCGTATATCATAGCCGTTTGCACTGCAGATGATTGCATTACTTTAGCACCCACAGAAGATAGTTCTAACATTTCTTCGTAAGATATTCGGTCAATTTTTTTTGCAACAGGAATTTTATTTGGATCAGTCGAAAAAACACCATCAACGTCAGTATATATTTCACATGAATCAGCATTTAGTAATTTCGCAAACACAACTGCAGAGGCATCAGATCCACCACGTCCAATTGTAGTAATTTCACCATCTTTTGAAATTCCTTGAAAGCCTGGCACCACGGCAACACCTTTTTTAACATAGTTATTAATCTTAGTTACATTCATGTTAACGATTCTTGAGTTGGCGTGTTCACCTTCTGTTAAAATTGGTATCTGCCAATTAAGCCAAGATTGAGCTTTAATATTTATTTTCATCAAGGCGCCTGTTAATAGAGCACAAGTTACTTGTTCTCCTGAAGATAACAAAACATCAAGTTCTCTTTTATTAAAATCATCTGCAATAGACTGAGAAAGTTTAATAAGATTGTTAGTCTGTCCTGCCATAGCGGAGACAACCACAATAATTTCGTTACCCAAGTCATATTCTTTTTTGATAATTTTTGCCACATGTTGAATTCTTTCAACTGTGCCAACAGATGTTCCTCCAAACTTAAGTACTTTTTTCATCATTTTTGATTTTAATATATATTTTTAAGAATATAATATAATTTAAATTATTTTATTAAAGACATGACTACTATAAATAAAGAAGAAATTCAAAAGTTTTCAGATTTAGCTGAGGAATGGTGGGATGTTAAGGGTAAATTTAAACCTCTTCACATGTTTAATCCAATTAGAATCGAGTACATAACTGAAAAAATTAAACAACATTTCAATATAGTTAATTCTAATAATTTTCTTAAAAGCTTAAACATACTTGATATTGGATGTGGAGGAGGCCTAATTTCTGAACCTATGGCAAGACTTGGCGGAGTCGTAACAGGGATAGATGCTTCTGAAAAAAATATTAAAGTAGCAAAATTACACGCAAAAAAAAATAATTTAAAAATCCGCTATTTAAATAAATCTCCGGAACAGTTGGATGAATTTGAAAAATTTGATGTAATTTTAAATCTTGAAATAATTGAACACGTTGAAGATGTAAATTTGTATCTAGATTCTTGTTATAATTTGCTTAAAAAAAATGGTTTAATGTTCACAGCAACACTTAATAGAACATTTACATCATATATCAAAGCTATAATCGGAGCAGAGTATATACTAAGATGGTTGCCAATAGGGACACATGAATGGAGTAAATTTATTAAACCCGAAGAGTTGGAAAAACTTTTAGTTGCTAGAAAATTTAAAACTATTAATACAAAAGGTTTAGAATTTAATCCAATTTTAAGAAAATGGAAAAAATCAGATAATCTCTCGGTAAATTACATATTCAGTAGTACTAAAAATTAATTATCTTTATCCACCCAAGGAATACTAAGTAAATCTATTCCCTCCTCTCTTAACTCATCTCTTTCTTCATTAGAAGCGATCCCGTAAATTGTTTTTTTATTCTTTTTATCATAAAAAATTTCCCTTACTTTTTTGCTAAAATCTTTTCCAACATATTCAAAATTTTTTTCAATATAATTTCTGAGTTTTAAAAGTTTTTGTTTTTCACGATTTAATTCATATTCATTTATCTGAAATTCGTTATTATGCTTATTATTTGAAATTGAAACCATAGGTGCCATTATTGTTTTAGAGATTTTTTTTGAGTTACAAAAAATACATTCTAATAATTTTCTGCTATTCAATTTTTCAAATTCTTTTGAGTCAGCAAACCAACTTTCGAACTCGTGATTATTTTCGCATTTTAGGTTATATTTAATCATAGTTAATTTCTATAATCTGCATTTATGTCTATATAATCATGCGTAAAATCACATGTAAAACATTTAAAAGCATCATTACCCAACTTTAGATTTATTTCGAACTCAACTGAATCCCATTGCATATATTCTTTAAGTTTTTCCTCATTGTAACTATCGGATATTTTGCCATTTTCAGCTACTACCATTTCTCCAATTTTAACTTTTAATTTTTTAGGATCGACGACCTCACCTGATTTACCAATACCCATAATTATTCTTCCCCAATTCGGATCCTCGCCAGCAACAGCAGTTTTTACTAATGGGGAATTAGCAATTGAAAAAGCAATTTTTTTTGCACTCCCTAAGGACTTAGCATTGATTACACTTATAGTTAAAAATTTTTTTGCTCCCTCTCCGTCCACCACAATTTGTTTAGCTAAATTTAAACATAGTTTTTTCAATGCTAATTCAAATTTTTGAATTACTTTATCGTTGAGAGATAAGTTTTCACCAATTTTTAAGGTTCTTGTTGAAAAAATTGTAACCATGTCATTGGTTGATTGATCGCTATCAACAGATATTGCGTTAAAAGAGTTGGCTACTGATCTTTTTAAAAGAGTCTTTAATAAATTTGAATTAATATCAGCATTTGTAAATATGAAAGATAACATTGTAGCAAGATTAGGCGCGATCATTCCAGATCCTTTTGCGATTCCACAAATTCTAATTAACTCATCACCTACAATTATTTCTTCATAAGCTACTTTAGGTTTGGTGTCAGTAGTCATTATAGCTGAGGCTATTTTTAACCAATACATTTTATTTTGCTCGCCTCTTAACTTTTCAACTAAATCTGGCAATCTTTCTTTTATTTTTTCGACTGGAAATTCTTCGCCAATAACGCCAGTAGAAGCAAAAATTAAATCCTTGATTTTAACTGTTTCGGTAGTTCCTTTTTTAGACTTAGACTCTTTGATTGTTAATATTCTAGATAAATTTTTTGCTAAAGTATCAATGCTATCCTTGCCCTGTTTTCCTGTAAAGGTATTTGCATTTTTTGTGTTAACTAGGAGACCTTTTATCACTTTTTTATGGGAGTTGTTATTCCAAGGAATAAACTCTGAAGTGATACTATTAGTAGTGTAAAGAGAAGCGTAGTTTGCACCTTTGCTAAAATAAAATAAAGCAACATCGTCTCTTCCATCGCTATATAAATCTGCAGAAATAGAGGCCATCTCTAAACCCTCGATCTGCTTTAAATTTTGAAACTCCCCCATTTTAGACAACTTAGATTTATCATTAAGGAAATTTTTGATGTTTATTGTCATAATTGCTATTTATTTTAAATTATAAATACATATATAGAGATATAATGAATTTATTTACAAGAACTTTTAGTAAGATATTTAAAAGCTCTAATCAACAAGAATTAGATAAAATCCAGAATTTAATTTTGGCTATAAATAACAAAGAAAATGAGATTAAAGCTTTAACTGAAAGTCAAATTAAAGAAAAAACTGCTAATCTAAAAAAAATTGTTCAAAATGGTTCAATTAATTTAGAAGAAATAATTCCTGAGAGTTTTGCTTTAGTTAGAGAAGCGGCTAAAAGAACTTTAGGGGAAAGACACTATGACGTCCAATTAGCAGGTGGTTTAATTCTTCACAAAGGAAAAATTGCTGAAATGAAAACTGGAGAAGGGAAAACTTTAGTTTCAACTTTACCTGCATATTTAAACGCTTTATCAGGAAAAGGAGTTCATATTGTAACAGTAAATGATTATTTAGCCCAGAGGGATTCTGCTTGGATGGGAAAAGTTTTTAATTATTTGGGAGTTTCAACCGGATGTATAACTAATAATTTAGAAGATAGCGAGAGAAAAAAAAGTTACTCTTGTGATATTACTTATGCAACCAATAATGAGCTTGGATTTGATTATTTAAGAGATAATATGAAATACGAGCTAAGTGATATGGTTCAACGAGGTCACGACTTTTGCATTGTAGATGAAGTTGATAGTATCCTAATTGATGAGTCTAGAACTCCTTTAATTATTTCAGGAAGATTGGAAGATAAGACCACACTTTATGTAATATCGAATGAGTTTATTAAAAAATTACAAAAAAACGATTATGAAATAGACGAAAAAAATAAAAATGTAATTCTTACCGATGTTGGCGTAGATAAAATTGAAAAACTCGCAGTGCAAAAAAATGTTTTAAAAAATGGGAATTTTTATGACCCCGCGAACTTAGAGTTAGTTCACCACACAAATCAAGCTTTAAAAGCAAATTTAATTTTTAAAAAAGATACTGATTACATAATAAGAGACGGAAAAGTTCAAATAATTGATGAATTCACTGGTAGAGTTATGTCAGGAAGAAGATTCTCTGATGGTTTACATCAAGCCATCGAGGCAAAAGAAAATGTTGATATCGAAGGTGAAAATCAGACTCTAGCATCGATAACTTATCAAAACTATTTTAGGCTTTATCGACAACTTGCAGGTATGACTGGAACAGCTATGACAGAGTCCGAAGAGTTTTTTGATATTTATAAATTAAATGTAGTTTCAATTCCAACTAACAAAAAAATGCTTAGAAAAGACTATAATGATCAAATTTTCAGGACTGAAAAAGAGAAATATAATGCTATTACAAACAAAATTATTGAATGTAACTCTCGAGGCCAGCCAGTTTTAGTAGGTACGACAAGCATTGAAAAATCAGAAAAAATTTCAAAGTTTCTCGACGAAAAAAAGGTTAGACATAACGTATTAAATGCTAAAAAACATGAGCAAGAAGCAAAAATAATTGCTGAAGCTGGAAAAATAGGCTCTGTTACAATTGCGACTAATATGGCTGGTAGAGGCACAGATATAAAATTAGGTGGTAATAAAGATTTTAGCGAAGATGGTGAAATTAATAATTTAGGTGAGTATAAAAAAAATGAGTTAAAAGTAAAAGACTTGGGTGGTCTATTCATTATTGGTACAGAAAGACATGAAAGTAGAAGGATTGATAACCAATTAAGAGGACGATCTGGAAGACAAGGGGATCCTGGCTCATCTATTTTTTTTATTAGCTTACAAGACGAATTAATGAGAATTTTTGGAGGCGACTCAATAGATGGAATGCTCAAAAAACTTGGACTAAAAGAAAACGAGTCTATAGATCACCCATGGATTAATAAAGCTATGGAAAGGGCCCAAAAAAAAGTTGAGACTAGGAATTTTGATATTAGAAAAACTTTAATAAAATTTGATGATGTAATGAATGATCAAAGGCAGGTTATATTTTCACAAAGATTAAATATTTTAAAAGAAAATAATATTGTTCAAATTTTAAATGATTTCTTAGAAGAAATACTCAATGATCTTAAGTCTTCTCTAAATAATTATAAAAAATCTAATGATGAGAAATATTTAACTGAAATAAAAAATATAACTGGGAATTCGATTAGTGAAAATACTTTAGTTAATATATCTTCAAAGAATGAGAGTATATTTGAAAAAGAGATAATAACTGTTTTTAAAGAAAAGAGAAAATCTAGAGTTAATATTTTAGGTGATGAACAAAACAAATCTTTAGAAAAAAAAGTTTTTTTGCAAGTGATTGATTTTTCTTGGAGATCACATTTGCAATACCTCGAGCAACTTAGACAGGTTATAGGGCTAAGGCAATATGGTCAGAAAGATCCACTTTCTGAATTCAAAAAAGAGGCTTTTGTTCTTTTTGAGGGGTTGTTGATTAAAATTAAAAAGGATTTAATTAAATTTCTCTTAAATTTAAATATCGTAGAAGCCTCTGATGAAAAAGATAATATCAAAACGAAAAAAAAAGAAAATGAAATGATGGATTATAAAAGAGTGGGAAGAAATGATAAATGCCCGTGTGGCTCAGGAAAAAAATTTAAATTTTGTCATGGAAATGTGTAAGCTTATATTTTCTTAAAGGCATTTAATGCTTTTAATCTTGCATTTTCATGAATTACAATAGGGTATGGATAATCTAAACCTAAATTTAAAATATTCTTATCTTTTAATTCCCAGGGTTTATGTATAAATTTTTTTGGTACTTTTTTTAATTCAGGCACCCATTTTTTTACATAGTCACCTTCTCTATCAAATTTTTCACCTTGTAAAATAGGATTAAAAATTCTGAAATATGGTGCTGCATCAGCCCCCGATCCAGCTACCCATTGCCAACCTGATACGTTGTTAGCTTCATTATAATCTAACAGACAGTTTTTAAAATATTTTTCTCCCTCAATCCAATTAATTAATAAATGTTTTACTAAAAAAGATCCCACAATCATTCTTACTCTGTTATGCATCCAGCCAGTAGAATATAACTCTCTCATACCTGCGTCTACTATAGGGTAACCTGTTAACCCTTTTTTCCACGCAATCAAAAATTTCTGGTTTGTTTCCCAAGGAAACTTATCGAATTTTTTCGAATAATTACCTTTCAACATATGAGGAAAAAAATTTATTAAAGTATGATTAAATTCCCTCCAACCTATCTCGGTCAAATATTTATTTATTCCTTTTTTTTTAAATTTAATACATTCTTCCCATATAGTTTCAACATGTATCTGTCCATGTTTTATATAGGGAGATAATTTAGATGTTCCTATTAAATTTGGAAAATTTCTTGCTTCAGAATAATTTTCAATCTTATCTTTAATAAAATTTTTTAACTCACTATATGCTTTATCTTCACTTGGTGCCCAATATTTTTCAAATTTTTTAGACCAGTTATCTTTAGGAAAAATTTCTTTCTCATTAATTATTTTTTTAAAAAATGTTATTTTTTTTTTACATTTGGAAATTTTTTTTTCTATTGATGGGATTTTATCTAAATAAAATCTCTCTGCATTTCTCCAGTAAGGAGTGAATACTTTAAATGGTGTTCCGTCCCCTTTTTTAATTTCATCGATTTCATTTAAAATATTCCCCTTAAATATATTATACTTTACTCCGTTTAATTCAAAATTTTTAAAAAGATATTTGTCGAATTTCAAATAATTTGGTTCGTAGGTTTTATTCCAATATATTGAATAATTTTTTATTTTAAAAAGTTTTTCAAAAAAGGATTTATAAGACTCAACCGATATTATTTCTAAATTTATATTATATATTAATAATTTTTTTTTAAATTCCTCTAAAGATTTTCCTAGCCACCATCTTTGTGATTCTTGGTTTTTAAATTTTTTTTTTTTATATAAGTAAAAAACTACCACTTGATTGTGATTTTTTGTTGCCTCTATTAAACCAAAATTTTTTTTAAGCCTAAAATCATCTTTAAGCCAAAATAATCCTATATTTTTACGCATTAAAATTTCTAGCAAATATATTTAGAAATATCGATGTGTATTATTTGCAGGGTGGTGGCCTTGGTAAGAATCGCACTTACGACACATACCTTTTCAGGGTACTGCTCTACTCTGAAAACCGCTCAAACTATATATTTTTTTTTAAAAAATTCATCAAAAAAGACCTCCAACTGAGTCCACAGAGAGTCAGGAATTTAGTATATTAAAATATGGTTTATCTTCTCATAACCCTTTTCATATATTTTGTTCCAACACTTTGGGTGAACTACACATTAGGAAAACATGATGATGAATTACCAAATATGCCTTTCACAGGTTCAGAGTTTGGCAATCAAGTACTAAAAGAAAAAGATATAACAAACGTTTCTATTCTTGGAGATGATAAAATTGGTGATCACTACGACGTTATTAATAAAAAAGTAGGAGTTAAATCTGAACGTCTAAATAGAAAGAGTTTAACAAGCATAACAGTTGTTTGTCACGAGATTGGACATGCAATTCAAGATGCAGAAAATTACGAACCTTTGAGAAAGAGACACTCTATAATTCAGAAAACTAGATGGATTTCAAAAATTGGAAATTTATTGATGTATATTGGAATACCAGCAATTGTAGCTACACAATCTTTTCCATTAATAAGATTATGTATAATCATAATATTAATTGCTACTTTGATAGAGATGTTAACCCATATCGTTACGTTAAATGTTGAGCTTGATGCTAGCTTTAATAGAGCTATGCCAATAATTGAGAAAAAAATTCCACAAGAATATCATCAATCTTGTAAATCAATTTTAAGGGTTTGTGCCTTTACTTACGTTGTTGCTGCAATGACTAGCTTTTTAAACCTAAGAAATTTGTTATTATGGATAAGATTTATTTTTTTAAGGAGATAAATGAAAAAACTTTTAGTGTTCACGGTTCTGGGTTTGTTATGGAGTGGCAGTGCTTATGCTGAATGCATTGAAGGTGATTGCAAAAACGGTGAAGGAACATACAAATTTCCAGGTGGTGAACAATATGCTGGTACATGGAAAAATAATAAAATGCACGGTATGGGTCTTTTGGCGTATCCTGACAGAAGAGTATACATTGGGGAATTTAAAGATAACAAACGCGATGGAGATGGCATCTCAGCGTTTCCAAATGGAGAAAAATATGTTGGAGCTTTCAAAAATAATAAGCGACACGGTCAAGGCACTTTAACATATGCTGATGGGAAAATAGACAAAGGCATTTGGAAAGACGGAAAATTAATTAAATTATTAAATGAATAAACTTTTTCCATCTACTGGCTGGGGTGTTGTAGTAGTGATTTTTATAATGTTATTAAAGTCAACCCCAGAGATTGTAAAAACGCTACCAGATTTTTATAAAACACTGCCTCTAAAAGTTCCAAGAGCAATGCATCACGAGGATAATAACGATGGAAGATAAAGAAACTCCTGTATTTATAACAAGAACGTTTAGGTGTCCTAATTGCGAGTCTAGAAACTTAAAATGGGAAAAATGGGGATCAGACCCTGACGTGAAAAAAAAAATTTGGCAGGATATACAATATTCATGCTGTGCGGATTGCCATAAGATAATTCCTAGCAAACTTGCTTATGACCAATATACCTATCCACCATTTAAAGAACGAAAAAGATTATATGAGGAAAAAATTAAAAATTCTGATTATGAACCTGATTGGGATAAAGCTTTTAATAATGAATTGTTTAAATCTTTAAATGATAAATAGACTAAAAAGTTTAATTAATAAATTAAATTTATTTGGATGGCTTAGTGTTTTAGCTTTTTGGTTAATCATAATTTTTATTTTTGTTCCTGTTTTTAAGTTTACTGAAAGTTGTGCTGAAGGATCTGGTTGGAAAGGGACATTATTCGGTTGTGCAATTGATTTGGTCGTGTGGTTATTAGCTTTGGGTATATTAACTTTTGTAGGTGTAATTTTGTACGGATTTATTTTAGTGACTTATGATTGGTTAAAAAGCAAATTTTGAGGTCACCAACTGAGTACTACAGTGGAGCAAAGCTCGGTTGTATTTTTCTACACGTTAAATAATTGTTGTTTGGTGGTGGCCTTGGTAAGAATCGCACTTACGACACATACCTTTTCAGGGTACTGCTCTACTACTGAGCTACAAGGCCTAAAATCTAAAAGTTATTCTTCCTTTAGTTAGATCATATGGCGTCATCTCAACCATCACATTGTCTCCAGCTAAAACTCTTATTCTATTCTTTCTAAGTTTTCCAGCAGTATGGGCTAAAATCTCATGATTATTTTCTAATTTTACTCTAAACATTGCGTTAGGTAATAATTCTGTAACTTTACCTTTAAATTCTAAAGTTTCTTGCTTTGCCAATTATAAATCCTTTTTTAATCTCATTTTTACTGATCTTGCGTGACCCTCTAAATTCTCATGTTGAGATAAATTTATAACTGATGGTCCTAATCTTTCAATACCTGTTTTTGATATTTTTATTAAAGAATGTCGCTTTAAAAAATCATTTACTGACAAACCCGACGAAAACTTAGCTGACCCTGAAGTAGGCAAAACATGGTTCGGGCCAGCAATATAATCTCCCATAGCTTCGGGTGAAAATTTGCCTATAAAGATTGATCCTGCATTTTTAATTTTTTTCAAGATATCTTTTGAACTTGAAAAATCAATTTCCAAATGTTCTGGGGCAATAGTATTTACCACATCAGAAATTTTCTGAATATTACTAGCATAAATAGCTAAACCGTAATTTTTTATACTTTTTGAAGCAATCTTTTTTTTTGGTAAATCTTTTAATTGAGCATTAATGCTCATTTTTACAGATTGAATTAAATTTTTGCTGTTAGTTATTAATATTGATTGAGCTAAAACATCGTGTTCAGCCTGTGCAATTAAATCCGAGGCAATCCAATTTGCATTAGAATATTTATCAGCAACTATACTTACTTCTGATGGACCAGCTACCATGTCTATACCTACCTCGCCAAAAACTTCTTTTTTTGCAGCTGCAACAAATGCATTTCCAGGTCCAACAATCTTGTCAACTTTTTTAAAAGTTTTTGTACCATAAGTAAATGCTGCTATTGAGTGAGCTCCACCAGTCTTATAGATTTCTTTGACACCACATTTTTTTGCAGCATAAATTATTGCTGGATTGACTGATAATCCAAGCGCTGGTGTTGTTAAAAAAATATTTTTAACCCCCGCTACTATAGCCGGTATACAGTTCATTAAAACAGTGCTTGGATAGCTTGCTGTTCCGCCAGGAACATAAACCCCTACTCTATCTATAGGAGTTAGTTTGTAAGATAATTCATTTTTGTATTTATCAATATATTTAAAGGATGATAATTTTTGTTTTGAGTGAAAATATTTTATTCTTTTGAAAGCAATATCAATAGATTTCTTTAATTTCTTATCTACTTTTTTTGAGATTTGATTTATCTCATTTTGTGAAAATCTAATTTCTTTAACATTTAATCGAACTTTTGAAAATTTTTTTTCATATTTTAATACAGCTATATCTCCGTATTTTTTTACGTTTAATAATAATTGTTTTACAATTTTTGATTGATTTTTTTGACTCAATTTTCTTTTATTCAAAATCATTTCCAATTTTTTTAGGGAATTTTTTTTATTTGCGTTAAAAAATTTCATCATTAAGCTAGTTTATGTTTTGGCATATTTTTAGTATCCCATGCCTCTCCTTGATCATCAAGAGTAACTTCAATAACCTCTGAAATTATTCTTAAAATTGAGTCACCTGAAAAAACTATTTTCATTTCGTAGTTATTATCAGGCATTTGCTTAGTTTCAATAGTAAGAAAATCTAAGAATTTACTATTTTTAAATTGATTTATATTTTTAGAATGAACTTTTATTACATTTTCAAATTTGAGAATAGTCCTTATTCTTTTGTTTTTTCTAAATACACCTTTCTCTACATCTTCCCACATAAATCTATTTAGTTGCATCAAAAAAATTTTATTTTTTTGTAAATTTGCTATATCTGAAGTGTTTGCGATAGCATCTTGTAGATGAGCTGATAAGATTCTTAGATCTTCTTCAGACTTTGCTATAAGCTTTAAGTTTTTTGTTTCCATCTCAGACTCTTTTAATTTGGGCTTTACAATTTTTAAGTTTTTTTTCTAAAAATTCATACCCTCTATCTAAATGATAAATTCTATTAATTATTGTCCTGTTGTCAGCTATTAACCCTGCTAACACCAAACTAACAGATGCTCTTAAATCTGTGGCCATAACTTCAGCTCCGGTTAGTCTGCTTGGGCCAAAAATATATGCAATTTTATCTTTTATTTTTATTTTTGCACCCATCCGCCTAAGCTCTGGAACGTGCATAAATCTATTTTCAAAAATATTCTCTTTTATTTGAGACCAACCATTAGCTTGTGTCATTAAAACCATTAATTGCGCTTGTAGATCAGTTGGAAAACCCGGATAAGGTTTAGTAGATATATTAATTCTTTTTAATTTTTGAGGGTTCCTAACTGAAATCGAATTTTTAGACGAAGATATAAAAACACCCATTTTCTTTAAAATATTTATCTCATTTTTTAAAATTTTTGGAAAAATTTTATTAATGGTAATTTTATTACCAATCAATGCACCAGCGATTAGGTAGGTGCCTGCTTCTATTCTATCAAAAATGATTCTATGGTTAATTTTTTTAGTTTTTTTTTCTTTCCCAATAATAATGATTTTTCTACCTAAAATTTTAATTTTACTACCTAATTTTTTAAGATAAGAAATAAGATCTATTATTTCAGGTTCAATTGCACAATTAGATAAAGTTGTTTTTCCTTTTGCGCCATGAGCAGCAATTAATGCATTTTCTGTTGCTCCAACTGAATTAGATGGAAATTTAATGTTTGTCCCAACTAATCCTTTTTTAGCCTCAGCAATTATATATCCATCTTTAATTTTAATATTTGCTCCAAGCTTTTTTAAAGCAAATAAATGTAAGTCGACGGGTCTTGTTCCTATAGCACATCCCCCGGGTAGTGATACTTTAGCTTTTCTGTACTTTGTTAAAAGTGGTCCTAAAACCAGAATTCCTGCACGCATAGTTTTTACAAGCTTATACGGTGCTAAAGTATTTACGATTTTTTTGTTATTCTTGAGTTCAATTGTTTTGTTGTTTTTATTAATTTTAATCTTTATTCCGATAAACTTTAATAATTCTAACATTGTAAAAATATCTTTAACAAGTGGAACATTGCTGAGTTTTACATTTTTGGCCAAAATTGATGCTGCAAGTATTGGAAGAGATGCGTTTTTAGACCCTGAGATAGAAATGGTTCCAGAGAGTTTTTTCTTACCTTTGATTAAAAGTTTCTGCATTAAAGAAGTTTTATACTTTAGGTAAAGTAACACCTTTTTGTTTCATATATTTTCCTTTTCTTTTAGCATAAGAAACATCTGGTTTTTCATTTCCTTTCAAAAATACAAATTGCGCAACACCTTCATTAGCATAAATTTTAGCAGGTAATGGTGTTGTATTGGAGAATTCCAAAGTAACATGCCCCTCCCATCCTGGTTCTAAAGGAGTTACATTTACTATTATACCGCATCTTGCATATGTAGATTTACCTAAACAAATTACTAAAACATTTTCTGGAATTTTGAAATATTCAATTGTTCTTGCTAGCGCAAATGAATTAGGTGGAATAATACATTCCTTACCTTTTTTTGTAATAAAACTCTCTTTTTTAAAAACTTTTGGATCTACAACGCCAGAGTTAACATTTGTAAAAATTTTAAACTCATTTGAAACTCGCGCATCATATCCGTAAGAAGAAAGGCCAAAAGAGATTTTCCCTTTTCGCACCTGTTTGCTTACAAAAGGTTTAATCATGCCTTGTGTTTTAGCTATTTTTTTTATCCATTTATCTGAAAGTACCGGCATGCTTGTGCTTGTTTAATATTTTATAATTTTTCCTTTTTTTTAAATTTTTTTTTAAAGCTGCTTCACGTTTTTTCAGCACTAAATCTTTCTTGCCAAAAGATTTCATTAGTAAGTTAATTTTTGTCTGGATTTGTTAAATCCTCAAGAGTGATAGGTTTATTAATATCATGCATAGTTTCCTCTTCAATTTCTTTTGGATTTGCAGTTGATTTTCTGGCTCTTCTTTGTTCAATACGCGCTTTCTTTTTTGCCTCTTTTTTCATAGCTTTGGCTCCACGAGTAGATTTATAATCATAATGAATTCCCATAAAAAGCGCTCCCTCATTTTTGGTTGAATTTACTTCTTGAACTAATTTTTTTCAAGTATCTTGATTGAAGCAATTGAATAATTATAAACAAAATAGACAGAAATACGGCAACTGCAACATCTTGAAAAGGTGTAGCTTGTGGAAATCCATAATTCCACAAAATCACCAGAACTAACCAAATAATCCAGTTTATTTTTTTAGACATCTATTTTGCAGCCTTTCTCATCACAATTTTTTCCATCTTTAATATTATTATAAAAATCAATCGCTCTAATAGAAGTCATCATATGATTTTTATAAATATTAAGGTATCCATTTAAACTATCAGATAATTTTTTAGCCTCTTCCATCATGCCCAGCCTTACCAAATTAATAAGCATCACTGCGTTTCCATTTGGTATAGTGTTATCGCCTATATCAACTGGATTAATAAAAACGTCATTATTTGTTTTTGGACTTTTTTGAAAAATATTCTTATCGCTCAAATAAAATTTATTAATCGCTTCTAATGATAATTTTTTAGATATATCTTTATATTTAAAATTCATGGTTTTATCATATAAATCATTTAGACAATTTATCAGAAAAGCATAGTCCTCGATAAAAACAATTTCCTCTGAATAACTATGATAAATAATATTTTTAATATATTTATTTTCTATTTTAAGGAAAAATTCTTCTGCGAGTTTAAGGTAATTTTTCTCTGGTAGAATTTCATTTGCGGTAACCAAAGCACTTATCATTAAGCAATTTAAATCTAATTGGGTTTTATCGTCAAAAAATGGTTTTTTTCTTTTTAATCTTATTTCTAAAAGTTTTTTTAATATGATTTTATTTGGCTTTGACTTTTCAACTAAAATAATTTTGTTTTCCCAATTTCCTTTTGGATTTATTTCAAAATACTTATCAATACCCTCTATATCCTTTATTTCATCATAGGAAAAAACATAATATTTACCCTCAACACCGTCACTATCGGCATCTAGTGCTGAACCGAAAAAGCCTTCTTTATTAGCAAAATTTTTTATTAAAAAATTAATTGTTTGATCTAATTTTTCTACAAAATATTGATCTGGATTTAATTTACAATACTTAGATAATAAAAGTATAAATTGAGTATTATCATATAGCATTTTTTCAAAATGTGGAATAATCCAGTCCTCATCCACTGTATATCGAGCAATACCCCCTTCTATATGGTCGTAAATTCCCTTAGAACAAAGTTGTTTTATAATTAGATCTATTGGTTCTAAATATTTTTTATCTCTTGATTTATTATAAAAATAAATAAGAGTTTCATATAAATTAAAAGTTGGAAATTTTGGTGCACCTTTATAACCCCCTTTTGTTATGTCTAAATGGTTTAGTGACATTTCTAAAATTGGTTCTAGATCTTGAGTAAGTACAGAATTTTTTTTTAAATCTAAATTTTTTATGATTAAATCTTTTTGATTAATTATATTTTCTCTTTTATCTTTGTAGACATCAGATACTTTTTGTAAAACCTCTTTGAATGAAGGTAATCCTCGATTTGGTTTTTTTGGAAAATAAGTCCCTCCCGTAAAAGGAACGCCATTTTCGTCTAAAAACATAGTAAGTGGCCAACCTCCTCCTGTTTGGTTGAATAATTGATAAGAGCTTTGAAAAATAAAATCTAAATCTGGTCTTTCCTCTCTATCAACTTTTATATTAATAAATAATTCATTCATCAATTTTGCAGTTTCATTATCCTCAAAACTTTCATGAGCCATAACGTGACACCAGTGACAACTAGCGTAGCCAATACTTAGTAAGATTGGTTTTTTATTTTCTTTGGCAAATTCTAAAGAATTTTTTGACCAAGTTTGCCAATAAACAGGATTGTCTTCATGTTGTTTAAGGTAAGGACTTAAATTTTCGGAAAGGTTATTTTTATTAATTTGTATCATCAAAAAATTTCTTTTTTAAAACGAGGGAAAAAATCATCAACGCTGAAAACATAAGAATAGGTATATAAATCTCTGGAGTTAATATTAAATCAAACATGCTAAAATTTTCAGCTTGAGATATGTAAGAATTCAAACCAGCTCCAATCGTATTAATTATAAAAAACCCAGGGATAAACCCTAAAAAACTAGCTAGAAAATAATTTAGTTTTTTCATTCCAAATAAAATTGGAATTAAATTTTGCAATCCAAAAGGAACTCCAAGACCTCCTATGAACCTATAAATGAAAAAGTAAAAAAATTCATTTTTTTGGAATAATTGAACATATTTTTCAAATTTTCTTTCCAAAACAACTTTAACAATATCTCTAAAAAAGAAATTTCCAATTGAATATAGAATTAAAGCTCCAACAGAGATTGAAAATACTGAAACTAAAGTTCCAATTATTTGTCCAAATAATATTCCTGAAATGATTAAAATAGGAGAACCAAAACCGAGTAATGCAACCCAAAACACTGCAAATATGAAAAAGTAAAAAATATTGATTAATATATTTGCGCTTATGAAAGTGCCTAAAGATGACTGAAGTTCTTTATAGTATGTGAAATCATCTAGTCTCTTTATTTCTATTGATGTAAAAATAAAATATAGAAAGATAAACAATAATATTAAGTAAGAAACGCCCAAAAATATTTTCAAATTTTTACTCATAATTTACCTGTACAATAGACAGCAATTAAAATATATACCTTAAAATATTTATGAAAAGAACGTATCAACCTAGCAATTTAGTTAGAAAAAGAAGACATGGTTTTAGAGCTAGAATGGCAACTAAGACTGGTAGGCAGCTTATAGCTCGTAGAAGAGCTAAAGGAAGAAAAACTCTATCAACTTAATATAAATGGTTAGGCTTGAAAGTTTAAAAAAAAGCAACCAATTCAGAAAAGTCCTAAAAGAAAAAAAAATTCATACAGAATATTTTTCTATATTCGCTGCAAAGAATTTTTTTAAGCCAAAATATAAAACTAACATACTTATAAGTTTTGTTATGAAAAAAAAAATTGGAAATGCAGTCAAAAGAAACAAAATAAGAAGAAAATTAAAAGCAAATGTTCAGAAATTATTAAAAAAAAAGGGTGCAATTAATAGGGATTACACTTATATAGTTTTTGGAAAGTCTAATGCTTATGCTCAAAAACAAAATGTGCTTTTGCCATTAATGGAGAGAAGTTTTAGTAAACTTAAAAAATAGATGACAAAAATTCTTATATTTTTAATTAAGATCTATCAGTATTTTATTTCACCATTGTTGGGCAATAGATGCAGATTTTATCCAACCTGCTCTGAGTATTGTATAGAAGCTCTTAAGACACATGGTTTATTCGTAGGATTAAAATTAGTAGTAAAAAGAATTTTAAAATGTCATCCATTTAAAAAACTTGGTGGTGGAAACGGCACAGACTTTGTTCCAGCATCTAATAATAAGGAAATCAATAATGGACAATAAAAATGTATTTGTTGCAATAGCGCTATCAATGTCTGTTTTGCTTTTTTGGGGTGCTTTTTTCGAAACTCCAAGAAAATCACCTGATCAACAGACAAATCAAAAAATAGAAAAGAAAACTGACCAGGGATCAATTACTCCAACTATAAATCAGCCTCAAGTATTTACAAAACTAACTAGAGAGGAGTCTATAAATAAGAATGAGAGAGTAATAATAGAGAATAATAATATTATAGGTTCAATAAATTTAAAAGGCGCATTGATTGATGATATTTCATTTAAAAAACATAAACAAACAATTGAAGAAAGTAAAAATATAATTTTTTTAAATCCTTCTGAAACTGAAAATGGTTTTTATATAGAAACCGGTTGGACAAGTATTGGAGATAAAATCAAAATACCGACTAAAGAATCAATTTGGTCTGTTAAAGGAAATAATATTTTGAGCGATAACTCACCAGTAGTTTTGCAATGGAACAGTAAAGAAGGAGTAATATTCGAGAAAAAAATTGAATTAGATGATAAATACTTGTTTAAAATAACACAGCAAGTAAAAAATAATACAAATTCACCCATTGATTTATTTCCTTATGCTCAGATGACTAGAAATAAAATCCCGGACGATATCCAAAATTTTTATATCCAACATGAGGGTTTCATTGGGGTATTTGATGATGAATTAAAGGAAGATGACTATGACGACGTAGAAGAAAAAAAAATAGTTAGAGAGTCAAACGAAGGGTGGCTTGGTATTACAGATAAATATTGGATGACTGCTTTTGTGCCAGAAGAAGGAAAAAATTTTAAATCAACTTTTCTTTATGAAAATGGATTTAAAGCAAATTATATTATTAACGAACCAGTCAATATTAAAAAATCTTCCTCGGGCTCAAATCAACTAAGATTGTTTATAGCTGCTAAAGAGGTCGAAACAATCGATAGTTATGCTGCTGACCAAAATATAAACAAATTTGATTTGGTAATAGATTGGGGCTGGTTTTACTTTTTCACAAAGCCATTATTTTTTGTAATTGATTATTTATTTAAGATTTCTGGTAATTTCGGAACAGCTATTGTTTTATTAACGATCGCTATTAGGCTTATTTTCTTCCCGCTCGCCAATTTCTCATTCAAATCAATGGCAAAAATGAAAGCAGTACAACCTGAAATGATGAGACTTAAAGAACTTTATAAAGACGATAAAGTGAAATTTCAGCAAGAGATGATGGCTTTGTATAGAAAAGAAAAAATTAATCCAGCATCAGGATGTTTGCCAGTTTTAATCCAAATTCCGTTCTTTTTTGCAATTTATAAAATGCTTTTTATATCTTTAGAAATGAGGCACCAGCCTTTTTTTGGCTGGATAAAAGATTTATCAGCACAAGATCCAACTACTTTATTTAACTTGTTTGGTTTAATTCCATGGGATCCACCATCATTCATGATTATTGGAATATGGCCAATTTTGATGGGTGCATCTATGTGGGTTCAGCAAAAATTAAATCCAGCACCAGCTGATCCAATACAAGCAAAAATTTTCGCTTTTTTTCCTTTGTTCTTAACAATTATACTTGCATCATTTCCTTCTGGACTAGTTGTTTATTGGACAATAAATAATATTTTAACAATTGCTCAACAATATGTGATTGTAAAAAAAACGACAGTAAAAACTAATTAAATGTCAAAAAATATTTCTCTAAACGAGATAAAAGAATTTTGGCCTGAGAAAGCTCCTGATATAAACATCGTTCAAAAATACGTCAAAAAATATGAAAATGAAAAAATTGTAATTAAGTATGGTGGTAATGTACTTATAGATAGAAATGTCTTTAATAACTTTATATCTGATATAAATGTTCTTAATAGGTTGGGCCTTTCAGTAGTAGTCGTTCATGGAGGTGGTCCTAGGATTAAAAGAGAGTTAGATAAGAAAAAAATTGTGTCAAAATTTATCAATGGCTTGAGAGTTACAGATAAAAATATAATTGATACTGTAGAGGAAGTTTTAATTGATTTTAATAAAGATATAGTGGATTCTCTAACAAAATTAGGTTCTGAGGCAGCTGCATTTCATACTAAAACTAGTAACGTAATTGAAGTTAAACCCGAGAGAGAGGAACTTGGATTTGTTGGAATACCTAATAAAATAAATGATAATTTAATTCAAAAGGCATTAAGTTCTAATAAAATTCCGATTATTGCTCCTTTAGGTTTAGGAAATAACAATCAAACGTATAACATCAATGGTGACACAGCTGCAAGTGCGATAGCAAAAAAACTAAAATCCAGAAGATTAATATTAATGACAAATGTCGAAGGTGTATATGACGATAAAAAAAAATTAATTTCAGAAATAAAACCTATTGACTTAGAAAATTTAATTAAATGGAAAGTTGTTCAAGGTGGTATGATACCTAAAATAGAAAATTGTGTTGATGCTGTCCAAAATGGAGTTAGGGGAGTTGTTATTCTAGATGGAAGAAAACCTCACTCAGTTTTACATGAAATTTTTTCTGATAAAGGATCTGGAACATTAATTAGAGAATGAAGGACTTAAAGAATATAAAATTTTGGTTGTTTGATTTAGATAATACACTTTATGATGGAGCTACAAAAGTTTTTGAACAAGTAGATAAAAAAATGTCAAAATTTATTTCTAATAAATTAAATGTTAATCTTGAAGAAGCTAGGAAAATTCAAAAGAACTATTTTCAAGAATATAATACAACTTTAAACGGTATGATAAAGAACCATAAAATTGATGCTGATGAATTTTTGGAATTTGTTCATGATGTGGATCTAAGTTTTTTAGACAAAGATAAAGATTTAGAGGAAGAAATCAAAAAACTAGATGGAAAAAAAATAATTTTTACTAATGGTTCTAGAGCCCATGCTCTCAATGTTACCAAAAGAATTGGAATAGATAAGCTTTTTGATGGAATTTTTGATATTAGAGATTGTGAATTTATTCCAAAGCCTTCAGAAGAACCTTACAGAAAATTGGTAGAAAATTACAAAATTGAGCCACAATATTGTATATTCTTTGAAGATATTGCTAGAAATTTAAAACCAGCGTACGAATTAGGTATGAAAACTGTTTGGATTAAAAATGATGAGCCGTGGGCAGCGAAATATTCAGATTCCAATTTCATCAATTATAAGACGGACAATTTAGCAAAATTTTTAAAGGAGATTAATGAGTTACAATAAATTAGAAAAAATAATTAGTGAAAATTTTGAAAAAAAAGAAAATGTAGGTCCAAAGTCAGATAAAAAATTAGTAAAGGCTATTAATGAAACTATTAATTTAGTTGATAGTGGAAAAATTAGAGTAGCAAACAAACTAAATGGAAATTGGGTTGTAAATCAATGGATTAAAAAAGCCATTTTATTGAGCTTTAGAATAAATAAAATGGAGATGATGAAAGGTCCGTACACTACTTGGTATGACAAAGTTCCTGGAAAAACAGTTAAATGGAAAGAAAAAGATTGGAAAAAGGCAGGATACCGTCATGTTCCTAATGGTGTTGTAAGAAAAGGAGCTTACATTGCCAAAAATGTAGTTTTAATGCCTAGCTTTGTAAATCTTGGAGCTTATGTTGATGAAGGCACAATGATTGATACTTGGGCATCAGTTGGTTCATGTGCTCAAGTTGGAAAAAATTGTCATATTTCTGGGGGAGCAGGAATAGGTGGGGTGCTAGAACCTCTTCAAGCTGGTCCAGTAATTATTGAAGATAATTGTTTTATCGGAGCTAGATCAGAAATTGCTGAAGGTGTTTTAGTTGAGGAAGGTGCGGTATTATCAATGGGAGTTTACATTGGTGCATCTACAAAAATAGTAGATAGAAGCTCTGGAGAAATATATTATGGTAAAGTTCCTGCATATTCAGTTGTGGTTCCTGGAAGCTTGCCTAATAAGGCTAACCCAGATGGACCCTCGTTGTACTGCGCAGTAATAGTCAAAAAAGTCGATGAAAAAACTAGAAGCAAAACCTCTATTAACGATTTACTTAGAGACTAATGACTATAATTAATGAATTACAATTATCCAAAGAGTTAATAAGATTCCCAAGTGTTACTCCTGAAGATGCTGGTGCAATAAAATTTCTTAGCAAAAAGCTAAAAAAATTAGGCTTTAATTGTAAAATTCTTGAATTTAAAGATAAAGGAAGTAAGCCAATAAAAAACCTTTATGCAAGAATCGGTAAAAAAGGACCAAACCTATGCTATGCGGGACATACTGATGTAGTGCCTCCTGGAAATATAAAAGACTGGACTGTTGACCCTTTTAAACCATTGGTTAAAAAAAATCACTTAATAGGCAGAGGTGCTAATGATATGAAAAGTTCGATAGCATGCTTTGTAGCAGCTGTAAGTAAGTTTTTACAAAAAAAACGAAAATTTAATGGATCAATTAGTTTTTTAATTACTGGTGATGAAGAGGGATATGCAATAAATGGTACAAAAAAAGTTGTAGAGTACTTAAAAAAAAGAAGAGAGAAAATTCATTTTTGTATTGTGGGAGAGCCTACAAATCCAAATAAACTTGGGGAAATGATCAAAATTGGAAGAAGAGGAAGTTTATCAGGAAATATAGAAATTACTGGCACTCAAGGTCATATAGCTTATCCTCATCTATCAAATAATCCTATAAATACTTTGGTTTCTATTTGCAAAAGACTTAAAGAAAAAAAACTTGATAAAGGTAATAAAAATTTCCAGCCTTCTAATCTGGAATTTACATCTATAAACGTTGACAACAAAGCTCATAACGTTATCCCAGCTAGGGCACGAGCTCAATTTAATATTAGATATAATGATTTACACACTTCTAGTTCTTTAAAGAAAAAAGTTAGTTCAATCGTAAAAAAGATATGTAGAAAAAATAAATGTAATTATAAAATTGATTATATGGCGAATGGTGATGCCTTTTTAACAAAGCCAGGAAAAACCATACTTATGGCAAAAAAAATTATTAAGAAAATTACAAGAAATAATCCTAAATTATCTACTACTGGAGGTACATCAGATGCGAGGTTTATTAAAAGAATTTCTCCTTGTCTTGAGTTTGGACTTGTAAATAAAACTATGCATAGAGTAGATGAGTGTGTCTCTTTATCTGATTTAAGAAAACTTACAAAAATATATGGTGCTATTTTAGTAGAATATTTTAAGTGAGATTATACAAAATTAAAAAATCTAAAATTGATAAAAATGGTCTTTATGCTAATTGCGACATAAAAAAAGGCACAAAAATAATAGAATACAAAGGTAAGATTATTTCAGTAAAAAAAAGTGCAGAGGACCCTAAATTTGACAATGATAAAGCAATTTATCTATTCAACATTAACAAACGTTTTGATCTTGATGGAAATTTTAAGTTTAATACCGCAAGATTGATTAACCATTCATGTAGTCCTAACTGTGAAGTTTTGGGAGAAGGTTTAAAGGTTTGGGTTTATGCTTTAAAAGATATAAAAAAAGGTGATGAGTTATCGTATGATTACGGTTTTAGTTTTGATGAAGATTTTCAAAATTATCCCTGTAGATGTGGAGCTAAAAATTGTGCTAAATTTATAATAAGAGAAGGCTCAAGATGGAGAATAAAAAAATCTAAATTATATAAGTCTCATAAGTGAAAAAAATATTATTTATTTCAGTAAGGGATCCTTTTTCAGAACGATACTCTGGAGATGTAATTAGATCAAAAAAATTTGTTCAATATTTATCAAAAAAAAATAATGTTGAAATTGCTTGTTTAGATTCAACCAATAAAGTGACTACATCAAAAAGATTAACAATACGCACATTTAAAAGAGATAATCCACTAAAGTGTGTAATGAATATTATAACGTCATTGATTAAATTAAAGCCATTACATTTTAGTTTTTTTCATTCCGCGGAAATAAAAGAGTTTATAAATGACAATTATCAAAATTTTGATGTAATTTTTTGTCAGTCAATTAGATCTTTTCAATTTCTATCAGATAAAATTTATAAAAAAATAATTTTAGATATGGGGGATTTATATTCAAAAAATTATTATCAAACAGCTAAAGAATTATCTTTTTTAAATCCTCTAAAAGTTATTTACTATTTTGAGAGTATTTTTGTAAAAAAATTTGAAAATTATTGTTTGAAAACAGCTGATATAACTCTTTTATTTTCAAAGAGAGAGATAGGTCTTTTAAAAGACTTTAAAAAAAATAAAATTGTGCAAATTAATTTTGGAATTGATAAAATCAAAAATCTGTATAAGCATAATAAAAACAATTACAAAATTATTTTTATTGGCAATATAAAATATACCCCAAATAGACAAGCATGTTTGCACTTTATTAAAAATGTTTTTCCAAAATTAAAATCAAAATTTTCAAATATCGAGTTTCATGTTTTTGGTGAGGTTAGAGACATAGATAAAGACTTTTTTTTGCGTGCAGAGGGTGTAAAATTTTATGGTAAGGTTAAAAATTTGGAGCCGTATCTTTCAAAAGTGATTTGCGGTTTGGCTAATCTTAATATCTCTACAGGTATACAAACAAAATTATTGACATATATGTCTTATGGTATTCCATCCGTGTCTAGTAAAAAAGTGCTTGAAAACTTTGATAAAATTTCATCTCATAAAATGATCTTCTACAAGAGCAACTCCGATCTAATAAATTTAATTATTAAATTTAAGGAAAATAAATTTTTTAGTAATCAGTATTCTAAAAGAAGTTTAAGCGAAATTAAAAAATTTAAATGGGAAAAAGTTCTTAAGATATTTGATAAAATAGTTTAGCTGATTTGAATGAAGAATATTTAATACTTGACTATTTTTAGATATAATCCACACGCAGGTGCTGGAGGAGCACATAAATCTCTTTTTTTAGATTTAAATACCTTTTTAAATTCGTTTAGACTCCATTTTTTTCTAGCAAGATAGCTGAGGCAACCTACCATCGATCTTACTTGATTTTGTAAGAATGATTGTGACTTAAAAGTAATAAATATTTCGTCTCCTTTTTTTTTAATTTTTACAGAACTCATATTTTTTATCGGAGATTTGGCAGAACATGAAGAAGATCTAAAAGTTGAAAAATCATGTCGGCCGATTAAAATTTTTGCCCCAAGTCTTAAAAGTTTAATGTCTAATTTTGATTTCATATGCCAGGCCCTATTATGATCTAATGATAAAGCTCCCAATCTATTAACTATTTTGTATTCGTATATTCGTTCTTTTGCTGAGTATCTCGAATTAAAATCTAATTTTTTTTTTTTTATATCAGTTATAGATATGCAATATTTTTTTAAAAAAAAATTAATTGAATTTAAAAACTTTTTTTTCTCCTCTATTTTCTTTGTTGTAAAAAAATTGGCTGATTGAGCTTTTGCATGGACACCTTTGTCTGTTCTGCCTGAACCAATTAATTTTATCTTAGTTTTTAATATTTTTTGAATTTTTTTTTCAATTGTCTCTTGGACTGAAATCCCATTTTTTTGACGCTGCCATCCAACAAAATTTGATCCATCATACTCTATTGTAATCAAATAATTATTCATTCATTAATTAATGTCCCAACTTCCAGTTTATTTCCAATAATAAACTCTTGAACTTTCATCTTATTTTTACCCTCTTTTTTAAGCTCTAAAATCTGAATTGCATTTTTTTGACATGCTATAATAAATTTGTTGCTCAATATTTCACCGGGTCTACCTTGTTGACTTACCTCAATTGCTTTAATAACTTTTATCCTTGAGCCTTTTAGCTTAAACCATGATCCTGGGTTAGGATTAAGTGCATTAATCTTTGCAATCACTTTATCTGCATTTTCTTTCCATGTTAATTTACCTTCATTTTTTTCAATTTTTTTTGCGTAGGTAGCCTCAGTTTCATCTTGATCAATAAAATTTGCTTTTTTATTTTCAATTAAATCAATAGCTTCTAATATCTTAATTGAACCTAATTTAGACATCTGGTTACTAAGAGACTCGTAATTTGTTTCACTGGTAATAGGAATTTCTGATTTAATCAAAGTAGGACCTGCGTCAAGTTTTGAGACTATTTTCATTATTGAAATTCCTGAGGTTTTATCTAAATTCATAATTGCTCTTTGAATAGGAGCAGCTCCTCTCCACTTTGGTAATAGAGATGCATGAACATTGAGAAATTCTATGTTTTTTAAACCTAATATCTTTTTTGGTAAGATTTTTCCATAAGCTACTACTATAACTGCTTCTGGTTTTAAAGTTTTGATATATTGATATTCTTCTTCATTTAAATCAGATGGGTATCTTAATTTTAAATTAGAACTTTCAGCATACTGTTGAACAGGGGAAGAGTAAATTTTTTGTCCTCGATGTTTTCTTTTTGGTGGTTGGGTATATACACATAAAATCTTATGTTCGGAGCTATGAATAGTTTTTAAAATTGGTACAGCAAATTCAGGGGTGCCCATGAAAATTAATTTTAATGCCATTTTTACAAAACAATCTTATTTATTTCTTTTTTATTTTTTTTAAGTTTTTTAATAATCATATCTCTTTTAAGCTTTGAAAGATAATCTATAAATAAAACACCATTGAGATGATCTATTTCATGTTGAACGCATGTTGCTAAAAGCCCATCAGTTTGTAATTTCTGCTTCTTGCCGTTGTAATCTATGTAATTTAAGTGGCACTCTGCAGGACGCTCAACCTCCGCAAAGTGCCCTGGTAAAGATAAACATCCCTCTTCATATGTTGAAGTTTGATTTGATTTAAAAGTTATCTCAGGATTTACTAAAAATATTGGATTTTTCTTCTCTTCACCTTTTGATATATCGATTACAACTACACGCTTTAATATTCCAATTTGTACTGCTGCTAAACCTATTCCAGGCGCTGAATACATTGTTTCCAACATATCATCCATTAATTTCCTTAAATCATTGTCAACTTTTTCTAAGCTAGTACTTTTTTTTCTTAAAATAGGATCTGGTTCAATAATAATTTTTCTTTTAGACATTTTGATTTAATTTATTAAACTCTTTGAGGTAACGCAGATATTAAAACTTTATTTCTAATTTTTGTTAAACTCATCTCATTTAAAAGATTTGTAATAAAATAAATAGTTTCAGAGTCTAACTGGTGTGGTTCATCCTCTCCAATTATCTCTACAATTTTAAGAGCAACAAAAGCATTTTGTTTTTTTTCTATCAATTCAACTAGATTGCCAGGAACATCATACTTTGAGGTAAGATCCTCATAATTAAAATTATTTGGAATTTTAAAGCCATCTTTAATTAGAGTATCAACTAAAGCTAAATCTTTTGCTGAAAAAAAATATTTTCTATCTTTAATTATCTTTTTTAAAATTTTATCTAGATCTTTTTGGGTTTTTTTAAAATTAACACCTTCTTCAACATAAAATTTCAAAATTTTTGATTGATGTAAAATTTTATCATTGTACCTCACTTTTCCTAACGTTAATTCTTCATCAGTTAAAATTTTACTTTCAGCTACTTCTTGATATTCTTGAGGTAAATTTTTTATTCCTATTTCCTTTAATTTGTCGCTAAAAAATTTTGAATAAATATTATTTAAATTATCTTTTTTAAACAATTCCTCCATTAGAAAAAGGTATTCAATTTTTGACTTTACGTTTTCTACAATTAGATATTTTTGGAATATGAGTGCTCTTGCATCGCTAGCTTCTAAACTTTTATAAACATTTTTTGCATTAATTAAAGTATTTAGGTCAAATTCTATCTGCTTATAAATATTAAAAATTAATTCATTATCAACTTGTCCACTGTTGGCAGCTACTTCTAAATCCTTTATTTTTTCTTTATCACTAGTATCTTCTAATTTAATTAAATTTGCTGCATTTAAGTACTTCCAAATTTCTTTTTTAGTATTATTTGTAGGGGTATATTTAAAATTTTTGATCGTTATACTGGATAAATAAAAATTTAATAAATTTTTTTCATTTGTTTTTTCAGAAGTTTTATCTGAAATTCCCAATAAAAAATTTATTTTGTCATCAAAAAATTTATCTGATTTTTTTTGTTCTCTTAACAAATCAAGCAATAATTGAGCCTGCGCTTTTTTATTATCGATTACCAGACAATAAATCTTAAATTTTTCTAAATAGGAATCTTTAATAGTGCTTCCAATAAATTTAATTTTTTCACATCCTTTTTTAATATTTGCTTGAGCAATATTTTCATCTACTAAAAATTGAACAGCTTTTTCTTTATTATGGAAATTTTCATTTTGTTTTAAGAAATTTTCAATTAGATCTGATCTATTATTCTCAAGTAACCAATTTACTTTTAAACCAGTAAATTCTTTTTCGGACATACCTTTAGGGGGAAATGAGTAAGATAATAAAACATTTTCTAAAATTTCATTTGAAGTTTTTGATAATTTAATTTTTTTAAGTCTTTTTAAACTTGCTCTAACATCCTCAGCGGATGTTGAAGCCCACATATTCAAATTTAAATCGTTTTTTTCAGGATCATACAAACCGAAAATTTTATCTTCTTCTTTAGAATTGATTGAATTTGACTCAATTGTAATTTTTTGATCATTACTATCGACCGGTTTAATTATCAATTTTTTTTTAATACTTTCATCAGTTTGTACTTCTACTTCTATATCTTTTTCTTTTTGAATATTTTTATTTTTCCAAATGTCTATTTTATCTTCACTCTTTAATTGAGTAGATGTTAATACTATTAAGAAGCCAAAAAAATATTTAAAGCTTTTTAATTTCATTAGTGACATCAATATTGTATTTTTTTTCTGGGCTTGGAAAGTTTATTTTTTCGATTAAAAATATCGCTAAAATAAAAAAAACAATAGCTAATAGTAATTTTATTAAAATTTTAAAGAGTGAGCTTCCTAAGCTAGGCTGTCTATTGTATTTAAGTTGCATACTTTTTGAATTAATTTAAACTCAATAATTAAGACATATTTATGAAAAATCAAATTCAAAATCAGGTACTAAATTGAAGAAAAACCTAGTTTTAACCGGAATGATGGGTGTTGGTAAATCCACTATTGGGAAAGGATTAGCAAGTAAACTGTCATATAAATTTATAGATATTGACAGATTAATTGAAAAAAAAGAAGGATCCACAATCGAAGCAATATTTGTAAATAAAAGTGAGAGTTACTTCAGGTCCTTAGAAAATAGGATTACTTTACATGAACTTAAAA
The DNA here is from genome assembly GCA_902587515.1 of uncultured Pelagibacteraceae bacterium. Taxonomy (GTDB): domain Bacteria; phylum Pseudomonadota; class Alphaproteobacteria; order Pelagibacterales; family Pelagibacteraceae; genus Pelagilacustribacter. The sequence goes on from CACILM010000004.1 coordinate 92,242, forward strand.
AAGAAAATACAGTTATATCTTTAGGCGGTGGCGCATTTTTGAATAACTCAATTAGAAGAGCTGTGAAAAATTACTCTATAAGCTTTTGGCTTGATGTAAATCATAATATTTTGATCAAAAGGTTAAAAAAAAGCAAAAAAAGACCTTTGCTTTTAAAGAAAAATTTAGACACAACAGTCAAAAAAATTTACTTGGAAAGAAAGAAAACTTATAGTGAGGCTAGCTTTAAAATTAGATGTGAAAATTTAAAGCCAGAATTAATCGTAAATAAAATTTTAGATTTGTATGAAAATTCAAGAGATTAAATTTAAAGGGTCACCCCACAGTTATTCTGTGCTAATTGGTAATAAAACACTCAATTTGTTACCTAATAAGATAAAAAGCTTATGCCCAAAAACGAAAAAAATAGCACTAATATTAGACAGAAATGTACCCAAAAAATTTAAAAAATTTTTAAAAAATAAATTAAATAAATATGAATTAGTTATTTTAAATTTTCATGCTAGTGAAAAATCTAAATCAATTAAAACTGTTAATTTATTTGTAGAGAAATTATTGCAACTTAATTTTAATAGAGCAGACTTAATTTTAGGCGTTGGTGGCGGGATAACTGGAGATGTTGCTGGATTTGTAGCTAGTATTTATAAAAGGGGAATTAATTATATTAATATTCCAACAACACTACTTGCACAGGTTGATGCATCTATAGGAGGAAAAACAGGGGTTAACTCTAATTATGGAAAAAATTTGATTGGTTCTTTTTATCAACCAAAACTAGTGGTGAGTGATACATCAGTTCTAGATTCTCTATCAAAAATAGATTTTATCTGTGGATACGCTGAAATTTTGAAACATGCGATTATTAAAGATAAGAATTTTTTTTACTGGCTTAAAAAAAATTCAAAAAATATTTTTTCTAAAAAACCAGACCACTTAAACTATGCGATAAAGAAGAGTTGCTTAATAAAAATGTTTTTTGTTAATCAAGATGTTAATGAAAGAAATCAGAGAATGATATTAAATTTTGGTCATACTTTTGCCCATGCTTTAGAAATAAATAATAAATTTTCAAAAAAAATATCCCATGGTGAAGCAGTATTAACTGGCATGATGTTAGAGGCAAGGCTATCTGTATTAACAGGATTGTGTTCTTACAAAACATTAAATGATATTGTAAATATTTATAAAGAAAACAGTTTATCATATACCTTAAAAAAATTCTCTAAATCCGAATCGATAAAGAAATTACTTCCATTTCTTAAAAACGATAAAAAAAATGATGATAAAAAAATAAATTTTGTTCTATTAAAGGCTATCGGTAAAACTACTCAACCGAATAAAAATAAAATTACTTTAAAAGATTTGAAAAAATTTTCAAACTTGCTTATTAATAGAAATTTCTAAGGCATGTATGCTTGTTTTTAAATCATCTTTTAATACTTTCATAATTAACCTTTGAGCACTTATTTTTGAAATTGATCCAAGATATTGAGATTTAATTTTCAGATGCAAATGTAATTTTCCAGGCACAAAAGATTTATGCTTAACATGTAAATGAGTATTATCAACAATAATTAATTCTTCTAACTTAAGATGATCACTTAATTTGTTTTCAATTTTTTTTAAATAATTTTTCATTAACAGAAATTTATTATATATAGATAATTCAATGAAAATTATATGTGATTGGGAAAATTGTAAAGAGCCAGGTTCCTATAAAGCACCTTTAGAAAAAGACAATAGCAAAAAATATAGATTACTTTGTCTAGAACATATTAAAATATTTAATAAGAATTGGAATTATTTTGAAAATATGAATGATCAAGAAATTGAATTTTTTATTAAATCCGATTTAACTTGGCATAAATCAACCAAAAATTTTGGTTCCTCAGAAAATTTTTTTAACATTTTATGGAATAATGCTTTAGACGATAAATTGAATATATTTAAGACTTCAAATTTTAGAGATTTTAAAAAAACAAAGATATCTCAGACAGACAGGGATGCTCTTCAAGCTATGGAACTTAAGGAGGATGTTAAATGGGAAGAAATACAATCTAAATTTAAAGAGCTTGTAAAAAAATACCATCCTGATAAAAATCAAGGCAATAAAAAATTTGAAGATAAACTTAAAAAAATTACATTGGCATATAGTCAACTAAAAAAAACTTTAGGTAAAAAATGAGTTCAGAGCAATTATTAAAAAAACCAGATATAAAACTTTCTGTAAAGCAAACTTTTGGATTTGACAGTGATATGAAAGTTGGGGCATTTTCCAAGAAAAATGACTATGTTCCAAAAATTGATCCAGATTATAAATTTGATAAAGATACAACTCTTGCAATTATTGCAGGTTTTTCATTCAACAAAAGAGTTTTGATACAGGGATACCATGGCACTGGTAAGTCTACACATATAGAGCAAGTTGCAGCAAGATTGAATTGGCCATGCATAAGAGTAAATCTAGACAGCCACATAAGTAGAATAGATTTAATTGGAAAAGATGCAATTATATTAAAAGATGGTAAACAGGTAACAGAATTTAAAGAGGGCATACTTCCATGGTCTATACAAAACCCGGTAGCCTTAGTTTTTGATGAGTACGACGCAGGGAGGCCAGATGTTATGTTCGTTATACAAAGAGTTTTAGAAAATGAGGGGAATTTTACATTATTAGATAAAAATAAAGTCTTAGAACAACATGATTTTTTTAGAATATTTGCGACTACAAATACAGTCGGTCTTGGAGATACTACGGGGCTTTATCATGGAACTCAGCAAATAAACCAAGGTCAGATGGATAGATGGAACATCGTTTCCACTTTAAATTATCTTCCTTTTGAAAAAGAATTAGAAATAGTTTTGGCAAAAAATAAAAACTTTAACAATAAAGAAGGAAAAGATTTATTATCAAACATGATAAAAGTTGCTGATCTTACTAGAAAAGGTTTTATCAATGGTGATATATCAACAGTGATGAGTCCTAGAACAGTTTTGCATTGGGCTGAAAATACAGACATTTTTAAAGACAAAGGATACGCTTTTAGAATAACGTTTCTTAATAAATGCGACGATCTAGAAAAAAAAATAATCTCTGAGTATTATCAAAGATGTTTCGGTGAAGACCTTCCGGAGTCTTCAATAAATGTTTCTTTATAAAGTGAATACCAAAAAAGAAAAATTAGAAAATTTTAAAGTCGCAATTAGTTCAACAGTAAAATCTTTATCAAATTATCCAAAAATTGAAGTTTCATTTGGTAATCAAATATCCAAAACTGACCAAAAATTAATTAAATTACCTGATTTGAATTCTATTAATAATAAAATTAATTACGAGGAAATAAGGGCTATAGCTGATTCTAAGTCTTTGATGGTCAGGTTCTCTGACGAAAGAATTTTAAAAAATTATGAGCCTGAAGGAAATGTATCTAAAAAACTTTACAAGATTTCAGAAAAAATAAGATGTGAGGTGATAGGCTCAAATTATTTTAAAGGAGTAAAAAATAATATTGAAAAATTCTATAAATATAGAATTGCCGAATTGGATCTTAAGAACAGTGAGGATAAAATAGTTGAGTCATTTGAAAATTTTTTAAGAATTAAATTCTTTGATTTTAAAAACGATAAAGAAATTGAAAAAAAGTTAAAATCTTTTACGAAAGACATTAGTGACCAATTTAAAGGTAAAATCGGGGAATTAAAAGAGCTAGCTATAGATCAAGAGAGATTTAATTCAACTATTTCACAGCTTATTTCTGAAATGAGTTTAGATGAAAATTTTGATGATGAAGAAAAAAGGGACCAGGAAAACGAAAATAATGATAAACAATCAAAACCCGAAAATAATGACCAAAAAACTAAGAATAAAGAAGAAAAAAATGAGGAAATGTCTATAGAAAGTGGAGTTCCAGATTTAGAAAATGAGGCAAAAGAGTCTGACACGCCAGATGAATCTGTAGAATTAGAGGATAGTTCTAGGCCTGATCTTAAAAAAAAGAATATAAATAAATTTGGTGATTTGAAATATAAAACATATACGGAAGAATTCGATGAAATAATCAAGGCAGAAGAACTTGAAAGCGATGAAGAGTTATCTAGACTTAGAAAAAATCTTGATCAGCAATTATTACAACTTAAAAATTTTATTTCTAAATTAGCTAATAAATTACAAAGAAAATTACTAGCTAAACAAAATAGATCCTGGAATTTTGATTTGGAGGAAGGTTTATTAGACACATCAAAGCTTACAAGAGTTATCATGGATCCTTTTAATTCTTTATCGTTTAAAAAAGAAAAAGATATAGAATTTAAAGATACCTTAGTAACTATTTTAATTGATAACTCAGGTTCGATGAGAGGTAAACCTATTTCAGTAGCAGCAATTTGTGCAGATATTCTCTCAAGAACTTTAGAAAGATGTATGGTCAAAGTTGAAATATTAGGATTTACCACTAAACATTGGAAAGGTGGTTCATCTAGGGAAAAATGGATGAAAAATAATAAACCAAGTTTTCCAGGTAGATTAAATGATTTAAGACATATTATTTACAAATCTGCAGACACTCACTGGCGGCAAGCAAAAAATAATATGGGTTTGATGTTAAAAGAGGGTTTATTAAAAGAGAATATTGACGGAGAAGCTTTAAAATGGGCTTATAATAAAATGTATAAAAGAAAAGAGGAAAGAAAAATTTTAATGGTGATATCAGATGGGGCTCCTGTAGATGACTCCACTCTTTCAACTAATACTAGCGATTACCTTGAGTCAAATTTAAAAAGAACTGTTCAATGGATAGAAACTAAATCCAATATAGAGTTGCTTGCAATTGGTATTGGTCATGATGTAACACGATATTATAATAAAGCAGTCAAAATTACTGATGTTCAAGATTTAGGGGACGTTATGATAAATCAATTGAGTGATTTATTTGTTGAAAAAAATAAAAAAACTTTACATTAAAGTTTTATTCTAGAACCTGACGTATCTGTATAATCTTTAATTTTAAATAATAAGATTCTAAATGGAATTAACATCATTAAGGTAATAAGCATTTTTACTATTAAATCGCCAGCAGCCAGTGTTACCCAAGGAACTTCGGTTCCGTAAAAAGCAATGGAAAAAAACAACAAAGTATCAGTAATTGAACCTAAAGTTGAAGATGCTAACGGGGCTACAAACCATACTTTTTTTCTTAAATAATCAAAAATATTAACATCTAAATTCTGAGCTATAAAAAAAGCTAAACCAGAACCAATAGCTATTCTAATTGAAATAATATCTGAGAAATTAGTAGACACAAATAAAGTAAGCAGTATTCCGATTGTAAATCCGATAAACACAACTTTTCTTGCCACCAACTTTCCGTAAGCTCTATTCGCTAAATCTGTAATTAAAAAAGTGATTGGATAACTAAAAGCCCCATAAGTTAGTATTTCATCTAAACCAAATTTTTGAATAGGGTATTGAACCAAATAGTTTGAAGCTACTACCACAACTCCCATCATGATTGATAGCTTGTAAAATAAACCCATTTTTATGATTTAGCTGAGATAGATGCTTTAATTTTTTTTACTTTTTTTGATAATTTTCTATTCCTTGCTGATAACAAAAATTTATCAAGTCCTCCCTTAAAATCTACTGTTCTTAAAGCTGAGTTAGCAACATTTAATTTTATATCTTTTTTTAAAATATCGCTCCTAAAAGTTATTTTTTTTAAGTTCGGTAAAAACCTTCGTTTAGTTTTGTTTTTAGCATGACTAACGTTGTGGCCTTTCAATGGTGATACACCTGTTAATTCGCATCTTTTAGACATAAATTTTTCCTAGAGTTATATAATTGTAGCAACAAGATGGGTCAAGCATTAATTCCAATTGCTTCATCTATTTTTTTAAGGTTTTCTTTTTTCAAAATTGAAATTAAGTCTTTTTTTATATCTTTTACAATGCCAGGTCCTTTAAAAACCATACCTGTGTAAAGTTGAACAGCATTAGCACCTGCACTTATTTTTTCAAAGGCTGCTTTACCGGAGTCTACACCGCCCACACCAATAATTTGTATTTTTCCTTTTGTTTCATTGTAAAATTTTTTTATTAATTGTGTAGATCTGTCTCTTAGTGGCTGCCCTGATAACCCGCCTCTTTCATTTTTTTTCAAATCACTTAAATTTTTTCGGTTAATTTCTGTCGTATTTGAAACAATTATTGCAGAAATTTCATATTTAATAATTAATTCAATTATTTTACTAATTTCATTATCATCGATATCCGGTGAAAGTTTCACTGCCAATGGCTTTGATAGACTATTTTCTTTTTTTATTTTGTTAATACCGATCAGAAGTTTTTCTAGTTCTTTTTGATCATGAAAATCTCTAAGCCCTTCAGTATTAGGAGAAGATATATTTATTGTTACATAACTAGCATAAGGAGACATTTTTTTTAGGCATGAATAAAAGTCCTCTTCTTTATTTAGTGTATCTTTGTTTGGACCGATATTAATTCCTAAAAAACCATCTGGTAAATTATTTGATATTCTTTTGAAAATAATTTCTGATCCATGATTATTAAAACCTAGTCGATTAATTAAAGCTTCATCTTTTTCTAATCTAAATACTCTAGGTTTAGGATTTCCGAGTTGTCTTTTTGGAGTCACCGTTCCAACCTCTACAAATCCGTAACCAAATTTAAATAATGAGTTGTATACTTCAGCACTCTTATCGAAACCAGCTGCTAGTCCAATTGGGTTAGGCAATTTTTCATTAAATAAAGAAGTCTCAAGCATCTCTTCTTCATCTACGTTAAAAATACTTTTCGGAAGAACATTAAATTTTAAAGATTTTATCGCTAAATCATGCGCAACTTCAGGATCTAGCGAGAAGATATAAGGTCTTAAAATTGAAAACATTAGTTTATCCTATCATTTATTAATTCAATTGTTTCCTTAAGTCCAAAAAAACTTATAAAAAAACCAATTCTTGGTCCATTTTCTTCCCCAAATACAACTTCATAAATAAGTTTAAACCAATCCTTTAAATTTTTACCATAACCATTTTCTTTTCCAACACTATAGACATGCGTTTGAATTTCTTCCGGGGTTAAAGATTTATCAATTTCTTTAAGCTTAATAATTAAATTTTCCAAAGCTTTTTTTTCTTGAGTGTTAGGTTTTTTAAACTTTTTGTTTGGCTCAACTTTATCTTTAAAATAATTTACAGCATAATCTGTAAGACTATCTAAAATTTTATAATCTTTTGGATTAATTTCTTTATGAAACTTATTTATGAATTTCCAAAGGATAATTTTATTATCTGCATTACTAGATCCAACTAAATTCAGCAGCATCGAAAAAGGCATCACAATTTTCTCGTTAGGCGGATTTCCATTATGAACATGCCAAACTGGATTAAGAATTTGGTCTTTCAATTCTTGTGCAGGATATTTCTCAATTTGAGAGAGATATTCATCCACTGTTTTTGGAACTACCTCAGAGTATAATTTTTTGGCTCTTTTTGGATTAGGATACATGTACATAGATAAACTTTCAGGAGATGCGTATCTCAACCATTCCTCTATCGTAATTCCATTTCCCTTAGATTTTGAAATCTTTTCACCTTTTTCATCCAAAAATAATTCATAAGCGAAGCCATTGGGAGGGTTTTTTCCTAATGTACGACATATTTTATTTGATAATGTGGCGCTTTCTATTAAATCTTTGCCATACATTTCAAAATCAACATCAAAAGTAAACCAACGCATTGCCCAGTCAACTTTCCATTGTAATTTGCAATTACCATTTAAAATATTCGTTTCAATTTTTTCGTTTTTATTATCAAAAACAACTTTTCCTGTTTTTTTATCCATACTTAATAGTGGTATCTCAAGCACTCTACCGGAGTCCGGACAAATAGGTAAAAAAGGACAATAAGTTTTTCTTCTCTCTTCTCTTAATGTAGGTAAAATTATATTCATTATTTCGTCGTATTTTTCAAGAACTCGCATGAGAGAGTCGTTAAAAACCCCATTTTTATAGTTCTCTGTTGAGCTTTTAAAATCAAATTTAAAATTGAATTTTTTTAAAAAAGCTTTCAGCATTTCATTATTATGTTCGCCAAAACTTTTAAATTTCTTAAAAGGATCAGGTATTGCTGTTAAAGGTTTTCCTAAATTTTTTTTTAATATTTCATTATTGGGAACATTTTCAGGTACTTTTCTTAAACCATCCATGTCATCTGAGAAGGTAATTAACTCATGATCAATTTTTTGAATATGATTAAGGGCATTAATCATCATAGTAGTTCTTGCTACTTCGCCAAAAGTTCCTATATGTGGAAGACCACTAGGTCCATAACCGGTCTGAAAAGTAATTTTTTTCTTTTTTGAAATAATAGCTTTTCTATCTTTAAGGAGTTTTCTGACTTCAACAAATGGCCATGAAGAAGTAGATTGAATTATATTATTATCAAGCATTATTATGGTTTATTAAATTTTATACGCAAAATACATACTTTAATGTAAGATATTAAGTTGAATTTTAGAACTATATAAATAATCTCATTTAAAATGGCTACTAACAAAACTGTCTTTTTTTTAATAGGTATATTATTGATCGTTTTAGGGACATCTATGATTGCGCCCTATTCGTTACAATTAATTTTTAAAGAAGGAAGTCATAGTTTTCTTTCGGCATCTATCGTTACCATTTTTATAGGGACTTTATTTGTATTAGGAAATCTTGAAAAAGAATTTAAATTAAATTTAAGACAAACTTTTCTATTTTCATCTTTAGCTTGGTTTATGGTAGCGGTTTTTGGAAGTTTGCCTTTTTTACTTTCAGCACAAGAATTTAGCTTTAGCGAAGCTTTCTTTGAAAGTATGTCAGGGATAACAACAACCGGTGCTACGATTATTTCAGATTTGGATAGTAGCCCGAAAAGTATTTTACTTTGGAGAGCTATAATGCAGTGGTTGGGTGGAATTGGAATTGTAGTAATGGCAATTACAATACTTCCATTATTACAAGTGGGTGGAATGCAATTATTTAAAATGGAGGGGCCCGACAGCACAGAAAAAATTTTACCTAGAACTATTGAAGTAGCCGCTACAATAATTTCTGTTTATATAATTCTTACTTTTCTATGTAGTTTTTTTTACTGGATTTTTGGAATGACAGTGTTTGACAGCGTAAGTCATTCTATGACAACTATTGCAACAGGGGGTTTTTCTACACATGATGACTCAATCGGTTTTTTTAAAAACCCAAATATTGAAATAGTCGCAAGTATATTTATAATTTTAGGTAGTATTCCTTTTATTTCGTACTTGAAGTTCGCTCAAGGAAATAAAAAAGTTTTTTTTAATGATGTTCAAATAAAAGGTTTGATTTATTTATTATTGATCTCAATTACAATAATGTTTTTATACTTATTATTTACAAACTATGAAGCAAATATATATGATAAAATTAGAATTTCCTCTTTTAATGTAATTTCAATACTATCAGGTACAGGATATGTTACTGATGACTTTGGGCTATGGGGAAAATTTTCTTTAATTTTTTTTTTGTTTTTAATGTTTATTGGAGGTTGTGCTGGTTCTACAGCTTGTGGAATAAAAATTTTTAGATTACAAATGCTTTTAATTTTTTTAAAAAATCAAATAAAGAAACTAATTTCTCCTAATAGTGTGATTATAATTAAATATAATAATCAAAAAATTTCAGATAGTTTTATTAATTCTGTAATCATCTTTATATTTACCTTTTTATTTATTTTTTTAATCATTGCGATGCTACTGTCAATTAGTGGGCTTGATTTTATTACATCTATTTCAGGTGCAGCTAGTTCAATTTCAAATGTTGGGCCAGGACTCGGAGATATGATAGGCCCTAATGGAAATTATAAAGATATACCTGACCTCTCAAAATGGATATTATCATTTGGAATGTTACTTGGAAGATTAGAGCTTTTTGCAGTTTTAGTTTTATTCTTTCCATCGTTTTGGAGAAATTAAATTATGGAAATTTATAAAAAACAGTCGTTATCAGAGACATTCAAAGTTTATTACGACAAGCGAATGATTAAGATTTTGCTTCTAGGAGCAATAAGTGGTTTTCCATGGGTTATTATAGGAAGCAGTTTAAGTCTTTGGTTAAAAGAGGATGGATTAAGTAGAAGCACTATTGGTTGGGCAGGATTAATATTTGCAGTGTATGCTTTTAATTATCTTTGGGCACCCATAATTGACAGAATAAAAATTCCTTGGTTAACAAAAAAAGTAGGCCATAGACGCGGATGGATAATTACCATGCAATCAATAATTTTAGCTAGTTTAATTTTTTGGAGTTTAATTAATCCAACTACAAACTTAGCTTTAGTAATAAGTATTGGACTTATAATAGCTATAGCCTCTGCAACACAAGATATAACAGTTGATGCTCTCAGAATAGAACAAATTGGTGAACATGAGGGAAAATCAATGCAGGCTGGTGCAGCTATGGCTGTCGTTGGTTGGTGGACAGGATATAAATTAGGTGGAGTTATTGCACTAAATACAGCTGAATTTTTTCAAAATTTAGGGTTAGAAAATTACTGGCAAACTACTTTTTTAATTTTAGGGATTGTAATTATTGTTTGTAATATTGGTTTGATGTTTATTAATGAACCTCAACCTTTAGAAAGAACAGAGTCTCAAAGGCAAACTGATAAAATGATTGAGGGAAAGTTAGGCTCATCAAATATAATGACAAAATCTGCTGCATGGCTGACTGGTACAATTGTAGGCCCAGTAATAAGTTTTTTTAAAAAAAATGGTTTTAATATAGCGATAGCGATTTTAGGATTTGTCTTTCTTTTTAAAATTGGTGAAGCATTTTTAGGTAGAATGTCAGTTATTTTTTACAAAGAAATTGGTTTTACTAAATCTGATATTGCCCTTTACTCTAAGGGTTTAGGTTGGATCACGACTGTAATTTTCACATTAATAGGTGGTTTATTTGCTATAAGATCAGGTGTAATCAAGGCAATGTTTGTGTCAGGAATATTAATGGCATCGACAAATCTTTTATTTTCTCTTTTGGCTTGGTATGGAAAATCTGAATTGTTGTTCGCAGTTGCAGTAATTTTCGATGATATGGCGGCAGCATTTGCTACCGTTGCCTTTGTTGCGTTTATTTCAATGCTTGTTGATAGAACTTATACAGCTACACAATATGCTTTGTTATCATCAATCGGAACTGCTGGGAGAACAACTTTAGCAGCGTCTTCTGGTGCTTTGGTAGATTGGTTGAATGGGGATTGGGGAATATTTTTTATAATTACAGCAATAATGGTAATACCTTCTCTTATATTTCTTTACATGATCAAAGACAAGCTAAAGCTGAATGATTAAATATTTTACAAATAATTTTGAAATAATTAATTTATATAAAAGACCAACAACAAAATCTGAAGTAGTTACTCAAATGATATATGGGGATAGCTTTTCAATTTTCAAAAAAAATAAAAATTGGCTTAGGATAAAAACAAAAGAAGATAATTATAAAGGATATATCAAAAATAAAAAATTTTCTGATTATATAAAACCAACTCACAAAATACATGTTTTAAGATCTACAATTTATAAATTTCCCAATAAACAAAAAAAAATAAGTGAACTATCTTTTTCATCAAAGTTAAGGATTATTGATAAAAAATCAAAGTATTGTAAATTTTCTAAAGGTTGGGTTCATCAAAAAGATTTAAAACCATTATCTTTTAGGCATAAAACACCTTTTGAAAAAATAAATATTTTTAAAAATATAAAGTACAAATGGGGTGGAAAATCTTTTAGGGGAATAGACTGTTCTGGTTTAATACAGATATTTCTGAATTTTAATAATAAGTTTTGTCCTAGAGATGCTAAGGACCAAGTAAAATTTTTTAAAAAAGAAATAAGATTTGAAAATATTAAAAAAAATGACATTATTTTTTGGAAAGGACATGTTGCGCTAGCAATATCAAAAACAAAACTTATTCATGCATATGGGCCAATGAAAAAAACCATAATAATGGGAATTGATGAAACTATTAATAAAATTGAAAAGACAGCTAAACTTAAAGTAATTGGGATTAAAAGGCTATAAAAGGCAAAGGCAGCTTCAGTCTCCCTCCACTGCCCTTATTTATATAATATTTGATTCTTGCAAAAATTATAAGTAACTTTTAGTTGACTGTGGATAATTTGACTTTAAAGATTAATGCCAATTATTACTTTAAGAGTTGTAAATAGTTTATAAATATTAAAATGACAGTTTTAGCTAATAAAAGAATCTCAATTACAGGTGGAGAGGGATTTCTAGGTCGTTATGTAGTAAAGGCTCTTAAAAAGAAAAACTGTAAAAATATTAATATCGTAAGTCATAAAGAATTTGATCTTGTTAATTCGGATGATGTTAAAAAAATGTACTTAAAACAAAAACCAGATATTGTTTTTCATTTAGCAGCTGCTGTAGGAGGAATTGAAATAAATCAAAAAAACCCTGGAAAATTTTTTTTCGAGAATGCAATTATGAATCTTCAAGTTATTCATGAAGGGTTTAAAAACAATGTTGAAAAAATAATATCTTCAGGAACTGTTTCTTGCTACCCTATAAACTCTCCTATTCCATTCTCAGAGGAAAATATTTGGAATGGTTATCCCGAGGAAGCTAATGCACCTTATGGCATAGCAAAACGGATAATGCATGTTCAAGCCGAAAGTTATAGAAAGCAATATAATTTCAATTCTATAATAATGTTATTAACAAATTTATATGGTCCTGGAGATAATTTTAATGTTAATTCTTCACACGTTATTGCTGCATTAATAAGAAGATTTTATGAGGCAAAGATTAATAAAATAAAAAATGTTGTTGTATGGGGTGATGGATCTGCTACTAGGGATTTTTGCTATGTAGAAGATATTGCAGATGGATTGGTTTTAGCAGCTGAAAAATATAATAACAGCTTGCCCTTAAACCTGGCTTCTGGAAAAGAGATTTCAATCATGGAAATAGCTAAGATTATAAAAAAAAAAATAAATTATGAAGGTGAAATAATTTGGGATAAAAATAAACCAACTGGACCAAAAAGAAGATTTGTGAATATAAATAAAGCAAAAAAATTAATAGGATACCAACCTCGTATTTCTCTCGAAAAGGGCTTAGAAAAAACAATTAAATGGTATCAAGATAATCATAGTTAAATGAATATTGGAATTTTATTAGCAACTTACAATGAAGAGTTAAATATAAAGGAACTTGTTAATTTAATTGTTAAAAATGTTGATGAAGCAAAAATTGTCATAATAGACGACTCTCCTGAGAGAACAATTGAAGGACTTGTCAGAAACTTTAAAAATATAGTTTATATTTATAGAGGTAAAAAGCTTGGCAGAGGCTCTGCGGTTTTAGAGGGAATGAGAGAGATTTTAAGTAATAATAATATTGATACTATAATTGAGATAGACACAGACCTTTCTCATGATCCAAGTGAAATACCCGTAAATTTAAAAAAATTTAAAAACGAAAACTTAGATTTGTTAATTTCAAGCAGGTATATTAAAAATAGTAAAATCTTAAATTGGAGTTTGAATAGAAAAATTATGTCAATTTTAGCAAACTATTTAGCAAAAAAAACTTTGAAGGTTCCAGTTTCTGATTACACTAATGGTTATAGAATATATTCAAAAAGAGCTGCAAAACATGTAGTTGAGAAATGTGGAACTATTGGAGATGGTTTTATAATTTTGTCTGAAATTTTAGTTGAATTGTATTATAGCGGTTTTAAAATTTCTGAAATCAAAACTGTATGGAAGAATAGGGTAAAGGGTAAAAGTACAGTAGGCTTAAAAGAAATAACCGCTTCATTAATTGGATTAATGAGAATTTACAAAAAAATTGATCAAATTAAACACAAAAGTCTTAAGTAGCAAAAAATGGTATCAAACAAAAGTCTTAGTAATTTTAAAAATATCATTAATTATTGCTAAAATAAGATAAATTAAAAAGTAAGAATGAAATAAAAATATATTTTTATAATTATTCAACATAATTTTAATCTGATTAAAATTAATTATTGAAAAGAGTAAAATTAGCAGCATTGGTTCGTAATATTTCTGAAAAATTTGATGTGAAGAAAATCCAAAAACAAGCAAAATAAATAAGATTATACTTTTTTTATCATCCTTAAATATTAACATAATTAAAACAATTCCAATAACAGATGTGAAAAAAAAAAAATATAAATTACTGAAAATAATCATTGATAATTTGATAAAAAAGCCTCCTCCTAAACTTGGATTGTAATTAAAATACAGATGAGAAAAGATTACTAAAAAGAGTGAAGATAAAAATACAATATAATAAGTTTTATTAATGTCTGTAGTTTTAAGTTCTTTAAATTTACTTAGCCAAATTATAAAAAAAATTGGTATTAAATAAAAACTTATTATTGAAGTGTTGACAATTAAGCTATTTGCTAAATTTAAATAAAACGATAAAGTTAAAGTTTTTGGAAGTGAAAATGCAATAAAAAATCCTGGCAACGCAAAAATAAAAATTATTAATGAAACTTTTATAAATTCTTTAAAACTCAATTTTAAAAAATAAAGATACAAAATAAAAATAAATATAATTGCATACAGCTGCCTAGAGTAAACAGCTAGTGAAAGAAAAAAACACTGCAAAACCACGTGTTTATCTATTTTATTTAGTTTACGGTTATCCCATTTTAAAAAAAATAATATTGAAATCATAAAAAATATTAAAGCTGACAATTGAGTGTTTGCCCATATTGCTCCAGATCTTAGTGAAGGCATCAAAAATAAAACTTGAGAAAAAAAGAAAAGTTTATTTATTTCAATACTTGAGTATCTCTCCTGTAATATTAGAAAGAATATATATGGAACGGTAAGAGAAATTAAAGTAAATACAAATCTTACTGTATCTTGGCTATCAACAACGAGATTTAAAAAAAACAAAATATAATAATGAAGAGGGAAGTGAATTGTGTATTCTAAAAAATTAAAATATTCTCCGTTTTTAATTAATTGTAATACTGGCCATGTACCATAAAAATCACCAATAAAACCTCCAGAGCCTGAGGAGTCTTCTCCAAGAAAATATCCTATAAAAAAAGTTATTGATAATAAAAAATATAACAATAAGTTTAAATGATGAATTTTCGATTTTGGCATATTAAACATAAAGATATAACCAAAATCTTTTAAAAAAGCATCTTTTCTATTTAAATTCTTATTAATGGCGGTGAGAGAGGGTTTCGAACAGTCTAGCAAAGCTAAACTAATTAAATATATTTATGGTTATGGATCCTAAACTGCAAAACTAAAAGTAGTTGGAATTAAAAGATTATAAATAGCAAAGGCAGCTTCAGTCTCCTTTCGCTGCCCTAAGAAATACTTCAATTGATTTGTTCTTGAGAAATTAGTCTCTTTTTAGTTGTATGTGGATATTAAGATAAATAAAATATAGTCATGTTTCAAAAAAATATTTTCATTAAATATGAAAACTATTTTGTCTTTACTTATTTCACTTTAATTTTTTTTACAGGTTGGTCAATTGTTGGTGATCATGGTGTTACATTAGATGACTACATATACTATGAGAACGCTGTAAATACTTTTGAATATATTAAGCAATTCTTTTTATCTTTTTTTAATGATGAGATAAAATTATCTGATTATAGAGAAAAATTAAAAGAATTCCCCATTGTTTATGAACTGTTTTTAGTTTTTGTTTGTGAATTGCTAAAAATAAATGATTTTCATGATATCTACTTAACAGCTCATAAACTTAACTTCTTAATTTTTTTTTCAAGTTTATTGATATTTTTTAAATTAATTAAAAAGAGGTTTGAAAGTACACTAATTTCTATTTTAGGAATTAGTTTTTTAATTTTATCACCAAGAATATTTGCAGAGTCTTTCTATAACTCTAGAGATATATTCTTTATGTGTTTATTTATTTTTTATTTAAATTCGTTATTTAATTATTTAGAGAATAAAAATTTTAAAAGTATTTTATTATTTAGTTTTTTTACTGCACTACTCATAAATGCCAAAATACTTGCACTTTTACCTATTGCAGTATTTTGTTTACTTTATATTTATAATTTTCTTAATACTAAAAGTAGATTTTTAGAAGAAAAAAACAATTTATTAAGATTAATATTTTTTTGTTTTTTTTTCATTTATATACTTTGGCCTTACCTTTGGAATAATCCCTTTCAAAATTTATTTTTAGCTTTGAGAGATATGCTAAAAGGACATGAAGAAATAATTTTAATTAATTATTATTTTGGAGAATACATTTCAAGCGATATGATGCCCTGGCATTATAGAATTATCTGGTTTTTAATATCTACTCCAGTCGTTGTATTATTTTTATTTTTTATCGGAGTTTCGTTATTTTTTAAAAAAATTTTTACATTAATAGATCTTAGTTTAAATAATAAATTTAAATTAAATAATAAAGAATTTATTGATATATTTTTATTTTTGACTTTTTTTTTAAGTTTCTTTATCGTTTTAGAATTTAACAAATCAAAATTCGGTGGATGGAGACATATTTATTATTTATATCCAATTGTTATTTATTTTTGTCTTTATTTTATTAAACATTTAAAAAAAAATACTAAAAAATTTTCCAAATACTTAATTGTATTTTCGATAGTTTTGAATATGTCTTATACTTTATATTGGTCAATACAAAATCATCCGCACCAATATCTTTTTTTCAACTTTTTATCTAAAAATTATGCCTATAAAAATTTTGATTTAGACTGGTGGGGTGTATCACATAAATCTTCAATTGAGTATATTCTACGAGACAGTAAAAAAAATAAAATATTTATATACGCAGAAGGTTTTACAAATCTCAAGGATACTTGGTTATATCTAGATAAAAAAACAAAAGATAGAGTTGTTTTAGTTGATTATCAAAAAGCTGATTATGTGATCGATAATAGGATGCGAAGGATCAGAGCAAATAATAATATAAGTGAAAATAATAATTTTGAACTTATCTATGATCTTATAATAAGCAATCAAATTATTACCTCAATTTATAAAAAAATAGAAAAATAGTTGGATAATCTTACTTATATAATATAATTAAATTTTCATGAGAACTTTTATATTAAAGACTATTGTCATTACTTTAGCTATATATATTTTATTTCAGGTTACACTAGGACAGGTGATAAACAATATTTCTTCAAAATTCAAATTAGTATCTAACCATCATCAACGAATTGAGATTAAAACAAAGATTTTTGAAGAGATGAAAAAAGGCACTGAAAAAGAAAACTTATTTTCTGATGAAGAAAGAGTTATACTTTCGAATTTTATTAATAAGATCCTTAACGAATTAAAAGAAGCACCCACAAAATAATTTAAGTTTTATTTTTTTACTATACCAAGTTTTATAAGCAAAAGATTTTTTAATGTTCTTATGATTTCAAGTCTAGGAATTTTGGACTTGCCTTTTTTTCTATCTTTAAATGTAATCGGTATTTGAATCATCTTGTTATTTGTTTTGTTCAGCAAATTAATCGTTCCTAAAAAAAAACTGTAACCTTCTAATGACACCTCGTTCATATTAAAATCTTTAAGAGTCTTTAAATTGAACCCTCTGTAAGATGTTGTGAATTCATCCAAGTTTATCTTAAGAGCTAATTTAATAAGTTTATTACCAAAAAAACTTAAAATATATCTACGAAAACTCATTTCATTACTTCCTCCAGGCATATATCTAGAACCGATAACAAAAGAATTCGTCTCCAATTGTTTTATAAATTCTGGAATTAGCATTGGATCGTGAGAAAGATCTGCATCTAAAGTAATTAATAAATCGTAATTATTCTTTCTTGCATAATTAAAACCAAGCTTATGAGCTGTATTTAAACCCTCTTTTTTTTCACGTTTAATAAGATTAATTTTTTTCGTGCTGGAGGACTCATAATTTTCAATTATCGACCAGGTATTGTCTGGTGAGTTATCATCAACTATAAGAACATCAAAAGTTTGTTTAATGTTCACAAGTTTGTCTAAAAAAATCTTTATGTTTTCTGCCTCATTATAAGTTGCGGTAAATACCAAAATTTTTGTCATATACTATTTTTTATTATAAATTATGAGTTGTGCAAGATCTTAAAATAATGGCGGAGAGAGAGGGATTCGAACCCTCGAAACGGTTTCCCGTTTACACGCTTTCCAAGCGTGCGCCTTCAACCACTCGGCCACCTCTCCAGTTCATAAAAATTTAGAATCTTTCCTAAATTAATTTATTGCAACTTATAGTTTTTTACATTTAAAAATTATCTTATTAAAATCATCAATTCTTTTATTTTTTTGATATTTAATTTTTAACAATTTTTTTTTATTTTCGATTAAACCAAAAAAGGTGGTTTCCTTAAAGATTTTTTTATTACAAATAATATTGTTTATCTTTTGAATATCATTTAATCTATGATGAATTACATCGCTCCATTTTGTATAACCAGGTTTAAAAATAATTTTAGTAATGTTTTTCAAAAACCTAATAAGTTTTCCGTATCCTTTAGTTTCGTAAACTATTTTTTCAAAATCTTTAATGTTTGCAAAATTATTTTTATTTAGACTATCAAAAATTAAGTAGCCATTTGGTTTTAAAAATTTCGATAAATTTTTAATTGTATTTAAATAGCTAGGTAAATACCAAAGGCTATGAAAACAGATGATTAAGTCAAACTTTTTTCGAATATTTAATTTTTCCACATCAGCTGTTTTAAAATTATCTTTCCCATAATTCTTTTTTGCAATTTTTATCAGATGATTAGAAATATCAATGCCAAAATAATCATATTTTGATATTAGTTTTTTAGCAAATGGATTGCCGTCACCACAACAAACATCTAAAATTTTCTTTTTTTTTTTACTCTTTTTTAAAGTTTTTCTAATAAGATTTATTAAAAATTTATCGTAATAATCATACTGATATTCTTTATTTCTCATTTGAGTCCACATTTTAGCGTACTCACTTTTCATATAATCTTTTTGATCTTTTTTTGTAAACTCTCTTAAACCCATAAATTATATTTATCAATGGATGTTCTAGTAAACAACTTAAAGTTTTGATAATAAAATATATAGTATATAAATCTTGATCTATAAAGTTTGTAAATTTTTAATGAATAAAGAGAATTTAGTAATATTGAACAATGAAAAAGTTTTCAAAGAGAATGGAAATTTTTTTTTAGACAATTTAGATTTAAAAGTCATTCCTGAAGGATTAGATCAGTTTTTTAACGTAAAATTTATCGTTAGAAAATCAAAAAAAAAGGGTGAACAAAATATTAATTTAAAAAATATAGATATTGCTTCAAATATTTTTTCTTTTATTTTCTTTGTAATTAAATCTTTTAAAGATAATTCTAAATACTTAATAATTTCTATTACTCCGTATACTTTTTTAGCATATATTTTTTTATTTATTTTCAGAAAAAAAGTTTATTTGTATCTTTGGAGTGATGGTCATGAAGAGTGGGAACACATTCTTGGGAAATGGTCAGTTTGGATATTCAGTGTGATGTATCATATTTGCACCTTTAGATCAGAAATAATAGTTTGCAATAAAAGATTAACTAAAAAAAAATCTCATTTAATATCTATTTCTAGATTAGAAAATAAATGGTTTCAAAATCTTACTAAAGCATCTACAAAAAATGTAGATTTTTTGTATGTTGGTAGATTGAGTAAAGAAAAAGGGATTTTCGATTTAATCAATATGATAAATAATAGTAATTCTAAAATTAATCTTTCAATCGCAGGTAGTTCAAATAATTTTAAATTTGAAAATCCTAATATAAAATTACTTGGCTATATCTCTGATGAGGAATTATTAATGAAAGCTTATGATAATTGTAATATCACAATTCTTCCCTCTTTTACCGAAGGTTACCCATATGTAATTGATGAGTCTCTTGCAAGAAAAAGGCCAGTGATAATTTTTGAGGAAATTTCTTATGTGGTAAATAATAAAAAAGGTATTTTTATTACAGAGCGAAATTTGGATTCTTTAAATAAAACAACAAAGCATATTCTTGAAAATTACGATCAGATTCAAGAGGAAATATCATTAAACGAGCTTCCGACAAAGAAAAGTATGCTAAAACAAATTTCAGACATTATTAGAATTTAATTAATTTTTATGAAAAAAGGAAAATATTTAATTACAGGATGTGCTGGTTTTATTGGGTCACATCTAGTCAATTTTCTGTTTAAAAATTTTGATGTTATTCTTGTTGACGATTTATCTGAAGGCTCAAGATCTAATTTACCAAAAATGCTTCAAAAAAAATTAATTAAGAGAAGAATACAAGATCTCAAAAGCTTAAATTTTAGAGGTATAAAAGGGATTTTTCACTTAGCTGCTCAATCTTCAGTCCCAATTTCAGTAAGCAATTTTTATAAAAGCTCAACAAACAATTTAAGCAGTTCTTTAAAAGTTTTTGAAATTGCAAAAAAATTTTCAATCCCAATAGTTTATGCATCTTCATCAGCAGTTTATGGAAATTTATCAGTTGGTGATGACATAAAAAATAATTTAGACATATCTTCTCCTTATGCTCAAGATAAGCTTTCCTTAGAAAACTACGCCAAAACTTTTTTTAAAAATTTCAATATTTCCTCTGTTGGTCTAAGATTTTTTAATGTTTATGGCCCAAATCAAAAAGCAGACAGTCCATACTCTGCGGTCATTCCAATTTTTATTGATAGAATGAGAAAAAACGCCCCTGTTACTATTAATGGAGGATATCAAACAAGAGATTTTATCTATATTGAAGATATTTTAAATATAATGAAGCTTTCGATGCAATTGGCTCAGTCGAAAAAAAATTCGATTATTGTAAATGTTGGTACAGGTAGATCTGTAAATATAAATTATTTATTTAAAATTATAAAAAAAGATATTCCTAATAATTCGAAAATTATAAGAAAAAAGTTAGATAAATTTGATCCAAAAAAATCATCTGGTAAGTTTAAAAAGTTTAAAAAGATTTTTAAAAATAAGATTATTAAATTAACAAAATTAGAAGATGGACTTGTAAAAACTATAGCATCTTATTAGAAAATATTATGAAATCATATGATTGGATAGTAGTTGGTGGTGGTATAGCAGGCATATCAATAGCGGAAATTCTAACAAGAGAAGGTCACTCGGTTGCACTAGTCGAGAAAAATAAGAAATTATCTTCAGTTGCAACAAAAGAATTTCATGAGTGGGTTCATACTGGTTCATTATACACTTTGGTTAAAGATCAAATGAAAACCCTTAAATATATTTTAGGTTCTCTAGATGATCTTTTGGAATTTTATAGCAGCTTTAAAAATATGAATTTAGCACCATCAGAAAAAGGTCTTTATATAAATCAAAACAAAAATGGTTGGTTTAATGAAAATTATATTGATTTTAAATATCGATTAAAAAATAGAAAATTTCTTCTTAATTGGATATTTTCTGTATCTAGATCAATTTCTTTGATTGAAGGAATACGAAAACATGATTGGCTGAGAAGAAGAGCTGGTATTATTGAGAGTGTTACATCTGAATATTATTTACCTATTTTAAAAAATTTTTTTAAAATTTTATTCAGTAATGAAAAATTTTATAAAATCAAAAGCACAGATTTTACAACTAATTCAAGACTGCTTTTAAAGGATTTGTTATCTACATCTATGAAAAATGGTCTAAAGGTTTTAACTGAAAATGAACTTATTAAGGTTGAAAACAAAGATGACTTAGTAGTTGCTCATTGTAAAAATGGCGAATTAATTGGGAAGAGAATGGTTATATGTGTAGGTGGAGCTATTGAAAAGTTTACATCGATAAAAATTAAAAAATCTTTAGCTCCTATAGCTGTGGTAAAAAATGTCCCACCAGAAACAAAGTCGTTTGTAGAATTAGACTATTTTAAGAAAACATGTATAAATATTATTACCAAAGGATCCTCATACGGGATGATTGGGGGGATTAGTTTATCGGAAAAAAAAGAAGCAGAAAAGTACTTTGACTATATGATTCAAGAACATAAAAAAGCTAATCCAGAGATAGAGATTTTAGAAAAGTATATCGGGGTGAAAAACGAAATTATTTCAAGAGGAGAAAATAGAAACTATATTTTTCACATTAATCAAGAAAAAGATAAAAAAAATATCTGGTCAGTAATTCCAGGAAAATTTACATTAGCATTCAGTATAGCTCCAGAATTTTATAGAATAATTTACAAAAAAAATCCGAAGAAGTCATTTGATACTCATAATGGAGAGAACTTAGAAAATTTGGTTGACGAGACAGCTTGGGGTGAAGTTCAAAATAAACTAGGATAAATTATGAGTTTAATAAAAATTCCTCAAAGTTCTTTAGATTTTTTCAAAAAAAATCAAGATGAAATTTTTAATTCTGGCAATCTTGCCGAAGGTCCATGGAATAAAAAACTTTCAGAAAAAATAATAGAAATAACAGGTTCAAAAAATGCTATTTGCGTAAATTCAAATGGAAGTGGTCTTGTAGCCATATTGCTAATTTTTAAAGAATATTTTGGCCGTGAAGATATAATGATTCAATCAAATACAATGTACGGTGTTAAAACAATCGTTGGAACAGCGGGTTTTAACTTAGTTAATTATATTGATTGTCAGATAGAAACATTAATGCCCAGTTTTCAAGATGTGAGAAAAGCAATTGAAAATTATAAAGGTGATAAAAATAAACTTGTTGTAATGTTGAGTGATATTGGAGGTATAATTAATCCCCACATAGAGCAAATTTCAAAATTTTTAAAACAAGAAAACATATTACTATTAGAAGATGCAGCCCATAGTTTTGGGTCAACTTTAAATAAAAAATTTGCAGGAACTTTTGGAGATGCTGGGGTATATTCCTATTACTCTACAAAAGCTATTTTTGCAGGTGAAGGTGGAGTTGCAGTAACTAATAATGAAAAAATTGGAAGCCTTCTTCAAGATTTTATAGCCTATGACAGATTCAAGCAAAAGATGCCAATTGGATGTAACATCAGATTATCCGAGCTGCAAGCATTAATGATTTATTCTGTAGTAAATGATTATAAAAAGATTATCTCAAATAAAACAGAAATAGGTGAAAAATACGAAGAAATTTGCAAATCAAATGAGATAGAATTTATAAGCCAAAAACTAAATTCAAATATTGGAAACTTTTATAAGTTTACAATAATTTCAACAAAAGAAGAAGTTCTTCAGAAATATCCGAAAATAAAAACTACTACTTCTAAAGTTTATGATTATGCTTTAGGTGGAAATAAGGATATACCTTCTAAACATTTGTGTTTACCAATTTGGTATGGGCTTGACAAAAATATTATAGATAAAGTTATAACAGAATTAAAAAGATAAAATTTTAGGTTTCCTTATTTATTTTCAACACACCAATAAAAGCCTCTTGAGGTATTTCAACTTTTCCAAATTGTTTAGATCTTGCTTTACCTTTTTTTTGTTTGTCTAGTAGTTTTCTTTTTCTATCTGTGGCTCCCCCACCATGAATTTTTGTTAAAACATCTTTTTTAAAACCCTTTATTGACTCCCTGGCTACTATTTTCCCTCCTATAGCGGCCTGAACTGGTATCATGAAATTATGTCTTGGAATTAAGTCTTTTAATTTTTCACAAACTTGTCTTCCTGTTTTCTGAGCAAAGTCTTTATGAATAATCATTGCTAAAGCATCAACAGGCTCAGAATTTACTAGAATTCCAAGTTTTACTAGATCTCCTTCCCTGTAATCAGAAATTTCGTAATCAAAACTGGCATAACCACTTGAAACAGACTTAAGTCTATCATTAAAATCAAAAACAACCTCATTTAGGGGTAAATCATATGAAAGAATAGCTCTGTTCCCTGAGTAAGATAAATTGGTTTGAATACCTCTTTTATCCTGACAAATTTTAATAATTGATCCCAAGTATTCATCGGGAGTAATAACTGTTGATTTAATCCAAGGTTCCTCAATTTTTTCGATCTGAGAAGGATCCGGCATATTTGTTGGGTTCTGAAGATCTAAAATTTTACTCGATGTTGTGTGAACTTTATAAATTACCCCTGGAGTTGTTGTAATTAAACTTACATCAAATTCTCTCTCTAGCCTTTCCGTTATTATTTCAAGATGAAGCAGACCTAAAAAACCGCATCTGAAACCAAGACCTAGTGCACTTGAAGACTCAGGCTCATATGAAAAACTTGCATCGTTTAATTTAAGTTTAGCTAAACCATCTTTTAATTTTTGGTACTCTGAGCTATCGACTGGAAATAACCCACAAAATACAACTGGCTTACTTGGCTTGAATCCAGGTAGAGGATCGTCAATTGGGTCGTTGGCATCGCATATAGTATCCCCAACTTTCGTTTCTGATAAAGATTTAATACCAGTAATTATGAATCCAATTTCTCCTGAGTTTAAATCGCTGATATCAGACGGTTTAGGAGTAAAGACTCCTACTCTTTCGATTAAGTGCACTTGATTATTGGACATTAGTTTTATTTTCATGCCTTTTTTTAATTTACCATTAATAACACGAACCAGAATTACTACACCAAGGTAACTGTCATACCAACTATCCACCAATAGACATTTTAGTTTATCGTTTGAAATACCTTTAGGGGCTGGTAACTTATTTATTATTGCCTCTAAAATATCATCAATACCTTCACCAGTTTTTCCTGAACAAGGAATCGCATTTGTCGTTTCGATACCGACAACGTCTTCTATTTCTTTTTTTGTTTTTTCTAAATCGGATGCAGGTAAATCTATTTTATTTAATACAGGTATTACTTCATGATTTATTTCAAGCGCTTGATAAACATTAGCTAAAGTTTGTGCCTCCACCCCTTGGGTGCTATCTACTATTAAAAGTGAGCCTTCACATGCAGATAAAGATCTGCTTACTTCGTAGCCGAAGTCTACATGCCCAGGTGTATCGATTATATTAAGTTTGTAAATTTGACCATCTTTTCCTTTATATTCTAGTTTTACTGTTTGAGCTTTAATTGTAATGCCTCGCTCTCTTTCTATATCCATTGAGTCTAAAACTTGTTGTTTCATCTCACGATCTGTCAAGCCACCACACTTATGGATTATTCTATCTGCGATAGTAGATTTACCGTGATCAATATGCGCAATTATAGAAAAATTACGTATTCTTTTTATATCTGACATTAGGACCTAATTGTAGCGCCTGTTTTTTCTTTGACTACATCAATAATTTTTTTACTAATCTGATCTATATCTTTTTCACTCAAAGTTTTATTTGGAGACTGTAATGTAATATTAATTGCTACTGATTTTTTGTCTTTAGGAATATTTTCTCCCTCGTAAACATCAAAAGTTGTTACTTCTTGGATAAGTGAATCATCTATTTCTTTAATAATATTTTCTAACAGCCCTATCTTAAAAAATTTTTCAATTACAAAGGCAAAATCTCTTTGGGATTTTTGAAAATCTGAAGGTTGAAAACTTTTTTTTGTTTGTCTTATCTTTTTTTTTTGGTTCTGGTATATTTTTTAAAAATATTTCTAATCCATAAATATTTGACTCTTTAAAATCTAATTTTTTTATTATGGCAGGATGTAATTCTCCAAAATAAGCGAGGTGCGGCCCTTTTTCTGATTTTAAATTTATAGATCCAGATCTTCCTGGATGGTAACACTGTTTTGTATTATCACTTATGAATAGATCTTTTTCAGACACTCCGAGTTCAATTAAGGTTTTGATTACGTCACTTTTTATATCAAACACATCTACATTTCTCTCCTTTTCAATCCAACTTTTTCTATTTACTTTCCCCGACTTTAAAGCACCAACTACAATTTGTTGTTCTCCGGGATTTTTTCCAAAAAACACTGGTCCTATTTCAAATAAAGATACATCTTCATAACCTCTATCTTGGTTTTTTTTTAGGTAAAGTGAAAGGTTTGAAAAGATTGATCTTCTCAAAACATCAAGGTCAGAAGAAATAGGATTCAAAATTGGAATTTCTTTTTCGCCCTTTGAAAATTGACTATCAATTTTAGAGTCGGTAAATGACCAGGTAACTGATTCAAGAAATCCTTTTGATGCAAGAGATCTTTGTGACAAATGAAACAGTTTTTGTTTAAAATTTAATGTTTCACTTTCTCTTATTCTCTCGGGTGTGATTAATTTAATATTTTTGAAACCTTTAATTCTAATAAGTTCCTCAATTATGTCTACATCTTGATTAATATCTGGTCTCCATGAAGGAATTTCTATTTTAAGATCTTTTTTTCCCTTTTTGCAAATGAAACCTAATGAGATCAGAATTTTTTGTGCCTCATTAAGAGATATTGGTATACCAATCAAATTTTCAAAATTATCAATCTCAAATTTTATAATCTTATTTTTTTGAGAATTTTTTCCTGTAATCGTAAACTTACTTGCTTGCCCACCACAAATCTTTAATATCATTTCAGTGGCAAATTGAAGACCCTCTATTACTGAGTTAGGATCGATGCCTCTTTCAAATCTATATTTTGCATCAGTATTAATTGCTAATTCCCGAGATGTTTTTCTAATGGAAGATGGATGAAAATATGCAGATTCAAGTAAAATATTTTTGGTATTGAATTCTGTCGAAGTTCTTGACCCCCCTATAATTCCACCAAGGCCCAGAACGCTAGACCTATCAGTAATAACGCACATACCTTTTTTAAGTTTGTATTTCTTGTTATCTAATGCTTCAAACTCTTCACCCTCTTTTGAGTCTCTTACAATTATCTCTTTATCAATTTTATCTGCATCGTAAGCATGCAATGGACGGTTCAAATCAAACATTACATAATTAGTTATATCAACAACAGCAGAGATTGGTTTTAATCCAAGAGCATGAAGTTTGTTTTTCAACCATTCTGGACTCTCTTTATTAACTATATTTTTAATATAACAACTTCCAAACGTGAGACACCCTTGATGCTTATCTTTAGTTATTGAGATCTTAACTTGATGCTTAGAACTTTGTTTTATCTTTTTTCTTTTTGAATTTATTAATTTACCTATTCCAGTAGAAGATAAGTCTCTAGCAATACCCCTTATACCTAAACAGTCTGGTCTATTTGGTGTAATTGCAATATCTATTGCTTTTTCTGACTTACTTTTAAAGTAACTTTTGCCTATTTCTTTTTCCTTAGTATTTAATTCTATTATTCCATCACTTTCATCTGATAAATTCAGTTCACTCTCAGAACATAACATACCGCGAGACTCAACTCCTCTTATTTTGGCAATTTTTAATTTAAACTTGGTCTTAGGTATTATAGCTCCTGGCGGAGCGTAAATTGTTATGAGTCCGTTTCTTGCATTAGGTGCTCCACATACAACTTTTAAAGTTTCTTTTCCCCCAATGTTTACATCACACACTTTCAGTTTATCTGCGTTAGGATGTTTTTCAGCTTTGATAATTTTAGCTATTTTAAACTCACTCAACTCTCCAGAGTTTTCTTTTACACCTTCAACCTCTAAGCCGATATTAGTCAATTTATTAATAATTTCGTTTTCGCTCGCATTAGTTTTTAAATGCTCTTTTAACCATGGGATTGTAATAATCATTTGCTTAATCCTCTATAGTTTGTTGGCACATCTAAAGGATCAAAACCAAAATGACTTAACCATCTATAATCTGTTTCAAAAAAAGCTCTTAAATCGTTAATTCCATATTTTAACATTGCCAAACGATCAATACCCATCCCGAATGCAAATCCTTGATATTTTTTTGGATCAACTTTTGCATTTTTTAGAACATTGGGATGAACCATTCCACAACCTAATATTTCTAACCATTTATTGCCTTCACCAATTACTATTTTTTCATTCTCAATTCTGTATCCAATGTCTACTTCCGCAGATGGTTCGGTAAATGGGAAATGACTTGGTCTAAATCTCATTTTAACATTTTTGACTTCAAAAAATTCTTTTATAAAATAATCTAAACATCCCTTAAGATGACCCATAGTAATATTTTTATCAATGTGAAGTCCTTCTAATTGATGAAACATTGGAGCATGAGTTTGGTCACTATCGCATCTATAAGTTCTACCAGGAACAATTATTTTAAAAGGTGGTTTTCCATCAAGCATCGCTCTAATTTGAACTGGAGAAGTGTGTGTTCTCAAAAGAAGTTTTTTATTTTTTTCCAAATAAAATGTGTCATGCATATCCCTTGCTGGATGATCCTCTGGTGTATTTAATGCCGTAAAATTATTATACTCAGTTTCTACATCTGGACCCTCAGCAACGGTAAAACCAACTTCAGAAAAAATAGAGGAAATTTCATCTATGACTTGAGATACCGGATGTATTTTACCTTGCTGATATGGTCGGATTGGTAAAGTTACATCAACTTTTTCATTTTTTAATTTATCGCTAATTTCTGCGTTCTCTATTTCAAAACTTTTCTGTTCAATCTGATTAGATAAATCATCTTTAATTTTATTTAAATTTGAAGCAAAGTCTTTTCTCTTATCAGGTTCTAGCGTACTGAGCGTTTTGAATTGCTGTGTAATCTGTCCGTTTTTCCCAAAAAACTCTGTTTTTAAATTTTGTAGATCTTCCTTAGATTTTACAGAGTCAATTTTCGCGTTGAAAATAGAATTTATTTTATCCAAATCACTCATCAGATAATTGATTTTTTATATTAAGTTGAAGTTAAATCAAAGTGTCTTTTAACCAAGTGAGGATTGAACTTTTTTAACTACACTTTTGAAGACTTCTGGATTATTGTAGGCTAATTCAGCCAAAACTTTTCTGTCTAATTTTATTTTTGATTTAGCAAGTCCATTGATAAATTTTGCATAAGTAAGACCCTCTGCTCTTACGCCCGCATTTATCCTTTGGATCCATAGCGACCTGAACTCTCTTTTTTTTGCTTTTCTATCTCTGTAAGCGTATTGCATTGCTTTTTCCATAGCTTGACGAGCTATTCGAATAGTATTTTTTCTTCTACCGTATTGACCTTTAACAGATTTTAAAACCTTTTTATGTTTCGCTCTACTTACTACACCTCGTTTCGTCCTTGCCATATTATCCTCTTAGGTTATATGGCATATACGATTTTACAATTTTAGAGTCTTGTTTTGTCATTATCGTAGTACCTCTTTGTTTTCTAATTTGAGAATTAGTTCTTTTTATCATACCATGACGTTTTCCAGCTTGGGGCATTTTAATTTTTCCTGAAGCAGTAAATCTAAATCGTTTTTTTGCAGAGCTTTTAGTTTTTAATTTTGGCATAAATAATTCCGGACTTATATAGGCATTAACTATTCTTAGCAAGTCGCTATTATGATTGATTTAAATGGGTTGAATTATCATGACCATCTGCTTACCTTCAAATTTAGGTTGACTTTCAACTTTTGCTACATCTTTTGTTTCTTCAATAATTTTACTCATAAGCTCTTTTCCTAAGTCTGTATGTTGCA
The DNA here is from genome assembly GCA_902587515.1 of uncultured Pelagibacteraceae bacterium. Classification (GTDB taxonomy): domain Bacteria; phylum Pseudomonadota; class Alphaproteobacteria; order Pelagibacterales; family Pelagibacteraceae; genus Pelagilacustribacter. The sequence continues at coordinate 121,768 of CACILM010000004.1, forward strand.
TTTCTCTACCTTTAAATCTTACTGTAAATTTTACTTTATCACCTTTACTAATAAATTTTTTTGCATTTTTAATTTTAAAATTATAATCATGAATTTCTGTACCTGGTCTTAATTTAATTTCTTTTAATGATACTGTTTTTTGTTTTTTCTTTGCTTGATTAGCCTTTTTTTGTAAATCATATTTATATTTACCCATGTCCATTATTTTGCAAACAGGTGGGTTAGTATTAGGAGAAATTTCAATTAAATCTAAATCTTCTTGTTTTGCCAACTCTATAGCTTTCTTTAAAGGAATGACTCCAAGGTTAGAACCGTCACTTCCTATAACTTGAACGTCTAAAGCCCTAATTCTTTCATTAGCTCTGGGGCCTTGAGGTTTAGTTCTTCTATGGAAATAATTTGGTTTAGAATTTGGCACTTAATTTAAAGGCAACTTATTTAAGTCTATCATTTTTTTAATTAATTCTTCTCTTTTTAACACTTCTTGTTTGTCTGAACCTAGTTTTCTCACAGTCACAGTACTATCTACAACTTCTTTTTTTCCACAAACAATTATGAAAGGTATTTTTGCAAGAGAATGTTCTCTTACTTTATAATTTATCTTCTCATTTCTTAAATCCATTTCACATTTTATACCCTCTTTAAATAAATCTTCAAATAACTTTTTAACATAATTATTGTTGTCTTCTGCAATTGGACAAACTACTACTTGTGCCGGGGACAACCAGAAAGGCAACTTACCTGCATAATTTTCAATAAGAATTCCAATAAATCTCTCTAATGACCCAAATAAAGCTCTATGTAACATTACTGGAATTTTTTTATTTCCATCTTTAGCTACGTAAGATGCTCCCAATCTACCAGGTAAGTTTAAGTCTACTTGTAAAGTACCACACTGCCAATCTCTTCCAATCGCATCTCTTAAAACAAATTCAATTTTAGGTCCATAAAAAGCTCCTTCTCCTTTATTGATTGTATATTCGAGTTTAGATTTTTTTATTGCAGTTAATAGTGCAGCCTCCGATTTGTCCCATATACTATCATCTCCAACTCTCTGTTCCGGTCGATCTGAATATTTTAATATTACATCTTTAAAGCCTAAGTCTTTATATATTTCCAAAATAAGATTTGTAACTGATAGAGACTCTTCTGTTATTTGATCTTCAGTACAAAATATATGGGCATCATCTTGGGTAAAAGCTCTAACTCTCAATAATCCATGTAAAGCTCCTGAAGGTTCATATCTGTGTACTTTTCCAAATTCGGAAAGTTTTAAAGGTAAGTCTCGATAGCTCTTTAGACCTTGATTAAAAACCTGAACACAACCTGGACAGTTCATGGGTTTTACCGCAAAAGTCTTTTCATCCGGTGTCTCCGAAGTAAACATATGATTGCCAAATTTTTCCCAATGACCAGATTTTTCCCATAAAGATTTGTCAAGAAGTTCAGGTGTATTGATCTCTTTATATCCTGCCAACCTTTGTTTCATTCTCATATACTCAACTAACCTTTGAAATAACAACCAACCTTTTTCATGCCAGAAAACTGATCCTGGACTTTCTTCTCTAAAATGAAATAAATCCATTTCTTTTCCTAATTTTCTATGATCTCTTTTTTCAGCCTCTTCCAATCGATGAAGATAATCATCAAGTTCTTTTTTTGAGCTCCAACAAGTTCCATAAATTCTTTGCAACATCTCATTATTTGAGTCGCCCCTCCAATATGCTCCTGATACTTTAGTAAGCTTAAATGCCTTTCCAATTTTACTTGAGGAGGCTAAATGAGGGCCCCTACATAAATCATGCCAAGTATCACCATGATGATAGACTGATAGTTCCTCACTTTTAGGTATGCTCTCAATAATTTCTGCCTTATACTTTTCACCTATCTTCTTAAAATGCTTTATGGCTTCATCTCTTTCCCAAACTTCCCTTTTTGTTTTGACATCTCTATCAATTATTTCTGACATTTTTTTTTCGATTTTAATTAAATCGTCGCTTGTAAAAGATTCTTTTCTAGCAAAATCATAATAAAAACCATTTTCTATAACTGGTCCAATCGTTACTTGAGTTCCAGGAAATAGCTCTTGAACAGCCATTGCCATTATGTGAGCTGCATCATGCCTAATAACTTCTAGGCCTTCTTTATCTTTAGATGTAATAATTCTTACTTTTGAGTCTTTTATAATTTCATAACTTAAGTCTTTAAGTTCTCCATCTACCTCCATGATCAAAGCAGATTTTTCTAATGACTTGCTAATTTTTTTTGTAAGATCAAATCCATTAATTGATTTAGTAAATGGAATTTTTTTTCCGTCTAATAGTTGAATTTGAGGCATTAATTTTTTAATAATTTTTTGTATTCTCTTAGATTTGAATCACACATTATTTCAACATCAAATTTTTTTGTTACGTTTTTTCTACCCTCGTTTCCCATTAATTTCAACTCTTCTTGATTTAATTGAATAACAGTATTTAAATATTTCGCAAGTTCTCTTGGATCATCATGTTTATATAAGTAACCTGATTTTCTATTTAAAACTGTTTCTTTTGATCCTCCTATATTGCTTGCAATTATTGGCTTTCCCATCGACTGTGACTCTACAGCGACACGCCCAAAAGCTTCTGGCTCAATTGAAGCAGACACAACTACATCTGCTATAGAGTAAGCAAGAGGCATTTCTTCGCAATGATTTATAAATCTAATTTTTTTGGTTAAACTATATCTCTCGGTCAAACTATTTAATTTCTTTGAATAAACTTTTCTTCCCTGATCAGGCCCTAACAAAATGGCTTGAAAATTTGTTATATTGTAATCTTCAACTAAAATATTTAGTGCTTCAATAAATTTTTCCTGTCCTTTCCAAGTTGTAAGTCTACCTGGCATTAAGATCGTAAATTTATTTGATTCAAGGTCCCATTCTTCTTTAAGTTTTTCTTGTTTTAAAATTGAGATATTTTTTTGGTTGAAATAATCAATGTTGATTCCTCTAAATATTACTCTTAATTTTTTTTTTTTACTTAAATATTCGTTATAGTTTTCATTAATGTGGTTAAAAATAAAATTTGAGCCAGCAATAGTGAGTTTTGATCTTAACATTATACTATTGTAGAATTTTTTAAATTTGTTTTTAAAATTATATGTGCCATGAAAAGTTGTAACGAAAATTGTATTTGTAATCATACATGCAAAATAACACGACCAAGCTGGAGCTCTGCTTCTCGCGTGGACAATATTTATTTTTTTAAAAAAAATTATAAATGATAAAAGTAGTGTATTTAGAATAATTAAAATTGGGTTTTTTGAGTGAACTGGAAGTTTAAACACTTTAACTTTATTTTTTTTTATATATTTTATTAATTCTCCTCCAGAAGTGGCAATAAATGAACCACAATCCTTTTCAGCTAAATAATGAGCAATATCGTAACAACCTGTTTCAGCCCCTCCAAAGCCTAGTTTGGGAATTACTTGTAAAACATTTATTTTAGTAGTCATTGTGTTTATATATAATAACAATTATTTGAACGTTATATGAAAAAATTTAAGTATATAAAAATTTCTAGTACTAAAAAGCTTAGATATATAGTCAATTATTTTAGGAAGAAGCTATATATAATTTTTCTTCCAGGTTTTATGTCTGATATAGAAGGTGAAAAACCTCAAACTTTTTTTAAATTTGCAAAGAAGAACAAATTGGGTTTTTTAACTTTAGAATACTCTGGGCACGGAAAATCTTCAGGTATTTTTACTAGAGGAAATATTAGCGTTTGGTCAAAGGATGCTAAAAGTGTAATAAGTAAGATTGTAAAGAAAAATAATTTTATTTTAATTGGCTCAAGTATGGGAGCCTGGATAGCATTGAATCAATTTAATTATTTTAAATCTCAAATTAAAGGTCTTGTTGGAATAGGCTCAGCTCCAGAGTTTTTGACAAAGTTAATGTGGAATAAATTTCCAAATAAAACAAAAAGAGAATTACTTAAAACAGGTAAAATTTTTATCAAGAATGGAGATTATGAATATCCAATTACTTTACAATTAGTTAAGGATGGAAAAAAAAATAAAGTTCTAAATAAAAAAATTAATACAAATATAAAAGTAACAATGATACACGGACAAAAAGATGAGGTTGTCCCAACTATTTACTCAAAGCATGTATTAAAAATATTTACTAAAGCCAAAAAGAAACTAGTAATTATAAGAAATGGTGATCATAGTTTATCTAATCAGAGGCCCTTAAGGAAAATAGTTGAAGAATTAAAGACTATTATTAAAGATGTTATTTAATCCCTCAACGTATGTTGGAAATTTCAAATTATATTTAAAAAATGCTTTCATTTTTTTGTTATCTACTTTTTTAGACTCCTTGTAAAAGTTTTGTAACATTTCACTTTCGACTTCTTCAAGTTTAACTGTATTTGGATTTTCCAGATTGAGTAATTTTGCACCATAAGCTGCTACCTCGCTCTGCGATGCAGGTTTATCATCACAAATATTATAAACTTCATTATTTTTAAAAATATCAATAGATTTGAATAAGATGTTAGCTATGTCTTCAACATGAATTCTTGAAAAAAAATGATTTTTTTTATCTACAATTTGTAATTTACCAGTTTGTAATCTTTTTAAAATATTAAATTCATTAGAGTATATTCCTGCTAATCTAAAAATTTGTAATGGATATTTATTTTTATTTGACAATTTTTTCCACATATTTTCTGCTGCTAGTCTATTTGACCCATTAGAAGACGTTGGTTTAGTAGAACTATTTTCATTTACCCATTCACCTTTGTGATCCCCATAAACACTAGTTGCTGATAAATAAGTTATCCATTTACAATTAATTAAACTTTTAAGATTTTTATTAAAGTAATTAGCGACTATATCTTGACCTTCAATTGGTGGAATGGAAATTAATATATAATTTGCCTCTTCTAATTTTTTAATTATCGAGCTATCAAATTTTTCATTGGTAAAGTGATATGATGTTATTTTAAAATTATTAATCTCTATTTGATGAGTTTCTTGTCTAGAAGTAATACTTAAATCAAAATCTCTTTTTTCCTGAATTATTTTATTAATAAAACACTCTGCTACTTGGCCAAAACCGAAGCAAAATATGTTTATTTTACTCATTAACCTGCCTTCTTAACATGAGGCTTAAGACTTATAGGATTGTCTAATTTATCAAGCATTTCTATTGGACATACCTGCTTGAAATTTTTAAGTTCAGCCTCAAAGTTTTCAAGAATTCTTTTTGCTTTTTGAGAAGAAGTTTTAGATTCAAAATCTTTGATGCTTTCTTTTAAGAATTTTTTCCAATAATCTGTTTCAACTGACTGCCAGATAATTGAAGCTGGGTTCGCAAAATTTTCAAATTCATTTTTTTCGTCGTAAACAAAAGCCATTCCCCCTGTCATGCCTGCTCCAAAATTATCTCCAACCGCTCCTAATATAATTGCATTTCCTCCTGTCATATATTCACATCCATGAGCGCCACAGCCCTCAACAATCGCAAAGCTCCCTGAGTTTCTTACTGCGAATCTCTCACCAGCTTGACCGGAAGCATATAGTTTGCCAGAAGTGGCTCCGTATAAAACTGTGTTACCGATAATTGTATTTTGATCTGCAATTAATTTACTCTTGTTTGATTTTTTAACAATTATTTTTCCTCCGGATAAGCCTTTCCCTACATAATCATTACAATCGCCCTCAACTGTAATGCATATTCCCTTTGTCAAAAATGCTCCTAAAGATTGTCCTGCTGAACCCATTAATTTAATATTAATTGTCTCATCATTTAGTTTTTCATTACCAAATTTTTTATAAACATGATGCGAAAGTCTAGTGCCAACAGACCTAGAGGTATTCTCAATTTCATATTCAAAATTATTTTTGTTTGAAGTATTTATCTTATCTTTAATATCTGACCATATTTTTTCATCTAATGTTTCAGGAACTTTATTAATGTGATTGTCCTTGCAATATCTTAAATTTTCACCTGGATCTGCTTGAACTAACAAAGGATTTAAATCTAGATCATCTAAATTTGATGCACCTTTGTTTACTTGTGATAATAAATCAGTACGACCAATAATTTCATTTATAGACTTAAATCCTAGTGAAGATAAAATCTCTCTAACCTCAGTTGCAACAAAATTAAATAAATTTTCAACTTTTTTAGGTGTGCCAGTAAATTTTTCTCTTAGCGAGGGATCTTGGCTACATACACCAACTGGACATGTATTAGAGTGACACTGTCTTACCATTATACATCCCATTGCAACTAAAGAAGATGTTCCCATACCATACTCTTCTGCTCCCATCATTGCAGCGATTACCACATCTCTACCTGTTTTTAATCCTCCATCAGTTCTAAGAGTAACATTATGTCTTAAGTTATTTAAAGTAAGAATTTGATTAGCTTCGGTTAAACCCATTTCCCAAGGTATACCGGCATACTTAATACTTGTTTGAGGACTGGCTCCAGTTCCTCCAGAGTGTCCAGAAATTAAAATAATATCTGCTTTCGCTTTTGCTACTCCTGCTGCGATCGTGCCTATCCCAGTTGAGGCAACAAGTTTTACTCCTACTCTTGCTTTAGGATTTATTTGTTTCAAATCATAAATTAATTGAGCTAAGTCTTCGATTGAGTAGATGTCATGATGAGGCGGAGGAGAAATTAAAGTTACTCCTGGAGTTGAATGTCTCAATCTTGCAATTTCTTCTGTCACCTTGAATCCCGGCAGTTGTCCACCTTCACCTGGCTTCGCGCCTTGAGCAATTTTAATTTCTATTTCGTTTGCATTGTTTAGGTAGTCCACGGTAACCCCAAACCTTGCTGAGGCTATCTGCTTCACTCTTGAATTTGCGCTATCACCATTTGGCAGAACTTTAAATCGTTTAGCATCCTCTCCTCCCTCACCACTACAAGAAGCTCCTTTAATTCTATTCATACCCATAGCTAATGTTTCGTGCGCCTCAGCTGATAAGGCTCCATGTGACATGCTTCCGCTTCCAAATCTTTTTAATATTTCCTCAAGTGGTTCAACTTCTTCAATGTTTATTGGTTCTTTTAACTTTTTAAATTCTAATAAATCTCTTATGTTAATAGGTGGGAGATTTTGTATACCTGAAGAATACTTTTTGTATTGTTCATAAGAACCACTTCCTACTGCACTTTGAAGCAAGTGTATCAACTTACCTTGATATTGATGATCTTCTCCGCTTTTTCTATACCTGTAAAGACCTCCGATGGGTAAAGTAAAAACATTTTTTGCATTAAACTTTGCATGAAGCTCTTTTATTTTTTTCTCAATACCAATTACACCTATACCAGATATTCTTGATGACATTCCTGGAAAGTAATCTGAGACTATTGCTCTGCTTAAACCTACAGCTTCAAAATTGCATCCACCTCTATATGAACTGATCACAGATATTCCCATCTTTGACATGATTTTTAGTAGTCCTGCATCTATAGATTTTTTAAATTTAATCACACAGCTTTCAAAATCAGATTTGCCAAATAATTTTTTTTCAAATCTTTGGTATATACTGTCTATAGTTAAATAAGGATTCACAGTTGTTGCACCTACACCGATTAACACTGCAAAAGAGTGTGTGTCTAAAGCATCTGAGCATTCTACGTTTAATGAGCAATACCCTCTAAGACCCTGCTTGACTAAATAAGAGTGTACTGCTCCGACTACTAAAATACTTGGGATGCTTGCTTTTTGATTGCTTATATTTTTATCAGATAAAATAAGACAAGTGCTACCCTCTCTTACTGATGTTTCTGCTTCTTCTTTAATAGCTTCAATTCTGTCTTTGAGAGATGAAGAAATATCAAATGTACAATCAATTACTTTGCTTTTTTTTGAAAAAAATTTTCTAAATTTCTTAAATTGTGAATTAGTTAAAATGGGACTGTCTAAAACATAAATATTTTCTTCAGTCAAATTATCAAAATCTAAAATATTGCCTAGGTTTCCAAATCTTGTTTTCAAACTCATCACTTTATTTTCTCTTAAAGAGTCAATTGGAGGATTTGTTACTTGGCTAAAATTTTGTCTAAAATAATGTGAAACTGGTCTAAAATGACTAGACAAAACAGCAACAGGTGTGTCATCTCCCATTGAACCAGATGCTTCTTTACCTTCCTCAGCCATAGGATGTAGAATTAACTCCAAATCTTCGATACTTAATCCTGATAAATACTGTCTCTTTCTTAAATCTTCTCCAATGAAATTAGGTTTCTCGTTTTCATTAGAAATTTTCTTTTCTAAGTCAATTATTTGTTTATTATATTTTTTATAATCTTTAGCCAATAGATCTTTTATTGCTTTATCTTTAAATAATTTTCCTTTTTTTAAATCAATGGCAATAATTTGTCCTGGGCCCAACTTTCCTTTCTCTATAATTTTTTCTTCAGGAATTTTTATCATACCGGTTTCAGAACCAGCAAAGAATAAATCATCCGAGGTTATTGTATATCTTAAAGGTCTAAGTCCATTTCTGTCTGATGAGGCTAAAACCCATTTTGCGTCAGTAGCACATATTGCTGCCGGTCCATCCCAAGGTTCTATTGTGCTATTTAAAAAATTAAATAAGTCTTGATGGTTTTTTGGTACGGTTTTGCTTCTTTTTGACCAAGCATCTGGTATCATCATCAATTTTATCAACGGAGCGAGTTTGCCAGAATGTACTAGTAGCTCGAATACATTATCAAGGGCGCCTGAGTCTGATGAGCTTCTGATAACTGGCTTCAAGTCTTTTACATTTTTAAATAATGAGCTAGACATATCTTGCTCATGAATTTTCATCCAATTTATATTCCCTTTTAAAGTATTAATCTCTCCGTTATGCGCTAGTGTTCTAAAAGGTTGCGCAAGATCCCAGCTGGGAAAAGTATTAGTTGAATATCTTTGGTGAAAAACAGCAAATCTTGATGTTAACTTTTTATCATTAAGATCAGGATAAAATTCTGAAAGCATTTCCGCTAAGAACATCCCTTTATAAACAATAGAACGTGAACTAAATGAACAGATATAAAAATCTTTTAATTGACTTTCTCTTGCTATTTTTTCTATTTTTTTTCGAGTTTCAAATAAGTCTCTTTCAAGGTCATTGGTTTTTAAATTTTCATTCTTTTTAAACATTACCTGAGCTATTTCTGGCCGGCTTTGATCAGCAGTTTTTCCGAGAACGCTTGGGTTAATTGGAACTTGCCTCCATCCATAGATATAATAATTACCTTCTAGTAAAGCGGATTCTATAATCTCACGGCATTTTTCTTGTTCAGAATAATCAGTTCTCGGTAGAAAAACCATACCAACGCAAATTCTTTTTTGTTCATCCAGTGTGTGACCTGTGTTTAAAATTTTTTCCTTAAAAAAATCTGGAGCTATCTCAATTTGTATACCTGCTCCATCTCCTGATTTGCCATCAGCATCTACAGCGCCCCTATGCCAAATCGCTTTTAAAGCTTCAATTCCGTATTCGACAACTTTTCTAGATTTTTTTCCATTAGTAGTAGCAATTAAACCTACTCCACACGCATCGTGCTCCATATCAGGATTATAATTGTGAGTTTTTTCTAAAAGAGCTTTATTTTTTTTATAATTATTCATTTATGCTGCTTCTGAAGATTTATTTTTATTTATTTTTGTTTTTAAGTACTTTTCGATTTGAAATGCTGCATCTCTGCCGTCTCTAATAGCCCAAACAACTAATGAAGCCCCTCTAACAATATCACCAGCAGCAAATACTCCATCTAAATTTGTTTGCATTGTTTTAAGATCTATTTTGATTGTTCCCCATTGTGAAATTGCAAGTTCTTTTGCATTAAATAATTTCGGTAAGTCTTCTGGATCAAACCCTAAAGACTTAATCACTAGATCTGCTTTCACTTTATATTCTGATCCAACTTGTATCTCGGGTCTTCTTCTTCCAGAAGAGTCTGGATCACCAAGTTTCATTTTATTAACCTCGACAGCCTCAACTTTTGTGTTTCCTATAAACTTTTTAGGACTGGTCAACCAAACAAAATTAACACCTTCCTCAATGGCATTACCAACTTCTCGAGCTGATCCAGGCATGTTTTCTCTATCCCTTCGATATAAACATTTAACTGATTTGGCCTTTTGTCTGACTGATGTCCTTACGCAGTCCATTGCAGTATCACCTCCACCAATTACGACGACATCTTTTCCTTCTGCATTAAGTGTTCCATCATCAAATAACTCTACTTTGTCACCTAGCCCTTTTCTATTTGAAGCTGTTAAAAAATCCATCGCTGGAAAAATATTTTTAAGATTGTGACCAGGTATATCGATTTCTCTAGCTTTATAAACTCCGGTAGCAATTAAAATTGCATCGTGATCCTTTTTTAAATCATATAGAGTTTTATCTTTTCCAACTTCAAAATTTTGAACAAATTTTATACCACCATCTTTTAAAAGTTTTGTTCTTCTTTCAACAACAAATTTTTCAAGCTTAAAATTGGGTATACCATAAATTAAAAGTCCGCCAGGTCTATCGTATCTATCATAAATAGTTACCTTATAACCAGATTTTCTTAGCTCCTCCGCGCAGGCCATACCAGCTGGGCCAGCTCCGATAATTCCTATGGATTGCTTTTGCTCTTTTTTTAATTTAATTGGTTTTACCCAGCCCTGTTCCCACGCAGTATCGTTGATATATTTTTCTACTGATCCAATAGTTACAGTTCCGTGACCTGATTGTTCAATAACACAGTTACCCTCACATAGTCTGTCTTGAGGGCAAATTCTCCCGCAAACTTCGGGCATATTATTTGTGCTTTGAGAAATCTCATAGGCTTCTTTTAGTCTTCCTTCTGCTGTTAGCTTTAACCAATCAGGAATATTGTTGCTTAAAGGACAATGTATTTGACAAAATGGAACTCCACACTGGGAGCATCTGCTTGATTGCTCGCTAGCCTTACCCGTTATAAATTCTTTATAGATCTCATTGAAATCGCCTTTCCGAACAGATGTTTGTCTTTTTGTAGGAGTTTCTTGCTTTAAATCCACAAACTGGAGCATTTTTTTTTTCATAAGTGAGCAAAAATAATTAAAAAATGGTACATTTTAAAGAAATAAAAGGTCAATAATATTTACTTATAATAAAGAAAACCTTTATTTTTTGACCAATTTTTTGCATAGCTGATATGCATTAAATCTTGTCATCAAAAAAACAACCTTAATAAATAACTCTAGAAAAATGATCGAAGTATTGATTCTTTCTTTTATACAGGGAGTAACAGAGTTTATTCCAGTGAGCTCATCATCTCATTTAATTGTAATTTCAAATTTTTTAGATTTTGATGACAAAGGATTAGCTATTGATGTTAGTTTGCACATTGGATCATTTTTGGCAATATTGTTTTACTTTAGAAAAGATATTTTTAATTTCATTCAAAATAGAGAATTGTTCTTTAAAATTTTTATTTCTTCAGTTCCTGTATTAATAGTTGGATTTTTACTAATACAAACCAACATCATAGATAAAATAAGAAATATAGAAGTTATTGCTTGGACAACTATTATTTTTGGTGTACTTTTATATTTTAGTGATAAGTTTAAACTCAACAATAAACTAGAAAAAAACTTTTCAATTAAATCAGCAATAATTATTGGTGTATTTCAAATTTTATCAT
>CACILM010000005.1 GCA_902587515.1 uncultured Pelagibacteraceae bacterium
TTTTCAGGCTTTAAAGGCTTAAATACTTTTAAAAAATCAGATTTAGAAACTCAAAAAGCCATTTTAGAACTTAAAGAAAAAGAACAAAAAACTATTCTAGATACTGCTTTTGCTTATTACGATCTAATCTATAAGACTAAAAATGAAAGGGACAATATTTTAAATGTGAATTTATTTGAAAGACAGGTGGAGTATGATAATGCTAGAGTGCAAAAAGGAGAAGTAAGTCTCACAGATTTAGCCCAATCGGAATCATCTCTTGCAGGCGCAAATGCAAATTTAATTAAAGCAAAAACTGAGCTTTTATCTTCTATATCAAATTTTGAAAGAGTGACTAGAGTGAATGCACCAAATATTGAAAATCTAAATGGAAAAGAAATTTTAGTATTGCCTAACTCTTTAAATTCTGCTCAAGAAATATCTAATTTAAACAATATAAATCTTTTAATTTCTAAATTAAATTTTGAAATTTCTAAAAAAGAACTTAATATAGAAAGATCTAGATTTTCTCCATCAGCCTCAATTGAGGTGTCCAAAACTGAGAATAACGATTTTAGCTCAACCGTAGATGAAAAAGATGAGGAAAAAGTGAAGGCAACAATTACATGGCCAATAATAAAAGGTGGTGAAAATATTTCTGCTATAAAAAAGGCTACTTTTAATAAACAACGATATCAACTTCTTTTAGAGGACGCAAAAAATAAAATTTATATAGACACTTCAAATTCATGGTCTAAATACCAATCAACAAAAAGTGTGCTTGAAGCCACTAGGGCTCAACTTAAAGCGGCTGAAATTGCTAATGAGGGAATTACACTTGAATATGATTCTGGTAACACTCGTACTACTCTCGAGGTTATTCAATCAAGAAGTCTTTTATTTGAGGCTAGGATAGCCTTCGCAAAAGCGGAGAGAGACTTTATGACTTCTCAATTTGAGCTAGCCAAGCAAATAGGAACATTATCTAAAAATTCTTTAAAATAGTCATATTTTACTGAGTTATTTAAAGTTCTTGATAAAAAGAACAAAATGTGTACATTTAATATAACGATTCGAACATAAAAAAAGGATAAAAATGACAAAAAATAACTTAAAAGTCGTAAAAACCGACAATAAAAAACAGCAAGAATTAAAGGAAAAAAATAAGTCTTTAGAGGCAGCCATTAGTCAAATAGATCAAAACTTCGGAAAAGGTTCTGTGATGAGACTTGGCCAGCAACAGGCTCTTGATGTAGAGGCCATTTCAACAGGTTCATTGAGTTTAGACCTAGCCTTAGGCATAGGAGGCCTGCCAAAAGGTAGAATTATTGAAATTTATGGACCTGAGTCCTCAGGAAAAACCACTTTAGCTTTGCAAGTAGTAGCTGAAGCTCAAAAAGCCGGTGGTATTTGTGCATTTGTTGATGCCGAACATGCGATGGACCCGGTTTATGCTAAAAAGTTAGGAGTAAAAACCGAAGAGCTATTAATTTCTCAACCAGATACTGGTGAACAAGCTTTAGAAATAACTGATACATTAATTAAGTCGGGATCCATCTCTGTTTTAGTGGTAGACTCAGTTGCTGCCCTAACTCCTAAAGCAGAGCTCGAAGGTGAAATGGGCGACCATCACGTTGGTTTACAATCTAGATTGATGAGTCAAGCTTTAAGAAAGATTACTGGATCAGTATCTAAATCAAACACAATGGTGATATTTATAAACCAAATAAGAATGAAGATCGGAGTGATGTTTGGTAATCCCGAAACTACTTCCGGCGGAAATGCACTCAAATTTTATTCATCAGTAAGAATGGATATAAGAAGAATAGGAGCTATTAAAGAAAAAGATCAAATCATAGGAAACTCAACAAGAGTAAAAGTGATTAAGAACAAGGTAGCACCTCCATTCAAAGTTGTTGAATTTGATTTAATGTACGGAAAAGGAATAAGCAAATTAGGTGAGTTAATCGACCTTGGAACTAAAGCAGGCGTGGTAGAAAAATCAGGCGCATGGTATGCTTATAAAGGTGAGAAAATAGGTCAAGGTAGAGAAAATGCAAAAATCTACCTTCAAAAAAATCCAAATGTTGCTGGAGAAATAGAAAAAATTATTAGAGATGAGGCTTCAGCAATTAGTAAAGAGCTAGAGGGAAATCCTTCAGCAAGCGAAAAAATCAGCGATAAAAAAGAGGAAGAATAATATCTAAGCCATCAATTCAACGGGAGGTTTAATTTAAATCTCCCGTTTCTCATGAAATATCAACTTTAAATTGACTTAATCTACATTTAGTAGCTTAAAAAAAAGTGTCAAAAATACATGTGTACAATCTAGTTCAGATTGGTTTTAATTATATATTAGAACAAAAGGGGGAAAAATGAGTACACAACAAGCATCAAGCTCGAAAGTGTCTTCATCTTTAGATACCTCTCATTTGAAGGTTAAATTTCCATTTAAAGCTAAATATGGAAACTACATTAACGGAAAATTTGTAGAACCTAAATCAGGAAAGTATTTCGATAATACTACTCCTATCACTAATGAAGTTATCTGTAAGGTGCCACGATCGAATGAAAAAGACGTAGATTTTGCTCTTGACGCAGCCCACGCAGCATTTCCTGCTTGGGGAAAAACATCAATCACTGAGAGATCAAATATACTCTTAAAGATTGCTGATGTTATAGAGAAAAATCTAAACGTTCTAGCAACAGCAGAGTGTTTAGACAATGGTAAGCCTATCAGAGAATGTATGGCTGCAGATTTACCTTTGGTAATCGATCATTGGAGATATTTTGCGGGCGTAATAAGAGCAGAGGAAGGTTCAGTCGCTGAAATAAGTAACAGCGAATACTCTTACCATATACCTGAGCCATTAGGTGTAGTTGGTCAGATAATACCATGGAACTTCCCATTGTTAATGGCTACATGGAAATTAGCTCCAGCACTGGCAGCTGGAAACTGTGTAGTTTTGAAACCAGCTGAACAAACACCAGCATCAATTATGCTTTTAATGGAACTTATAGGAGATCTGTTACCAGCAGGTGTTGTTAACGTTGTAAGCGGATATGGTCTTGAAGCAGGTAAACCTTTAGCTTCTTCAAAAAGAATTAAGAAGATTGCTTTTACAGGTGAAACTACAACTGGACGTTTGATCATGCAGTATGCATCTCAAAACTTAATTCCAATTACCTTAGAATTAGGTGGTAAATCGCCAAATATCTTCTTTGAAGATGTTATGGCTAAAGATGATGACTTCTTTGATAAATGTTTAGAAGGTTTCGCTATGTTTACGCTTAACCAAGGGGAAGTTTGTACTTGTCCAAGCAGAGCTTTAATTCAAAAATCTATCTATGATAAATTCATGGAAAAAGCGATTGCAAGAACTAAAGCTGTGAAACAAGACAATCCTTTGAAAATGGAAACTATGATTGGAGCACAAGCTTCACTAGAACAAATGGAAAAAATTAAGTCTTATTTAGACTTAGGTAAAAAAGAAGGTGCCAAAGTTCTATGTGGTGGAAGTGCTGCAAAAATAAATAGTGGTCTGGAAAAAGGAAACTATATCCAACCAACAATTTTTGAGGGAAAAAACAACATGCGAATATTCCAAGAAGAGATCTTTGGACCAGTTGTATCAGTTACAACATTTAAAGATGAGAAAGAAGCATTAGAAATAGCTAATGATACTCTTTACGGATTAGGAGCAGGTGTTTGGACTAGAGACGGAAACATTGCGTACAGAATGGGTAGAGGTATTGAAGCAGGTAGAGTTTGGACAAACTGTTACCATGCATACCCAGCTCACGCTGCGTTTGGTGGATACAAACAATCTGGTATCGGAAGAGAAACTCACAAAATGATGCTAAATCATTACAGACAAGTGAAGAACTTACACGTGTCTTACAGTGAGAAAAAATTAGGCTTCTTTTAACCAATAATATATAATGGCCCATGATTCTAAATCATGGGCCGAAATATAGAAATGAAAGTATCATTTACATTATCAGCAAAAAAACTATTAAGTGAAATTAAAGAAGTTCACGGTGATGATCTTTTGTTTCATCAATCAGGCGGATGTTGTGATGGCAGTGCGCCTATGTGTTTTCCAGCAAAAGAATATCAAGTAGGTAATAGTGATGTAAAACTGGGGGAGGTAGATGGAACACCTTTTTATATGAATGAGGATCAATACGAAAAGTGGAAACACACAGATCTTACAATTGATGCAGTTAAAGGAATTGGAGGGATGTTTTCATTAGATAATGGTACAGGACAAAGATTTCTTACAAAATCTGAAATATGCGTTGTTGTAGACAACGATAAAAAGCAGACTAATTAATCTCTTTATAGACAAGTTCTAAAATATCTGTATTTAATTAAATATGGGCCAAATTTTACTTACTGATGTCAGAAAAAAATTCTTAGATTATTTTAAAAAAAACAATCATAAGATTGTAGACTCTAGCAACTTAGTTCCAAATAATGATCCTACCTTGATGTTTACCAACTCAGGCATGGTTCAATTTAAAAATGTTTTCACAGGTTTAGAAAAAAGAGATTATAAAACTGCTACAACATCTCAAAAATGTGTAAGGGCAGGAGGAAAACATAATGATTTAGAAAATGTTGGTTACACTCCTAGACACCACACTTTTTTTGAAATGTTGGGAAATTTCTCTTTCGGAGATTATTTCAAAGAACAAGCTATTCATCATGCTTGGAATCTTTTAACTAAAGACTTTAATTTATCTAAAGAAAAATTATTAGTTACTGTTTTTCATGAAGATAATGATGCATTTAATCTTTGGAAAAAAATTGCTGGATTAAATGAAAGTAAAATTATAAAAATTTCAACATCTGATAACTTTTGGTCAATGGGAGACACAGGACCTTGTGGTCCTTGTTCTGAAATTTTTTATGATCATGGCGACAAGTTACAAGGTGGTCCACCTGGAAGTCCTGACGAAGACGGTGACAGATTTATAGAAATTTGGAACCTTGTATTTATGCAGTACGAACAAATATCAAAAGAAAAAAGAATTGAACTGCCAAAACCCTCAGTAGATACAGGTATGGGACTTGAAAGGATGACAGCAGTTTTACAAGGTACTCACGATAACTATAAAATTGATCACTTTCAAAAAATAATGGCTGCTTCATCTGATTTAACAAAAACTCCAATCGACAGCAAAACAATAGCAAGCCACAGAGTTATCGCTGATCACTTAAGAGCATCTAGTTTTTTAATTGCTGAAGGAATATTACCTTCTAATGAAGGTCGAGGATATGTTTTAAGAAGAATTATGAGAAGAGGGATGAGACACGCTCATTCTTTAGGTAGCAAAAATCCTGTTTTTTATAAACTTTTTGAAGTTTTACTTAACGAGATGCAAAACAGTTATCCAGAATTAATAAACGGTAGAGAGTTGATAGTTGAAACTCTTAAAAACGAGGAAGAGAAATTTTCTTCTCTTTTAGTGCGCGGTATGAAAATACTCGAAGAAAATTTAAATAAAGTCCAAAATAAAACCTTTCCAGGTTTAGAAGCCTTTAAATTATATGATACCTATGGTTTCCCTTTAGATTTGACCGCTGATATCTTAAGAAGTAAAGACATTAAAGTAGATAGTGACGGATTTGAGAGGGAGATGGAAAAAAGTAAAAATTTAGCTAGAGCAAATTGGAAAGGATCTGGAGATAAGTCTGTTGAGGAAAGATGGTTTAAAGTTAGAGAGGAACTAAGCCCTACTGAATTTTTAGGTTATGAATTTGATAAAGCTGAAGGTGTAATAATAAAAATTTCAAAAAAAGAAAAATTCGTTGAATCTGCTAGCGCTGGAGATGAAATAGAAGTCATAACTAATCAAACTCCATTTTACGGAGAGTCTGGCGGCCAAGTAGGTGATCAGGGTTATATTTTTAACTCAAGTTGTAAAATTAAAATAAATGATACACAAAAAAAAATGGGCGATTTATTTGTTCACCATGGAAAAGTTGAAAAAGGTTCAATTTCAATTGGGCAAAGCGTTAATTTAAAAATAGATGTGTTAAAAAGAAATAATTCTAAAGCAAATCATTCAGCCACTCATTTATTGCATGAGTCATTAAGAAGAACACTGGGAAAGCATGTGACACAAAAAGGATCATTAGTCTCACCTGAAAGGTTAAGATTTGATTTTAGTCATAACAAACCTATTGAAAAAGAGGAAATGACTAAAATTAATAATATGGTTAATGAAATAGTAGAGGGTTCTTCTGATGTGCAAACAAGAATAATGACCCCAAAGGAGGCAGTTAATATGGGTGCTCTTGCATTATTTGGGGAGAAGTATGGGGATGAAGTAAGAGTAGTTTTTATGGGTAAGGAAAATAATGGTTTCTTCTCAACAGAATTATGTGGAGGAACTCATGTAAAAAATACTAAAGAAGTTGGTAAGTTTAAAGTAATAAGCCAATCATCTATTGCATCAGGAGTGAGAAGGGTCGAGGCATTAAGAGACAAGAAATTAGAAGAATACGAAAAAATACAAAAGAAAGACAAATCTCTGAAAGAATCTAATCTTAAAAAAGATATAAAACTTATTAAAAATGAACTACTAAAATTGAAAATTGAACCTTATTATAAAGAAGATTTAGATCTGTCTGAAAATTTAAAAAATTTGAATAAACAGCTTAACAAAGTAAAAATTGAAGGTATCAAGAAAGATAAAAGTAAAAATATAATCAAGGATAAAAAAATCGGGAATGTATTAATTCGAGAACAAACTTTAAAAGATTTTCCTCCAAAAGAATTGAGGAGTGTAATTGATCAAGGAAAAAAAGATATCAAATCTGGAATAATAATTAGTATTTCGACTTTTGAAGATAAGGTCGGTTTAGCTGTAGGAATTTCTAAAGACTTAACATCAAAATATGATGCTGTCGATTTAGTAAAAGCTGCATCTGCTATTTTGGGTGGCAAAGGTGGTGGTGGTAGAAAAGATTTTGCTCAAGCCGGTGGTGTAGATCAAAACAAAATTGAGGATGCTTTTAAAGAAATATCTAAAAAAATTAGTTAAGTTTCTTCTTTAAATTTCCATCAATAGCTTCCAAGAATTGACTCGTGGTTAGATATTTATTTGATTTATCTATTAAAATTGCTAAATCTTTAGTCATTGAACCGCTTTCTACTGTTTTAACACATACTTCCTCAACATTATTAGAAAATTTAACTAGTTCCTCGTTCCCATCAAGTTTTCCTCTGTGAGCTAAACCCCTTGTCCAAGCAAATATAGATGCTATTGGGTTTGTAGAAGTTTCTTTACCTTGTTGGTGCATTCTATAATGTCTAGTAACAGTTCCATGAGCAGCTTCTGACTCGACTGTTTTGCCGTCTGGCGTCATTAACACGCTAGTCATGAGACCTAAAGATCCAAATCCCTGAGCAACAGTGTCAGACTGTACGTCACCATCGTAATTCTTACACGCCCAAACGTATCCACCATTCCATTTCATAGCGCATGCAACCATGTCATCAATTAATCTATGTTCGTAAGTAATATTTGCCTTTTTAAAATTATCAGAAAATTCTTTTTCAAAAACTTCTTGGAAAAGATCTTTAAACCTTCCATCATATGCTTTAAGGATTGTGTTTTTAGTAGACAAATAAACTGGCCATTTTCTTCCAAGACCGTAATTCATACATGCTCTTGCAAAATTTTTAATAGAATCATCTAAATTGTACATTGTAAGAGCAGTTCCAGATCCGGGAAAATCAAAAACTTTAAACTCTTTCTTATCTTTTCCATTTTTTGAAGTCCATTTGACTTCCAAATTTCCTTCACCTGGTATAAGAAAATCAGTGGCTCGGTACTGATCACCAAAAGCATGTCTTCCTATCACTATTGGTTTTGTCCAACCGGGAACTAATTTAGGAACATTTTTACAAATAATTGGCTCTCTAAAAACTGTACCACCTAAGATATTTCTAATAGTACCATTTGGCGATCTCCACATTTTTTTTAGTTTAAATTCTTCTACACGAGCTTCGTCGGGTGTAATAGTTGCACATTTCACGCCTACTCCATGTTGTTTGATTGCATTTGCCGCATCTACCGTAATTTGGTCATCAGTTTTGTCTCGACTCTCCATACCAAGATCATAGTATTTAAGATCTATCTCAAGATATGGCTTAATTAGCTTATCTTTTATAAACGACCATATAATTCTGGTCATTTCGTCACCATCTAATTCAACTACCGGATTTTTAACTTTTATTTTTGCCATAAAATATTGATTGATAAACTTTGATTTTTATACATATTAGAAAAAAATTAGCAAACTTAAAATTATGTTTAATACAATTTTTCCAAAGATACACAAAGAGGGCTACAAATTTTTAGCTATTTCCATTATTGTTACATTTGTTGTCTTATTTTTTTCAAAATTTATAGGTTCTATTTTGATAATTATAACAGTTTGGGTATATTATTTTTTTCGTGATCCTGAGCGTTATCCAATTAATGATGAGTCTTACTTAGTAAGTCCAGCTGATGGATTAATTACTGATGTATCTGAAAGATCTGGACCAGAAGAACTTAGATTGGAAAACACCACGTACACAAGGGTGAGTATATTTATGAATGTTTTTAATTGTCATGTAAATAGAGTGCCTACTGCTGGTAAAATTGATGAAATTTACTATAAACCCGGAAAGTTTTTAAATGCATCTTTAGATAAGGCTAGTGAGGAAAATGAAAGAAATTTCTATAAATTAATATCAAACAAAAATAATGAAGAAATAATTATTGTTCAAATAGCAGGATTAATTGCTAGAAGAATAGTCTGTGAGGCTGAACAAGGTCAAGAATTGAAACAAGGTGATAGAATTGGAATGATAAGATTTGGTAGTAGAGTTGATTTGTATTTTAAAAACAAAAAAGTTTTAGTTAAACTAGGACAAAACGTGGTTGCTGGTGAAAGCCTAATTGCAGCAGAATAATGGAACCAAATAAAAAATTTAAATTAGTAACTTCAAAAAAAACAAGATATCTTCTACCAAATATTCTTACTTTAGGTGGAGTTTGTCTTGGCATCAGCTCTATAAAATTTTCAATTGATGGTAATTTTAATCTTGCAGTTACACTAATTTTACTTGCAGCTATTTTAGATGCCCTTGATGGCAGAGTAGCAAGATTAATAAAAGGAACTTCAGAATTTGGAAAAGAATTAGACTCTTTAACTGATTTTGTTAGTTTTGGTATTGCGCCAGTTTTAATTTTATATTTTTGGGAACTTAATAATTATGGAAAATTAGGTTGGGCCATTGCTTTAATATATTCTGTTTGTTGTGTTCTAAGGCTAGCTAGATTTAATTTAACTAAAAATGAAAATGATCAAGATTGGAAAAATAATTTTTTTGAAGGCATTCCATCTCCTGCAGGAGGACTACTAATATTAACTCCATTAATTTACGATTTGACAGAGTTTAATCTCAATTTAAATATAAAAAGTTTTACACCTTTTCTTACAATATTAATAGCTTTGTTACTAGTAAGTAAAATACCAACACCTTCATTGAAAAAAATATCTATATCATCTAAAACGACAGTTTTTTTATTACTAACTGCTGGGATAATTTTTATTGCACTTTTATTTTATACTTTTGAAACTCTTTTAGTATTTGGAGTTATTTATTTAATCTCAATACCGTTAAGTATTTTAATATATAAAAAACAAGAAAAAAAACACTCCTCAAAAATATCTGATGAAGATCACGAAGATGTTTTGTAATGAAAAAATCGAAAAGAGTAAAAAAAAGTAATACTTGGAAAATTAAACAGCATAGAGATCAATTTTTTAAAAAATCAAAAACTTTAGGTTATAGATCAAGAGCAGCTTTTAAACTTATAGAACTTAATGATAAATTTAAATTTATAAGAAAAAATACAAATTTGCTAGATCTAGGGTCATGTCCAGGAGGATGGTCGCAAGTAGCTAGTAAAATTATCACTGAAGGAAAAGTTCTATCTATTGACATCAAACAAATGAGGCCAATTTATAATGTAAAATTTTTACACTGCAATTTTTTCGAATCAAGCACAAAGGATAAAATAAATAATTATATAAAAGGAAGGTTAGATGTAATCGTCTCTGATATGGCTGCAGATACTACAGGAAATAAGTCATTAGATTCTATCAGAACAAATCAACTTTGCACTGAAGCAATAAATTTTTCGTCAAAAATTCTTAAAAAGGATGGAATATTTGTATCAAAGCTGTTTATGGGCGAAGATTTTATTGAGGTAAAAAATCTAGCTAAATCAATATTTAAAAATGTTAATTTTTTTAAACCAAATTCTAGTAGAAAAGAATCAAAAGAAACTTATTTACATTGCCAAATTTTAAAGACTTTATAAATCTTAAAAATTGTATATAAGTTTATATGGTATCAATTAAAGAATCTTTAACTTTTGATGATGTACTGTTACTTCCGCAATACTCTGATGTATTGCCTCGCGAAACAGATATTTCTTTAAACTTAACAAATAAATTAAATTTAAGAGTACCATTTTTATCTTCTGCAATGGATACGGTAACTGAGTCTAAAATGGCTATTGCAATTGCTAAAGCAGGAGGTATTGGAATAATTCATCGAAACCTGAATATCAAAGAGCAAACAAAAGAAATAATTAAGGTTAAGAAAAAAAAATTACTTGTAGGTGCTGCAGTTGGCACTAATGAGGAAGATGTTGAAAGAGCAAAATCTTTAATAACTAATGGATGTGACCTAATTGTAATTGATACAGCACATGGTCATAGCAAAAAAGTATTAAAAACGCTATCAAAGTTAAAAACAATTGATGACTCAATTCCTTTTTGTGTAGGAAATATTGCTACAGGAGAAGCTGCTAAAAAATTGTACAATTCAGGAGCAGATATTATCAAAGTTGGTATTGGACCAGGTTCAATCTGCACAACAAGAATGGTTGCCGGAATTGGCGTACCGCAAATATCTGCAATTTTAGAAGTTAAGAATGCACTAAAGAAAAAAAAAATTAAAATTATTTCTGATGGTGGAATAAAATTTTCTGGTGATATTGCAAAAGCGTTAGCAGCTGGTGCAGATGCAATTATGATGGGTTCTATTTTTGCTGGAACAGATGAGAGTCCAGGTCAAAAATTTAAAATAAAGGGTAAATTCTATAAACAATACAGAGGAATGGGATCAATTGGAGCAATGTCTTCAGGTTCTGCGAATAGGTATTTTCAAAAAAATTACAAAGATAAATCAAAATTTGTTCCAGAAGGTGTCGAAGGTAGAGTAGAATATAAAGGAAGTGTATCAAAAATTATTTATCAACTTAAGGGAGGGTTAAGATCATCAATGGGTTATATAGGCGCGCAAAATTTAGGTCAAATAACTAGAAACGCTAAGTTTATTAAAATTACAAAAGCTGGATTCTATGAGAGTATGGTACATAGTGTTGAAATGACGCAAAAAACAATTAATTATAAGTTATGACAAATAAAGTCTTTAAAATTTTTTTAATAATACTTTTCTTTTATCCAAATATTTTGCTAGCTAATACTGAATATTTTGAAGAGGGCTTAAGCCTTTTTAAAAATAAAAAATTTAATGAAGCAAAGTTCAAATTTGAGCAAGATATAGTTTTTAACCCTAAAAGTGAAATGTCATATTTATATCTTTCAAAAATTTTTAGAAGTTTCGATGATAAAAATTTAGAAGAACAAAATTTGAATACTGTAATTTTAATCAATCCAAAGAATGAGGAGGCTATCTATAATTTAGCAAAATTAAAATTAGACTCATCAGATTATAAGAAAAGTGAAGAGCTAAATGATAGACTGATGATGCTGTGTAATAACTTTTGTGAAAAAAGTAAAAAGTTAAAAAAAGAAATTGAAAATTTATCAAAAAAATAAATGCAATTTCAAAAGGAAAAGAAAAAAATTTTAATTATAGATTTTGGTTCACAAGTAACAAAATTAATTGCTAGAAGAATAAGAGATTTAGGTGTTTATTCTGAGGTGATAACACCTATTGAAATTAAAAGAATTAAAAGTTTCGATTTGATAAAAGGAATTGTACTTTCAGGTGGCCCATCATCAGTAACAAGTCATGAATTTCAAAGTGTACCGAAAAATATATTTTTAAAAAAAATTCCAATACTTGGCATATGTTATGGATTACAACTTATTTCAAAACTGAAGGGTGGAAAGATAAAATCATCAAAAAAAAGGAGAGAATTTGGAAGAGCTTATATTTTTAAAAAAAGAAACTCATTATTAACAAAAAATTTTTTCAAACCAAAAATGTCTGTTTGGATGAGTCACGAAGATGCAGTAGTAAAATTACCACAAAACTTTTCCGCAATCGCATACACTAAAGATTCGAAACTAACTATTATAGAAAATAAAAAGCAGAAAATTTATGGTGTCCAGTTTCATCCTGAAGTAACTCATACTGACAATGGAAAACAAATATTTAAAAATTTTTTATTTTCAATATGTAAAATAAAAAAAAATTGGAGTGTAGTTTCACAAAAAAAGCGCCTAATAAAAGAAGTTAAAAATAAAATTAAAAAAGACAGAGTTATCTGCGCTCTCTCAGGAGGTGTTGATAGCAGTGTAGTTGCTTTATTAATAAACAAGGCAATTAAAAAAAAATTAATTTGTATTATGGTTGACACAGGACTAATGAGAAAAAATGAGTTTAAATATACCTATAAAGCTTTCAAAGAAAAATATGGACTTAATGTAAAATTGATTAATGCTTCAAAAATTTTTCTCAAAAAACTTAAAAATATCTCAAATCCTGAAAAAAAAAGAAAAATTATTGGAAATTTATTTATTAAGATTTTTGAAAATGAAGCAAAAAAATACCGGAATGTTAAATATTTAGCACAAGGAACACTCTATCCAGATATCATTGAAAGTAAATCTTCAACAGGAAGTAAAACGTCCAAAATCAAATCTCATCACAATGTTGGTGGGTTGCCAAAACAAATGAATTTTAAATTAATCGAGCCATTAAAAGAGTTCTTTAAAGATGAAGTAAGAATTTTGGGAAAATCTTTAGGTCTTTCAAATGATATTTGTAATAGACATCCCTTTCCTGGACCAGGTCTTGCCATAAGGATAATAGGTAACATTAACCAAGAAAAAATTAGAATACTTCAAGAAGCAGACCAAATTTATGTAAATGAATTAAATAAAAATAAACTTTATGATAAAATTTGGCAAGCTTATGCAGCTCTTCTTCCTTTTAAAACTGTTGGAGTTATGGGAGACTCGAGAACTTATGAGTACACTTGTTTAATAAGAGCTGTAACTTCTGAAGATGGTATGACTGCAGATTATTTCAATTTTCCAAAAGAATTTTTAGATAAAATCTCTAATAAAATTGTAAATAATGTTAAAGGAATTAATAGAGTAGTATATGATATTAGCTCTAAACCACCAAGCACTATTGAATTAGAATAAAAGTTTTTGAAATGAATATAAAAATAAGAAATATTTTAAAAAAAAAAAATAAATCAAAAATAGTTTGTTTGACTGCTTATTCAAAAAATATTGCAAAAATTTTAGATAATCACTGTGATATAGTTTTAGTAGGTGACTCTATGGCTAATGTTTTATATGGATTAGAAGATACCCATAAATTAAATTTGGATACTGTAATAAATCATACATTAAGTGTAAAAAAAGGAATTAAAAAGTCACTCTTAATAGTCGATATGCCTAAAGGAACTTACAATAACAAAAAAAAAGCAAAAAAAAATGCTAAATTAATTATGAAGCTTACAAAATGTGATGCCGTAAAATTAGAAAGTAACAAAAAAAATTTTAATATAATTAAAGAATTAGTAAAATCTAAAATTCCAGTAATGGGTCATATAGGCTACACTCCACAATATAAAAAAAAGTTTAAAATCGAAGGACAATCAAGTTATGCAGCAAATAAACTTTTAAAAGAGGCAAAATTAATTGAAAAGGCCGGTGCATTTTCGATAGTACTTGAATGTTTGACGCCAAATTCATCTGCGTTGATAACAAAAAATATTAATATTCCAACTATAGGCATAGGATCATCAAATCAATGTGATGGTCAAATACTAGTGACAGATGATATGCTTGGAATGAGTGGTTTTTACCCTAAATTTGTAAAAAAATATGCAATACTTAACAGAACAATTGAAAAAGCTGTGAAAAAATATACTAGGGACGTAAAAAAAGGAATATTTCCCCAAAAAAAAAACTTTCTTAATGGAACAAAATTTAAATAATAAAATTGAAATTAAAACAAGACTAATAAGCTTTTATAAAGAGAACAGAATTAAAATACAAATTTTTTTTATATTAATATTAGTTTTAGTAGTAGTTACTTCTTTTTTAAAAATTAATAATGAAAAGAAAAATAACATTATTTCTGAAAAATATATTGAGGCAGGGATACTATTTACAAATAATGAAAAGGATAAATCCAAAAAAATTTATGAAGACATATTAAAATCAAATAATAGGTTTTATTCATCTTTAGCTCTCAACATTATTTTAGAAAAAAACTTGGAAAAAAATAAAGAAAAAATTTTAGAATATTTTGATAAAGTCGAAAATTTACAAAACAATAAAGAGCAAAAAGATATTTTGAAACTTAAAAAAGCTTTATTCTTTTTAAAAAATTCTGAAGATGAAAAAGCAAAAAAACTATTAAACGAATTAATAAAATCTGAGTCAAAGATTAAAGATCTAGCTGAAAAAATATTAGTTTATTGATAAAAAGGTGTTATGAGAATATTTTTAATTTTAATAATCTCTATAATATTTCAAAGTTGCTCATTTGATAATAAATCAGGTATATGGAAAAGAGAGTCTTTCTCAGAGAAAGAGGAAAAAGATGACTTTTCACAATTTGAAGAACTTTCTAGTGTTAAAAATACTTTTAATGAAGAAATAATTATCAAAAATGATTTTAAGTTTAGTTTACCTTCCTCATTTAATAACTCTGAGTGGCCTGATATTTTTTACAATAAGACAAATAATTCTAAAAATTTTAGCTATAGTGAATTAAATCGTAAATCTTTTAATAGTAAAAAGATATCTAATCAGAAAATAAATGATTTTATCTTGTATGATAATGAAAATATAATTTCAACTGACACAAAAGGTAATATAATTGTTTATTCATTAACTTACAAAAAAAAAATTTTAAACTTTAATTTTTATAAAAAAAAGTTCAAAAAAAATATTAAAAAACTTAATATTATCGTAAATGAAAAAATTATATATGTATCTGATAATTTAGGTTATCTTTATTCGCTTGATTATAATGACAACAAAGTTTTATGGGCAAAAAATTTTAAAATACCATTTAGATCAAATATTAAAATATTTGAAGATAAATTAATTTTATCAAATCAAAATAATCAAATTTTTTATGTAGATAAAAATAATGGTAATATTTTAAAATTAATTCCAACTGAAGAAACAACTGTAAAAAATAAATTTATAAATAATATTTCTTTGGACAACGATTCAACCTTTTTCTTAAACACTTTCGGATCTTTATACTCTATTGACAACAAAAGAATGCAAATAAACTGGTTTATAAATTTAAATCAAACTACAAATGTCGATCCAAGTAATTTATTTTTAGGAAATACATTAGTGAAAACACAAGATAAAATTGTTGTAACCACTAATCATTTTACTTATGTCTTAGATAGCAATACAGGAACAATACTCTTCAAAAAAAATTTTTCTTCATTTATTAAACCATTAATAATAAGTAAATATTTATTTTTAATCACTAAAAATGACTTACTCGTCGCTTTAGATTTGAATTCTGGTCAAATTATTTACTCTCATAATATTAATAATAAAATCTCAAAATTTATTAATACAAAAAGACGAAAAGCTGAATTTAAAAATATTTATATGATAAATAGTAAATTATTTATATTTTTGAAAAATTCTTATGTAATAGTTTTTAATACTAATGGAAATATTGAAAAAATTGTAAAATTGCCCTCTAAAATTAACTCTCAACCGATATTTATAAATGACTATATTATTTTTATTGACAGTAGAAAAAGAGTTTTCATTGTTAATTAACTGTTAGATTTTCCGCTCAAAAGAGAAAGTTGTTTTACTTTCAAACCTTCTAAATTATCTGATGGTTTAACTGGATAGTCTCCAGTGAAATAATGATCACTAAATTGAGGATATACTATATTTCTCTTTTCTCCAATTAAAGCTTTATATAATCCATCCAAACTTAAAAATTTTAAACTTTTTGCTTTGATGTATTTAGTCATCTCAGAAATGCATCTGTTATGGGCCAATAACTCTTCTTTAGTGGGCATATCCACCCCATAAAAATCAGGAAATTTAATTTGAGGACAAGCAATTCTTACATGTACCTCAGCAGCACCAGCTTCATAAAGCATTTTAACAATTTTATGACAAGTAGTTCCACGAACTAAAGAGTCATCTATCAAAATAATAGATTTATTTTTTACAATTGTTTTAGTGGAACTAAGTTTAAGCTTAACTCCTAAACTTCTTATATTTTGTGAAGGTTCAATAAAAGTTCTACCAACGTAATGATTTCTTATTAATCCAAGCTCAAATTTTTTATTTGATTGTTCAGCATACCCTAATGCAGCTGGAACTCCCGAGTCAGGCACCGGTACTACCATATCAGCTGAAAGATCGGTTTCTTTTGCTAGTTCTTTACCAAGATTTTTTCTATATTCATAAGCACACTTACCACTGATAAGACTATCTGGTCTTGCAAAATAAATGTATTCAAAAATACATGGCCTAGGTTTTTGTTTAGGAAAAGGCTTTATACTTGAAAGTTTTCCCTTCTCAACTATAACAATTTCACCATTTTCAATTTCTCTAACAAATTCTGCTCCTATAATGTCTAAAGCGCAAGTTTCAGATGCAAAAATATATGATTTTTTTAACTTTCCAATCACAAGCGGCCTAATACCAAATGGGTCGCGAACCCCTACTAATTTTTTGTTTGTCATTAAGATTAAAGAATAACCACCTTGAATTTGAAAAAGAGCCTCAATTAATTTGTCTATAAATTTATCTCTTTTTGATTTTGCTATCAGCTGCACTATAGTTTCTGTATCGCTGGTAGTTCTAAAAATAGCTCCATCTTTTACCAAACTTTCTCTTAGATAAAGTGCATTAGTTAAATTTCCGTTATGTGCTAGGCTTAATCCTCCCATGTGTAAATCAGCAAAAAAAGGCTGTATATTTCTCAATGATGTTTCACCTGTTGTGGAATATCTATTGTGACCAACAGCAAATTCTCCTGGAAGTTTTTTTAAAGTTTCTGGATCTGTAAAGTGATCACCTACAAGACCTTGCCTCTTTTCTGAGTGATAATTTGTTCCATCAAATGAAACTATACCACAACCCTCTTGTCCTCTATGTTGCAGAGCATGAAGTCCTAGAGCTACTAAAGCAGAGGCATCTTCGTGATTGGAAATACCAAATACTCCACATTCTTCATTAAGTTTATCCAGACTAGATTTTTTCAATTTTTTCTTTCGTATCTATAAAATCTTCACTAGAGGGGAATTCCTCTATAAGTATTTTACTACTTTTATTTATTAAATTAAAACTAAGAGCACTTTCAGCTGATATACCCCAATTTTGATATGGATAAAACCAATTTAATATAGAAAATATACACACAGACACAACATATCCTTTAAAAATTCCAAATAACAATCCAAAAGTTTTATCAATTGAACCAACACCAGTCCATGTCATAGCTTTTCCTAAAGCTTTTCCAATTATAATAGTAAAAAATAGAGTAAATATAAATATCACTATACCAATACCTACATTATTTATGAATTCAGATTTTATGTAATCACCTACCAAGGGTTGAGTCTTAGGAACTAAAATAATTGTAATAATCGTAGAAAAAACCCATTTCATGAAAGAAATAAGACTAAGAGAGAAACCTTTTACAAAACACTGAATAATGAAGTAAATCAAAATAATTATAAAAACTACGTCAAAAATATGAATTTTATTTAAAATTTTTAAAAATTCCTCAATCATAATTTGGAGTTCTAGTTTCTTCCCCAAATGGCTTAAAAATCAAAATTAATTGTGGCAAAAGAGTTAAGACCGAAATCATTGCAAGTAACATCGCTATTCCAGTAAATATACCAAAATAAATTGTAGGGATAAAGTTTGATAAAACAAGGATTGAGAATCCAAAAACGATTGTGATTGAAGTATTTAAAATTGCTATACCAACAGTTCTATGACACCTGTCTAACGTTTTTTTATAATCTTTAATTTTTTTAAATTCCTCCTTAAACCTGTAAATATAATGTATGCTATTATCTACTGCTATCCCAATAGTAATTGCTGCAATTGTTATTGTCATCATGTCTAAAGGTATTTTAGCTAGACCAATTATTCCTAAAATAAAAAAAGCTGCAATAAAATTTGGAACTACTCCAATTAATGATAAATTAATATTTCTAAAAAGTATAAAGAACATAATGATAATTCCCACCATTACTATTCCTAGAGTAAGTATTTGAGACTTGAAGAGACTTTGTAACAAATTGTTAAATAGAATAAGAACCCCAGAAAGTTTATATTCTTCTTTACTAAACCCAAGTTCTTTATTTAAATCTAAATTAATTTTATTAATAAGATCATCTCTTCTTAAATTTTCCAGAGAGTCTTTTATTCTTACACTTATTCTGGCTTCATCTTTCTCTACAGAGATGTATGGAGATATGATTTCTTTTTTTATTTCGGGAGGTATTTTACTATAAAGTACAGCAATTTCTAAACTTTGTAATTTTTTATTATTTAAATCTTCTGCTACTCTTAAAATTGATCCGAAAGATAAAACTTTTCCAATCTCAGGTAAAGAGTCTAAATAGTCATGCACTTTTAAAATTTTATCCATTTTGTCTCTAGTGAACCAATATTTAGCTTTATTTTCTTCCTCCTTACTATCATTTTCCCATTCTGAAAACTCATCATCTTTTTCATCACCCGTTTTTTTTATGGGGAACTTGATAATAATGTTTAAAGGTGTAGTACCGCCTAAATCATCATCAATTTTTTTCATACCTTTGTAAATTTCTGTTTTTTTATCAAAGTAATTAATAAAACTGTTTTCAACTTCTAATTTTGAAATTCCAATAAAACTTGCAATGATAATTAATCCTGTAACTAGAAAAATTATGTACTTATATTTTTTTGAAATTGATCCCAGAATTGAAGTGATCATCGATTTTTCTGTATCTTTAATATTAATTTCATTTTCTGATGAAAATATATTTAGAAGTGAAGGCAAAAGTAAAAAAGTTATTACAAATGAAACAATTAATCCTAAAGTCATCATCCAACCAAAATCGATTATCGGTTTTATTCCGCTAAATATTAATGATAAAAAAGCACAAATTGTAGTCAGCACAGTATAAAGAATTGGCAACATCATTTTTTTACTTGAAATTAAAACCGCTTGTGACTTTGATAACTCGGGATATTCTTTTTTTAATTGAAGAAATCTGACGGTTACATGAATATTCATCGCCATATTTAAAATCAACATTAAAGCAATAAAATTTGAGGAAATCACAGTTACCTTCCATCCAATTAATCCTAATAGGCCAATCATTACAATTACCGAAGTCAGACATCCCACTAAAGGCATTAAAACCCATTTTATATTTTTAAAAATGAACCAAAGTGTAAAAATAATAAAAACAAACACCCCTATACCAAAAACGACAATATCATTTTTAATATAACTCATCATATCGTCAGCAATCATAGGAATTCCCCCTAGATGTATTTTTGCATTTTCACCATATTTACTTATTACATCTCTAATTTCTTTAATATTCTGATGATTTCTTAAGTTGTGTAAATTTTTATAGTCTTCGTATTCTTTAATAAATTTTTTATAATTTTTTTTTTCTTCTTTAGTTAATCCTGTCTCCTCTGATTGAATAAAATATTTTTCCTTAATTTTGATGTATTCGGCCAATCTTTCATCTTTTTTCAAATAAACAACTATACCAGATGTTTTTCCATCCTCACTGATGACATAATTTTTATATATAGGACTATTTAAAATTTCTTCAAAACCTCTTTTTCTATCAATTTCTGGATAGGCTAAATTTTTATAATTTTTTAATCTATCCATTAAATTTTCGTCAGTGCTTTTTAATAATGGCACGTCAATAACAGTTATTACGCTATCAACCCATGTAAGTTTTTCAATTTTTGATTTGAGCAACTGTAAATTTAAAATGGTTTCCTTTTCCATAAAACTAGAAACCGGTGCATAAGTTAAAACTAAAAATTCTTTTGACCCATATCTATCATTTATTTCTCTTAAATATTTTAAATCTTTGTCACCTTCTAAAAGAAGTGCGTCAGATGAAGCGTCTAAATTAAAATTTTTTGAGTTATATAAAGAAAAACCTATTAATAATAATATTATTATTAATGTAACTTTTGAAAAATCTATAACCAACTTTTTATAAATATTCGATAGCATCAACAATTCAGATATAACTGAATTTTTTTATAACTAAAGAAAAATTAAGTCTAATTTTTGCTTAAATCTTTGAATTTTGTATAAATTCCTTCAAACTCGACTTTAATAGTGCCCGTTGGGCCATGTCTTTGCTTACCTAAAATTATATCAGCTAAACCATTAACATCATTCATTTTAGATTGCCACTCTGCATGCTCAATAGATCCAAGCTTAGGTTGTTTTCTCTCTAAATAATATGCCTCTCTATATACAAACATTACTACATCAGCATCTTGCTCTATTGACCCAGACTCTCTTAAATCTGCTAATTGAGGCTGCTTATCATCTCTTTGTTCAACTGCTCTTGAGAGTTGTGATAAAGCTAAAACAGGTACCGAGAGCTCTTTTGCAATAGCTTTAAGTCCTTGAGTAATTTCTGAAATTTCTTGAACTCTACCTTCATTTTTATTTGAGCTAGACCTCATTAATTGAATATAATCTACAACAATTAAACTTAGGCCATTCAATCTTTTAATCCTTCTTGCTCTGTTACTCAGTGTAGCGATGGTAATTGCCGGTGTTTCATCTATAAATAAAGGTAAATTATAAATATTTCTTGAAGTTTCAATATATCTATTTATCTCCTCCTCAGTAACATTTCCTTGTCTTATTGAATCCGATTTAATTCTTGCTTGCTCAGACAATATTCTAGTCGATAATTGTTCAGAGGACATTTCTAGAGAAAAAAAAGCGACAGAAGACTTTTCTTGTCTAGATAAAATATTTTGCGCTGCATAATATGCTATATTAGTAGCTAACGCAGTTTTACCCATAGAGGGTCTTCCTGCTAAAATTATTAAATCTGATTTGTGCAGCCCTCCTAATTTTTCGTCTAAATCGGTTAAACCTGTGGGAACACCAACAATACCGCGGTCGCTTTGCATGGCAAGAGTTGCCAATTCAATTGTTTTATCTACAGCTTTTTTAAACTCAATAAATGACTGTGAAAAACTTCCTCTTTCAGCTAAATTAAATAGTGATCTTTCTGTGCCTTCAATAATACTTTCTGCATTTTGCTCCTGAGTATTAGCATTTAATGTGTCATAAGAAAGTTTTTCTGAGATTGATACTAACTCCCTTCTCAAATACATTTCATGAATAATTTTAGCATAATCTATCGCTTGTTTCGTAGATCCAGAAAATCTTGTAAGCTTCACAAGATACTCAGTGCCCCCGACCTCATTTAACATATTATCTTTTTCAAAATAATTTTTTAGAGTAATTGGGTTAGCTATCATTCCTCTATTATTTAAATTTTCAATTACTTCATAAATCTTAACATGAGCAGGATCATAAAAAATTGCAGGTTTAATAAATGTTGAAACTTCATCTATAATATCATTATTTACCATAACAGATCCAATAAGAGCTTGTTCTGCTTCTAAATTAGATGGCTGTTTATTTTGCGAGTTATTTTTTATCGATTGAACTTCTTTCACTCATAAATAATAGTTGAACAAGATATAATTTGGTATCAAAAAGTTACACACTTTTTTTTGTTTTCTGTGGAAAAGTTATTTTGATTGAATTTTATCTATTTTAATAGAGACATACGCTTTTACCTCAGAGTGAAAATTTATGTCAATCTTATAGACT
Source organism: uncultured Pelagibacteraceae bacterium (assembly GCA_902587515.1). Classification (GTDB taxonomy): domain Bacteria; phylum Pseudomonadota; class Alphaproteobacteria; order Pelagibacterales; family Pelagibacteraceae; genus Pelagilacustribacter. The sequence continues at coordinate 22,185 of CACILM010000005.1, forward strand.
CCAATTTTATTTAATTCATCCTTGATAATAATTTGTGAGGGGCTTACTTCTGCTTTTGCTTGATCTTTTATAAGATTTGTTATTTCTTTAGGTTTTATTGACCCGTATAGATCACCATTTTCTTTACTTTCACGGTTAAATACGAAAGTTTTTTTATTAACTAATTTTGCAATCTCCTTAAATTTATTTTTGACCTCAATATTTTTTTTATTTAACTCTTCTTTTTTACCATTAACGTAACTTAGGTTTTCTTTACTAAATCTCAATGCTTTACCTTGTTTTAGTAAAAAATTTCTGCCATACCCATTTTTTACTTTAACTTTATCTCCTATATTCCCTAAATTAAAAATATTTTCTAATAAAATAACTTCCATATTATAATAGTCCTAGAATTTTAGCTCTCTTTATTTCTTTAGTAAGTTTTCTTTGTTTGTTAAACGAGACAGAAGTAATTTTTGAGGAAATAATTTTCCCATTTTCTGATATATATTTTTTTAATAATCCGATATTTTTATAATCTACAACTGGTGCATTTTTTACTGAGAGAGGACATTTTTTTGAAAATTTACCTTCTGCTTTCTGAAATAAACTTAATTTATTTATAGAGTTCGCACTTTTTTTAAATTTCTTTTTATTATTTCGTTTCATATTTATTAATTAGCTTTTTTGAAAAATTCACTTTCAGTATCAAGCTTTTTATATTTGACAGTCAAATGTCTTATTATAGAACTATCTAATTTAATTTTTTTTTCAATTTCATTTAATGTGTTCGTATTTCCCTCGAATTTAAAATGTATATAAAATCCTCTTTTATAATTTTTAATTTTATTTGCTAAATTTAATAAACCCCATTCTTCAATTTTAACAACCTTTCCAGAGGATTTGTTTATAATTTCATTATATTTGTCTTTTAATATTTTTAATTCTTTTTCTGCTAAATCTTGTTTAGCAACTATAGTGTTTTCGTAAAAAGCCATAAAATTTTGTTAACTTAGGTTTATTATTTATTTATAAAAGCTGGTTTATACTATAATAAAGAATTATATCAATACTAATAATGTTAATAATTTAGACTAAATGAGCGCTTTGATATTTCCAGGACAGGGATCACAGTTAGTTGGTATGGGGTCAGAATTTTATAACAAATTCGAACGGGTTAAAAATATTTTTAAAACAGCAGATGAAAAATTAAATTTTTCGATTTCTAAATTGATACTTGAAGGCCCGTCAGACAAATTGCAATTAACTAAAAATACTCAACCTGCTATTCTAACTGTAAGTTATTCAATTTTTGAGATATTAAAAAAAGAATTTAATTTTGATTTTTCGTTTTTTAAGTATTTTGCAGGACATTCTTTAGGTGAATATAGTGCTCTGGTTTGCTCTGAGTCTTTAAAATTTGAAGATGCTCTTTATTTATTACATCAAAGAGGCTTAGCAATGCAAGATGCTGTCCCAATCGGGACTGGCAGTATGGTAGCTGTTTTAGGAACAAAAATAAATTTTATACAAGATTTAATTCGAACTAATCTTGATGAAAAAGAAATTTGTGAAATTGCGAATGATAACTCAGAAGGCCAGGTAATAGTTAGCGGAAGAAAAGAAAGCATAGAAAATTTTCAAAATATTTTAAAAGAAAAAAAAATTAAATCTTTACCTCTTAAGGTCAGCGCACCATTTCACTGTTCACTAATGAAACCCGCTGCAAATTATATGCAGGATAAAATTGAAAAAATAGAATTTAAGAAACCAAAGTATGAAATTATAAGCAATGTAACTGCCGACAAGATATCACAACCAGAAAACATAAAAAAATTACTAGTAAAACAAATTTACTCAAGTGTGAAATGGAGAGAGTCTATTTTAAAAATGTCAGAAGAAAAAGTAAGAAATTTTATAGAAATAGGTCCTGGAAAAGTTTTAACTGGTATGGTGAAAAGAACTATAAAGGACGTAAATTGCTTTTCAATCAACTCAATTGCTGATATTAAAAATTTGCAAAATGAATTTAAAAAATAAAAAAATTTTAATTACAGGAGCCACTGGCGGTATTGGAAACTGTATCGTAGAAAAATTAAATAGTTTTGATTCTAAAATTATTGCAACAGGAACAAATGAGGAAAAACTAGAAAATCTGAAAAAAAAATTTCCGAAAATTTACATTGAAAAATTTAAACTTGATGAGCATGAAAAAATTGATGAGTTTATAAATAGTGTGGAAAAAAAATTAGATGGCTTAGATATTCTGGTAAATAATGCCGGAATTACTTTAGACAATTTATCTATAAGACTTTCAGAGGAACATTGGAAAAAAGTTCTAGACATCAATCTAACATCTACTTTTTTAATGTGTAAAGCAGCAATAAAAAAAATGTTAAGAAAAAAATATGGAAAGATAATCAATATAACTTCTATAGTTGGACACACCGGAAATTTAGGACAGGCTAACTACTCAGCCTCAAAAGCTGGCATAGTCGCATTTTCAAAAAGTTTAGCAATCGAGTATGCAAAAAAAAATATAAATATTAATTGTGTGTCGCCAGGTTTCATTAAAACTGAAATGACTGAAAAAATAAATGAAGAATTTAGAAAATCTCTTATAAATAAAATACCATCTGGTAAACTGGGCACAGGCGAAGACGTTTCAAATTGTGTAGCGTTTTTAGCATCCGATTTGTCAAACTACATTAACGGTGAAACTATCCATGTTAATGGTGGAATGTATATGGCTTGACAATTCTGTTTAATAATTTATTAAGAAATCATATACACGAAAGGAATTCATGTCAGAGGATATAAAAAGCAAGATAAAAAAAATAGTTGCAGATCACTTGGGTATCGAAGAAGAGAAAGTAACGGAAGAAGCAAGTTTCATTGATGATTTAGGAGCTGATAGTTTAGACACAGTAGAACTAGTTATGGCTTTTGAGGAGGAATTCGGATCAGAGATTTCTGACAGTGAAGCAGAAAAGATTTTGACTGTTGGAGATGCAATTAAATTTATTGAAAATAAGAATAGTTAATTATTTTAGCTAATTTCAAAATGCACGGTGGAGAAAATGTAATGGTTATTTTATCTTCTCCATCTGGCGTGGGCAAAACAACAATTACAAAAAAACTACAGCAAAAGTATCAGTCTTTTAAAATCTCTGTTTCTCATACAACAAGATCTCCAAGGTCAAATGAAGTAGATGGAGTAGATTATAATTTTGTTTCAATTAAAAAATTTGAAGAACTCATTAAAGAAAAAAAATTTTATGAATATGCAAAAATATTTGAAAATTATTATGGGACACTAAAAAAAAATGTTGATGAATCAATTAAAAAAAATGATTTACTTTTTGACATAGACTGGCAAGGAACAAAACAGTTATCAAATTTTAAAAATTTAAGAATGATTAAAATATACTTGATTACAAGTAACAAAAATGACCTCAAGAATAGACTTATTAAAAGAAATCAAAATTCACTTGAGGAAATAGAAAAAAGATTCAATGCTTTTGATGAAGACATCAAACACTGGAATGATTATGATTACATCATAATTAATGAGAATTTAGATATTTGCTTCAAACAGATTGAAAGTATTATTAATAATTTTAAGAGAAAAATCTCTAATTTTTCTCAAATAATTCAGTAATTTTATAATAGCTCCCTGGTTTTATTTCTGATGGCCTTAAATTGAGTTTAAGTCCTTTGATACTTTCTATTTGACTTTTTTTAAAATTTTTTTTAGACTTTTATTAATCATTTTTCTTTTTTTTGAAAATAAAATATTAGTAACTTTTTCTAGACTTAGAAGATTTTTAATTTTGTATAATCTATTTTGTTTTGGTTTAAAAAGAATAACCATTGAAACGACTTTTGGTCTTGGAGAGAAACAATTTTGAGAAACTAAAAATTTATCTACAAGCTTTAATCTAAAACTAGACAAAATTGATAATCTACCATAATTTCTACTAAGATATTTTCCTAAAATTTTCTCTCCTAATTCTTTTTGAAACATAAAAATTAAATTTTTGAAGTTAGGAGGCCATTTTTTGAATCTTAAGATTTTTACAAGTATTTGTGATGAAATATTGTAAGGCAAATTTCCAAAAATTATAGTATTTTTTTTAACTATTTTTTCTAGATCAAAATCAAGAATGTCGTTATTATATATTTTTAAATTCTGGAAATTAGAATATTTTGTTTTTAACTCTTTATATAAAGAAATATCTTTCTCAATAATATTAACTTGCTTAGGTTTTTTCTTCAATATTTCATCTGTCAAAGCACCATAGCCAGGCCCAATTTCAATAATATCCTTATCTTTAATTTTAACTAAATTGACTATTTTTTTTATAATATTTTTATCTATGAGAAAATTTTGACCTAAAGACTTTTTTCCAAACATCATGAGCCATATTTATTTATAAAGTTTATACATTCAATTAAACTTTTTGGATTTGCTTTATTTTTGAGAATTAGTTCTTTTGCAACTCCGTGATCAGGTGAAACCCTTAAGTATTTTAATCCTAATGTTATATTAATTGCATTAAACTTAAAGATAGTTTTAAATGGAGTTAAAACTTGATCATGATACATACCAACTACTACATCAAAATTTTTGAAATCGTTTATAAACAGTGTATCAGAAATCAAAGGTCCTTTTACTTTTATCCCTTTTTTTCTTAATTTAATAATAGAAGGCACAATTATCTTTTTTTCCTCAGAACTTTTTCTCATCTCTGCATTATGTGGATTTAAACCAGAAATACCAATAAACGGTTTTTTTTTTAAAAAGCTTTTGAAGAAACTATTTATTGTAATTACTTTATTAATGATTAGTTGAGATTTCAAAACTTTTGGAACAATTTTAACATCCAGATGTGTTGTAATAGGGCTTACCGAAAATTTTTTATTCCAAATTAACATTACCTCAGAATTATTTTTAATTTTACATTTAGATGCCAAAAACTCTGTTACACCTGTATTCTTTTTCTTTAATAAACTTTTATCTATTGGACAATTGATCATACCTAGAACATCATTATTCAAAGAAAGTTTATGAGCTAAAATGAGGGATTTTTTAATAAATTTTGATGCTTCTTCAAAAGAAACTTTAAAAGCATCTTTAAATTTTAAATTTACATCAATTATTTTTAGTGAATTATCATTATTTCTATCGTTTAAATTTTTAACTTTACAAATTTTTGTAGAGTAATTTAATTTTTTAAATTGAGCTTTTATTAAATTATAATTTGAAATCAAATAGATTTTTTTCTTTTTAATTTTATCTATTTTTTTCCAACTTTTAATTATTAACTCTGAGTTAATACTATTTGGGTCACCGCTAACAATAATAATTTTCTTCATTTGTATTCAATCAAGGAATTGTTTTTTAACTTAGATAAATGGCTTCTTGAAAATAAAGCGAAAAGCTCATTTTTTTTTTGGTTTATAATTTTTTTTTTTAATTCTTCTGAATTTATTTCATTAACCTTAGTAATTCTACGGTCAGTTAATTTCAAAAATAACAAAGTATCCAAATTTTTAATAGGTGGAGAAACTTCTCCAATTTTCAAATTATCTAAAATTTTACTTACTCTAGGAGTTAAACTTTCTTTATTGATCCATCCAATGTTACCAAAATCTTTTGAAGACATAGAAGCACTAAATTTTAATGCTGTATTCTCAAAACCATTTTCATTAATTTCTTTTTTTATAAAGTCAACCTCATTTTCGTAATTTATATTTTTCTCTAAATTAATTTCTATCTCAGAAATTTTAAATTCTGTAACTTCTGAATTTTCCTTTATAAAAATAAGAACTTGCTTATCTATTTCATCATTAGAAATTTTTACTTTCTCATTATATATTTTGTACATAAGCTGCTTCCATCCTGTCTCTATCTTAAGCTCATAAACGAATAAATCAAAATTAATTCCTAGTTTTTGAAATTTTTTTTCAAAGTTATTTATATCATTAGAAGATATAGAAAGAAGCTGATCGTTGACATTTAATGAGTCAATTTTAACATCATATTTTTTCAACTCATTTTTTTTTATTTCTAAATCAATTAAATAAGAAAGCGCTCTACTTTTATTTTTATCAATATTCGATTGATTAATTTCTTGATTTGAAAGTATCAATGAAGTTTTTAATTTATTTTTAAGTTCATAAGATGTTATTATGCTTTCATTAATTTTTACAATTATTTTGTTTTCGATTGCTCTCACATTTTTAAAACTGAAGTTTAAAATAATTATTGTTGAAAAAAAAAGAAAATATTTTTTAAACATTAATTCAAGGCAGGAGTATCAATGCCTCCAAAAGGAGTTAAAGTAATTTTAAAGAATATTGAGTTTTCAGCTTCAAGCTCTGAGTCGTTATAGAACTCTCGTCTATACACTAGGCCTGCTCGTAAACAATCATTTATATATTCATAGCTCAAGTTATAGAACTCTGATGAGTTTGTGATTAAATTACGCTTAGTTTGGAAAGAGAGTATTCCGTTATTTTTGTTATTATAAGTCAATTTAGTTTTGAAGTAATCTTTATCACCAATATGATTTTTCTCTTGTAAATAATTAAAATCGATATCCAATGCTCCATAATTCATTTTAGCTCCTAAATCGTTATAATTTAATTCTTTGTAATTCTGATCTAAAGCAAAATTATAGGTAATATTTACATTTTCATTTATATCAAAATTAGCCACTCCAACTAAATCAGAAAGTTTCTCATCTAAGCTGCTTTCGCTTGACATTTTTTTGTTTTCCTCATTATTAATTATCTGAGCAATCGAAAAATCTAAACTTTTATCATTATTTTTTATTTCGTAATCTATACCTAAAGCGCCCGTAAATCCTGTTTCAAAATTATTTATATGATCTAAACGATCCATACTGAATGCACTTATGGGATTTAATCTAGAGCCAGAATTCTCTTTTCTCATACCGCCCGGAGCATACCTAGCAAAGATTTTAGGTATTAGAAAATGCTGATTTTTCCCATTATTTTTTTCAAATTTTATTTCAGATTGATATCCGAATGCACCGTATATTTCACTTGTAGGATCTTCCTTGTATAAATTTACATTTTTGGTTTCGTAATTTATATTTTTAAAATTACTTAAAAATTTTGATTTAACACCAGATTTATGAAGAAAGTCTTTAGAACTCCAGCTTAAATCATTAACAATAAAATTTGTTAATTTATTTGTATCATAATTATGTACTTTCAAATTAGATTGAAGATCTAAACTTCCTAAGCTTTCACTAACAAATAAATTTTTACTTAATGTCATCTCAGGCGCAATATATTCATATTTATCTTCATAATTTTCTTTCAATGTTTCAAATACACTCGCATTAAAACCAAAAAAAATATCTTCATCTTCATGAGAAAAATCTAAAGAGTTTTCCAAAGTGTCTAGATTGTAATCAACTAAATTTGATTTTAACTTGTAAAGTTTTAAGTATTTATCATTTGAAACTGTTTGTAGCGAGAGGCCTAGTGAATTTTCTGAATTATTTTTACCTTTAAAATTTTTTACAAACTTAGAAAAAAAATGAGATTTTTTACCTTCAGCTTTATTAATTGTGGTTTCGTTATATCCCTCCGTGTATCCAAAGTCTGCTATGAAATTTGAGTTTTTAAATACTTGATGATACTCCCCTGTAAATAAAGGATGCTCATTTGCATACAACTTGGTTGTTAAAGTAAAATTTTTATCATGATCGATATCGAAAAAATATGGAACTGATGCCCCAAAACCTAAATTTTTAGAGTCAGAAATACTAGGGACTAAAAAACCTGATCTTCTTTTAACCGAGGGATCTGGATGAGATAATTTTGGAAAATAAAAAACAGGAAAGTCATAAACTTTTACTACTGCATTGTCATAATAAATAGTCTTTTTCTCACTGTCATGAAACATTTTAGATGCGCGAATAGACCAGGGTGGACACTTGTCATTCTTTCTATAATCACAAAGAGTAAAAATACTTTTATTAAACTGAGTTTCTTTTTCATTCATTTTTAATGTGTTCGCAAATACCCTAGGTTTGTTTTTTTTATTAATTTTAAAATTTCTATCATTTAAATAAGATTTAATATCAGTACCTAAAATTTCTTTTTTCTTTGTATCTATATAAATTTGTGAAAATTCATATTTATTCTTTTTATTGTCTATAACTTGTATATTTCCAATTGATTTGAAAATACTATTTTTAGTTTCAAAATCAAAATTATCTACAAATATTTGATTTTTATCTTGATCAGTAACAATAGTTTTTTTTTCTGAAAAAATTCGTTTTTCAGAATTGTTCAACGTAATGTCAAAGCTTTCAATAATATATTTTTCAGATGATATGATTTTAGTTGGACCATTTGTTACTAAAATTTTTGTTTTTTCATTGTACTTTGCAAAATTAGTTTTAATGGTATTATTTTCCTTATCAATACCTGTAATGTTTTTTCGCAAAATTAAGATTCCGGTGCTTTTATTATATTCAGCTAAATCACTATTAATTTTGTAACCATCTTCAGTAATTACTTTAACTTCATTCTCAAATAAGGATATCTGATTATTTTTATCTAATGAAATATTTTTTGCTTCAATAAAAATATTTTCTGCTAAAAGTTTTGAGCTCAAAAATGATAAAAAGAAGAGAAAAAATAAAATTTTATTTTTCATTTATTTGTATTACTCCTATTGAGGTAAAAAGCGACAAGGCTATCACTGGCGCCCAAACAGATAAAATCAAAGGTATTCTGTTCGTTTGTCCTAATGCTAATGATAGATCTTTAAAATAAAAAATCACAACACTAACTAATAGCCCAATAATTATATACCTAATATTGTCAGATCTCTTTAAAGTGTTCATTGTTAGTATAGAAGCTAAGCCAGTCATCAAAAATAAAAAGAAAGGCATTGAAAGCATAGAGTGCAAACTTTGATTAAGAAAAGGTTTGCTGTAGCCGTTGTTAATAAGATTTTTATAATTTAATGCTAAATCTAAGAAAGACATTGTGTCAAAATTTTTAAATAAACTGTTAATTTTTTCAAAATCGTAAATTGAGTTTATTTTGTACTCTCTAAAATTATTTTTTTCCAAAACACCATTTGTTGGATTAAAAACTATAGCATCATTTAAGATCCAAGTATTATTTTCAATATTTACTTTTTCTGAATATATTTTTTCTCTTAAATTAGAATTTTGATCAATATGGAAAATAGTAACATCTATCAAATTTTTATCCTCTGGTTTTGCAGCTGTAATAATTCTTTGACCCGATTTTATATTTTCTTTAATCCAAAGACCGTTTTTATTAAATGTCACTAGGTGATCAATATCTCTTGAATAATTTGATTTTGTTTTTTCATAAAATTTTGACATTGATGAAGTAATAGGATTTACGAAAAGTAAAATTAAACATCCTAAAAAAAATGAAGTCAAAGCTAAAACAAGAAAAATTTTTAAATTTGAAAAACCAAAAATTTTTAAAGTTAAGAGATCACGACTATTTCTTATTTTCATCATAAACCACATACTAGAAAGAAAAACAATAAAAGGTAAAATTTTGATTATCATACTTGGGATAAAAATACTTGTGAGCATAAGTGGAACTAATATACTGACATCTATATTTTTGAAAAATTCAATTTCTTCAAATAAATTTAAGATCATGCCAAAACAGTAGAAGACAAGAACAAAAATTAAAAACGTTTTTAAAAAATTTACTAAAAGATAATTTAAAAAAATTCTATTCATGATTTGAAAGATTCATTAGAAAATTTATAAATTAAATAGGTATATAAAACTAACAATAAAGAAAAGGGCATTAAAATAAAAATATATAGAATAAATGTATTGATGCCTGTATATCTTACAGCAAGTTCAGTAAACAATAAAATTATAAAACAACATACAAATACATTTATTTTTTGAAAATAGTTTCTTTTAGACTTCACTAAAAGAAACGAACAGATAAGTGATAAAACTGGGATATAGAACGGAATAATGATTCTTCTATTCAATGTGGATAAAATTTCCTTTTTAAAATCATTATTACAAAAACTTTTTTCCATGGAATTTTTATCAAATAAACATTTTAGAAGAGCAATAGTTGTAGTCTCTTGTATTTTTGGTTCTTTAATGGTGGTGTTTCTAAGTGAACTTAAATCAATATTTAATTGTTCAAATTTAATAATCTCATTTTCTAAATTTTTTTTTGTTGATATAATTTGGCCATTAAACAATACTAGAGCTTTATCATTTGCTATTCCGCTCTCAGCCAATATTGTTGTAGACTCTATTTTTGAAGTATTTGAAGACAAGTTTACTAGATTATTACCTTTATCATGTAAAAAAATATTTTTAAGTTCATTATTAAATTTTTTTTCTACGATAAATGTAAATCCCTTAAAGGAGTCACTGAATTGTTGTGTTCTTACAGTAGGCACAAATGAACCAAAATTTTCATTGCTTAGAAGAAGTCTAGATTTATTTAAAGCTAAAGGAGTTATAAATGTAGAAAGTAACAAATAAAGCATCAACACCATTGATGCTGCCATGAAAAAAAGATTCACTAAATAAATTTTTTTAACCCCTGAGGTCCATAAAATTATAAACTCACTGTCTTGCTTATGCTTAAATATGAAAATTATCAATGAAAGTAAAAATGACAAAGGAATAAACTTAGGGGCTATACCGAAGAGATTCAAAATTGAATAGTTGAAGTAAGTGGTAACATCATAACCACTATCAACAATTAAGTCTAAGAAGTTTACCGCTCTTACTGTAAGAGCGATAACTGATAGTCCAAACAATATTATTAGAAATGTTTTACAAATTTCAATTAAATAGTTATAATAAATTTTGTTTTGAAGCATTGGAATATCGTATATAAATAGAACATCCATAAATTAAATTCAACTAATGGTTTAACTATGACTAAATATACATTGAAAACTAACATATTTGGACTTATATCACTGACAAATTAAGGTTTATTAAAAAATTATGGCTTTAAAAATCAATTATTTAAAAACAGAGAATAAAAAACCTTCAAACATAGTTTTATTTTCTGACGAAAAATTTAAAATTAGTAGTCTTGAAAGGTATATTGATAAAAATGAAATTTCATACATTAGTGATTTACTTAAGACTAGTGACTTAAAAAAAAATTTATTAGTTTTTGAATTAAACTCTAAAAAAAAGATAGTTTTAGTTTCTGTAAAAGACAAACTAAAAAGCTCAGATATTGAAGGTTTAGGCGCTGAGTTCTACACTCGTATAAATTTAGGGAAAAATAGTGAATATTCAGTAATCTCTGACAGTTTGAAAAGTAAACATGAAAATTTTTTAAGTTATTTTCTTCACGGTATTAAACTTAAATCTTACTCATTTAATAAGTATAAAACAAAAAAAGAAGACAGAAAAATATCAATTAATGTAATTGGAAAAAAAAATATACCATCTGCTCAATTAAAATTAAAATTTAAAGCTTTGGAGGAAGGCACTTTTTATGCTAGGGACTTAGTTTCAGAACCAGGTAATATTTTACATCCAGATGAATATGCCAAAAGAATCAGTTCTTTAAAAAAAGACGGTTTAAAAGTTACTATCTATGATGAAAAAAAATTAAAAAAACTTGGTATGCATGCTCTGTTAGGTGTTGGTCAGGGAAGTATAAGAGGATCATATTTAGTCACGATGGAGTGGAATGGAAAAAAAAATAATTCTAAACCATTAGCATTTGTTGGAAAAGGAGTTTGTTTTGATACTGGAGGTTATTCTTTGAAACCAGCTAGATTTATGGAAGATATGACTTACGACATGGCTGGATCAGCAACCGTAGTAGGTTTGATGAAAAGTTTAGCATTAAGAAAAGCAAAAATTAACGCTGTCGGTGTAGTTGGGTTGGTAGAAAATATGGTCAGCGGAAATGCTCAAAGACCAGGAGATATTGTAAAATCATACAGTGGAAAAACTATAGAAGTTTTAAATACAGATGCAGAAGGCCGTCTAGTTTTAGCAGATGCTTTAACTTTTACAGAAAAAAGATTTAAACCACAATTTATTGTTGATTTAGCTACTTTGACAGGCGCAATTATTGTTTGTTTAGGCTCAGAATACGCAGGCCTTTTTTCTAATGACGATAAGTTGTCAAAACAGATATTTAGTGCAGGTGAGCAAGTAGAAGAAAAAGTGTGGAGAATGCCATTACATAAAAATTATGATAAGCTTATGAATTCTAAAAATGCTGATATGCAAAATATAAATTATGTAGGTGGAGCAGGGTCCACAACTGCAGCTCAATTTTTACAAAGATTTATTTTAAATAAAACACCATGGGCACACCTTGATATTGCTGGCATGGCTTTTTCAAAATATGGTGGTGCATTGAATTCAGGCGGCGCAACTGGTTTTGGTGTAAGGTTGCTAAATAAGTTAGTAGAAGAAAATTATGAGTAATGTAGAGCAAACCTTATCCATAATTAAACCGGATGCTGTGGAAAGAAACTTAACTGAGGAAATAAAAATAATTTTCAAAAAAAATAATTTACAAATTAAAAATCATAAAAAAATACATATTACTAAAGAGGAAGCGGCTGAATTCTACAAAATTCATCAATCTAAGCCATTTTATAACGACCTATGCAATTATCTTTCTTCTGGACCGATTGTTGTAATTATATTGGAAGGAGAGGATGCGGTTTTAAAAAATAGAAAAATCATGGGCGCTACTGATCCAAATAATGCAGCAGAAAACACTATTAGAAAATTATATGGAATTTCTATAGATAAAAATTCTGTACATGGATCAGATTCTTTAGAAAACGCAAAGAAAGAAATAGGATTTTTTTTTAATAATTAATTCTGGAAATCTTCACAATTGCTTCTGGATAAGCAATGTGTTCGAGATTTTGAGTCCTTTTTTTTAATTCAAATTCGCTAAAATTTGACATTATGTAAAAACTTTTTTGAGTAATAATTCTTCCCCCATCAAGTTTTTCATTTACAAAATGCACAGTGCAACCTGTTTTTATCTCTTTTTTTCTTAAAATTCTCTTAAAAGTATTTAATCCTTTAAACTTTGGTAGAAGAGAAGGATGAATATTTATAATTTGTTTTTTAAATGATCTTAAAAATTTTTTTGAGATTATTTTCATATATCCTGCTAAACAAATAATATTAATTCCATTTTTTTTTAAATTATTCAAAATTAAATTTTCAAAATTTCTTAATTTTGTATTTATGATTAAATAGGGGATTGAGTACTTTTTAGCAAAATTAATCCCCCTCGCTTTAGAATTGTTTGAGATAACTAATTTAATAGTAATAGGAAAATTATAATCTCTAGAACGTTTTAAAAGATTTCTTAAATTTGATCCTTCTCCAGAAATAAATACACAAGCTTTTTTTTTTACCATTTTAAAGAATTATACAAATTAATTTTTTTTGAACTATTCGTAATTTTTCCAATCTCGTAAGGTAAATACTCTTTTGGAAAAAATTTAATTATTTTTTTTATATTTTTTCTTGGAACAATTAAACAAAAACCAACTCCACAATTAAAAGTTTTAATCATTTCATCATCAGAGATATTTTTACTTTTTATCCATTTAAAAATTTTTTTAATTTTAATTTTAGATAGGTCAATTTTCACAGAGAACTTATCAGGGACTGACCTAAGCAAATTTTCTATAAGGCCGCCACCTGTTATATGAGCAGATGCATTTATATAATTTTTATGGACTAATTTTAAAATTTCCTCAGAATAAATTTTTGTTGGTTTTAGTAAATCATTTTTTATACTTTTTGATATTTTATTCTTTTTTAAAATAGCTCTTACTAAAGAGTATCCGTTAGAATGTATACCGCTTGACGGTATAGCTAAAATAACATCATTAATTTTTACATTTTTTTTACTTAAAATTTTTTTTTTTGAAACTATTCCAACGCTAAATCCAGCTAAATCAAAATCATCTTTTTTGTATATGCCAGGCATTTCAGCTGTTTCTCCGCCAATTAGATCACAACCGGATAACTTGCAACCTTTTAAAATTCCTTTTAGAATTTTCTTTGTTTTATTAATATCTAATTTACCAGTTGCAATATAATCTAAAAAAAAAAGTGGTTTAGCTCCTTGTACAATCAAATCATTTACACACATAGCTACAAGATCAATACCTATTGTATCAAATTTTTTATATTTGTTTGCTAGATCTAATTTTGTGCCCACTCCATCAGTCGATGAAACAATCACTGGATCCTTAATTTTAATTTTGCTGATGTCATATAATGACCCAAAGCTACCAATATTATCTTTATCAATAGAGTTTTTCGTTTTTTTGCCAATTTTTTTTGATAATTTATGAATATGCTTAACAAACTTATTGGCTAATAAAATGTTAACACCACTTTTTTTGTAACTATTTTGCATTTTTTTCATTAATAAAATGATATTTATTTTTTATGAAAAGTTTTAAATTAATTTTATTTATTTTAGTTATTTTTTTCAAAACTGGAAATGTTTTGTCCGAAAGCACATTGTTTAATGTTAATAATGTTGAAATTTCCGGTAAACTTTCTGCGAATAATCAATTTTTTTCCGATGAGGCTATAAAAAAAGGTTTTAAAGAGCTAATTAATAAAGTTTTACTTGAAAAAGACGTGGATAAACTCAAAAATTTAAATTCAAGTAAAATAAAAGATTTAGTTTCTTACTATCAAATTTCTAAAACTATCGAAAACAGAAGTGCTGATAAAGTAACTAAAAGCTACAATATTTTTTTTGATAAAGAAAAGGTGCATGATTTATTTTATAACTTTGAAATTTCATATTCTGATTTAACACAGTACGAAGTGTATTTTTTACCCATTCATAAAAAAAAAGATAAACTTTATGTGTATAACCAAAATTACTTTTATGACAAATGGAATGTAATAGATAGTAATGACCTTATAGAGTTCATTTTACCAATAGAGAAAATTGAAATTTTACAAGATATTAATGATTATAAAAATAATTTATTCGATCTTAATATTGAAAAGATTTTTAAAGAGTATTCAAAAAAAAACTTTGTACTAATAATTGTAGAGGAAAATAATTTAGAAAGAGATAAGATATTTCTAAAAACGAATATCATGGGAAAAAATATAAACAAAAGTTTTTTATTTAAAGAAATTAAAAAAAATAGCGAAGATTTTTATGATGATATAATTTTAAAAGCGAAAAGTGAAATTATAAATTTAATTAAATCTCAAAATTTAGTCGATATTAGAACTCCATCTTTCATTAATATTAAATTTTTTCTTAATAAAAAAAATAATTTAGTTGAATTAGACAATCGAATAAAAAAAATAGATTTGATTGAAAATTTATATTTTCTAGAAATAAATAAAAAATATGTTCTTCTCAAAATTAAGTATTTGGGCAAGATAAATAAAATAATAAATCAACTGAAAGATCAAAATATTTTATTAGAATTAAAAAATGATCAGTGGAGTTTGAAAATAATATAATAATGAGTCAATTGATTTTTAAATTTCCTTTTAAAACCGAATATTACAAACAGGATTTTTACGTCTCAACTAATAATTTTTCGGCCTATAAATTAATAGAAAGTTGGCCTAACTGGTCTGGCAAATGGTTGAATGTGTTTGGAGACACTGGATCAGGAAAAACTCATTTAACAAAAATTTTAGAGAAAAAAATAAATAATGCAAAATTATTAAGTTCAAAAGAAGTAAATAATAAGTTTTTAACTACTCTAGAAAATTTTGAGTGTGTTATAATTGATGATTTTAAGAATGATATAGACCACAAAATACTATACTCGTTATTAAATCAATCTAAGCAACTCGAAAAATATATATTGATTAACAGCGTAAAGCCATTGAAGGATTTTCAATTTGAAACTAAAGATTTAAAATCAAGAATTAATAGTTTTTTATCAATTGGTATTGAATTACCAACTGACGATTTATTAAAAGTAATCATAATGAAGTCTTTTTCAGATAAACAAGTAAGCCTGGATCCAAAATTATGTGATTATATAATTAAAAATGTTGAGAGATCTTATGAAAAAATGATTAAATTTCTAAAAGATATTGATGAATTATCATTATCATCTGGAAAATCAATAAATATTAATTTAATAAAAAAAGTATTAAATAAATCATGAATAAATTCAGAACCCATACTTGTGCAGAAATAGGTGAAAAAGATATTGACAAAAATATTTCTTTATCAGGATGGATACATAGAAAACGAGATCACGGAAATTTACTTTTTATTGATTTAAGAGATCATTACGGGATTACTCAATGTGTAATTGAGAATGATAATAAAAATTTTCCTTTATTAGAAAAAACTCGACCCGAGTCAGTAGTGAAAATTACTGGGAAAGTCGTCAAAAGAGATAGCGGTACTGAAAATCTTGATTTGAAAACTGGTAAAGTTGAAGTTAGTATTGAGAAATTGGAAATTTTATCAGATGCAAATGAACTTCCTCTACCAGTTTTTGGAGAGCAAGATTATCCAGAAGATTTAAGACTGAAGTATAGATTTTTAGACCTCAGGCGTTCATCAATGCACAAAAATATAATTTTAAGATCGAAAGTTATTTCATTTATAAGAAATGAAATGCTCAAACTTGGCTTTCTTGAGTATCAAACACCAATTTTAACTTCCTCTAGCCCCGAAGGAGCAAGAGATTTTTTAGTACCTAGTAGATTGAATCCAGGAAAATTTTACGCATTACCTCAAGCACCGCAACAATTCAAACAGTTAATTATGGTTTCTGGTTTTGATAAATATTTTCAAATAGCACCTTGTTTTAGAGACGAAGATGCGAGAGCAGACAGAAGCCCTGGAGAATTTTACCAGCTAGATCTAGAAATGTCATTTGTGGAACAAGAAGATGTGTTTAATGTCGTTGAAAAATTAATGGTGAGTGTATTTAAGGAATTTTCAAAAAAAAAAATTATCTCAGAAAAATTTCCTAGAATTCCTTTCCACGATTCTATGAAAAAGTATGGTACAGACAAACCAGATTTAAGAAATCCATTAATAATTCAAGATATTACAGAACTTTTCAGTAGATCAGATGTGAAATTTGAAATATTTAAAAAATTAGTTAAGAGTGGATCCGTAGTAAAATGTATAGTAACAAAAGATACCAAAAATAGACCTAGAAGTTTTTTTGATAACATAGATAATTGGGCGAAAGATCAAGGTGCATCAGGTTTAGCCTATTTTACTCTAGAAAAAGAAAATAAAATTGTTGGTAAGGGTCCTATTGGAAAATTTTTTAGTGAAGAAGCGCTAAAAGAATTTATGAAAAACTGTAAAGCAAATTTAGGTGATAGTGTATTTTTAGCATGTGGAAAAATAAGTGATGTGGAACAAATTTTATCAAAGGCGAGAGAAAAAATTGCTAAAGACTTAAATTTAATCGATGAAAATAAATTTGCCTTTTGTTGGATCGTAGATTATCCAATGTTTGAACTAGATGAAAATACAAAAAAAATAATTTTCAGTCACAACCCTTTTTCTATGCCTCAAGGAGATATCAAAAATTTGAATTTTAATAATCCTCTGGAAATAAAGGCCTATCAATATGACATAGTTTGTAATGGCGTCGAATTATCATCAGGAGCTATAAGAAATCATATTCCTAGCCTAATGTATAAATTATTTTCTATAGTGGGTTACGATCAAAATCAGGTTAATGAAAAATTTAGCGGAATGATAAATGCTTTAAGTTATGGAGCACCTCCTCATGGAGGTATTGCGCCTGGTTTAGATAGAATAGTCATGCTGCTAGCTGATAAAAAAAATATTAGAGAAATTACTTTATTTCCAATGAATCAAAATGCGCAGGACTTAATGATGAAAGCACCTTCTAAAATTGAAGAGAAACAACTTAAAGAATTAGGATTAAAACTTAATTTAAAAAAAAATTAATTTTTACTTTTCAAATTTATTCTTACATCAGATAGATCAACCAATTTCTCCTCATAATTGCTTCTCACAAACCCCTTTGATGTAATATTTTTAACAATTTTTAAAAATTTATCATCTGCGTCCTCGATGGAATTGGTTTTAGAAGTGGCTATCGATGGTGTGTGAGCCAAGTCCTCTTTTCCAAGATATGAAATTGCTAGTTCTCTAAAGACATAATCAAGAATAGAAGATGCACTCAAAATTCTATCATTTCCAATTACATTTCCTGAGGGTTCAAATTTAGTATCTAAAAAAGCATCAACATACTCATCTAAAGGCACCCCGTATTGTAATCCTAAAGAAATAGCTATAGCAAAATTGTTCATCATAGCTTTGACAAGTTCCCCTTCTTTATTTGTATCAATAAATATTTCTCCTATTTTTCCATCATTGTACTCGCCAGTATGAAGATAAACTTTATGATCTCCAATTTGAGCCTTTTGAATATATCCTTTTCGTCTATCAGGCATTTTAAATCTTAAATTATTTTTTATTTTTATTCTTGTAGCGTCATTTAATTTGCTAGTTTTATTATTTTGTATTTTATTAGACAAATTATGATCTGTTGGACTGCTAATTTTAATATTTTTTTTCTGCGAGTCTTTAATTTCTCCAATTTTTTTTGTTTTTCTATTATTTAATTTGACGTCAATAACCTCAACTTCACCATCTGTTCTGCTATTTATTTTAGATAATTCCTGATCGTTTAAGTCGTTTAACTTATGAACAGTTTTGAATGTACAAGTATAATAAGTCTCAACAATAAATTTTTTCATAAATAAATGGAATCTTTTATGTTAAAGATATATATTATTATTATGCGTGTCTATTCTATAATAATACAATTATTAATTGTGTGGATTTAAAAGTTTAATATGAAAATTTTTTTTACTTGGTGGAATAAACAGACGATTGGAACTTTGTTAAAAACTTTTTTTACTGGGACATTAGTTGGAAAAGATGAATTTGGAAATAAATATTACAAAAATAAACGAAATGAAAGGTGGGTAATTTATTCTTCGGAAATTGAAGCGACAAAAATTACCTCAGATTGGTATTTATGGATGCATCACACTGTTGATAAAATCCCAAATAATAAATTAGATAAGAAGCATCAATGGCAAAAAAATCATCTTGAAAATAAAACTGGTACAGAGGATAAATATAAACCAATCAAAATAAGAAAAGATAATGTTAAAAAAAAATATGAAACTTGGAAGTAATTTTAAGTATTTAATAACTTTTATTTCCTTTTTATTTTGCTTTTCCTCGTTTGCTGAAAATGAAATTACAAGCACTCCTTTGATTAATTTGGAAAAGCTTAAGCCAAGTTTTGAAGAGACTGAAAATGATATTATCAATACTTCAAACAGTAAAAAAATTAAAAATAAAAAAAAAACTAATACCTCTCAAGGAAAATTTAATGCAACTTTAATTGGATTGGATAAAATAACAGCAAAATCCTCACAAATTTTAGTCAAATTAAATGAACCAAAAAAATTTGGCCCCTTAGAAATTAAAATACTAAAATGTGGAAAAGTGGAAAATAATAATATTTTAGACGATGTGGCGTACATGCAGGTAAAGGATTTATCTAAAAATGATAATGAAAAAGTTTTTATCTTTAATGGCTGGACTTTTGCATCGGATCCCAATTTAACTCCTTTTGATCACGCTATTTATGATTTGCAATTAGTGAATTGTAAAGTCTAAAAAAATTTTTCTTTTGATAACCAATTAGTATCAAAATCAGATTCAATAAATTTTTTGTGCTTTAGAATTTTTTTGTGTAATTCAATTGTTGTTGTAATTCCCTCTAAAACAAATTCATCTAAAGACCTGAGGGTTCTTTGAATAGCTTCGGTTCTATTTCTGCCTTTACAAATTACTTTAGCAATTAAGCTATCGTAATAAGGTGTTATTTTACAGCCCTGAAAAATTGACCCATCTACTCTTGTTCTAAAACCTGAAGGTTGGTGACAAACGCTTATTACTCCTGGACTCGGTTGAAAATTTAATGCTGGATTTTCTGCATTTACTCTACATTCTATTGAATGACCTCTTGGTTTTATATCAGTTTGTTTAAGAGCAGTTTCTCCAGTGAAGGCTATCCATAATTGCTCTTTAACAATATCTATTCCAGTTTGAACTTCTGTAACGGGATGTTCTACTTGAACCCTTGTGTTCATTTCTAAAAAGTAAAATTTTCCATCTTCATAAATAAACTCAACTGTTCCAGCACCTTCATAATTAATTTGTTCAACCATTTTTACCGTTTTTTCAAGAAGACTATTTCTCTGATCATCGCTTAAAACTGGGCTTGGTGTTTCTTCTATTAATTTTTGATGTCTTCTTTGAACTGAACAATCTCTCTCACCTAAATGAACTGTTTTATTTTTCCCTGACATAATTTGAACTTCAATATGTCTTGGATTTTTAAAATATTTTTCTATGTACAACTCATCATTTCCAAAAAATTTTTTTGCTTCAGTTTTAGCAGTAAGAAATAAATTTTCTAATTTACTCTCATCTTCAACAATTTTCATACCTTTACCTCCACCGCCACCAGCAGCTTTTATTAAAACAGGATATCCAATTTCTTTACAAATAGATTTTGCTTCAGAAAAAGATTTTACACCACCTTCGGAACCCTCAATAATTGGTAAACCATATTTTTTAGCGATTCTTTTTGCTTCAATTTTGTCACCCATTTTTGAAATTATTTCAGCGCTTGGACCTATGAATTTAATTCCATGTTTATTTACTATTTCAGAAAATTTTGCATTTTCTGATAAAAATCCATACCCGGGATGTATTGCTTCAGCCCCAGTCAAATCTACCGCTGACATTATTGCAGAAACATTTAAATAACTATTTTGAGGTTGGTGTGAACCGATACATACACTTTCATCAGCTAATCTTACATGCATTGATTCGGAGTCTACATCTGAGTGAACTGCTACAGTATTTATGCCCCACTCCTTACAAGCTCTAATAACCCTGACGGCTATTTCACCTCTATTAGCTATTAAAACTTTTTTGAACATTTCTTTATTTTAGAATAACTAAAGTTTGTCCGAATTCAACTGGCTGTCCATCTTCTACAAGAATTTTTTTTATTTCACCATCACTAGTCGATGGTACGTGATTCATTGTTTTCATTGCTTCAACAATCATGACTGTTTGACCTTTTTTAATTTTAGCTCCAACCTCTACAAACTTTTTTGCCCCAGGCTCAGGAGCAAGATAAGCCGTTCCTATAATTGGAGACTTTATTCTAGTTCCTTCGCTGTCTTCTGGACTCTTCAAAACAGATTTGTTTGGAGAAACAATTGCACCAGTTTTTAAACTTTCAATACTTGTAGAAGTTTTTGAAACTTTTATTTTAGATTGTCCTTCTTGGTACTCTAATTCAGTAAGATTGAATTCTCTCAAATAATCTACTAATTCTTTAATTAATTTTTTGTCTATCTTCATTTATCTAAAAATTTTTTCATTGCTTCTAATGCCATTATATATCCGTGTGCACCAAAACCGCAAATTACTCCGTTTGCAATTTTGCTAATTAAAGATTTGTGCCTAAAATCTTCTCTATTATAAATATTACTTATATGCAATTCAATAATTGGGATCTTAATAATCTTTAAAGCATCATGAATAGCTACTGAGGTATGTGTATAACCACCAGCATTAATTATCAAACCATTTTGATTTTTTCTAGAATTTTGAATTTTTTCCACAATCTCACCCTCAATATTTGATTGATATAAATTAATATCTAAATTGTTTTTTTCTCCAAATTTCTTACAATTTTTTTCGATATCTTTTAAAGTAAAACTCCCATATTGATTTTTCTCCCTCTCACCTAAAAGGTTGAGATTTGGACCATTAACAATTATAATTTTTTTCATTGTTATTTATTATTAGCATTGATTAACTGAATTATGGCAAAAATACAATTAAATGGTAAGAAAATCACGATTAAAACAAAATCAACAATAATGGATTTATTAAAAAAGTATAAATTAAATAATAAAAAAATTGCAATTGAGTATAACGGAGCGATTCTTCCAAAATTGAAATGCAATAAAAAGTATTTAAAAAATAATGATAGACTTGAAATAGTTCATTTTATAGGTGGCGGTTAAGTTGAAAAAAGATTTTTTTAAAATTTCTAATATCAAATTAAAATCTAGATTGATCGTTGGAACCGGCAAATATAAAAGTTTTAAAGAAACCGCTAAAGCTGTAAAAGCCTCTGGGGCGGATATGGTTACTGTTGCTTTAAGAAGGGTAAACATTTTGGATAAAAAAAAACCCATTCTCACAGATTATCTAAATCCAAAAAAAATTAAATTTTTACCTAATACTGCTGGTTGCTTTAACTCTGAAGAAGCTTTAAGAACTTTACGATTAGCTCGAGAAATGGGTGGTTGGAAATTAGTTAAGTTAGAAGTTTTAGGTGATAAAAAAACTTTATATCCAAATATGATAGAAACAATAAAATCTACAAAAATTCTTGTTAAAGAAGGATTTAAAGTAATGGTTTATTGTACTGATGATCCACTGCTTGCTAAAAAATTAGAGGATTGCGGAGCTTCAGCTATAATGCCTTTAGCCTCGCCCATAGGTTCTGGCTTAGGATTACAAAATAAAGTTAACATTTCATTAATAATAAAACAAAGTAAAGTTCCTGTAATTGTGGATGCTGGAATAGGTACAGCCTCAGATGCAACAATTGCTATGGAACTGGGCTGTGATGGAGTATTAATTAATAGTGCTATAGCAAATGCAAACAAACCTACATTGATGGCTAAAGCTTTTAAGGATGCTGTTATTTCTGGAAGAAATGCTTTTCTCGCAGGAAGAATGAAAAAAAATGTTTTTGCTTCTCCAAGTTCTCCTATTAAAGGTTTAATTTAATTTTTTTTTCTTCTCACCCACAAAGTTCGTAAAATTTTTTTTGTTTTTAGTTTTTTTGAAGTAGATTTGTTTTTTTTCCCTTGCTTTATTTCTTTTACTTTAATTTTTTTCTCTTTTTCTCCTAAATTAATTTTATCAAAATTTTCAAAAGATTTGATTAATTTTTTTGACTTATTCAATAAATCAATTTTGTATTCTGGTATAATAAAATTTTGATCCGATAATATTTCAATTTTAAGAGGATACTTTTTTTGAAAAAATTTCAATTCCTCAATTAGATTATTTTCGATAAAAAATTTCACTTTTTCGGGAACATAAGACTTTATTATTTTGACTTTATCAGTAAATGCCAAATGTTGTATCTTTTTACAAATTTTTTGAGCAAAAGACTCTAAAGATAATTGTGTTTCCCACTTAATCGATCCTTCTTTTAATCTTTGTCTTGTCATTTCGAGGAGTCCAAAATTACTTATTCTACCAATTTGAATTCTAGCCCTATCTTTTCTAATACTTTCTCTCATTTTTTTTTCAACTATACGTCTGTTGTAAAAATTAATCATATCTATAAAATCAATAACGATTAATCCAGACAGATCTCTAAGCTTTATCTGATGAGCAATTTCTTCAGCAGCCTCTAAATTTGTATTAAGAGCAGTTTTTTCAATATTAATCTGCTTTGTTGATTGTCCTGAATTTATATCAATTGCAACTAATGCCTCAGTTGGGTTAATAACTAAATAGCCTCCAGATTTTAGTTTTACTGTAGGTTCAAAAATATTATTTAATTCCTTTTCAATATTTGCATCATGAAATAAAGGAATTTTTCCTCTATACTTTTTTATATTTTTAACGTTTTTTGGCATTAAATCTTTCATAAATTTTTTAGCTTTTTGATAAGCTTCATTGCCATCTATATAAATGTTTTTAGTTTCATTATCGTAAATATCTCGTATAGTTCTTTTAATAATATCACCCTCCTCATAAACTAAAGAAGGTGCGTTAGACTCAAGAGCCTTATCTTTAATTGTATCCCAAGTTTTCAATGTACTTTGAAAATCTTTCTCTATTTCATTTTTTGTTTTATTTGCGCCTGCTGTCCTCACAATAACGCCCATACTTTTTGGTATGTCGATTTCATTCAAAATATCTCTAATTTTTTGCCTATCCGAGGAGCCAAAAATTTTCCTTGATATACCCCCTCCTTTGGGAGTGTTTGGCATTAAAACCATATATTTTCCTGCTAAGGAAATAAAAGTTGTTAATGCAGCTCCTTTTTGACCTCTCTCTTCTTTAATAACTTGCACAAGAATTATCTGACCTGGTTTTATAACTTCTTGTATTCTGTATCTTTTTATTCCAAAAGAAGATTTTACTTCTTCTCTAAATTTTCTTTTTTGAACAGTATCTTTGTTGTTTGCATTACTATTCTCTTTGCTGTTATCCTCAGACTGTATATTTGTTTCCTGTCCATCACCTCTTTGATCTGTGTTTTCGACTGAATTATTAATTTCGATACTCTCTTCAACTCCATTTACAGCTTTATTTTTTAAATCTTCTCTAATTTTTTCCTCTGCAATTCTTATTTTTTCTTTATCTTCAGAAGGTAGCTGATAGTAATCTGATTGAATATCATTAAAAGCTAAAAAGCCGTGTCTGTCTCTTCCGTAGTTTACAAAAGCAGCTTGAAGCGAGGGCTCGACTCTACTGACTGTTCCTAAATAAATATTATTTTTAAAATTTAAATTATTTTTATCTTCAAATTCGTATTCTTCAATTGAATTATTTGATTTAAGAACAATCCGAGTTTCATTAGGATGCGATGCATCAATATATAAATTTTTTTCCATTTTAATTGAATTCCTTTAAATTTTTTGAAATCTGTGAAATTTGTTAATATCATTACCTTCATTTTATACAATTTTTCATATAAATACAGTTAATTAAATTTTTAATGCCTAAAGAAAGTCAAATTTATTAATAAAATAGCAAAATGTTAAGATTTATTAACTTTTCTACAAAATTTGTGATCTTATTTATCATAATATTACTAATTTTTAGTTTATCTACTTTTTGGTATTTTTCTATTGGCTTACCAGATTATAAAAAATTATCCAATTATCAGCCCCCAATATCGAGTAGAGTTTATTCGGAGGACGGTAAATTAATTGCTGAATATGCTTTACAAAAGAGACTATTTGTTCCTTACGAGTCTATCCCGGACAAGGTTATTAATTCTTTTTTGTCAGCAGAAGATAAGAATTTTTTTAATCATCCTGGAGTAGATGCAAAAGGAATTTTGAGGGCAATTATCAAAAATTTAAAAAATATCTCTCAAAATAAAAGACTAGAAGGTGCCTCTACAATTACACAACAAGTTGCAAAAAACTTTCTTCTGACGAATGAAGTTTCAATAAAAAGAAAGATAAAAGAGGCTATTTTGGCTTTTAGAATTGAAAGAGCTTACTCAAAAGAAAGAATTTTAGAATTATATTTGAACCAAATATACTTGGGTCAAGGGACATATGGAATTGCAGCAGCAAGTTTAGAATATTTTGATAAATCGATAAAAGAACTTAATTACTCAGATGCTGCATTGCTTGCAGCTTTACCTAAAGCTCCTAGTAAATATAATCCTTATAAGTACCCAGATGTTGGAAAATTCAGAAGAAATTTAGTTTTAAAAAATCTTAGAGACAACAATTTTATTACAGAAAAAGAACTTGAAGAATATAAAAATTCAGATTTAAAATTAAAAAAAAGAAAAATTGAAATTGTAAATGAGGCCAATTCATATACCGAGGAAGTTAGAAGATCTGTTAATGAAAATTATGGTTTTGAAAAATTATACTCGCAAGGCTTAAGTATTAAAACACCTTTAAATATTAATTATCAGATTCAAGCTTTAAAATCTTTAAGAAAAGGCATCGAGGACTACGATAAAAGAAGAGGCTGGAGAGGACCGATTTCAAATAAACTTAAAAATCCAAATTGGAAGAGTAAGATTGAAAAATACAAGTTAGATCCAACCCTATCTTGGCATTTTGCAGTAATTACAGAAGTCAATAATTTTAAAGTAAATTTTGAAACTTTAAACCAAAAAGATAAAAAAAAAAGTGTATCTGGTGAAATAACTTTTAATAATCTAAAATGGATTATTCCCTCAAAAAAAACAATTTCAGATAAATTAAAAGTAGGTGATATTATTTTTGTAAAAAAAGAGAATAATAACTGGAAATTAAAACAATATCCTAAAGTTAATGGTGGAATCGTTGCAATCGACCCGTTTACAGGAGATGTTAAAGCATTAGTTGGAGGATTTAATTTTAAATCAAGTGAATTTAATAGAGTAACTCAGGCCAAGAGACAGCCTGGTTCAGCATTTAAACCTATTGTCTATGCTGCAGCTTTAGATAATGGATTTGCACCGAACTCAATTATTTTAGATGCACCTTTTGTAGAAAGTCAGGGAGTAGGATTAAAAAATTGGAAACCTGAAAATTACGGAAAAAAATTCTATGGACCAACAACATTAAGAAAAGGCATCGAATATTCGCGAAATTTAATGACAGTGAGAATAGCAAAAATATTAGGATTAAGCAAAATTTTAAACCTTTCAAAAAAATTAAATGTTTACGAGGAAATACCAGAACTATTATCAGTTTCTCTAGGAGCAGCTGAAACCAGTTTGATAAATTTAACTTCAGCATACGCTCCTTTTGTAAATGGAGGAATAAAAATTGAACCAAAACTTATTTCCAGAATACAAGATCGGAGAGGCAAAACTATTTTTAAAATTGAGAGTAGAGAATGTATAGGATGTGATAAATTTATAAATGAAACTTCAGAATATCCTATTATAAAGAATATGAATGAGAGAGTTTTAACCGAGGAAACAGCATATCAAATGGTAACAATTTTAAATGGAGCAGTTAAAAGGGGTACAGCTAAAAAATTAAAATCTCTTAAAGTCCCGATTGCGGGCAAAACTGGAACTACAAATGATAATTATGATGCATGGTTTATTGGTTTTACATCTAATCTTGTAGTAGGTGTTTATATTGGATTTGATAACCCAAAAACTTTAGGTAAATTCGAGACAGGCTCAAAAGCTGCTTTACCTATATTTAAAGATTTTATAGAAAATTCACTATACAAAGAGGATTTTGAAGAATTTAAAATACCTGAAAATATCTATTTAACTTCTCTCAACTATGACACTGGTCGCAAATCATCACCCAATGACAAAAATATTATTGTTGAAGCTTTAAAATTAAAAGATATAAATAATATTGATAAAAACGCCTTAATATCAATTAATGATAACGACACACTAAAAATGTTCAGACAGTTTTACTAATGGAAAGCTTTGAAAACAAATTATTAAAAATTGAGAACACTCTTAAAAATATCAGGGGGTATCTTTGATAAAAATCGAGTTGAAATAAAACTTGATGAAATAGAAAAAACTCTCCAAAATAAAAATTTCTGGAAAGACCAAGATGCTGCTAAAAAAACTATTAAGCAAAAAAAAATTTTTGAAAATATTTTTTCATCTTATAAAAACTGTGTCGTAGAAATATCAAATGTAAAAGATTTACTGAAACTTGCACAAGAAGAAAAAAATGAGGAAATTATAAAAGATTGTGAACACAAAATTAATGAAATTCAAAGTAATTTAAAAAAAAGTGAGATTAATTGTTTTCTTTCTGGAGAAAATGATGATTTAAACATTTTTCTTGAAATTCATGCTGGAGCAGGTGGAACTGAAAGTCAAGATTGGGCGGATATGCTAAGGCGAATGTATATGAAGTGGTTTGATAAAAAAGGTTTTAATTATGAGATTATAAGTGAACATAGAGGAGAAGAGGCTGGAATAAAATCATCTACAATTAAAGTTGAGGGAGATTATTTGTATGGTTTAATGAGAGCAGAGTCCGGAGTTCACAGACTGGTAAGAATCTCGCCATTTGACAGTGGAGCAAGAAGACATACAAGTTTCGCTAGTGTATGGGTATATCCTTCCGTTGAAGATGATATTAATATTCAAATTGATGAAAAAGATTTAAGGATTGATACTTACAGATCTAGCGGTGCAGGAGGTCAACATGTTAATACAACTGATAGTGCAGTTAGAATAACTCATTTACCAACAAAAATAGTTGTACAATGTCAAAATGAAAGATCCCAACATAAAAATAAAGAAACTTGTTTTAAAATGTTAAAAGCGAGATTATATGAAAACGAAATTCAAAAAAGAGAAGAGGAAAACCAAAAAGAGTTAAATGCTAAAACAGACATTGGATGGGGTCATCAGATTAGATCTTATATTCTGCAACCATATCAATTAGTCAAAGATCTTAGAAACAAAGTAGAAAATACTAATCCCTCAAGTGTTTTAGATGGAAATATTGATCAATTCATTGAAGAAGGAATCAAAAATAGATAATGAAAAGATTAATAACTGCAGCTTTTTCATTAACTCTAATTTTTTTGTTATCTTTTATTATTTTATTATCAACTTCTGGATTTCAAACAAAGCATTTTAATAATTTTATATCCCAAAAAATAAATCAAAATAATAAAAATGTAAAATTAAATTTTGGGGAGATAAAGTTTAAGCTTGATATAAAAGAATTAAGTTTATTTTTGGAGACAAAAAATCCAAATATTTTTTATAGAAATATTCTTATTCCCTCAAAGAATTTAAAAGTTTATGTAAATTTTCTATCGCTTATAAAATCTGAAACTAAAATTAATAAAGTAATCCTTAATTTAAATCAGATTAATATTTCACAACTAAAAATGCTTTCGAAATCTTTTAAGCCATCGAATTTTAAAAGTTTTATTAATAATAAACTCAAAGATGGAGTGATTAACACGGAAATTGAATTTTATTTGGATAAAAACAATTCATTAAATAATTTTATAGCGCGAGGTGAAATAAAGCTATTAAAAGCAAAAATAATCAAGGGTGTTGAATTAAAAAAGACTTCCTTTTCCTTTTTAGCTGATAAAACGGATTTGCTTGTAAAAAATTTTTATGGTGAATCTGAATTATTCACTATTAAAGAAGGTGATATAAAAGTTGATTTGTCAAATGATATAAACATCAACGCAAATTTTATAAGCATTTTTAATCAAAATGAGGATTTAAGAGAAATTGAAAAGTTTTCATCTAATTTAAAAAATTTAAAATATTTATCATTTATTCAAGCTAAACTAAATAATTCTATTAATTTAAAATTTGACAAAACATATAAAATTAAAGATTTTGAATATAGAAATAATGGAAAAATAACAAAAGCTGACTTAAATTTAAAAAATTTAAATTTAAATAATATTTCTAATCAAAAAATAAAACAATTATCTTTTATTGAAACTGACATATTAACAAATTTAAATTCAAAAAAAAATACTGTAAATCTCTCAGGAAAATATTCTTTGAATGATAGCAGTATTCTCAATTTTAAACTAAATAGTGACATTAAAAAGAGTTTATTAAAAATAGATTTAACAGCAGATTATGACGAATATTTTGAGGTGAAAATTTTAAATTATTTTAAAAGCAAAGGTGATAAAGCTAAAATCAAATTTAATTTTGTCAAAGAAAATAATTCTTTAAAGGTAAAACAATTTGATTATGGAGAGGGTAGAAATTCATTATTACTTAAAGATGTGATTTTTTCCAAAGGAAAATTGATCTCTTTTAATGAGGTTTCAGTTAGAACATATAAAGACAATATTAAAAATAATGATTTTTCAATATCATTAAATAATAATATTTTTATTAAGGGAGAGAAGTATGACGCTAGATATATACCTAAAATTTTTAATCAAAATACTAATAATCATTTGTTATCAAAAATTTCAAAAAATATAGAGATCGACTTAAAAAATATAATTGCTCCAGTATCTGAAAAATTAAAAAACTTTAAGTTAGTCGGAAGAATTGAAAATGGAGAGTTTATAAAAATTTCATCAAAAGGAGAATTCGGCAGTAATAAATTTTTAGATATATCAATAAAAAATGATAAAAATAATAAAAAAAAATATTTAGAGATTTACTCAGATATCTCTAAAATTCTTCTATCTGAGTATAAATTTTTCGAGGGCTTAACGGGTGGCAATTTACTTTTTTCGTCAGTCATAAATGAAAATTCGTCAAATTCAAAATTAAGAATTGAAAATTTTAAAGTGATTAATGCTCCTGGAATGGTAAAATTATTGTCTCTTGCCGATCTTGGTGGTTTAGCAGATTTAGCTGAAGGTGAAGGAATATCTTTCGAAACTCTTGAAATAAATATGGAAAAAAATAAAGATACTTTAAAAATTAACGAAATACTTGCACTAGGTCCTAGTGTTTCAGTTTTAATGGAAGGTTACCAAGATCAAAACGTAACAAGTTTGAGAGGCACATTAGTTCCAGCTAAAACTTTGAATACGTTGATTTCAAAGATACCTGTGATAGGTGATATTGTTATTCCAAAAGAAGTTGGCGAAGGATTATTCGGAATTAGTTTTAAGATGAAAGGCCCACCAGGAAAAATTAAAACTACTATAAATCCAATTAGAACAATTACACCAAGATTTATACAAAAAATTATAGATAAAAAAAAAAATATTAGATAATTTTTACCAGAAAATGTCTCTTTTTTCCGTAAGAAATCTTTAAAATTTTATCTTTAAAATCATTCTCCGTCAGCATTTTTTTTTCATCAACTATTAGAATATTATTAATTTTTAATCCTTTATTGTTAATTAACCTTCTAGCTTCACTTTTTGATATCACAATTTTATTTTTTGATAAAAAATCTAAAAGGGTAATACCTTTTTTTATATCTAAAGTTTTTACTCTTATTTCAGGTAGATTTTTACTAAATCCTTTTCCTTCAAAAGTTTCTTTAGCAGTTTTTTCAGCTTTTACAGAAGCATTCTTTCCATGTAAAATCTTAGTAGCTTCATTTGCTAATATAATTTTTAATTTGTTAATATTTGTTTCTTTTTCACAAAGATTATTAATTTCTGCAGGCTCAATCTCGGTAAAAAAGTTTAGAAACCTTTTTACATCACGGTCATCAGTATTTCTCCAAAATTGCCAATATTCATATGAAGAAAATAATTCTTCGTTTAACCATATTGCTCCTTTTTCTGTTTTACCCATTTTAGCACCCGAAGCTAAAGTAATAAGAGGAGAAGTTAAACCAAATGACTCTTTTTTAATCATTCGTCTAATTAATTCAACTCCATTTACTATATTTCCCCATTGGTCGGAACCACCAATTTGAAGTAAACAATTCTTTTTTTTAAATAGTTGATAAAAATCATAAGCTTGTAAAATCATATAATTGAACTCCATATAGCTCAGAGATTGTTCACGTTCTAATCTTAATTTTACACTATCAAACGTAAGCATTTTATTAATTGTAAATTGGCTTCCAATATCTCTTAAGAATTGGATATAATTTAATTTTGTCAACCATTCAGCATTATTAAAAAATATTGGTTTTGTGCTTCTATCTGAAAAATTTAAAATTTTTCTAAAAACATTTTTAACGCTTTGTATATTTTTTTTGATTTCACTTTCTTTCAAAATTTTTCTTGTCGAGTCTTTGCCCGAAGGGTCTCCAATCAATGTTGTTCCCCCTCCTAAAAGAATGATGGGTCTATGCCCATGTTTTTGCATTAACTTTAAAATCATTATTTGTAACAAACTTCCAACATGTAAACTGCTTGCAGTACAGTCAAATCCAATATAACCAGAAATTGGTTTTTTGCTGCAAATATCATCTAATTTTTCTAGGTCTGTGCATTGGTTTAGATAACCACGAGATTGCATCTCTAAAAGAAATTTATTTTTCATAGCACAATTAATTAAAACTACTATTATACAAAAATTATTATAAATAAATAAAAATATGCAAAAATATTATACTTCATTGGGCTTAATGAGCGGAACATCTGGAGATGGTGTTGATGCTTCTATTATAAATTCCAACGGTATTGACCAATTTGAAGTAATTAAAGACAAGTACTATGAGTATGATACAACTATTTATAGTGGAATTCATTCTCTTAAAAAAAAAATTCATTCTCTAAGTGATATAAATAAATACTTAAAAGAATCGAAGGAGATTGAGAGAAAAATTACATTATTTCATGCAAAAATAATAAAGGATTTAAGTTTTGAAAAAAGGAAAAACGGTTTGGTAGGGTTCCATGGACAAACCGTTTATCATAACTCAGAGGAAAAAGTTTCAATTCAATTAGGTGACGGACAATTATTAAATCAACTCACAAAAAATAAAATAATATACAATTTTAGAAAAAATGACTTATTAAATGGAGGTGAAGGGGCACCGCTTTCTCCTTTGTTTCATCAATTAATTGCAACTCAGCAAAATGTTAATTTACCTACTTGTTTTTTAAATATTGGTGGGATTTCAAACATTACAATTATAAAAAAACCCGTTGGCTCAATGGAAATCTATAGCAAAGATATAGGCCCAGGAAATTGTCTAATTGACGAATGGGTGAGAAATAATTGCAATAAAAAATTTGATAATGATGGAAAATTAGCAGCATATGGGAAAATTAATGAAATAATTTTAGAACAAGCTCAAGAGCTTTATATAAATAGAAAAAACAAAGAAAAACTCTCATTTGACACAGGTGATTTTGATATTTCGTTCTCAAGAGGACTTACACTAGAAGATGGTGCTGCGACTTTAACAGAACTAACCGCAAATATAATTAGTGAAGCTTTATCATTAATTTTAAAAAAAGAAACTTCAATTAAAGATATTTTAATTTGCGGAGGCGGTAGAAAAAATAAATTACTGATGAAAAAAATATCAAAATATCTTACTTCTAAAGTTCAACTCAAGTTAATTGATGATATTGGTGTTGATGGTGATTTTGTAGAGTCTCAGGCTTTTGCCTTTTTGGCAATTAGATCGATTAAAAAGTTACATATTAGTTTTCCTAATACTACAAATTGTAAAGTTTCTTGTTCAGGAGGAGAATTGATAGATAATTAAATCAGAGCAGTTTTTTCTTTTAGGTATTTTTGTATTTCTATTTGAAGCTCTTTCTCTTTATTTTTAAAAAAATGATTTGAATTTTTGATTTTTGAAAAAATAACCTCCACACCTTTTTGACTTTTGATTCTATTATCAAGCTCAACTATGCTTTCTTTTGTGACAAGCTCATCATTTTCACTATATAAAACCTGTCCAGAAGTGGGGCAAGGCGCTAAAAATGAAAAATCATAAACATTAGGTTGAGGCGACACTGCAATAAAATTATTTACCTCTGGTCTTCTCATAATTAACTGCATACATATTAGCGAGCCGAATGAAAAACCAGAAACCCAACATTGACTATAATCTAAGTTTTGTCTTTCAATCCAATCTAATGCTGCAGCAGCATCTGAAAGCTCTCCTAAACCATTATCAAATACCCCTTCACTTTTTCCTACTCCTCTAAAATTAACTTTAATTACAGAAAATCCATTTTCTAAAAAAATATTATACATCAGCTGCACTATTCTATTGTTCATTGTTCCTCCATACTGAGGATGGGGATGCAACACTATAGCAACTGGAGAACCAAATTTTGGATTTTTATAATATTTTGCCTCAAGCCTACCAGCTGGACCAGGTATAAAAATTTCTAAACTTTTTGGTTTCATAATTGATAATGATTACTATTAAAAAAAAAAGTACTGAGTTATAGCATGTTTTTATGCGACAAATATTTTTTTTTAATCCCTACTAAAATGGTAGGAATTATTCAAAAACTATTATATTACAACATTTATTATGAAATTAACTAATAAAGGCAGATACGCAGTGATGGCTATGGCTGACTTAGCATCTTACGCGAGTAATGGTCCTATAAGTCTAACGGAAATATCTATTAGACAAAATATTTCCTTGGCTTATCTCGAGCAGATTTTTATTAAGCTTAAAGAAAATAAACTTGTTAGAAGTTCAAGAGGAGCTAATGGGGGATATGTTTTAGAAAAACCAGCTTCAGAGATAAGATTGTCTAATATAATTTATGCTGTGAATGAAGAAGTAAAAACACTTAATTGTAAAAAAAGTTCAAAAAAGGGATGTACCCACAAACTTACAAAGTGTATCACTCATAATTTATGGGATCAATTAGATCAACATATCAACGGATTTTTTGAGAAAGTTAAATTACAAGATTTAACTAAAAATATTTAAATTTATGAAAAGTGAGGAATTTAAAAATCAGGAATATAAATACGGTTTTACAACTGAAATAGAAAACTTTAAAGCGCCTAAAGGTCTTTCAAATGAAACTATTAAATTTATTTCCAAAGTAAAAAAAGAACCACAATGGATGTTAGATTGGAGGTTGAAGGCTTTTAATAGACTTAAAGCTTTAAAAGAACCTAATTGGCAAAAACCCAAGTATCCAAAAATCGATTATCAAAATTTATATTATTATTCAGCTCCAAAAAGTATGAAAGATAAGCCAAAAAGCTTAGATGATGTAGATCCAAAACTCATTGAAACATATAACAAGTTGGGTATCCCCCTTAATGAGCAAAAAAGATTGAGTGGTGTGGCAGTTGATGCAGTCTTTGACTCAGTTTCTGTCGCAACAACTTTTAAAGGTGAACTTGATAAAAAAGGAATAATTTTTTGTCCAATTTCTGAAGCAATACAAAAACACCCTGAATTAGTAAAAAAATACTTGGGTTCAGTAATTCCAATCAGTGACCATTATTTTGCAACACTTAATTCTGCAGTTTTTACAGATGGTTCTTTTGTCTATATTCCACCTAATACAAGATGCCCAATGGAACTTTCGACTTACTTCAGAATTAATGCATCAGAAACAGGACAATTTGAGAGGACACTTATAATTGCAGATAAAGGTAGTTACGTTAGTTATCTAGAAGGCTGTACCGCACCCATGAGAGATGAGAACCAACTTCATGCCGCTAACGTAGAATTAATAGCATTAGATGATGCAGAAATAAAATACTCTACAGTTCAAAATTGGTATCCTGGTGATAAAGATGGTGTTGGAGGTATTTATAACTTCGTGACAAAAAGAGGAGCTTGTAGAGGAAAGAATTCGAAAATTTCTTGGACACAAGTAGAGACAGGCTCTGCGATAACATGGAAATATCCAAGTTGTATTTTACAGGGTGATAATTCTGTAGGTGAATTCTATTCTATAGCAATTACAAACAACTATCAAAAAGCTGATACTGGCACAAAAATGATACACTTAGGTAAAAATACAAGAAGTAAAATTATTTCTAAGGGAATTTCAGCTGGTAAAGCAGACAATACTTACAGGGGATTAGTCGATATTGGAACGAAAGCTTTAAATTCAAGAAATTATACGCAATGCGATTCATTACTTATGGGAAATAAATGTGGTGCTCATACTGTGCCGTATATAAAAAACAAGAATTCATCCTCAACAGTTGAACACGAGGCTACAACATCAAAGATTAACGAAGATCAATTATTTTACTGTAATCAAAGGGGACTTAATCAAGAGGAAGCAGTCGGTCTTATAGTCAACGGTTTTTGTAAAGAGGTATTACAACAACTCCCCATGGAGTTTGCTGTAGAGGCTCAAAAACTTGTTTCAATTAGTTTAGAAGGAAGTGTGGGATAATGCTTGAATTACAAAATTTAAAAGCTTCGGTAAATGATAAGTCAATTTTAAACGGTTTAAATTTAGAAATAAATTCTGGAGAGGTTCATGCAATTATGGGTCCTAATGGATCAGGAAAAAGTACTTTGGCCAATATACTTTCTGGAAAAAATGGCTATAAAGTAAGTGGAAGTTTGAAGTACCAAGGTAAGGACTTACAAAGCATCCCTATTGAGGAAAGAGCACAAAAAGGAATATTTTTAGCCTTTCAATATCCTTTAGAAATTCCAGGGGTAAATACAACAAATTTTTTAAAAACATCATTGAATTCTATTAGAAAAGCAAAAGGGAAAAAAGAATTAGATACTCTATCTCTTTTGAAATTAATAAAAGAAAAAGCTTCAGAACTTAACATTGACGAAAAATTTTTAAATAGACAATTAAATGTAGGTTTTTCAGGCGGAGAAAAAAAGAAAAATGAAATACTTCAAATGAAACTTCTAGAACCAAAACTGGCAATATTGGATGAAACAGATTCTGGTTTAGACATAGATGCCCTTAGAATAGTTGCAGATGGAGTAAATTCACATAAAAATAAAAACAATGCATTTTTAATTATTACTCATTATCAGCGATTGCTTGATTACATTAAACCAGATTTTATTCATGTTCTATCGAATGGTAAAATTGTTAAAACAGGATGTGCTGAATTAGGTCAAGAATTAGAAAAAACAGGATATGAAAATTTAAAATAATGGAACAATTATTTAATATTGATTTAAAGAAAATATTAACTAACTCAAACAAAGAGTTAAACGAAAGAAAAAAAAATCTAAATCTATTTTTAGAAAGTGGTCTTCCAAATAAAAAAGATGAAGATTGGAAATTTACTGATTTAAATGCCATAATAAAAAAAAATTTTAAAACAATTGTTAATAATCAAGAATTTACTTTTCATAAAAGAATAGAAATTATCAAAGACTTTGAGCACAATCACATCATATTGATTAATGGATCATATAAATCAAGTGATTTTAAATTTGAAGAAAAAGAAAAAGTTCAAATTAAAAGTATTAAATCACCGAAAGTAAATTCTGACTATTCAAGCAATAATCTTTATTGTTTGAATAGAGCTTTAACAGTAGGAGGATTTAATCTAGAAATTCAAAAAAATTATAAATGTAAAAAACCAATAATAATTTATAATCATTTTACCTCAAACTTAGATAACAAGATTATTAATAATTCAAATAAGATCAAATTACACCAAAACTCTGAGTGCACATTAATTGAATATAATATTGATGAGGGTTGCAAGTTTATAAAAAATACTTTTGAATTTGTAGAAATTGAAAATGGATCTATATTAAAAAGTATTATTCTACAGAAAACTAAAAGTAATGGCTATTTTTATAAAAGTATATCTGGATCCCAAGAATATAACTCAAGTTATGAAAATTTTATTCTTAGCTCAGGGTTAAGATTTAATAAAATTGATTTAGAAATAGATTTAAACAAAGAGAATAGCAATTGTTTTGTTTTATCAGGACTATGTTTAGGCAAAACAGAGCATCAAGAAATAAGAACTCGAATTAATCACTTGGCACCTAATTGTAAGAGTTATCAAAAAATCAAAAATGTTTTAGAAGGTGACAGTAAAGGAGTTTATCAAGGAAAAATATTTGTAAAAGATATTGCTCAAAAAACAGATGCATATCAATTAAGTAAAGCTCTTATTTTAGATGATCAAGCTGAATTTAACGCAAAGCCAGAACTAGAAATATATGCTGACGACGTAAAGTGCTCTCACGGGTCCACATCGGGAAGTATCGATGAGGATGCAATTCATTATTTGATGACAAGAGGGATAGAATTATCAGTCGCCAAAAAACTTTTAATTAATGGTTTTTTAAGTGAAATTTTCGAAAATTTTTCTGAAAAAAAAATTAAAAACTTTCTTGAAAAAAGTATGGAGGATCAGATTGATGGAATTTAAAAATATTAAATCGAAATTTCCAATCTTTAAACAAAAAATTAATGGTAAGCCGTTAATATATTTAGATAGCGCCAACTCCTCACAAAAACCAAAAACAGTAATTGATGAGATGTCCAGGTTTTATGAAACCGAATTTTCCAACGTTGGACGAAGTGTCCACACACTAGCTGTTAAAGCAACCAATAAATTTGAGGAAACAAGAGATATAGTAAAATCTTATATTAACGCTAAATACAGAGAAGAAATAATTTTTACTAAAGGGGCAACAGAGGCAATAAATTTAGTAGCCAGTACATACGGAGAAAAGTTTATTAAATCTGGAGATGAAATACTTGTAACAGAATTAGAGCATCATTCAAATTATGTTCCTTGGCATTATTTAAGAAAAAAAAAGGGTGCCGTTATTAAATTTGCCTCGGTAGATGAAAATGGAGAAGTAAATATTGATGAGTTTAAAAAACAAATTACTGAAAAAACTAAGATGATCACATTTACTCACATTTCAAACGTTACAGGCACTATTATGCCGGTAAAAAAAATTGTTGATTTAGCGAGATCGAAAAATATACCAGTTTTAATTGATGGAACTCAAGGAGCTCCACATTCAGTTTTAGATGTACAAGATTTAGGTTGTGATTTTTATGCTATTTCTTGTCATAAAATGTATGGCCCTAATGGACTCGGTATTCTGTACTCAAAAAAAAAATGGGTCGATGATCTACCACCATATCAAGGCGGCGGTGGAATGATTAGTGAGGTTAAAAAAGATGAAGTAACTTATGCAGACTCACCCACAAAATTTGAAGCAGGAACAATGCAAACTGCTGAAGTTGTAGCTTTCGCAAAGTCTATAAAATTTATTCAAGATTTAGGTATAAAAAATATAGAGAAACATGAAAGTCTGGTGCTAGAATATGGCTTAGAAAAATTACGAAAAGACAATTCTGTGAATATAATTGGCAACCCTAAAGAAAGAGCGTCAATTATTTCTTTTACTATTAATGGAATTCACCCTCATGACATAGCTACAATTTTAGATGATAATGGAGTGGCTATTAGGGCAGGCCATCATTGTTGTCAAATTTTACATGATAAACTAGGTATTCCTGCCTCAGCTAGAGCTTCTATTGGAGTTTATAATAGCAAAGAAGATATTGATGTTTTAACTAACTCAATTCAAAAATGTAAAAAGGTATTTCAAATTTAAATGGATCTTAAAGAACTTTATCAAGAAATTATTTTAGATCATGCAAAAAATCCTAGAAATAAAGGTAAATGCGAGGGATTTAATCATGATGCAAAAGCACACAATCCTCTTTGTGGAGATAAAGTTCATATTTATTTAAAGTTAGACAAAGAAAAAAATATTTCAGGTCTCACTTTTGAAGGTGAGGGATGTGCTATATCTTTGGCATCAGCCTCAATTCTCACTGATACTTTAAAAGGCAGAGATTTACAATTTTCGAGAAAAGTTACTGATGATTTTTTAAATATGCTAAAAAATAAATCAAAAATTACCTTAAATAGTTTAACGGAGGATCAAATAACAACTATTTCCTCACTATCTGGTGTTCAAGAATTTCCTATGCGAATAAAATGTGCGACTATGGCGTGGCATACACTTTTATCAGCTCTAGAAAAAAAAAATTAATATGAATATTCTTAAAGAAAAAGTAATAAATGAAATTAAGAAGATTTACGATCCAGAGATACCTGTAAACATTTATGAATTGGGCCTTATTTACAAGATAGAGGTAAAGGACAATAAAGTTATCATTGAAATGACTTTGACTTCACCTAATTGCCCGGTAGCGGAGAGTTTGCCTAATTCTGTTAAAGAGAATATACTAAAGATAGATGAAATTAACGATGTTGATTTAAAATTAGTCTGGGATCCACCTTGGACAAAGGATAAAATGTCCGAGGCAGCTAAAGTAGAGTTGAACTTATGAGCGAACAAATAATTAAATTAAGCGATAATGCTGCTGAGAGGATTAAGATTATTATGTCTAAAGCTGAAAGTTCTGCTATCGGTGTGAGAGTAGGAGTTAAGTCTGGTGGTTGTGCCGGCATGTCATACGTAATGGAGTACGCAAAAGAAATTAAACCTAACGAGGAAATTATAGAAGATAAAGGGGTGAAAGTATTAATTGACCCAAAAGCTATAATATATCTATTAGGAACCGAGATGGACTATAAAAAAGAAAAATTTTCCTCTCAGTTCGTATTTAAAAATCCAAACGAAAGTGAAAGATGTGGTTGCGGTGAATCTTTCAAAATCTAGCCGCTATAATACATTTCAAATTCTATAGGATGTGGCGTATGTTCGAAATTGTAAATTTCTTGAAATTTTAATTCAATGTATGCGTCGATTTGATCATCAGTAAATACACCACCTTCAGTAAGAAACTTTCTATCTTTATCAAGGTTTTGCATTGCTTCTCTTAAAGAACCACATACTGTTGGAAGTTTTTTTACTTCATCTTCAGATAAAGAATACAAGTCTTGATCAAAAGCTTTCCCAGGATCAATTTTATTCTTAATCCCATCAATACCTGCCATTAACATTGACGCGAAAGTTAAGTAAGGATTCCCAGCAGCATCAGGGAATCTTATTTCCATTCTAGCCGCTTTTGGATTCATTATTACAGGAATTCTGCAAGAAGCAGATCTATTTCTAGCAGAGTACGCTAAAATAACAGGAGCCTCGAATCCAGGAATTAGTCTTTTGTAGCTATTTGTAGTAGCGTTTGAAAAGGCATTAATTGCTCTTGCATGTTTTAAAATTCCACCAATGTAATATAATGCTTCCTTGGATAAACCAGCATACTCTTTACCCATAAATACAGGTGTATTGCCTTTCCAGATAGATTGATGGCAATGCATTCCAGATCCATTATCACCTTTTACAGGTTTAGGCATAAATGTTGCGGTTTTACCAAAAGAATGTGTTACCATTTGCACTGCGTATTTATAAAGCTGAACGTTATCTGCTTGATCTGTTAACGTTCCAAAATACATTCCTAATTCGTGTTGGCTAGGAGCAACCTCGTGGTGATGTTTTTCAACTTTTACACCCATATCTTTGAGTGCTTTTAAGTACTCACCTCTCATATCTTGGGCGCTATCAACAGGAGGCACTGGAAAATATCCCCCTTTTATTCCAGGTCTGTGGCCCATGTTTCCATTTTCATATTTTTTTCCTGTATTATAAGGTCCCTCTGAGCTATCGATGGTGAAACTTGTTTCATTCATATCATTTTTAAATCTCACATCATCAAAAACAAAAAACTCAGGCTCAGGTCCAAAGTAAGATTTATCTCCAATACCAGTTTTTTTTAAATATGCCTCAGCTTTTTTGGCTGTGCCCCTTGGATCTCTTTCATAAGGATCTTTTTTCACTGCATCTAAAATATCACAAAATATATTTAGAGTTGTATGAGAATTGAAAGGATCAATTATTGGTCTATTTAAATCTGGTTTTAAAATCATGTCAGACTCATTTATCGCTTTCCAACCAGCAATAGATGATCCGTCAAAAAACACACCTTTATCTAACATATCTTCGTCAACTACTGTGGCGTCCATAGTTAAGTGTTGTAGTTTTCCTTTAGGGTCTGTAAATCTCAAGTCCACGTATTCAACTTGCTTATCTTTCATAAGCTTAAGAATGTTTTTTGAACTCATTTTGCTCCTTATAATATAAAAATTTGTTTTATTTTCGAAACGAACATATATAAGGGGCTTTTTTAGAGTATAATTAAAAATATATACCAGCTATGCATTTATCACATATCCAAATCCAAGGATTACTATGAGAGAAGCAAATACATTAGATTTTTCATTACTAATTTTATTAGCTTTAATTTGGGGATCATCTTTTTTTAATATAAAGATAGCTACATATTCTTATGAACCAATCACACTTGCCTTAGTAAGAGTAATATTTGCAAGTATTCCATTGTTAATTCTTTGTAAAATTAGTGAAATTAAAATTGAAGCATTCAGCCGAAATTGGAAATGGTATGCTCTAATAGGACTATGCAACATTGCAATACCTTTCGTTCTAATTGCTATCGGAACTGCAAAAATTAATAGTTATCTTGCAGCTATATTAATGAGCACGACTCCTTTGAGTGGATCAATACTCGCACATTTTTTTACTAAAGATGAAAAATTATCTTATCTTAAATCATTGGGTGTTTTAATTGGTTTCAGTGGAATTATATTATTATTTTTTGATAAAGTTATTATAAATAACGACAATTTTATTTATGCCTTAATCACTATTTTGGGTTCTACATTTTACTGCATTGGAGGTTTATTAACTTTAAAATTAAAAGATAAAAAAAATGAAAATGTTACAACGTCTACTACTTTATGGTCAGTAATTTTC
Source organism: uncultured Pelagibacteraceae bacterium (assembly GCA_902587515.1). Taxonomy (GTDB): domain Bacteria; phylum Pseudomonadota; class Alphaproteobacteria; order Pelagibacterales; family Pelagibacteraceae; genus Pelagilacustribacter. Next base: position 64,154 of record CACILM010000005.1, read on the forward strand.
CTTCTTCCCTTTTCATTAATTCTAGAAGCACCATGGAATTCTTCTCCAACTTTAGCTTCTACTCTTTCATTATTGTATTTAGGGGTTGTAGCAACTGGATTCGCTTGGCTAATTAGATTTAGAATCTTGACAGTAAATGGACTGGTTTTTCAAACCCAGGTAGCCTATTTAATACCAATTTTTGGAATTATATTTGGTTATTTTCTTATGGATGAAATTATTACGTGGAAGGTTATATTATCATTAGTTGTAATACTTATTGGAATTTATATATTTAAAAAAAACAATAAAGGATAAGAAGATAAATGGGTACAGAGTCAATTGAAGCAAGTTTTTTGTCAATTTTCGCCTTAATAAGTTTTTTCATTTTTTTACTTGTAAGTAAATACTCTCACAAATTTAAAGGCGGAGCTTTGCTTGATAAAGATTTTTTGAAACCACAGGCTTTTCATGAACTTCCAGTTACACGAAGTGGAGGTATAGCTGCAGTTATTTCTTTGAGTATTTTTTTTATAATTTATTACTTGTTATACTCAAAAATTTTGTATGATTATATTTTAATAAGCTACTCAGTATTTTTACTAGGTTTTTTAGATGATTTAAGAATAAATATAAAACCATTCAAAAGATTGATGGTAATGATATTTCTCCTTTTCTTATCAATATATTTCTTGCCAATAAAGATTTTGAATATCGATATTCCATTCTTAACCTCTTTAATGTCTAATCACATATTTTCTTCAATATTTGTATTATTATGTTTTTTATTTGTAATAAATGGAGCTAATTTAATTGATGGTTTTAATGGTTTATTAGCAATTAATTTAATTATTATAAATATTATATTAACTTATATTAACATTAATAATCAAAATTTAGAATTTTCAATTTTACTCATTTCTCAAATAATAATTCTTTTATCATTTTTATTATTTAACTTTCCAAATGCAAAAATTTTTTTAGGTGACAGCGGAGCTTATATGATGGGAGCTTTGGTTGGTTTAAATACAATAATTACAAATAATTTAAATCCTAATATATCCTCGTTTTTCTTTTGCACCCTTTTATTTTATCTTTTTTTTGAAGTATTTTTTTCTTTTTTAAGAAAACTTATTCAAAAAAAATCTCCTATTTATCCAGATAATGAACATTTACACATGCTAAGCTTTTACAAATTTTTGAGTGTTTATGGAAAAAATAAAGGTAATTATTTTAATTCAATTATTATAAATCTTTTGTATTTAGTTCTAATTATTCCTGGGTTGTATTTTTTATATGATCCTCAATTAAGCAGGTATTGGTTTTTCATCTTATTATTAATTTATCTAATAATATATTCTAGACTTTATCGTTTAATTGAAAATTAAATTGATATATAAAAAATGTTTATTATTTGGGCAAGTGGCGGAATTGGTATACGCGCTGGTCTTAGAAACCAGTGCCGCAAGGCTTAAGAGTTCGAGTCTCTTCTTGCCCACCAAATTATTATGAAAGTAGAAGTAAAATCAAAAAAAGGTCTTAGAACAATTTTATCTGTAATAGTTGATAAAAAAAACATACAGACAAAAATGGATGAGAGACTTAAAGAGCTTCAAAGGGAGGTAGCTTTGAAAGGTTTCCGACCAGGAAAAGTTCCTCATCAAGTTATTAAAAGTCAATTCGGTAAATCTATTTATGGAGAAGTAATTGATAAAATTTTAAGAGAAACTTCAACCAAAGCTATCGACGAAAAAAAATTAAAAATAGCAGGACAGCCGAAAATAGATTTAAAACAATTTGGGGAAGGAAAAGATTTAAACTATGAACTACAAATAGATTGTTTACCAAGCATATCTCTAAAAAATTTTGATAAATTTAAAGCAACAAACTTTAGAATAAAAATAGAGGACAAAATCATTGACGAAAAATTAAAACAAATAGCAAATCAAAATAAACAATTTGAAGATAAAGATAAAAATGAAAAAGCAATAAACGGAGATCAAGTTACTTTTGATTATACAGCTACAGTTGATGGCAATAAATTTGAAGGAAGCGATGGCAAAGGTGTGCAGATAGAGTTAGGTAAAGATCTTTTTTTAAAAGGTTTTGATGAGCAGTTAGTTGGAGTAAAAAAAGACGATACTAAAATTTTGGATGCTACACTCCCTCCAAATCATCCAAAAAAAGAACTTGCTAACAAAAAAACTAAATTTAAATGTAAAATCTTAAATTTAAAAAAACCTAAAGACAGAAAAATTGATGATGATTTTGCTAAATTCATGGGAGCAAAAGATATTATAGATTTAAAATCTATGATTGAAAAACAAATTTCAAGTCAATACTCACAAGCCTTGAACTCAATTACTAAAAAAGAAATATTAGATCAGATTGAAAAAAACCATCAGGTAGATCTTCCTCAAAACTTAATTGATCAAGAAATTTCAATTATGACCCAAAATATAAAACCAGAGGATAAAGAAAAGTATAAATCCAAAAATGAAAAACTGGCAAAATCAAGAATTAAACTAGGTTTATTGTTGAATGAATATGGTGAAAAAAATAATTTGAAAGTATCAGACGATGAAGTAAAAAAAGAAATTCAAAAACAAGTAAAGGGAATGCCCGGACAAGAAAAAATGGTTATTGAATATTATCAAAAAAACCCTAATGCTTCTCAAAGCTTAAAAGGTTCTATGTATGAGGAAAAAATAATGGAATTAATTAAATCTAAAATAAATCTCACATATAAAGAAATAAATACCAAAGAAGCTGAAAAGATAATTGCTGAATTTAATAAACCAAATGTAGATACTGAGAAATCTAAAACTACATCTCCTTTAAAAAATAAGTCAAAATTAAAAAAAATTAGTAAAAAGTAACCAATAGTTGTATAAACCAATCATGAGTCGCGAATTTGAAGAAAATATGAATAGCTTAATTCCTATGGTAGTCGAACAAACCAGTAAGGGAGAAAGAGCTTATGATATTTATTCTAGACTTCTTAAAGAAAGAATAGTTTTTTTAGTCGGTCCAGTAAATGATACAGTAGCGTCTTTAGTAACAGCACAACTACTTTTTTTAGAGTCTGAAAATCCTAAAAAAGAAATTAATTTTTACATTAATAGTCCAGGGGGTCTAGTCACTGCCGGATTGGGAATTTATGATACGATGCAATATATAAACTCACCAGTATCAACATTATGTATTGGGCAAGCGTCTTCAATGGGATCTTTTCTTTTAGCAGCAGGTGAAAAAGGTAAGAGATATTCACTACCAAATTCAAGGATAATGGTCCATCAACCATCAGCTGGTTTTCAAGGGCAGGCAACCGACATTCAAATTCATGCAAAAGAAATTTTGTCTCTTAAAGAAAGATTAAATAAAATTTACTCAAAACACACAGGTAAATCTGTAAACGAAATTTCTGAAGCCTTAGAAAGAGATAATTTTATGACAGCAGAAGAGGCTAAAAAATTTGGGCTAATAGACTCTGTTGTTGAAAAAAGAAGTTAAAACACTACATATAGCATTTTACACAACTTCAACTTGATAAGAAAAAATTTAACGTTTATTATTTACTAATTGATTCGTTATGACTGAAAAAAATACAAAAAACATTTTATATTGCTCATTCTGTGGGAAAAGCCAACATGAAGTAAGAAAATTAATTGCGGGGCCAACCGTATTCATATGTGATGAATGCGTAGAACTATGTATGGATATCATAAAGGAGGAGAATAAAAGTTCCTTGGTGAAACATCAAGATGGAGTACCCTCTCCCAAAGAAATTTGCAATGTTTTGGATGAATACGTAATTGGTCAAAAGTTGGCTAAAGAAATTTTATCAGTTGCAGTCCACAATCACTACAAGAGACTTACGTATGAAACTAAAAATAGCAAAGATATAGAACTCTCAAAATCAAATATTTTATTGGTAGGGCCTACAGGATGTGGAAAAACTTTACTTGCTCAAACCCTAGCTAGAATTCTGGATGTTCCATTTACTATGGCTGATGCAACAACATTAACCGAAGCTGGTTATGTTGGAGAGGACGTGGAAAATATAATTTTAAAACTGTTACAAGCGGCTGATTATAACGTTGAAAAAGCACAAAGAGGAATAGTTTATATAGATGAGGTTGATAAAATTAGTAGAAAATCTGAAAACCCATCAATCACTAGAGATGTTTCTGGAGAAGGAGTTCAACAAGCGTTGCTTAAAATTATGGAGGGTACTATAGCAAGTGTTCCTCCTCAAGGGGGCAGAAAACATCCTCAACAAGAATTTTTACAAGTTGATACTACAAATATATTATTTGTTTGTGGCGGTGCTTTTGCAGGATTAGACAAATTAATTGATAGCAGAGGTAAAGGAAGTTCAATTGGTTTTGGAGCTAAAGTTAAAGATTATAAAGAAATTCCCTTATCAGAGACTTTGAAACATTTAGAACCTGAGGATTTAATAAAATATGGACTAATACCAGAGTTCATTGGAAGAATGCCAATTATCGCAACATTAGATGATCTTGATGAGAAATCTTTAGTAAGAATTTTGAAAGAACCTAAAAACTCTCTAATAAAACAATATCAAAGATTGTTTGAATTTGAGGACGTTGTGCTAGAATTTAAAGAAGAAGCTATTATTGAAATAGCCAAAAAAGCAATTTCAAAAAAAACTGGAGCAAGAGGTTTGAGATCTATTTTAGAAAATATTTTATTAAAAACAATGTTTGAGTTACCGGATATGGAAAATGTTATTAAAGTTACAGTTGATAGCGCTGCAGTTCTAGGCAAATCAGAGCCCATTGTCACATACGGTAAAAAATCATCAACATCTGTAGCATAGACTAAATTTGTTTCTTGAAATTAGTGAATTAATTGCCATATTAGGTTAAATGAAAGCTTCATATTTAAAACCACTATTACCTTTAAGGGATATAGTTATATTCCCATCGATGGTAGTTCCTTTATTTGTTGGCAGAGAAAAATCTATAAAAGCTCTTCAAGAGGTAATGAAATTAGATAAATCTATTGTATTGGCAACACAAAAAAATTCCGAATTAGATGATCCAACTGGTACAGACCTATATCAATTCGGATGTTTAAGTAAAGTATTACAACTTTTAAAACTTCCAGATGGAACAGTTAAAGTTTTAGTTGAGGGAGAAAAAAGAGTAAAGATTATTAAACATAGCGATAAAACAAAAGAATTTTTGAATTGTGAAGTAGAGATAGTTAACGATCAAAATATCACCAAAGACCTTGATCAATTAGCTAATGGTTTAATCAAAAAGTTTGAGAGGTTGCAAATATTAAGCAAAAAAGATTTAAGTGATGGCACAAACAGTTTAAAGAATCTTAAAGACCCTACCCAAATTGCTAATCACATTTCATCAAATTTAAATATTTCAATTTTTGAAAAACAAGAATTACTAGAAATCATAGATTTAAAAAAAAGATTGGAAAAAATTCATTCTTTAATTGAAAAAGAAACTAGTGTTCTCTCAGTCGAAAAAAAAATACGTGGTAGAGTCAAAAACCAAATGGAAAAAACTCAAAGAGAATATTATTTAAACGAACAATTAAAAGCTATTCAGAAAGAACTAGGGGAAATAGATGAAGGAAAAGATGAACTTTCTTCACTATCAAAAGCAATTACAGATGCTAAAATGCCAAAGTTGGCAAAAGAAAAATGTTTATCCGAATTAAAAAAATTAAAATCTATGAGTCCAATGTCAGCGGAGGCAACAGTGGTAAGAAATTATTTAGATTGGATGACAGAATTGCCTTGGTCAACTAAATCAAAAATTAATACAGATTTAGTAAACGCTCAAAAAATTTTAGACGAAGATCACTATGGTTTAGAAAAAGTTAAAGAGAGAATTATAGAATTTTTGGCAGTCCAAAAAAGAATAAAGAAAATGAAAGGTCCAATACTTTGTCTAGTTGGACCTCCTGGTGTTGGAAAAACCTCACTAGGAAAATCAATAGCAAAAGCTACCAATAGAAAATTTATAAGAATTTCTCTAGGAGGTATAAGAGATGAAGCAGAAATAAGGGGACACAGAAGAACTTATATAGGATCTTTGCCTGGAAAAATAATTCAAATGATGAAAAAAGCTGGAACAAACAATCCTCTTTTTCTTTTAGATGAAATTGACAAAGTCGGTAACGATTATAGAGGCGATCCATCTTCCGCTTTATTAGAAGCTTTAGACCCGGAACAAAATAAAGAATTTAACGATCATTATTTAGAGGTTGACTACGACTTATCAGATGTAATGTTTGTTACCACTGCAAATACCCTTAATATACTTCCTCCACTTCTCGATAGAATGGAGGTAATCAGATTATCAGGTTACACTGAGGATGAAAAAGTAAATATATCTCAAAAATATTTAATTCCTAATCAAAGTAAATATAATGGGTTAAAAAGCGATGAATGGAAAATAGATGAAAAAATTAATAGAAAAATTATAAGAAACTATACAAGAGAATCTGGTGTAAGAAATCTTGAGAGAGAAATATCCAAAATAGCAAGAAAGCTTGTAAAAAAAATAGATAATAAAGAAAAAGTTAATATCCCTGTAGACGAAAAAGATATCAAAGATCTTCTTGGAGTGGAGAAATTTAAATACGGTGAAATAGAGGAGGAAAATAGAATTGGAGTAGTAACTGGTCTCGCCTGGACAGAAGTTGGAGGAGAAATTTTAAAAATTGAATCCGCAGTAATGCCAGGAAAGGGTAAAATGCAGATTACTGGAAAACTTGGAGATGTGATGCAAGAGTCCGTGAAAGCTGCAAAGTCATACATAAGATCAAAAAGTTTAGACTACGGAATAATTCCTCCGATATTTGATAAAAAAGATTTCCATATTCACGTTCCTGAAGGAGCCACGCCTAAAGATGGACCATCAGCAGGAATTGGAATGGTTACATCAATCATTTCAGCTATTACCGAAATTCCAGTTAATAAAAATGTCGCTATGACTGGTGAAATAACTTTAAGAGGCCTTGTTTTGCCAATAGGCGGATTAAAAGAAAAATTACTTGCAGCACATAGAGCAGGAATAAAAAAAGTTTTGATACCTCAAGAAAATAAAAAAGACTTAGTTGAGGTGCCAAAAACCATCGTAGAATCTATGGAAATAATACCAGTTAAAAATGTAGATGAAGTTTTAAAAGTAGCTTTAACAAAACCATTAAAAAGTGTTGAGTGGGTAGAAGTCGATCAAATAGCAGATAAGAACAAGGACAAGAAAGAACTAAGTACTCACTAAAAAACTAATCAAGCCAATCCGTAAATTTTTCTTTATTTTCAGAAATATAATTTGGCAAAAATTTCAAATCTATTTTTTTTAAAATAGATTTTCCACTCCATTTGAATTCTTTTTGATCTGCTCTATAGTCATAAATTATCCTCTTCTCTTTAATTAAATTTTTTATATCTTCTAATTTAAGTCCACTTACCTCAAACTCATAATGATGAGCAAAATTAAGTAATTTTTTTTGTAGATCTTCAGGTTTTTTCAGGCATGTAAAATGCCATCCACCATTTTTTAAAAATATTAAGTTAGAATATTTTTTTTTTGAAAAATGTATATCTAATCTCCATTTAGGATATTTTTTCCCTTTTATATTTCTTAGCCATTGTGGCGACAGAAGATTTTTATTTTTGATAGCTCTTGATCCAAACCAACAAAAATTTTCATAATGTAAATTTAATTTGTAATAGAAAATTTTTTGTTCAAAAAAAAGAATATTATTATTAATATTTGAAAAATCAAAATTATGTAGGTTTGGAATTTCGTCTAAATCACTTAATAAAATTATATCTTCATCTTTAGCTTCTAATAATCCTTTTTTAATGCACTCTCTTTGGTAGTAGTCCCTAGCCATACCGTTAAGAATAAGTTTTTCACCTCTCTTTTCTTCACTTTCGCCTTCAATAAGTTGTTTTATATTTTCAGGTTCTTTGTCTACAGGGATATAAATAATTTTATCTTTGAATTTTTTAAACTTATTTATATCAAAATTTAATTTCTTTTTACTACCGTTATGGGTGTAACTAGCTTCAGTAATTATAAATTTATGAACAAATTTATCGAGGTGATTCAGCCTAATTTCTAATAGCAAATCCTCGTCAAAATACATAAAGCAATCATAAATATTCATGTTGTTTGAGTTATAATAAATTATAATATAAGTAAATATTAATAAAACTTTCATGAAAAAAAAAATTATAATTACAGGTGGTCTTGGATATATAGGCACAGAGCTATGTAAGCTTTATTCAGGAGTGAGCTGGTATCACGAGATATTAATAATAGACAATAGGTTTATTTCAGAAAGAGTTAATCAATTGAGAAACTGGAATATGAATTTTTTTCAAGGAGATATACTTGATAAAGAAATGGTTAAAAAGAATTTTAAAGATGCCGATGTCGTTCATCACTTGGCAGGTATTACTAATGTACCTAGAACACAAAGTGAGTCAGTCAAATCTCATGATGAGAAAATATTGACTGTAGCAAAAGAAGGAACTAAAAATATATTAGACGCAATCAATGATAATTGTAAGATTATTTTTCCCTCTACCCACGTAGTTTATGAAGGAATAGGTGAGGTTTTAAAAGATATAAAAGAGGAAGAAAAGACAAAACCAGTTTTAAGTTACTCTCAATCTAAAGCAATAAATGAAAAACAAATCAAAGAGTCAAATAAGAACTTTGTTATTTTGAGACTTGGCTCTGTGTACGGTTATTCAACTGATACAATGCGAACAGATATAATGCCGAATCTTTTTTCTAAAATATCTTCATTTAATGGAACAATAAAACTTTTTGCAGGAGGTCGACAGATAAAAAGTTTGGTTCCTTTGATTGATGTCGCTAGATGTTTTAAATTTATGGAAGAAAATGAAAAAATTAATTCCGAAGTATTTAATTTAACTAAAGAGACATTAACTGTTAAAGAAGTTGCCCAAATTTGTAAAAAGCATAATCCAAAAGTAACACTCAAAGAAACAAATGATGAAGTTCCAAATCTAGGATTTTCATTATCGAATAAAAAATTAGTGAAAACTGGATTTGAGTTTTTATATAATCTTGATCAAAATATAAAAGAGATGATTGAAAATTGGTCCAAACATGAAATAACTAAAGATTTAGAACATGTAAGGGACGGAATAAATATTTTTAAAGATAAACGAGGGACCATAAGTAATCATGAGTTGCCGGAGCCCATAAATCTAATTGGACTTATAGAGTCAAAAAAAGGAACAATGAGAGCCAATCATTATCATCCGCAACAAGAGCAAAAATGTTTGTTTACAAAAGGACAAATTATTGAAGTTTTTCAAGATGTAATAAATCCAAATGCTCCAAAAGTTACACAAGTAGTGAACGAGGGACAACTTTCTATAATCAAACCTAATGTTGCTCACACAATGGTATTTTCAAAAGATACGACTTTTTTAAATCTTGTTAGGGGCGAAAGAGATCATGAAAACTATGGTATCACTCATACGATTAAACATAATTTCGTAGATGAGAATGAAAAAAAACTACTATTAGAAAACTATAAATTTGAATGTAGGTCTTGTGGAAATAGTAATTTAAAAAGAGTTGTTTCCTTAGGATATCAACCCTTAGCTAATAATCTATTAAAAAAATCTAATGAAAAATGTGAATTATATCCTCTAGAGGTAAATTATTGCGAACTATGTCATAACTGTCAATTGTCTGTTGCGGTAGATCCAAAAAAAATGTTTGCTAATTATTTATATACATCATCTACCTCAAAAGTTTTCAGGGATCATTTTATTAACGCAGCAAAAAAATATTGCAAAGATTTAAAACTTAATAAAAAGAACTCGTATATAATTGACATCGGAAGTAACGATGGCATAGCATTACAACCATTTTTAGACATGGGCTTTAAAAATTTACTGGGTATAGAGCCTGCAAAAAATCTTGCAAAACTTGCTAACAAAAAAAAAATAAAAACATTAAACTTTTTTCTTGAAAAGCAAAATTTAAAAAAGATAAAAAAAAATGCCAATTTGATATTGGCGTCAAATGTATTTGCTCATTCAGATAAATTAAAAGAGATGGCAGAATGTATGATAAATCTTTTAGCAAAGAATGGTACTATAATAATTGAAGTTCAATATCTAATGAATACTTTGAAAGATCTTACTTTTGATAATATTTATCATGAACATTATAATTATTGGTCATTAACATCTTTAGTAAATTTCTTTAAACAGTTTAACACAAAAATTTTTAGATGCGAAAAAGTCGATACCCACGGTGGATCTTTAAGGATTTATGTAAGCAAAAATAATAAAATTAAAATTGAAAAAAGCGTTACTCAAACACTCAAAGAGGAAGAAAATTATGGAATTAAAAATTATAAAACTTATAAAGAATTTGGAGAAAGAGTTTATAAGATTAGAGAAAATGTAATTCAAAATATAAAAAAACTGAAAACTAAGAAAAAACAAATTATTGGCTATGGAGCTCCTGCGAAAGCGACAACAGCATTAAATTTTTTTGGAGTCTCTAATGAGATTGACTTTATTGTTGAAGACAATAATCTTAAACATGGAAAATTTATTCCAGGAGTGAAAATACCTATAAAACCCAAATCAAAAATCAAAAATAAAAATAATTATTTAATTGTTTTAGCTTGGAATTTTTATAAAGATATTAAAAAGAATAATGGAAATCTTTCAGAAAATTTTGTAAATATCAAAGATCTTGAGTTTAATAAATAATTAATAAATCTCTTATAATTTCAAAAATATTTCTTACACTTTCAAAAAAGTAATTTAAATAAAACTCTGTGACAGGAAATTTGTTTATTACAAAATCTTGCGCAAAATATAATAATCTAGTTAAAAAAATTGATAAAAAAATAAATAAAATTAAAGAATTATAAAATCCAAAAGAAACTTTTCCTTTTTCTTTTTTACTAAATTTTTTTACAGGTTGTGTATCATTAATTTTAATACCATGCTTTTTTGCCAAATATTCGGGTGAGTATAAACTGATTTCTCTTTGTTTTTTTGGAGCAGTCTTTTTTACTTTTTTCGGTTTTTGTATTTTTTGTGGAACAGGCTGAAGTCTTGAAACTACCTTTTTTGGACGAGCAATAGATTGAGTTTTTTCAACTTCTTCCAACGGAAATTGTTTCCATTTATTTCCGCATGAGCCACATTGTACCATTCTTCCGGATGCAGTAATTGCGCTATCTGGAACAACAAATTTCTTACCACATGAATTACATGTTAAAATCATACAAATTCAATAATACTGCTATTTTTATAAATTACACTAGAAATTAAATACTTTTTTACTTTGCAAAGTTTTTATTGTATACCTCGATTTTATTTAATTAGGGCGGTTAGCTCAGTTGGTAGAGCATCTCGTTTACACCGAGAGGGTCATAGGTTCGAGTCCTTTACCGCCCACCAAAGGGGTATAGTTCAACTTGTTTAGAGCGCCTGCCTTTTGAGTTGACACTCTAAAACGGTACAAAACACCTCTTTACTAACTTATATAATTCTTTATATTGGCTGAGTGATCTTCAAAAGCTGGATCTTGAGCGGTGACAGAGTTCGAAAAAGTTGCACCAACTTTGCACCAAGGACGCCTGGGGGTGTAGCTCAGCTTGGTTAGAGCGCCTGCCTGTCACGCAGGAGGTCGCGGGTTCGAGTCCCGTCACTCCCGCCACCAGTTGATAATCATTTTCATCTAAAAAGTTTAAAATCAACATTTATTCATCAACAAAAATGCTTCCTTCTGTCCTGTACTCTTTAGTGATAAATGCTATAAATAAACATTATTAATATAAGAATCCTTAAACTACGGTATTAAGGTAGATATTAATAAAAAAACATGATTTACAATTTTTTATCAGACTATTTATCAATTATAATATTTTTATTTATAGCTTTATTCTTAAGCATCGGTTTTATTTTAGCCAATTATTTAGCTTCACCCTCCAATCCCGATCCTGAAAAATTGTCAGCATATGAGTGTGGATTTGAGGCATTTGATGACTCGAGAATGGAATTTGATGTACGATTTTATTTAGTAGCAATTTTATTCATAATTTTTGATCTTGAAATTGCATTTCTTTTTCCCTGGGCAATTTCGCTTGGAAGCTTAGGCGCGCTTGGTTTTTGGTCAATGATGATTTTTTTAGGAATTCTTACCATTGGGTTCATTTATGAGTGGAAAAAAGGAGCTTTGGAATGGGAATAAAATTCAGTTTACATCCAGAAAAAGAAAAGAAAATTCCAGAAGAATTTAAGGATCTAGCAAAAGATTTTGCAGAGAAAGGTTTCATAACAACTTCATCTGAAAATTTAATTAATTGGGCTAGAACAGGTTCATTGCACTGGATGACTTTTGGTCTTGCCTGTTGTGCTGTTGAGATGATGCAAACTTCAATGCCAAGATATGATCTTGAGCGATTTGGTGCAGCTCCAAGAGCTTCACCAAGACAATCAGATGTTATGATAGTAGCAGGAACATTGACCAACAAAATGGCTCCGGCTTTAAGAAAAGTTTACGATCAAATGCCAGAGCCAAGATATGTTGTTTCTATGGGTAGCTGTGCAAATGGTGGTGGATATTACCATTATTCTTACTCAGTTGTCAGAGGTTGCGATAAAATTGTTCCAGTTGATATTTATATTCCAGGCTGCCCACCTTCAGCTGAGGCACTTTTATATGGAATTTTACAACTTCAAAAAAAAATTAGGAGAGAAGGAAATCTGCAAAGATAATATGATTGATATTTTAAAAAAATTAGAAATTTATTTAAACTCTGAGCTTTCAGTTAAAATTCGAAATTCTATAATTGAAAACAACGAGTTACTAATAGAAGTTGACCAAAAGGATTTAATACAAGTTGTTCAATTTTTAAAATCTGATGAGAAATGTAAGTTCAGACAACTAATTGATATTGCAGGAGTTGATTACCCTTCAGATGAAAACCGATTTGAATTAGTATATCTATTTTTATCTCATGAAAATAATAATCGTATTAAACTTTCAACAAAATTTAAGATAGATCAAATTATAAACTCAATTACAAAAATTTTTCCTTCAGCTAATTGGATGGAAAGAGAAGTTTTTGATATGTATGGTATTAAGTTTAAAAATCATCCTGATTTAAGAAGAATATTGACTGATTATGGTTTTAAAGGTCATCCTTTAAGAAAAGATTTCCCTCTGACTGGTTTTAATGAAGTTAGATATAGCGAAAAAGAAAAAAAGGTTATTTATGAGCCTGTAAAGCTGGAACAAAATTACAGAAATTTTGATTTTGAAAGTCCTTGGGAAGGAACATCATATTTAAAAGAAATAAAAAAAAAAGAAAAAGATGGTAAAAAAAACTAAATCACTAAATTTAAATTTTGGACCTCAACACCCGGCTGCACATGGTGTATTAAGGCTGATATTAGAATTAGACGGTGAAGTTGTTGAAAAAGCCGATCCGCACATTGGATTATTGCATAGAGGAACTGAAAAACTAATAGAGCAAAAAACATACACCCAAGCATTACCTTATTTCGATCGTTTAGATTATGTTGCTCCAATGAATCAGGAACATGCATTTGCTTTAGCAGCTGAAAAATTGCTTAAAATAGAAGTACCAATTAGAGCAAAGTACATAAGAGTTATTTTTTGTGAAATTGGCAGAATTTTAAGTCATATATTGAACGTTACTACACAAGCTTTAGATGTTGGTGCATTAACACCATCTTTATGGGGTTTTGAAGAACGAGAAACCTTAATGACTTTTTATGAGCGAGCCTCAGGATCAAGATTACATGCTAATTATTTCAGAACAGGTGGAGTACACCAAGATATACCAATTAAGTTAGTAGATGATATTGAAAAATTTTGTAAATCATTTCCAAAAATTATTGATGATCTTGAAAGTTTATTAACTGATAATCGTATTTTTAAACAACGGAACGTAGAAATTGGAGTGGTTTCTAAACAGGAAGCTTTAGATCATAGTTTTTCAGGGGTAATGTTACGAGGATCCGGAGTGCCCTGGGATTTAAGAAGATCTCAACCTTACGAAATATATAACGAGTTAGATTTTAGAATTCCAATTGGAAAAAATGGAGATTGTTACGATCGTTACTTATGTAGAATAGAGGAAATGAGAGAAAGTGTGAAAATAATCTTACAATGCATTGAAAGACTACCAAAAGGTCCAGTAAAATCTGTAGATGGAAAAATTTCTCCTCCAAATAGAGATGATTTGAAACAATCTATGGAGGCTTTAATTCATCATTTTAAATTATTCACTGAAGGATACAGGGTCCCAAAAGGAGATGTATACACAGCAGTTGAGGCTCCAAAAGGCGAATTTGGAGTTTATTTAATATCAGATGGTAGCAATAAACCTTATAGATGTAAAATTAGAGCACCAGGTTTCTCACATCTTCAAGCAATGGACTATTTAATTCGAGGTCACATGTTAGCTGATGTTCCAGCTGTATTAGGATCTCTAGATATTGTTTTCGGAGAGGTGGATAGATGAGTTTAAAAAAAGTGCACGACGAACAACCAAAAGAATTCAAATTTTCAAATGAAAATTTAAAAAAAGCTGAGGAGATTCTAAAAAAATATCCTGAAAAAAATAAGAAAAGTGCAGTGATGCCGTTTCTTTACTTAGCTCAAAGGCAAAATAATAACTGGATACCTTTAGCTGCTATGAAATATATAGCCAATTTTTTATCAATGCCATATATATCGGTTTATGAGGTAGCTACTTTCTATACAATGTATAATTTAGCACCTGTAGGGAAACATTTCATTCAAGTATGCACAACTACACCATGTTTAATACGTGGAGCAGATAAAATAGTTAAACTATGTAAAGAAAAAATTTCTCCTAAACAAAATGAATTATCCAAATCAGGAAACTGTTCTTGGATGGAGGTAGAATGTTTGGGTGCATGCGTCAGCGCACCAATGATACAGATTAACGATGATTATTACGAAGATCTTGATGAAAAAAGCGCAAAAAATATTTTGGATTCATTAATAGAGGATAAACCTTTAAAACCAGGTTCTTACAGAGGAAGAGCAAATACATCTCCTGAAAAGAAACAGATCATTAATGGAGAAAATCATGCTTAAAAAAGAGAATAAAATCTTTAAAAACTTGTATAACGAACTTGGCTGGGAAATTGAAAACTCAATTAAAAGAGACGACTGGAAAGATACTAAAAAAATAATCTCAAGAGGAAGAGATTGGATAATTAGTGAGATTAAAGTATCCGAGCTGAGAGGAAGAGGTGGAGCTGGTTTTTCAACAGGTTTAAAATGGTCCTTTGCTCCCAAGGAAGTTGGTTCAAGACCACATTACTTAGTGATAAATGCTGACGAGTCCGAACCAGGCACTTGTAAAGATAGAGACATTTTAAGATTTGAACCCCAAAAATTAATTGAAGGATGTTTAATAGCTGGTTTTGCCGTAAATGCTCATATTTGTTATATTTATATTAGAGGTGAATATTTTAATGAGGGTAAAAGATTACAAGTTGCAATTGATCAGGCCTACGAAAAAGGTTACTTAGGAAAAAATGCATGTGGCTCTGGTTGGGATTTTGATATTCATATTCATTATGGAGCTGGGGCTTATATTTGTGGAGAAGAAACTGCGTTATTAGAAAGTATAGAAGGAAATAAAGGCCAACCAAGACTTAAACCTCCTTTCCCTGCTCTAGTAGGTTTATATGGTTGTCCTACAATAGTAAACAACGTTGAAACTATTGCTGTTGTACCAACAATTTTAAGAAGAGGGGGCAAATGGTTTGCATCAATAGGAAAACCAAAAAATACTGGAACAAAAATATTCTGCATATCTGGAAACGTAAACTCTCCTTGTAATGTAGAGGAGGAAATGGGGATACCTCTAAAAGATTTAATTGAAAAACATGCTGGGGGTGTTGTCGGAGGTTGGGAAAATCTTCAAGCGGTAATTCCAGGAGGCTCATCAATGCCGTTATTATCAAAAAAAATCTGCGATACTATCACTATGGATTTTGACTCTTTGTTAGAAAATAAAAGTGGTTTAGGGACGGCTGGGGTAGTCGTAATCAATAAAGACCAAGATATAATTTCTTGCATGGCAAGGATTGCTAGATTTTATAAACATGAAAGCTGCGGACAATGCACACCTTGTAGAGAAGGAGCAGGATGGATGTGGAGAATACTTGATAGAGTAGAAAAAAGAAAAGCAACTTTTAGTGATATTGAACTGTTATCTGATGTTACAAAACAAATAGAGGGTCATACAATTTGTGCATTTGGTGAGGGTTCTGCTTGGCCAGTTCAGGGTTTGTTAAGACATTTTAGAAAAGAAATTGAAAGTAGATGCAGAGAGGAACCTTTGATTAAAAAGAAAACTAACAACCCTTATTTAGTTGATCAACATCTTTTGGAGAACAAGAATGCCTAAAATTACTATTAACGGAAAAGAAATAGAATTTGAGAAAGGTATGACAGTTCTTCAGGCATGTGAGCTTGCTGACGTAGAAATTCCAAGATTTTGCTACCATGAAAAATTATCTATAGCCGGAAATTGCAGGATGTGTTTAGTTGAAATGGAAAAATCTGCAAAACCTATAGCATCATGTGCAATGCCAGCAGCCGAGGGCATGAATATTAAAACAAACACTCCTTTTGTTGAAAAAGCTAGAAAGGGTGTGATGGAATTTTTATTAGCTAATCATCCTTTAGACTGTCCGGTTTGCGACCAAGGTGGTGAATGTGATCTTCAAGATCAATCAATGTACTACGGAGTTGATAAATCAAGATTTGTAGAAAATAAGAGACAAGTCAAAGAAAAATACATGGGCCCACTAATAAAAACTCAAATGACGAGATGTATACATTGCACAAGGTGTGTGAGGTTTGCGACAGAAGTCGCAGGCGTTCCTGAAATAGGGGCAATAGGAAGAGGCGAGAATATGGAAATAACTACATATTTAGAAAAAGCTATGGAGTCAGAACTTTCTGCAAATGTTATAGATTTATGTCCAGTGGGAGCCCTTACTTCAAAACCGTATGCTTTTGAAGCTCGACCTTGGGAACTTAAAAAAACTGAAAGTGTAGACGTAATGGATGCAGTTGGCTCAAATATTAGAGTTGATACTTATAATTGGGAAGTTAAAAGAATATTACCAAGATTGAATAACGATGTTAACGAAGAATGGATTTCAGATAAAACAAGATATTCATGTGATGGCTTATTAAAACAAAGGCTAGATGTGCCATACATAAAAAAAAATAACAAACTTCAAAAATCTAACTGGGATGAAGCTGTCTCAATTTTGGTAGAGAAAATTAAAACATTAAATCCAGATGAAATAGGCGGCCATATCGGTGATATGGTAAATTTAGAAAACGCCTTAAGCTTTAAAAAATTTTTCTCTGTTATTAAAAGTAACAATTTGGAATTTAGAGAAAAAAATTTTTTTATAGACCCATCTGAAAAAAGCAACTATATATTTAATTCTTCAATAAAGGGCATAGAAAAGTCCGATTTAATACTATTAATTGGAACAAATCCTAGACATGAAGCAACAATGCTTAACGCAAGAATTCGAAAAGTTTATGCACAAAAAAAAGTTCCAATTTACTCAATAGGAAATCCAGGTGACCTCACATACGATTATACTATTATTGGAAATAATACAGATGATATTAAGAAAATATTGAGCAATGAATCAAATTTTTCAAAAATATTATCTTCCTCAAAAAAACCTGTAATTATAATTGGAGAGTCAGCTTTAGAGTTAAAAAGTGGAAAATATTTAATTGAAGGCTTTAAAAAATTTTTAAAAAATAATAACTTTATTAATAAAGATTGGAATGCGTTTAACTTTTTACCTCAAAACGCCTCAACTGTTGGCTTAATAGACTTAAAAATAATATCTAAAGATGAAGATAAAAGAAATTCATTTTTTGAGAAATTAAAAAATAATCAATTCAAGTTATTATACCTTTTAGGGTCTGATAATTTAGACATAAAAAAAAATAATGAGTTTATTGTTTACCAAGGAAGTCACGGCGATAGAGGGGCTGAAATAGCAGACTTAATTCTCCCAAGCGCTGCTTTTACAGAACAAAACGGTCTTTATGAAAATCTTGAGGGAAGAGTGCAAGAATGCAAAAAAGCCTCTTACCCTATAGGAGAAGCCCTAGAAGATTGGAAGATATTAAATTTAATATTGAAAGCTTTAGGAAAAAATGAAAACTTATTAAATTTTGACTCTTTGAGAAAAGAAGTCTTAAAATCAATTCCAAATTTTTCAAAATTAAATGAATTACCCAATTTTAAAGATTGCGAATTAATTAATACATCTCCCTACTTTGAAAAAGAGGAAGTTAATATAAAAGAATTGGATTATTTTTTTACGAACGCTATTTCAAGAGCCTCGAAGACGATGAGTGAATGTAGACAGATCAAGCTTACTTCAAAAAAAACTGGCACAGATAATTTATGATAGAGTATTTAGAAATTTTGGGACAAGAGGTTTATAAAATAATTTTTTTACTTGTTCCAATTCTTGTATCCGTGGCTATGATTGTTTGGTTAGATAGAAGAGTTTGGGGCTTAGTTCAAAAAAGAAAAGGACCAAATGTTGTTGGACCTTTTGGACTTTTTCAAACTTTAGCTGACGCATTAAAGTATATTTTTAAAGAAATAATTATACCTGCTAGTGCTAATAAAGTAGTTTTCATTCTTGCACCTATCGTTACTATGACATTGGCCTTGGTCGCTTGGGCAGTTATTCCTATGAGTGAAGATTTAGTTTTAGCAAATATAAATGTTGGAATTTTGTATTTGTTTGCAATTTCTTCTCTTGGAGTTTACGGCATTATCATGGGAGGATGGGCATCTAATTCAAAATACCCTTTCCTTGGAGCTATAAGATCTGCAGCGCAGATGGTTTCTTACGAGGTTTCGATAGGAATAATAATTATCAATGTTCTTTTGTGTGTAGGATCATTAAATCTAAACGATATAGTTATTGCACAAAAAGAATTATGGTTTGTGATTCCACTTTTCCCTATGTTTGTAATTTTTTTTATATCTTCACTTGCAGAAACAAACAGACCACCTTTTGATTTGCCAGAAGCCGAAGCCGAGTTGGTGGCAGGCTATCAAACTGAATACTCAGGCATGATGTACGCAATGTTTTGGTTGGGAGAATACGCAAATATATTGTTAATGTGTGCTATGGGTTCTATACTTTTTCTTGGCGGTTGGTTGCCATTAATGGACATTTATCCACTTAATATAATTCCTGCTCCAATATGGATGATATTAAAAATTTTGTTTTTATTTTTATTATTTGCTCTGATCAAGGCAATTGTTCCAAGATATAGATATGATCAACTAATGAGATTGGGCTGGAAAATATTTTTACCGTTTTCATTAATTTATCTGGTGCTAACTGCAAGTTTTTTATTTTATTTTGACAAATTACCAAAGGTAAACATTTAATGAATTTCAGTAGGCTATTAAAAACTATATTTCTGGTTGAGTTTATATCTGGTCTTTACATGGCAGTAAAAGAGTTATTTAGAAAATCTAAGACAATTAATTACCCTTTTGAAAAAGGCCCAATCAGTCCTCGAATGAGAGGAGAACATGCTTTAAGAAGATATCCCAACGGAGAAGAGAGATGTATAGCTTGTAAATTATGTGAAGCTGTTTGCCCTGCTCAAGCTATTACTATTGAGTCCTCAGAGAGATCAGATGGAAGTAGAAAAACAACTCGTTACGATATTGATATGCTCAAATGTATTTATTGTGGACTTTGTCAAGAGTCGTGCCCAGTTGATGCAATTGTACAAGGACCAAACTTTGAATTTGCCACTGAAACAAGAGAAGAGCTTTATTACAATAAAGAAAAACTTTTAGAAAACGGAGATAGATGGGAGTCTGTCCTGGCAAAAAATATCAAGTTGGATAAACCTTACAGATAGATGATAATTCACACAATTTTTTTTTATTTTTTTTCCGTAATTGCTATTTTTTCATCTTTAATGGTAATAACTTCAAGAAGCACAATTAATTCAGTTTTCTTTTTAATTTTAGATTTTATTTCAGTTGGGTGCCTATTTATTATGGTTGGAGCTGAATTTTTAGGAATGATATTATTAATTGTTTATGTAGGCGCAGTTGCAGTATTATTCTTATTTGTCGTGATGATGTTGAACGTTGCAGAGCAAAAACAATCATGGTTTATAGGTAAAAAGTCAACCCATATTCCAACAGGCTTAATTGTGAGTGTATTAATTTTATTGGAATTGTTAGTTGTAGTGGGAGGGTGGAAGTACAAAGAGGATTTAATGTCAAGCAGCACATTACTTCTATCGAACATTTCAAATACTCATCAACTAGGTCTAGTTATGTACACTGACTATATCTTATATTTTCAGTTGGCTGGAATAGTACTTCTATTGGCGATGATTGGAGCTATTCTTTTAACTTTTCGAGAGAGAATAGGCGTAAAAAAACAGAGTTATCTAAAACAAATTTCAAGGAGTCCATCAAATGCAGTTGAGTTAATAGAGGTCAAATCTAACCAAGGAGTTAAGATAGATGACTGAAATTGGTTTAGGTCATTACTTATCGTTAGGTGCAATAATTTTTTTCTTAGGAGTAATTGGAATTTTTTTAAATAGAAAAAATATTATAGTTATTTTGATGTCTATTGAGCTGATTCTGCTTGCCGTAAATATTAATTTAATATCTTTTTCAATTTTTTCTGGTGACATTTTAGGTCAAATTTTTACAATGCTTATCCTAACAGTTGCAGCTGCAGAGGCAGCGATAGGTCTGGCTATTATTGTAGTTTATTATAGGAATAGAGGCTCTATTAGAGTTGAAGATATTCATGGAATGAAAGGCTAGATGGAATACGCGATATTGTTTTTACCATTAATTGGTTCTATTTTCGGGTATTTGGGTAGGTCCATTACAAAATATTTTGCTGAAATCTCTACAAGTTTATTCGTCAGTATCTCAGCGGTGCTTTCTATCTTTGTCTTTTGGAATGGAATTCAGAACGATAGCTATGGAAATTATAAAATTTTTGAATGGATAAGTTCTGGTGGGTTCACAGCAAACTGGTCAATTAAAATTGATCCACTAAGTTCGGTGATGCTAGTAGTTGTTACTTTTGTATCAGCATTAGTTCATATTTATTCAATTGGATATATGAGTCACGATCCTCACAAACCAAGGTTTATGTCTTATTTATCATTATTTACTTTTTCAATGTTAGCTTTAGTTGTATCAGACAACTTTTTACAACTTTTTTTTGGATGGGAGGGCGTTGGATTATGTTCTTATCTATTAATAGGTTTTTGGTATAAAAAAGAGACAGCAAATAATGCGGCTATAAAAGCATTTATCGTTAACAGAATTGGAGATTTTGGTTTAGCAATTGCAATATTTTTAATATTTTTCTTTTTTGGCACCATAAATTTTGAAGAAATCTTCCAGGCAACGAGTCAGTTAGCTGAAAAAAAAATAATTTTTTTTGGCTTTGAGGCAAACTTAATAACATTAATATGTGTTTTTCTTTTTATTGGAGCGATGGGAAAATCTGCTCAATTTTTACTGCATACCTGGCTACCAGACGCAATGGAGGGACCGACACCAGTTTCAGCCTTAATTCATGCCGCAACAATGGTAACCGCTGGGGTTTTTCTTGTAGTTAGATGTTCGCCAATATTTGAATATTCTCAATATGCTTTAAATCTGGTTACAGTTGTAGGAATGATAACTGCGATATTTGCTGCATCAGTTGCTCTTGTACAGAATGATATTAAAAAAATAGTTGCCTACTCAACCTGCAGCCAATTAGGGTACATGTTTTTTGCAGCAGGGGTTGGAGCCTACCATGTTGCTATGTTCCATCTATTTACACATGCTTTTTTTAAAGCATTATTGTTTTTAGGTGCTGGTTCAGTAATACACGCATTTAAAGAAGAACAGGATATTAGAAACATGGGTGGTGTAAGAAAAAAACTTCCATATACTTACACTTTTATGTTGCTGGGAACTCTAGCATTAACAGGGTTTCCTTTTTTATCAGGATTTTACTCAAAAGATGCAATCATTGAATTTGCATATCTAAAAAATTCTACTTTAGGAAATTACGCAGCTTCAATTGGTATCTTTACAGCTTTCTTAACATCAATTTACTCATGGAGGTTATTTTTCAAAGCATTTCATGGACCTTATAATAATAAAAAAATTCCTATAGAAGAAACTCATGAGTCATCGTTAGTGATGTTAATCCCTTTAGTATTTTTAGGCATCGGAGCAATATTTTCTGGCTTTCTTTTTAAGACCACTTTTATCGGTCATTACAGTAATGAGTTTTGGCAAGAGTCAATATTTTTTTTAAATGAGATAAAACATGAATCTATACCATTATGGTTTTTATTAATGACTCCTATCTTAGTTCTAATATCAATACCTATCTCATTTTATTTATATATTTCAAATACTAAAATTCTGGAAGATTTTAAGAACACAAATATGCCTTTATACAAATTTTTATTAAATAAGTGGTACATAGATGAATTTTATGAAAAAGTTTTTGTTAATCCTGCAAAGAAACTAGGCTCATTTTTTTGGAAAAAAGGAGATGTGGGCTTAATAGATAAGTTTGGCCCCGATGGCATTTCAAAATTAGTTAAAGTAATTTCTAATAAAACTGCACGCCTCCAAACAGGATTTATTTATGATTATGCATTTGTGATGCTTTTAGGTTTATCAATTTTACTAACTTACCTGATTTTAAAATAAAATGGACTTTCCAATATTATCGACTTTAATTTTTTTACCTTTAATTAGTTCTTTCTTTATCTTTTTATCCAAAGATAAAACTACAAATTTAAGTTCAATCTCTATTTCTTTATTTAGTAGTGTTGCTACTTTTTTTCTCTCATTATTTTTGTGGTATTCTTTAGATATAAGTACTTCTGAATTCCAGTTTGTAGAAGAAAAATCTTGGATAAATAATTATATAAAATTTAAACTAGGTGTTGATGGTATATCAATACTCTTTATAGTTTTGACAACTTTTATCACTCCAATTTGTATCATTTCTTGTATTAATAGCGTTAAAGTAAGAGTTAAAGAATTTTTAATAGCTATTTTAATTTTAGAAACATTCATGATTGGTGTTTTTTGCTCACTCGATCTTGTAATTTTTTATTTGTTTTTTGAGGCGGGTTTAATACCAATGTTTTTAATTATAGGAGTTTGGGGCGGTCCAAGAAGAGTCTATTCTGCCTTTAAATTTTTTCTCTTTACTCTACTTGGCTCAGTTTTAATGCTTGTGGCTATAATAGTTATCTATTGGTTAACAGGCACTACAGACATAACCCAGATATACGAAATTCAAATTCCAAAAGAGTATCAAAATATACTGTGGCTAGCTTTTTTAAGTTCTTTTGCAGTAAAAATGCCTATGTGGCCAGTGCATACTTGGTTACCTGACGCGCATGTAGAGGCGCCAACAGCAGGTTCTGTGATTCTTGCAGCGATATTACTGAAAATGGCTGGATATGGTTTTTTGAGATTTTCAATACCAATGTTTCCTTTAGCATCAGAATATTTTACTCCTCTTATATATACTTTAAGCATAATAGCTATTATTTACACATCTTTAGTAGCACTAATGCAGGACGATATGAAAAAATTAATTGCCTATTCCTCTGTAGCTCACATGGGTTATGTCACTTTAGGAATTTTTACGTTAACAAAACAAGGTATAGAGGGGAGCATTTATCAAATGATTAGTCATGGTATGATATCTGCGGCATTATTCTTGTGTGTTGGTGTAGTCTATGATCGTTTACATTCGAGAAAGATTAGCACTTATGGAGGACTAGTAAATTATGTTCCAAAGTACTCTTTTTTATTTTTAATATTTGCCCTAGCAGCTTTAGGGCTACCTGGTACCTCAGGATTTTTAGGAGAATTTCTTGTCTTGGCAGGTACATTTCAAAAAAGCTTCTTAGCAGCTATGCTAGCAACATTTGGTGTAGTTTTAGGTGCCGCCTATATGCTTTGGCTTACAAAAAGAGTTATTTTTGGTGTTACAAATAATTCAGAAGTTAAAAAAATTAATGACATCAATAAATCCGAAGTCGTCATGCTAGTAACTTTAGCTTTTTTTATATTGTTTTTTGGTTTCTATCCTCTTCCATTAATGGAAACTTTTAATGTTTCGGTGAATAGTTTAATTAATAATTACGAAACAGCATTAATTACAAATTAATCATGATAAATAATTTACATATAATGTTTCCGGAGATCTTTTTATCTTTGTCAATTTTTTCTATTCTAATGGTTGGTGTCTTCATTAAAAAGAGTTTTAACCTAATATTTAATCTTACATCGTTAATTATAATTATTACAATTTCAATTATTTTAGCAAATCCTAATAATGAAGAAAGAATATTTTTAGATACTTTTATAAGAAATCCTTTTTCAAACTATTTCAAAATTTTAATTCTTTTGTCTACATTTTTTGTTCTTAATTCTTCTAAAAACTTTATAATTGATAATAAATTAGATAAGTTCGAGTACCCTATAATTATTCTGTTGTCGATTTTA
Source organism: uncultured Pelagibacteraceae bacterium (assembly GCA_902587515.1). Taxonomy (GTDB): domain Bacteria; phylum Pseudomonadota; class Alphaproteobacteria; order Pelagibacterales; family Pelagibacteraceae; genus Pelagilacustribacter. The sequence goes on from CACILM010000005.1 coordinate 88,829, forward strand.
GGAATGTTTTTTATGGTAAGTTCTAATGACTTAATACTTTTTTATTTAGGATTAGAATTACAATCCTTATCACTTTATATTCTAGCATCAATTGACAGAGACAATTTGAGATCAACAGAATCAGGCATAAAGTATTTTGTTTTAAGTGCGCTATCTTCAGGTTTATTATTATACGGATGTTCATTATTATATGGATTTACAGGTTCAACAAATTTTGAATTAATTGCTGATCAACTTAATAAAGAAAATACAGGTGCAGTTTTCGCAATGGTGTTTATATTAGTAGGTCTTGCATTTAAAATTTCAGCAGTTCCATTTCACATGTGGACACCGGATGTTTATGAAGGAGCACCAACATCAATTACAAGCTACTTTGCTGTTGTTCCAAAAGTCACTGGTCTTGCATTATTAATAAAATTTATGTTTGTTCCTTTTTCAAATATCTTATTAGAATGGCAAACAATTATAATTTTTATATCTATTGCATCTATGATTTTAGGAGCAGTAGCAGCAATGATTCAAAAAAATTTTAAAAGACTTTTGGCTTATAGTTCAATTGGCCATATTGGTTATGCACTTGCCGGAGTTGCTACTGGGGCTATATCAGGTTATCAAAGTGCAATAGTTTACATATCAATTTATGTAATTATGAATATTGGGGCGTTCTCTTGTTTATATTTTTTAAAGAAGGATGGACAATATAAAGAAAATATTTCTGATTTGTCTGGAATATCAAAAAAACACCCTCTTCTAGCTATTTCATTATTGATAATCTTGTTTTCGCTAGCTGGAGTTCCACCTTTAGGAGGATTTTTTGCAAAATTTTATGTTTTTGTCGCTGTATTAGAAAAAGAAATGTACGCTTTAGCAATTATAGGTTTAATTACTACAGTTATGTCAGCATTTTATTATCTTAAAATCATTAAGACTATTTATTTCGATGATAGCATTATCACATTTGAGCCAACAAAAAACAGAGCCGCTCAGGTTTCTGTTTTTGCTAGTTGTACAATTCTAATTACATTTTTTTTGTATCCTTCAATTTTGAATAATTTAGTAAATACATTATTCGTTAGTTAATGAAGATTAATGTAATTAAGTATAAAAAAGTAAAAAGCACAAACAATATTGCTTTAAAACTAATCAAAAAAAATATCACAAAACCAACTCTAGTTACGACTGAAAAACAAACTAATGGAAGAGGTAGAGTAGGAAAAAAATGGATTTCAAAAAAAGGAAATCTTTTTATATCCTTATTTTTTAAATTTGATCGCAAAAAGATTAATTTTAAACAATTTGCAATTTTAAATGCATTTTTGTTAAAAAAAGTATTATCAAAAATAATTCCAAAAAAAATTAAGATAAAATGGCCAAATGATTTGTTAATAGATCAAAGAAAATTTTGTGGAATTTTACAAGAAGTAATAAGATTTAATGATTTTGATTATCTGATTGTTGGAATAGGTTTAAATACTAATATAGCTCCGCAAAACAAAGGCTTTTATTCAACTAGTTTAAAAAATATATTAAATACAAAAATTAGCAATCGAAAAGTTTTGAAAAATATAATAATTGCATATGAACAATTTTTAAAGGAAAAAAATAAATTAACATTTTCAGACATGAAAAAAAAATACAAGTAATTGAAATGAATTATATAATAGGTGATATAGGAAATACATCGACA
>CACILM010000006.1 GCA_902587515.1 uncultured Pelagibacteraceae bacterium
GGAAAAATTAAAAAATTAAGATGATTGTATACAGTCATCCAGATTGTTTGCTAAAATTTAATGGACAAGGACATCCAGAGAGAAAAGAAAGATTAGATAGCATTCTTAAATCTATTAAATCATCCGATTTAAAAGTAGAATTTAAAGAGGCTCCTAAGGTAGATTTAGAAATAGTTTCATTAGTGCATCCTAAGAAACATATTGAACAGATATTTGCTAATATTCCAAAAGAAGGAATTATTGGTGTTGAGAAGGAACCGTACGCAGATACAATGTTATGTCCGAATAGTGAGAATGCAATTTTAAGATCTTGCGGCTCTGGTATTGCTGCTTGTGATGATCTAATTAAAAGTAATGAGCGAGTTTTTTGCGCAGTTAGACCGCCAGGACATCATGCAGAAACTGTTCGTGCTAATGGTTTTTGTTTCATTAATAATGTTGCAGTTGCAGCAAGATATTTACAAAAAAAACATGATATAGGAAAACTAGCCATTATTGACTTTGATGTTCACCATGGCAATGGAACCCAAGAAATATTTTATAAAGATAAGTCTGTTGCTTATGGATCTTCTCATGAATTTCCATTATTTCCTGGAACTGGAGCTGAAAATGAAACAGGTGTAGGTAATATTTATAACGCTACTTTAAATGCTGGTTTAAAAAGTGAAGAATTTCATGAAATTTTTGAAAAAAAAGTCTTAACTCCTATAGAAAAATTTAAACCAGAAGTTATTTTAATTTCTGCTGGTTTTGATGCCCACAAAAGAGACCCTCTAGCTAATATAAACTTAGAATCTAGTGATTTTTTTACGATTACAAAAAAAATAATTGAAATTGCTAATATTCATTCAAAAGGAAGAGTAATTTCTTTTTTGGAAGGTGGTTATGATCTACAAGCTTTATCTGAAAGTATAATTGAGCACCTTAAAGGTTTAAAGACCCATATTTGACCAATTATCAGGGTTTTCGAATTTTTCTATTTCTTTTTTTGTTACAGGTCTAAAAAGATAATAAATAATATATGCCGTCAAAAAAAATAGAAAAATTGAATTCATTATTTGATATTATCAAATTTTGAGTAAATTTTATCATTAAAATCTCAATATTTTCGTATTTTTTTATTCACACAGCACCCAAATCGTTCACATATAAAGGTGATTTAATAAACCAAAAGTTTAGAATCCGACTCATGGATCCGATTATAGTTATAGCTGCTGGTATAATTCTTGTGGTAACAGGAGCAATAGATCCTTTAATTAAAAATAAAGAAGACGTAGCCCAAGCACCTAAAACTGAAGTTTCAACACCTGCTCCTGAGCCTAAAAAAGAGCCAGAACCGGAACCAGAGCCAGAACCTGAACCGGAACCAGAGCCAGAACCTGAACCTGAACCTGAGCCAGAACCAGCTAAAGAACCTGAGCCAGAACCAGAGCCGGAACCAGAACCTGAGCCAGCTCCTCAAACTGAAGAGCCAAAAGAACAAGTTAACGCTGAAGCCAACCAAGAACAAGACGCTAAACCTGAAGAAGAGGAGGTGAAACCAGTTACAGAAGAAACACCAATTGAAGAAGAAAAAGAAGGATTAAGTATTGTAAATATCATGTTGTACATTCTAGGTGCTATTGCAGTAATTGCTGCTGGAATATATTTCTTTATGAGAAGAGAGCCATCTCCACAAAGTGCAGCAGATATTGCAAGAGCTCAATCACAGGAACCAACACCTGAACCGCAGCCAGAACCTGAACAGCCAGTTCAAGAGGAAACACCAACAGAAACTACTCAAGAAGAACCTCAATCAGAAAATACAGACCAATCATCTAACACAGATCAATCATCTAATAATGATGATGAAAATAATAACAGATAAATTAAAATTTCTTTCCACCTTCAAGATAAGCACACTTTTCGCAAGTTTTTTCAATTTTAGGTGGTTCATCTAAGTTTAGAACATCTTTCATTTCAATTATTTTTTTCTCTATCCAATCAGTATTTACTCGGTATGGGATTAGTGTCGTCTTAAAATCTATCTTATTATCAAATTTATTATTTGTTTTCTCCCCATTACAAACATAAAAAAAAGTTCGGTCTGAAACTTTAAAATTCATTTTTCTTAAGATATGAACATAAATATCCATCTGTAATTTATAACTAAGATGCCATTCAGCATCGAGATAAGAAGAAACTGTTACGGGATAAGTAGACGATTGGGCTTTATAATCTACAACAACTAATTTTTTTTCAGTTAAATCAAACCATATATCATCAATACCTCCGTGAATTATAAGGTTTGTATTTTCATCCAAATATGAAATGCCACCTTTTAAAGAATTTCTCCACACATCTAAATCTTTGTGTTTATAAGGAACAAAGTTGAGTTTATGTTTAATCATAATTGGATGGGGTTTTTGTTCTTTTCTATATTGATCAAATTCTTTCTTTAATAATTCATCGACTGCAACGTTTAGAGCCCATCCAGGCATCGAGGGTTCTTTTAGTCCTTTTACACGATCTAAATAAAAGCACCTTTTACAACTCATAAAGTTGAAAAATTTAGACCTACTTATTTTAAAAGGAGTATTAGATTTTTTATCGTAAATTGAAGTTTTTCTTGTTCTGAAAGATACAGCGTCTTTCATTTAAATTTGTTTTAATCTTTTAAGCACTTCAGCCTTATCTAAGGAGAGAATAACATCATAAAGACCAGGTCCAAATCTAGAGCCAACCAGCGCTATCCTTAAAGGTTGTCCTACACCTTTAAAATTAGTTTTATGTTTATCAATTAGAGACTTTATTAAAGGTTCTAAAGTTTCTCTAGATAATGTGGAAAGTTTTTCATATTCATTAATAAATTCAGTTATTATTTTTTTTGATAAATCATCAATTAACTTTTTATCATCTGCGCTAATTTCAATTTTATCTTTAATAATGTATTGAGCATTGTTCCAAATATCCTCTAAAGTTTTTGCCTTATTTTTTAAAAAACCCATAGATTTTAAAAGAATGCTTTCTTTTGATTGATTTAAAGGTTTTTTGTATTTTGAAACATATTCTTTAAAAAAATTAAAAAGATCTTTTTGATCTATACTCTTTATATATGTCTCATTTATTGAATAAATCCTATTCATATCTAATTTTGAAGGTGATTTTCCAACACCACTTAAATCAAATAAATCAATACTTTCTTGCTTAGTAAAAATTTCTTTATCTTTGTATGACCATCCCAATCTTAACAAATAATTCCTTAAAGCGTCTGAAATAATTCCTATTTTAATATAATCTTCAAGAGTGGAAGCATTATCTCTTTTTGACAATTTCTTTCCTTGCTCACTATGAATTAAAGGAATGTGTGCAAAGTTTGGAACCTCCCAACCCATTGCTTCATAAATTTGTCTTTGTTTAAAAGAGTTAATCATATGATCGTCTCCTCTAATAACATGAGTTATTTTCATTTCATGATCATCGACCGTGGCTGATAGCTGGTATGTTGGAGTATTATCTTTTCTTAAGATTACAAAATCCTCAATAGTAGAATTTGAAATATTTCTATCCCCCTGAACTAAATCTTTAATAATCGTATTTCCTGATATTTTACTTTTAAATCTTAATACTGGTTTTACTCCTTCTGGTATTTTTAAATCTTTGGCATCTCTCCATTTTCTATTATAAACATATGGCATTCCTTGTTTTTTGCATTTTTCTTTTTGCTCATTAATTTCTTCCTCAGAACAATAACATTTGTAGGCAAAACCTTTTTTAAGTAGTTCCTCTGCAACTGTAACGTGTTTAGATATATTTTTAGATTGAATATATTCATCGCCATCATGTTCAATTCCAAGCCAAGCCAAAGATGTAATAATTTGCTCTTTGAATTCGTCTTTAGATCTTTCTTTATCAGTATCCTCTATTCTTAGAAAATATTTTCCCTTATTTTTTTTAGCTAAAAGCCAATTGAATAAGGCTGTTCGAACTCCACCAATATGAAGAGGCCCAGTAGGAGAGGGCGCAAACCTACAATTAAAAGACATTTATATTAATTAGACTATTTTAATGAAAGTTTCTATATAAAGAAACAAGTTTACCTTGAATTTTTATTCTATTCGCAGCGTAAATTTTAGTTCCGTAGTTTCGATTTGCTGCTTCAAGAGCGATAGTGTTTCCTTTTTTTCTTACTCTTTTTAAAGTAGCTTCCTGGTCGTCTATCAAGACTACTGCAATCTGACCATTGTCTACATTAGAAACTTTTTTTATAATAACAGTATCACCGTCAGCAATACCTGCTTCAATCATTGAGTCACCTTTTACTTTAAGACCATAGTGCTCACCATTATTTTGAAGATCTTCTGGTAAAGCAACTCTATCAACTTCTTGTTGAATAGCTTCAATAGGTGTACCAGCTGCAATACTTCCTAATACCGAAACATCAGTGGATTTATTATTATTCTTATCTAATCCACCTTTGATGACGCTTGGAGTGAATGTATTAAATATATCATTAGCGCTGGCGTTCTCTGGCAACTTTACTACCTCTAATGCTCTAGCTTTATGTGCTAATCGCTTAACAAAACCTCTTTCTTCTAATGCAGAAATTAATCTATGTATTCCTGATTTCGACTTAAGGTTGAGTGAATTCTTCATTTCCTCGTATGATGGAGAAATCCCTGAAGATCTAATCTTCTTATTGATGAATATTAATAAGTTTTTTTGTTTTTTTGTTAGCATAGAACAAACCTCGTACATATATGTTCTATAAAAGTTCTTTTTGAATTACAACTTCAAATAAATGGCTAATTTATTGAGTAATTTGAATTAATTTTTCCATTAATTCATCAGGATTGTCAGATTTTAAAAGTGATTCTCCAATAAGAAAATTTTTAATTCCGGTTTTTTCGTAAATATATTTAGCATCATCTGCAGTTTTAATTCCGCTTTCAGAAATAATAGGGCCTTTGTGTGTTTTAATAACTTCAAAAACTGAAATAGTGTTATTTAAAGAAACTTCAAGTGTTTTCAAATTCCTATTATTAATTCCAATTAATGCTTGATCAAATTTTAAGGCCATTTCAGCTTCTTTTTGATCATGTACTTCTACTATGACTGATAGATTATGTCTTAAAGCCTCAGAGTAAATGTCATCTGCTTGGGCTCCATTAAGAGCTGCAATTATTATCAAAATACAATCACAACCATAACTTTTAGATAATGCGATTTGGTAAGGATCAATAAAAAAATCTTTAGCTAAAATTGGAACTTTAATTTGTTTTTTTATGTCTTGAATATAATCTAATTTTCCCAAAAAATGTTTTTCCTCCGTCAAAACCGAGAGGCAAGTAGCACCATTATTTACATACATTTTCGCGATTTCTAAATGATCAAAATTATTTACAAGAACACCAGCAGATGGGCTAGCTTTTTTGATTTCGGTTATTAAAGAAACACTCTGATTTTTTTGGATTGTTTCTTTAAAATTTAAAAAACTTTGCTCTTTGATGTTTTTTTCTAAAATATCTAAAGATTTTTCTTTTTTAATCAGGTCCAAAGAGTATTTTTTTTCCTCGATAATTTTTTCTAAAATATTAGTCATTAATTTGATTGAATTTTCACTAAGTGCTTAAATACCTGTCCTGAACTTAAATGTTTCACAGCCTTTTCGTAAGACATCTTAAAATCACTTTCTTTACCAGAAACAATTAAACCTGCTGCTACATTAAGAGCAACAGATTGAGAGAATTCATTATTTTTTCCTTTAAATATTTCAATAATTTTTTCAGAATTATATTCTGCATTTTTTCCTTTTAAATTTTCCTTATTTGCAGCGTCAATTCCTAAAGTTTTTGGATCAATTATAAATTCTTTAATAATTGAGTTTTTAAGTTCTACCACATATGTTTTTGCAAACGGTGATATCTCGTCCATCCCATCTTCGCTATGAACGATGAATGCGTGAATAACTCCGTTTTCTTTAAGCGCCTCAGCGAAAGGCTTCATCCATTTTTTGTCAAATACTCCTATTACCTGTCTTTTTACTTGTGCAGGACTACTTAAGGGACCAATTAAGTTAAAGATCGTTTTCTTTCCCATTTTTTTTCTAGCAGGCCCAACATGTTTCATTGCTGAGTGAAAATTAGGCGCAAACATAAAAGCAAAATTAAACTTTTTTATACTTTCCTCAGCCTCATTTGCTTTCAAATTAATATTTATTTTTAATGCCTTTAATACATCTGCAGATCCACAGTTCGAAGATACAGCTTTATTACCGTGCTTAGCAACTTTTACACCCATACTCGCCAAAACTATAGCTGCAGCAGTAGAAATATTTAAAGAGTTTTGCCCGTCTCCTCCTGTTCCACAAGTATCTATAGTATCTTGTTCAGCTTTAACTTTTGTAGCTTTTTCTCTCAAAACAAATATTCCTCCAGCTAGCTCATCTTTAGTTTCACCTTTTTTTACGAGAGACTCTAAAATTTCTATAATAGAATTTTCGTTATATTTACCATCCATAAGCTCATTGAACAGAGCTTTACTTTCTTCAAAAGAAAGGCTTTGGCCTTTTTTCAAACTTTCTACAAAATTAGACATTTAATTACTTATAAAGTTTTTAATTAATTTCATTCCTACTTTAGTACTTATACTTTCAGGATGAAATTGAAACCCATGAATATCATATTCTTTATGCATTAATCCCATTATTGTTTTATTCTTAGTTTCTGCAGTAATTAATAGTTTTTTTGGGAACTTTTTACGATCGACAACTAAACTATGATATCTAGTCGCTTCAAAGTTATTTTGAATATTCTTAAATAAACCCTTTTTAATATGTCTAATCTTACTTGTTTTGCCGTGCATTAAATTATTAGCATGGATAATCTTTCCTCCAAAAACTTGACCAATAATTTGATGACCTAAGCAAACTCCAAGAATTGGAATTTTTTTGTAAACCTCTTTTACGATTTTAAGACAATTTCCGGCTTGATTAGGATTTCCAGGTCCTGGGGATATTACAATTTTATCATATTTTTTTCTTAAAACTGTTTTTCCATCAATCTTATCATTTCTAATTACTTCAACATTTTTCTTAATTTTTGAAATGTAATGAAATAGATTGTAAGTAAAACTATCATAATTATCTATTAATAAAATTTTCATTTAATCTACCGCTTTCATTAATGCTTTAGCTTTGTTTACTGTTTCTGCGTATTCTTTTTCAGGCATGCTGTCAGCTACAATGCCTGCCCCAGCTTGAACATAAAACTTATCCTTTTTAATTAAAGCTGTTCTTAGGGCAATACAGGTATCAAATTCATTATTAGGGGTGAAGTAACCAATTCCACCTGCATATAATTTTCTCTTATTTTTTTCAAGTTCGTCAATTATTTCCATCGCTCTAATTTTTGGAGCTCCACTTACTGTGCCTGCTGGAAAACCTGATAAAAGCGTTTCAAAAACTGAGTTTTGATGGTTGAACTTTCCAATTACATTTGAAACGATGTGCATTACATGAGAATATTTTTCTACCTTAAACTTTTCAGTTACTTTTACAGTATTAATTTTTGAGACTTTTCCTATATCATTTCTTCCAAGATCCAGCAACATGAGATGTTCAGCTAATTCTTTTTTATCTTTAAGCAAATCTGACACGTATTTTTTATCTTCTTTTAAATTTCTTCCTCTTGGTCTTGTTCCAGCAATTGGTCTAATTGTAACTTCGCCTTTTCTTAATCTCACCAATATTTCTGGACTACTTCCTAAAACTTTAAAATCTTCATAATTAAAATAAAACATAAATGGTGAAGGATTTGATTTTCTCAATTGAGTATAAATTTCTATAGGTTTCTTGTTTATTTTTCTCTCAAATCTCTGACTTAAAACTACTTGAAAGATATCTCCATTTTTTATGTAAGTTTTTGCTTTTTTAACTAATTGTTTAAATCTTTTTTTTGAAATATTTGATTTAATAGAATTTTTATTTTGTTTAAATGTAAATTGTTCTGGAAGTTTTATATTTTCAAAATTCTTAAATAATTCAAACTTTTTAACAATAGAGTCATAGGCTTCTTTGTAATTTTTAATTTTAGTATCAGCATAAACATTTTCAATGTAGTGAATTTTTTTTTTAAAATTATCGTAGATAACCAAGTTTCTTGGACGAGAGAGCCTCACATCTGGAATTTTTAAGTCATCTTTACACTTATTAGGTATTTTCTCAATATAACGAATTATATCATAAGAGAAATAACCAACTAGCATTGAGGCCATTGAAGGTAATTGACTTGGAATCTTAATCTTAAAATCTTTTATTAGTTTGTTTAAGTATTTTAAAGGATTAGTTTTGATTTTAACTTTTTTTTTATTAGTTTCTATTGTAACTGTATTATTATTAATATCCCAAAGCTTATCTGGGTTTAGACCGATAATTGTATATCTTCCTCTAATAATCCCTTTTTCAACAGACTCAAAAATAAAACTATTCTTTTCAGCTAAGAGAAATTTAAATAGATTTTCTACCTTATAATAATCTTTACAATTAAAAGATTTGAATAAAATTTGATGTAACTTTTTTACGTGTCTTTTTTGAAAGTCTTTAAAGCTTGTATTTATTTGCATTAAAATGAATTTTTAACTCTGTCTATTGTCCTTTGATTTAACTTAACTTTGTACTTCTCATTAAGATTATTATCATGCGTTTGATAAATACTATTAATTAAACTCAAGCGAGCTTTAGCTTCGTATTGTTCATATTCATTACTATCTTTTTTAAGTTCTTTATACTCAGTATTTAGAGCTAAAACTAAAAAACTTTTTGTTAGGGTATTGTTAGTAATTAGATCAACCTCACCGTCCTTAGTAAGAAAAATTCTTTTTATAATGGCCTCAGAAAATGTATCATTTTGTTTTAAATTATTAATTTTATATTCCTTAATTTCTAATTGATTATCTGATGCAAATTTTTTAAACTTTTCGTTATCGATTGCGCCCATACTTATATCCTTTATAATCGAAGTATTACTCTCTATCTTATTTTTAAAACTTAGTTGGGCGTTAAGCGCTTCTTGAACCTCTGGATCAGTGAACGGTCTATCTTTTTTCTCAATTTTATTAATTTCAGCTAAATAATATTTATTTTCTAAATTAATAATTTCAGGCACTTGAATTGATTTTAAATTATAAATTTTTTTAAACAAATTGTCAGATAAATTATCTATTTTTTTTTGGTTTTCGTTCTCTTTATTTGCATTTACCTTTTTTAATAAAATTGGTTTTAAATTATTAGTTTTAATTGTTTCATCAAAAGATTGTCCATCTAATATATTATTTTCAATTGTATCTAATTGTTTGAAAAAAGCTTCATTGTATTCTTTGCTGCCACTAATTTTTAAAGGGTCGATTTCAACATAACGAATACTTTTAAATTCTTTAAAAAAAACATTTTTATTTTTTTCATAAAGTTCTTTTTTATTCTCCTCAGTTGGCTTATTTTTTGAGTGGTATTTTTCTAAATCAATGTATTTGATTGTTTTTGTTTGATTATCTTTTCTATATTCTTTTTTTACTAATAATTCTGGAACAACAATCCCTCCAGATAAAGAGCTTAAGAATTGTCTTTTTTTCTCTTGTTCGGCAATATTCTTTTCAAAAAGTGGAGCGGTAACGCCACTTTTAATTAGGAATTTTTCGTATTCTGTTCTTGAGAATTTGTTATCTTTAAAAAATAGTGTATCGTTTTTAATTATATTCCTTAAAGAATTATCATTAACAGTTATCCCAAGTTTTTCAATTTCTAAAACCATTACTCTTTTTCCAATATATTCAGATAAAATTTTTTCAATTAAATCTGTTTTTGGTAAATTTTTTATTTGATCTTCATTTAGATTAAGCCGTCTAAGATATTCAACAAATTCTTGAGTACTTATTTTTTCAGAATCTATTGAAGCTATGACATTTTGATTTCCACCTCTAAACACATCGCCCATTCCCCAAAAAACAAATGGAAGAATAATTATACCCACAAAGAGTTTTATAAAAAAAGACTTAGAAAATTTACCTATTGATGTTAGCATTATTATAATCTATTAAGTTCCTAAAATTATACACCTATAGATTAAAATTTATATTAAGGCAAATAATGAGATATTTCATCGGTAATTGGAAAATGTTTGGAGTTCCAAAATCCATTAATATACTTAACAAAATTAATTATTTTCATTCAAAAGATAAAAATCGGCAAAAATATAAAGTTGTAATAACACCTCCTTATACCCTTATTGAGACATACGCTAAATATTTTAAAAACAAAAGAATTTCTATTGGTTCTCAAAATTGTTATCAAAAAGACCAGTTTTCATCTAATACAGCAGCGGTTAGTCCATTTATGATTAAAAGTGTCGGCGCAAAATACACTTTAATAGGTCACTCAGACAATCGAAGTGAAGGTGATACAAACGAAATGTTAAAGAATAAAGTTTTTTTTGCATTGAAAAATAATCTAAAAGTAGTTTTTTGTATTGGAGAAAATAAGACACAAAAAAAAAATAAAAAAACTTTTAGCGTTTTAAAAAAACAGCTTACAAATGTGTTAGATAAAAAATTTAATAAGAATAATATCATTGTTGCTTACGAACCTATTTGGTCAATAGGCACCGGAAAAATACCAAAAAAAAAAGAATTAGAGAAAACAACAGTTTATATAAAACAAGTTTTAAAAAGCATATTTCGAGAAAAAAGCCCTGCTGTTCTTTATGGCGGATCAGTAGACGGAAGCAACGTTGAAATGTTTAAAGAAATTAAAGAAATCGACGGTTTTTTAATAGGAGGAGCTTCGAAATCCTCAAAAAAATTTATTGATATAATAAAGAAATACTATAGATAAACATCATGGAAGATTTACTGATTTTAGTTAACATCATACTTGCTATAATTTTAATTATAGTAATTCTTTTGCAAAGATCAGAAGGCGGAGCTTTAGGTTTAGGTGTTTCACAAGACAATTTCACGTCTGCTAGATCTGTAGGAACTTTTTTAACTAAATTTACTTCAATAATAGCTACACTATTTATTGTTTGTAGTATTGCTATTGTAGCGATTTCAAGAGATGAGATCCGTGAAACACAGTCTGTTCTGGAAAAAGAGGAAGAGGAAAATTCAAACCTTCCACAAATACCTCAATCAAAGTAATTAAGACTTTGTAATTGTTAATTTTTGAAGTATAACATACTTCCATGGCGCGATACATTTTCGTTACTGGCGGCGTGGTCTCATCTTTAGGAAAAGGATTATCATCTGCATCACTTGCATATTTATTACAATCTAGAGGATATAAAGTTAGAATTAGAAAACTTGATCCGTATTTAAATGTAGATCCTGGAACTATGAGCCCATTTCAACACGGTGAAGTTTTTGTTACTGATGATGGCGCTGAAACAGATTTAGACTTGGGACACTATGAGAGATTTTCAGGAATATCAGCAAAAAAGTCAGATAATATCACTACAGGCAAAATTTATAGTGATGTTTTAAAAAGAGAACGACAGGGAAAATATTTAGGGAAAACCGTTCAAGTTATCCCACATATAACAAATAGAATTAAAGAATTTATTAAAAATGATGTTGCTAAAGAAGATTTTGTTATTTGCGAGATAGGAGGTACTGTAGGTGATATAGAAAGCTTACCTTTTCTGGAAGCTATAAGGCAATTTTCAAATGAAATAGGTAAAAAAAATACATTATTTATTCACCTAACATTAGTTCCTTATATGAAGGCATCTGATGAGATAAAAACAAAACCAACCCAACATTCAGTTAAAGAATTAAGGAGCATAGGTATTCAACCAGATATTATTATCTGTAGATCTGAAAGATCTATACCTGTAGATCAAAGGAAGAAAATTTCATTATTTTGTAACGTTGCAATAGAAGATGTCATAGAAACCGTAGATGTAAAAACAATTTATGAAGCTCCGATTAGTTTTAATAAAGAAAAATTAGATGAAAGAGTTTTAAGATTTTTTAAAATTAAATCTAAGAAAAAAGTGAATCTTTCACCTTGGAAAAAAATTACAAATTTAGTTTTGAAAACAAAAAATAAAGTTAATATAGCAATAATTGGTAAATATGTTGAACTTAAAGATGCTTACAAATCATTAGATGAGGCCTTAACACATGGAGGAATAGCAAATAATTTAAAAGTGAATTTAATTAGAATTGAGTCTGACTTTTTAAAACCTAGTGAAATAAAAAATAAACTTAAAGGAGTATCTGGAATTTTGATACCAGGGGGATTTGGCAAAAGAGGAACAGAAGGAAAAATAGCAGCTGTTAATTATGCAAGATTAAACAAAATTCCTTTCCTTGGCATATGCTTTGGCATGCAAATGGCAGTGATTGAATTCGCTAGAAATAAATTAAACATTAAAAAAGCAACATCAAGTGAATTTGGGCCATCAAAAGCTTCAGTTGTTGGACTTATGAGTGAATGGACAAAAGATGGGAAATTAATGAGGGGCACTGACAAAAATTTAGGTGGAACAATGCGATTGGGTAGTTATGAAGCAAGACTTAAAAAAGACACAAAAATAAGTAAAATTTATAATGCATTGAAAATAAATGAAAGACATCGTCATAGATATGAAGTTAACATCAACTATAAAAAAGATTTTGAAAATAGAGGTATGATTTTTTCAGGCTTATCTCCGGACAATAAATTGCCAGAAATTATAGAATTGGAAAACCACCCATGGTTTATTGGTGTTCAGTTTCATCCTGAATTTAAATCTAGACCTTTAGCACCACATCCTTTATTCTCATCATTTATTGAGGCTGCAAAAATCAATTCGAGAAAATGAATAATCATAAAGTAAAATGCTCTAATTTTGAAATCGCTAACAATAAACCATTTACTCTAATTGCTGGCCCTTGTCAGCTTGAGAGTGAAGAGCATGCAGTTAAGATCTCAACTGAGCTTAAAAAAATTACAAGCGAAATAGGTATTAATCTAATTTATAAAACTTCTTTTGATAAAGCTAACAGAACAAGTTTGAAAGGAAAAAGAGGTTTGGGTTTAGAAAAATCACTTCCGATTTTTGATAAAATTAGAAAAGATGTTGGTGTCCCAGTCTTAACCGATGTTCATACTTCCGAACAATGCTCCATAGTTTCGAATCATGTAGATGTTTTGCAAATTCCAGCTTTCTTATGTAGACAAACTGATTTATTAATCGCAGCAGCGAAAACTGGCAAAATAATTAATGTCAAGAAAGGTCAATTTTTAGCTCCATGGGATATGGCTAATGTAATAAAAAAAATTGAAGACTCAGGGAATAAAAATATTTTAATTACAGAAAGAGGAGCGAGTTTTGGTTATAATACTCTTGTTTCAGATATGAGAGCCTTACCAATAATGTCTAAATATGGATTTCCAATCGTTTTTGATGCAACTCATTCAGTACAACAACCAGGTGGCATGGGAGAAAAAAGTGGTGGGCAAAGAGAGTTCGTTCCTTATTTAGCTCGCGCGGCTATCGCTGTTGGAGTAGGGGCAATTTTCATAGAAACACATGAGGATCCAGATAACGCGCCATCGGATGGTCCAAACATGGTTCCATTAAATGAAGTAAAAACTTTGTTAAAAAAACTTACCGAGATCGATAAGATAGTAAAATAAGAATGGTAAAAATTAAAAGCATAAAAGGCAGACAGGTCTTTGATAGTAGAGGAAATCCAACAGTGGAAGCAGAAGTTTTTTTAGAAAATAATATTTCTGCCACTGCTATTTCTCCATCAGGTGCATCAACAGGTGCATTTGAAGCACACGAATTAAGAGATCAAGATAAGAATAAATTTTTAGGCAAAAGTGTAAATATTGCTGTTGAAAATATAAATAATAAAATTTCAAATAAACTTAAAGGTTATGACTCAGACGACCAAAAAAAAATCGATAAAGCTTTATTAGATTTAGATGGAAGTGAAAATAAAACAAATTTGGGAGCTAATGCTACTTTAGCAGTCTCACTAGCTAATTCAAAATGTTCAGCTTTATCAAACAAAAAATCATTATTTAAATATCTTGGTAGCACTTTCTCTTTACCTATACCATTAATGAATATTATTAATGGTGGTGCGCATGCCGACAATGACTTAAATATTCAAGAATTTATGATTAGACCTGACTCAGCTAAAAATTTTATGGACGCTATTGAAAAATGTTATGTTGTTATTCAAAATTTGAAGAAATTACTTAAATCTAACAAAATGCTCACAAATGTAGGAGATGAAGGTGGATTTGCTCCATCAATTAATACAAATGAGCAAGCTTTGGATTTAATTGTAAATGCAATAGAAAAGTCAAATTTAAAACCAGGAAAAGATATAGTTATTTGTTTAGATGTAGCAGCTAATGAATTAATTAATGAGAAAGGGGAGTATTCAATTCAATCTAAAAATTATACATCAGTCGAAGATAATGTTAATTATTATAAAAAACTTACATCTAACTACCCAATAAAATCAATAGAGGACCCTTTTGCCGAAGAAGACTGGGAATCTTGGAAAAAAATTACTAACGAAATAGGGAAAAGTGTTCAAATTGTTGGAGATGATTTATTCGTCACAAATGTAAAACGTTTAAGTAAAGGAATAAAAGAAAAGTCAGCAAATTGTATTTTAGTAAAACCTAATCAAATAGGCACTTTAACTGAAACTTTAGAAGTAATTTCAATGGCAAAAGCCGCAGATTTTAATACTATCATTTCTCATAGATCTGGGGATACCGAAGATACATTTATCGCTGACTTAGCGTCCGCGACCATGTCGTCTCAAATTAAAACTGGATCTTTGGCGAGATCTGAAAGAGTAGCTAAATATAATAGGTTATTACGCATAGAAGAAGAACTTGGAAATCAGGCCAAAATGGCTAGTATCTAACCTATGCGACTTATTGAAAGTTTAAAGAAGAAAAAATTTATATTATTTAATATCTTTTTTACACTGTATATAGGTATAAACTTAATAGGAGGTGAAAGGGGTTTAATCTCTTATTTTGATAAAAAGAGAATTTTCGAAGAGCTTGAGATTAGGAATAAGGTGCTGACTAGTGAATTAAAAGATTTAGAACATAAAATATCACTAGTAAAAAATAATGACCTTGATTATCTAGATATGCTTTATAGGGAAAAATTCAGATACGTTACAAAAGATGAAATTATTATAAAGTTAAAATGAGTCAAAAACCTAGACATCCAGAAAAAGTAAACAAGCCTATTAATCCAATTAAAAAGAAACCTGAATGGATTAGATCAAAAATAGTAGACTCGCAAGTTTTCTTTCAAACCAAAAAAGTTGTTAATCAAAATAATTTAGTTACAGTCTGTCAGGAAGCAAACTGTCCTAACATCACTGAATGTTGGAGCAAAAAACATGCAACATTTATGATTATGGGGGATACTTGTACAAGAGCTTGCGCGTTTTGTGATGTTAAAACCGGAAAGCCAGACGATCTGGATATTTTTGAGCCAACTAAAATTGCTAAAGCTGTTAAAAGTCTAAATCTAAAACATGTAGTAATTACTTCTGTAGATAGAGATGACCTAGATGATGGTGGAGCTGATCATTTTTACAAAGTAGTAAAAGCGACAAGAGAAAAAAATCCAAAAACGTCAATAGAAGTTTTAACTCCTGATTTTTTAAGAAAAGGTGAGGCCTATAAAAAAATTTTAGAGGCTGACCTCGACGTTTTTAATCATAATATAGAAACAGTTCCAAGACTTTACACATCAGTTAGACCAGGGGCACGATATTTTGCATCATTAGAACTTTTAAAAAATGCAAAAAAATTTAACAAAAAAGTTTTTACAAAATCTGGAATTATGATTGGTTTAGGTGAAAATAAAGAAGAAGTGATCCAAGTTATGGATGATCTCAGGTCTGCTGAGGTCGATTTTATTACTATAGGCCAATACTTGCAACCTTCTCCAAAACATCATCCACTAAATCGTTACTATCATCCCGATGAATTTAAAGAATTCGAGCAAATAGCAAAAACAAAAGGGTTTTTACTTGTTTCTTCATCACCACTTACAAGATCTTCTTACCACGCAGATGAAGATTTTAAAAAATTACAAGATGCAAGAAATAAAAAGCTTGAATGTCTTCTGCATCAATAAAAAAAATTATTCCCTGTAAAAAAGAGCAATTAGTTGAAATGGTTCTTGATATTGAAAAATATCCAGAATTTGTTCCTTGGTGTATTGAAGGTAAAGTTTTTGATAGAAATGAAAGTACAGATCTAATAACGTTTAATGGAGATTTAAAAGTAGGAAAAAGCATCCTCAACGAAACTTTCTCAAGTCATGTATCCTACTATAAAGAAAAAGATACAATTGTAGTAACTAATCTTGATGGACCATTAAAACATTTAAAAAATGAGTGGAAATTTAAGGAAGTAAACAATTCGACGCAACTAGAGTTTTTTATTGATTTTGAATTGAAAAATCCAATTTTGAATGGGATAATGAAAAAATCTTTTGAGCTTGGTTTGAATAAAATTGCCAAGGCTTTCGAAGAAAGAGCAATTAAATTATATAAATAATGTTTACAATATCATCTTTATTAATACTATTTATTTTAACTTTTAAATTCTTATCTTCATATATCAAAACAATTAGAACAGGTGACCCTAACGAAACTAACCTTACTTATTGGATGTTTTCGTATGATTTTAAGTCTAAAACTAAAGAATGGATACCTGAAGATAAACAACTATTACAAAGAAAACGGGCTAGAAATTTTTTAGTTTTTATACTCTATTTAACTGCTTTTGGAATCTTTTTGTTGCTTAACAGTTTTACAGCACATCTTTTAGATGTAATTGTTAACCCAGAATTTAGCTACCCCGTTTAATCAATTGCACTAATAGATTTAAAGTTTTTTTTACAGTTTGTTTTTGAATATAAATTCTTCCTTTATTCTTAAAATCACATTTATTAACAACAACCTTTTTTCCAACTTTTATCCCAATATAAACCAAACCAACTGGTTTTTGTTTAGATCCTCCTTTAGGACCAGCAATACCCGTTATTGAAACACAGACTTTTGATTTACTAATTTTACTTAGGTTTTTTACCATTGCCAAACAACATTGAACACTTACAGCTCCATATTTTTTTATTATTTTTGGATGAATTTTTAATAAACTCGTTTTGGCTTGATTTGCGTAGGTGACTAATCCCATAGTAAATACCTTTGATGACCCACTTACTGACGTAATAGAACTAGAAAGCATTCCACCAGTACAAGACTCAGCAAAAGCAATTTTTAGTTTTTTTCTTTTGAGTAATAAAACTATTTTTTTATTTAAACTCATTACTAAAACTTAGATTTAATTATCATAAAGATTATCAATGTAAGAACCACATATAAACCAGCTACTACATCGTCTATTATTACTCCAAAACTATTTTTAAATTTTTTATCAAAAAAATTGACTGGGAAGGGTTTTTTAATATCAAAAAACCTAAATAGAATAAAAATATACAAATAAAATATTACTGCTTCTTGAGAGTCTTTTACTGTTCCATGCGAGATCTCATATAGATAAATAGGAATAGATTGACCAATAAATTCATCTATAACAACCTCTTTAGGATCTTTATTTTCACTAAATTTTATATATTCGGACACAGCATAGAAGGAATAGATAAAAACAATTAATAAAATTATTAAAATAGTGTTGTTTGATAGATTTATTATATGAAACAAGCTGAATAAAAAAACAGCTGTTATTAGAGATGTTATAGTCCCTGGTGCAAATCTAATTGATCCAATTCCAAAACATGTAACAACTAAATAATTTAAAGTTTTAATCATATTTTATAACTGAACATATTGTTTCGCATGCAATGGCTTTTTCTTTACCAATTAAACCTAACTTTTCAGTTGTCTTTCCTTTGATGTTGATTTGATTTTTGGAAATTTCACATAATTTAGAAATATTATTAATCATTTTATTTTTAATATTTTTAATTTTTGGTGTTTGAGTAATAATATTGATATCAATATTATTAACAAAGAAGCCTTTTAACTTTATCATATTTATTACTTGCTGAAGCAAAATAGTTGATCTTATATTTTTAAATTTTTTATTTTTATCAGAAAACATTTGTCCAATATCTCCCATTTTACAAGCTCCCAAAATTGCATCAGTAACTGAGTGTAAAACAGGATCACCATCAGAATGTCCTAGTGTTCCTAGTTTAGACTTTATTTTTAAACCAGCTAAAAAAAGTTTTCTTTTAGGAACTAATCTATGAACATCAAATCCAATGCCAACACTCTGCTTAGATTTATAAATATTTTTTAGATTTTCAAAATCAGCCCGATCTGTAATTTTAAAGTTATTTTTTTCTCCTTCTATGAACCTTACTTTATTCAAATCCATGTACAAAGAAATATCATCATCTTTATACTTATCTGAATTGGTTTTGTGTAAATTATATAATTCTTTCAAATTAAAAGCTTGAGGCGTCTGTGTTAAAAATAAATTTTCCCTGTTTTTTCCTATTATGTATTCCTCTTTACTTGAGTCGATTACTTGTTTAATTGCATCTTGAATACTTATTTTAGGAATTACTGACCTAGAATTTTTCATATTTTTCATTATTGAGTAAAGTAATTTTGTTGAAATATTGGGTCTAGCAACATCATGAATTAAAACTTTACTTGGCCCTTTCTGATTAATTAAAAATTTTAGAGCATTTAAAGTAGACTCCTGCCTGCTTTTTCCTCCAAGTAAAAGTTTTACATTTTTAAGTTTTAGTAATTTGATACGTTTTATGTCTTTTTTATTGAAAACAATGATAACTTTTTTAATTTGTTTAAATTTTTGTGCTTTAATAAGGTTAATTTCAATTAATGATTTGCCGCCAATTTTTTGATATGGTTTGCCAACATTAGAACTAAATCTATTGCTATTACCAGCTGCAAGAATAATTAAAGAAAAACTCATGGTATAAACTTATATTATATTTATACAGATATTTAATGCTTAATTAAGATGTTTAAAATTATTAAAAATTTTAATTGGATTATTTTATCCTCATTTTTATGTATTTTTATGGGGATTGTAACTTTTTTGACTTTTATCAACGAAGGTTTTGTACCTTTAACTGATAAAAATCTTCAGACTTTATTAATTATAGATATTTTTTTACTATTGATCTTTTTTACCCTTATCTTTAGAAATTTTTATAGATTTTATTATACCGGTAAAAAAAATAAAAAAGGAGCACAAACAAATTTAAAATATATATCGGTATTTTCATTATTCACAGTAATCCCATCCTTAATCGTAGCAATCTTTTCTCTATTTATTTTTAACTTCGGTGTGCAGAATTATTTTGATAAACAAATAACAAAAGCTGTAAATAATTCATTTGATGTAGCAAAGAATTACTTAGAAGAGAGTAGAGAAAATGTTTTATCAGATGTAATTTTAATGAGTGTTGGCCTGAATAGAGCCTCAAGTTTGTATTATTCTAATCCAAATCGATTTAAAAATATAATGAGATCTGAAAAAATACTACGGAGAGTCGACGATGTGTATTTGATTGACAGTTTAGGAAATATTTTATTGTCAGATGTAAGGGACATTACTGAAGAATTTGTAGTGCCATCAGATGATGATTATGATCAAGTATTAGAAGGTAAGCCTGTTTTTATTTCAGGCAGTTTAGAAAATAAAACAACAGTAATGACAAAATTAAACTCTCTAGTTGATACTTACTTGTATATCTCACGAAATATAGATCCAGAAACATTAAGATACTTAAATGAAACAGAACAAGCAGTAAGTTTTTATTACTCAGTTGAAAATAGTCAAACAGGAATTAAAGTCACATTTGCAATTATATATATTATAGTTGTTACTTTACTTTTATTTCTGTCTACTTCAATTGCCATAACTTTTGCTTCAAGACTAACTAAACCAATTATAAATCTAATAAGTGCCTCGGATTCTATAAGCAAGGGAGCATTAGATGTAAAGGTTCCAGAACTTGATACAGATGAGGAATTCAAAGATTTAAATAAAAATTTTAATTCAATGATTCAAAGACTTAAAGAACAACAAGACAAATTACTTCTGAATGAGAGATATGAGGCTTGGGAGTCTGTGGCAAGAAAATTAGCACACGAAATAAAAAATCCACTTACTCCTATTCAGCTGTCTATTGATAGTTTAAGAGAAAAATATAAAAATGCACTAAGTAATCAAAGTCAAGATTTTGAGAAATACCTCCAAACGATTAATAGACAAATTAAAGATATAGAAAAATTAGTTAATGAATTTTCAAATTTTGCTAGAATGCCGAGACCAATTCTTAAAAGGATAAATATAATAGATTTAGTTAAAAGATCTTTAGACTTTATTAAAATGACCTCTAAAAATTATATAAAACTTAATTTCGATAAAAAAAATCTATTAATTAATGGAGATGAAGATCAATTAAGCAGAGTTTTTATTAATTTAATAAAGAATTCTGAAGAAGCTTTTGAAGAAATGAGTAAAAAAAACCCTGATTTTAAAGGTAATATAAACATAGAAATAAATGAGAATAATGACTATATAATTTGTAGGTTGACAGATAATGGTCCAGGTATTACAGACGCAAAAAAAGCGATGACACCATATTTTACAACAAAAAAAACAGGGACTGGTTTAGGCCTTCCTATTGTAACAAAAATTATCAATGAACATTCAGGAAGTTTTTCAATTCAAAGAAAAAAAAAAGGAAGTGGCTCAATAATTGTTATCTCATTGCCAAAATTAAATGCTTAAAGAAATTTTAGTTATCGATGATAATCCTGATATTCGCCTACTGGTCAGCACAATTTTAAAAGACCAAAACTTTGAAGTCAGAACAGCAGCTAATTACGATCAAGCAGTTTTTGAAATTAACAAAAAACTTCCTGATCTAGCAATAATTGATATTAAGTTAGATAGAGTAGATAAAGATGGAATAGATCTTTTAAAATTGGTTGCAAAAAAAAATAAACTTATTCCTGTAATTATGATATCAGGTCATGCAACGGTGGCAATTGCAGTTGAGGCTACAAGGCTAGGCGCGTATGAGTTTATTGAAAAACCTTTTTCTAAAGAAAAAATTCTTAATTATGTAAAACGAGCTTTAGAATCTTCAGAATTAAAAAAAGAAAAAGACATCATAGAAAATAAACTTTTCCATTCTTTTGATTTAGTTGGAAAAAGTCCTTCAATAATGAAGGTTAAAAAAATAATACAGAAATTATCAACTTCCGAAAGCAGAGTTTTAATTTCAGGACCAACAGGGGCAGGAAAAGAACTAGTAGCAAGAAAAATTCATAAAAATTCTGTTAGATCAAAGGAACCTTTCATCATTATAAATGCAGCACTTTTAAGAGAAAGTACTTATGAAAAAGAGCTTTTTGGAGAAGAATTTGATGATGGAAATGTTTCTTTTGGAGCATTAGAAAGAGCTAACAAGGGAACACTTTTAATTGATGAAGTATCAGAAATTCCGTATGAAACTCAAGCTAATATACTAAGGGTATTAATTGATCAAAAATTTAAAAGATTAAATGGATCTAAGGATATAAATGTTAACATAAGATTAATTTCTTCTACATCAAAAAATTTAGATTTATTGGTAAAAAACGGTAAATTTCGAGAAGATCTTTTTCATAGATTAAATGTCATGCCTATAGAACTTACATCTTTAAATTCTAGAACTGAAGATATTTCATTGTTAATAGAATATTTTATGGAAAAACTTTCAGAAATTAATGGAGTTCAAAAACCAGATATTGATATTAATAATGATAATTTATATACGTACGATTGGCCAGGAAATGTGAGAGAGTTGAGAAATCTTGTAGAGAGAATTGCAATATTATCGTCAGATGAGTCTAAATCAAATATTAATAAGCTGATCGAAGATATTCTTAACCCTTCATCATCTTCACTAACAAATAAAGATATTTTAGAAAAATCTTTTGCTTCTCCTCTAAAAGAAGCACGTAAACATTTTGAAAAAGAATATCTTTTAATTCAACTAAAAAAAAATCATGGCAATATCTCAAAAACTGCAGATTTTATTGGCATGGAGAGATCTGCGCTTCATAGAAAACTAAAAGAGCTTGGAATTAAAGGCATAAATTAAAATGAATATAATCATCTGTGGAGCTGGCAAGGTCGGCTTTTCAATTAGCAAACAATTATCTGCTCAAGGTCATTCAGTAACTGTTATTGATCAGTCTTCTGAAGATATAAAAAAAATAAATGACACCCAAGATGTAAAAGGGATAGTTGGAAGAGCTAGTTTACCGACTGTTCTTGAAAACGCTGGCGCTGAAAAGACGGATATGATCATTGCTGTAACTAGAAATGATGAAACTAATATGATCGTATGTCAATTAGCTAGTTCATTATTTAATATTTCAAAAAAGATTGCCCGTATTAGAACTAAAGATTTTTTAGAAGGCAAATGGGGAAAACTCTTCAACAAATCAAATATTCCTATAGATGTTATAATATCTCCAGAGATTGAGGTTGCAAAGTCTTTATATCGAAGACTCGAGGCACCTGGGGCCCTGGACAATGTTCCTTTCGGTAATAATAAAGTTAAAATGTTAGAAATTTCCATTGAAAAAAATTGTCCAATTAAAAATATTCCTCTTAAAAAATTAACAGAAAAGTTTCCTGATTTTAAAGCAAATATAATAGGAGCATTAAGAAAAGATAAGTTCATTTATCTTAAAAAAAATGACCAAATACTAGAAGATGACAATATTTATGTTGTTATAAGTAGTGATCAACTTAATCCAATACTAAAAGCTTTCGGTCATGAGGAAAAAGTTTCAAATAACGTTTTAATTATTGGTGGAGGAAACATTGGTCTAAATTTAGCAAAAATGCTAGAGGAAAACTTTGAAGATTTAAGGATAAAAATAATTGAAAAAAATAAATTAAGAGCAGAAGAAATAGCAAACGAGTTGTCATCATCTATTGTTATAAACGGAGATGCTCTTGACGAAGATATTCTAAAAGAAGCTAATCTGGAAGGATCCGAAACAGTCTTAGCTTTAACAAATGATGATGAAAATAATATGATGGCATGTGTATTAGCAGAGAAAACTGGTTTAAAAAAAAGAACAATAGCTATTGTCAATAAATCAAATTATAATTTACTTCAGGACTCTCTAAATATAGACGATCTTGTTGATCCGAGAATGACAACAGTCTCAAGAATTATGGAACACGTTCATAGAGGAACAATTGGAACTGTTTATTCATTATTAGATGGTGAATATGAATTTATAGAGGCAAAAATCTTAGAAAAGTCAGAATTATTAAATAAAAAAATTAGAGACTCAAATTTACCTGAAGACATCAGAATTGGAGCAATCGTAAGAAAGGAAAAAGTAATAATACCAAAATCAAATTTTATATTTGAAAAAGATGATTTAGTTGTTTTTTTAGCAAAAAGAGAGCAATTAAAAGCGGTTGAGGATATTTTTAGCGTTGGTTCAATTTAATTATAAATGAATTTTAGAAGTATAAGTTTTTATCTAAGTTTATTTTGTTTTCCTATAAGTCTTTTAGCTTTTATAAACATTCTTTATTCCTCGTACTTTGATTATTTTTTGAGCATAGAATCTTATTTTATAACTTTAGCTTTATCTTTATTTTTTGGAGTTGGATTTTATTTTTTTGGTAAGCAATCAGATAAAAAAATTAATTTTATTGAGCAACTAATATTAATCATATCGGTTTATCTTACTATAGGTTTATTAATAGCTATTCCATTTTATACAAGTAATTTACAAATTACGCTATTAAGCTCATTATTCGAGTCAATATCAGGTCTGACTGGAACTGGATTTTCTACATTTAAAAATATTAAATATTTAGACCCAACATTGATCCTGTGGAGATCGTCTTCGCAGTGGGTAGGTGGTCTATTTTTTCTATTTTTTTTAATTTTATTATTTTCTAATAAAAAATTTAATTACAAAATGACTTATCTTACTTATGCTGGAGAAAGTAACAATAAATCCGAAGATAATATTAAAAATAATCTTTTAAAAATTTTTATTTTTTACTGTGTATTAAGCATCATATATTTTTCATTATTAAATTTGTCAGGAGTAAGGCTTTTTAATTCTTTAAATCTTACAATGACTTTGGTATCCAGTGGAGGTTTCCTCCCATCAGATAGTTTAAATGAAATTATCACCACTAATTATCAAAAAACTATTTTTATAATTTGTTTAATTTTTTCTATGCTTAATTTTTACTTTTTATTTAATATATTTAATAAAAAAATTTTAATAAAATCGCATAAAGAAGATTTATATTTAATTGTACTAGCAGGAATATTTATTTTGCTAATTTATTTTAATAAATTTGACTTATTAGATATTATTTTAAGTGTTGCGAGTAGTTTGTCAAATTCTGGACTTACCCTTTTGAAAAATGAAAATAATTTAAGTTTGTATTTCCTATTTTTAACTATAATAGGAGGATCGTTAATATCAAACTCATCAGGGATAAAATTGAGCAGATTTTATATTCTTTTGAAAATTACTTCTGCAGAAATTATTAGACTAATTAGCCCAAACAGTGTTATTAACAAAACAATTTTTAATTCAGAAAATAAAATTACTGATGATAATATTAAAATTTCTTTTCTAATATTTATTTCTTTTTTTTTAAGTCTTTTTATTTTGTCAAGTTTTTTAATTTTAGATAATATTGGATTCGAAAGATCATTTAAATTATCTATTTTAGCTTTAACTAATACCGTCAACTCAGAAATGTATAATTTGCAAAATTTAAGTTTTGCTAATTTGTTAATATCGTCAAAAATAAGCTTAATTATTTTTATGATAATTGGAAAAATTGAGTTAATATCAATTTTTTTAATTTTCAAAAAAATATTATTTAAGGATTAAATGTCGAAAATTGTAATTATAGGCGCAGGCGCAATGGGCACAGCTTTTGCTTTTCCTTGTTTAGACAATAATCATGACATAAATATCATAGGAACGCACTTAGAAAATGATTTTATTGATGAATTAAAAAAAAATAATAATTTACACGAAGGTTTAAAAACACAAATTCCTAAAGAAATTAATATATTCAAGTTTGAAAAGTTTGAAGAATTATTAAAATCAAATGTTGACTTAATAGTGCTTGGTATCAGTTCAAAAGGAATAGAATGGGTTGCCGATCAATTGAGTAAGGTTTTTAACCAAAAACAAATACCTAATTTACTTATGCTTACTAAAGGCTTAAGTATCCATAAAAATACTTACGAACTTTTAGTGGACAAGCTTGAGAGGCTACTGACTGAAAAAGGTATTTCAAATACGAATATATCTGCAATAGGCGGACCTTGTTTAGCTGCAGGACTAGCCAATAGAGTTCATAGTAGTGTGGTGATCGCTAATAAAGATGTCAAAACAGCTAAAAAAATAGCTGATATGTTAAACACAAACTACTATCACACATCATATTCAGACGACGTTAATGGTGTTGAAGTCTCAGCAGCTATTAAAAATATTTTTTCAATGGCTGTAGGAGCGGCGAAAGGTTTGTGTAGTAAAAATATTTCTAATGAAATAAGAGAAAAAAATTATTTAAATACTGCATCTGCTTTAATTAAACAATCAATTCATGAAATGGAAATTTTTGTTGAGCACCTTAATGGTAAAAAGGAGACCGTCAAAGGTTTAGCCGGATTAGGCGACCTTTATGTAAGCTCAGGTGGTGGCAGAAATGCAAAAATGGGAGCTTTCATTGGGGAAGGATTAACTTTTTCTGAAGCGAAAAAAACAAAAATGACAAAAGTTACAGTTGAAGGTGCTGACCTTGCTAAAGAAATTGCAACAAAAGTTAACGAAGATTTTGATGAAAAAAAATTACCTTTAATGCTTGGTATGATTAATGCTATTGTTAATGATAAGCAATTAAAACTTAATTGGGAGGCTTTTAGATGAAAAAGTTTATAATTTCAATTGATGCTGGAACTACTTCGAATAGATCAATACTTTTTGATTTAAAAGGCAAACCAATTTTTTCTTCCCAAAAAGAATTTACACAATATTTTCCAAAAAGCGGATGGGTTGAACATAATCCAGATGAAATTTGGAAAACAACAATAAAAACTTTAAAAGATGTAATACTAAAAGCTAAAAAACTTAAAGGTAAAATATTGAGTATTGGAATTACCAATCAAAGAGAGACAACTGTTTTATGGGATAAAAAAACAGGTAAACCTGTTTATAAAGCAATTGTTTGGCAAGATAGGAGAACTGAGGAATTTTGTAAAAAATTGAGAAAACAAAATAAAGATACTATGGTTTTTAACAAAACCGGTCTTTTAATTGATTCTTACTTCTCTGGAACCAAAATTAAATGGATTCTGGACAATGTTCCAAAGGCAAAAAAGTTGATGAATAACAAACAGTTGTTATTTGGCACGATAGATAGCTTTTTAATTTGGAGACTCACAAAAGGAAAAGTTCATTCTACGGATGCAACAAATGCTAGTAGGACAATGATATATAATATTTCTTCAAATAAATGGGATGATACAATTTTAAATCTCCTTAAAATTAAAAAACATATTTTACCGGAAGTTAAAGATTGTGCAGATGATTATGGTCAAACTCATCATTCTATAACTGGTAAACCAATTCCGATAAATGGAGTAGTAGGGGATCAACAATCAGCAACCATTGGCCAATGTTGTTTTGAACCTGGCTCATTAAAAAGCACTTACGGAACTGGAGCTTTTGTATTATTAAATACCGGTTCTAAAAAAATTTACTCAAAAAATAGATTATTAACAACTATTGCTTACAGAATTAATGGAAAGACAACATACGCGATGGAGGGGTCGATTTTTATAGCTGGTGCAGGCGTTCAGTGGTTAAGAGATAGAATGAAATTTTTTAAGAAAGCGCCTGAAACAGAAAAAATAGTCAAATCACTTAAAAACAATAACGATATTTATTTAGTCCCAGCATTCACTGGATTAGGAGCTCCGTATTGGGATGCAAATGCAAGAGGAGTTTTGAGCGGTATAACTAGAGATACTAATCCTAAAGAAATAGTAAGAGCAACAATTGAGGCAGTTGCCTATCAAACTCACGATCTATTTGAAGCTATGAAATATGACGGTTTGAGACCTAAAATTGTAAAAGTTGATGGCGGGATGGTAATGAATAATTGGTTCTCACAATTTTTATCTGACATAGTGAATGTAAAAGTATTAAGACCTAAAGTTCAAGAAACTACTGCCTTGGGTGCAGCGTTTATGGCTGGTTTGTACATAGGGATATACAAATCATTAAAAGATATTTCCAAAAACTGGAGCTTAGATAAAAAATTTTCACCAAAAATGAAAAATAAATCTAGAACACTTCTAATTAACGGCTGGGAAAAAGCTGTCAAGAGAGCCTTAATAAATTAACACAATTTAAAGTTGTAATTTTAAAAAGTTTCTACACTGTACTTTTCACATTTATTTTGGTTGAATAAGCGATCTTATAACAACAACAACGAGGGAAATAATCTATGTTTAAAACATTGAAGAGTATTCTAGCTGTTGCTGTTTCAATTTCTCTATTAACTATTTCAAACGCTGTAGCTGACGGACACGGAGCTGCAATTAAGAAGTGGTCAAATGGTGAGTTTAGTCTTTCAACAATTTCTGCAAAAGAAAGAGAGAAAGAACTTAATTGGTTCCACGATGCTGCAAAGCCATTCAAAGGAATGGAAATAAATGTATTGTCAGAAACAATTCCAACTCACGAATATGAGTCAAAAGTTTTAACAAAAGCTTTTGAAGAGATAACTGGAATTAAAGTTAATCACCAGTTACTTGGAGAAGGAGAAGTAGTACAAGCTGTACAAACTCAAATGCAAACTGGGAGAAACTTGTATGATGCATATATCAATGACTCTGATTTGATCGGTACGCACTCAAGACTTCAGTTAGCAGTAAACTTAACAAAGTGGATGAAAGGTGAAGGTAAAGATGTAACTTTACCAACATTAGATATCGATGATTTCATTGGTAAATCATTTACTACAGGTCCAGATGGTGATTTATATCAATTACCTGATCAGCAATTTGCTAACCTTTACTGGTTTAGAAAAGATTGGTTCGATAGACCTGAAATCAAAAAAGGTTTCAAAGCTAAATACGGATACGATCTAGGTGTACCAGTTAACTGGTCTGCTTACGAAGACATCGCTGACTACTTTACAAATGATGTAAAGAACATCGACGGTGTTAGAGTATATGGTCACATGGACTACGGTAAAAGAGCTCCAGACTTAGGATGGAGAATGACTGATGCATGGTTATCTATGGCTGGTGCAGGTTCAGTTGGTAAACCGAATGGTGTACCAGTAGACGAGTGGGGAATAAGAATGGAAAAAGGTTCTTGTAACCCAGTTGGTGCTGACGTAGCAAGAGGTGGGGCTGCTAATGGTCCTGCTGCCGTATATGCAATCAGAAAATGGGACGAGTGGTTAAGAGCTTATGCACCTCCAGGTGCCGCGGCGATGGACTTCTATCAGTCTCTGCCAGCTTTATCATCAGGAAACGTTGCTCAGCAAATTTTCTGGTATACAGCGTTCACGGCGTCAATGGTTGCTCCAAAGAGTTCTGGAAATAAAACAGTAGACGATAAAGGTAATCCTTTATGGAGAATGGGACCATCACCAAAAGGTCCTTACTGGGATGAAGGTATGAAGCTTGGTTATCAAGATGCTGGATCATGGACTTTATTTAAGTCTACTCCAGTTGACAGAAGAAAAGCTGCATGGTTATACGCTCAGTTCGTAGTATCAAAAACTGTAGATCTTAAGAAAAGTGATGTTGGTTTAACTATCATTAGAGATAGTACAATTAACCACAAGCACTTTACTCAAAGAGCTCCAAAACTTGGTGGACTTGTAGAATTCTACAGATCTAAAAACAGAGTATTGTGGTCACCAACAGGTATCAATGTTCCGGACTATCCGAAACTTGCACAAATCTGGTGGCAACAAATTGGAGATGTAAACTCTGGTGCGTTTACTCCACAACAAGCTATGGATCGTCTTGCAGAAGAGATGAACTTAGTTATGTCTCGTATGGAAGCTGCTGATAAAGCAAACAATACATACGGTGGATGTGGTCCAAGATTAGCAAAACCGAAAGGTGCTGCTTATTGGTTGAAACAACCAGGATCACCAAAAGCTAAACGTGACGAGAAACCTAAAGGTAAAACAGTTCCATTCGAAAGAGCTTGGAAATAATTTAGGTTTAATCTAAATTTAAAGGGGGCTTAACGGCCCCCTTTTTTTAAAACGGAATTCAAAAAAATATGAGCCTAGAATTAAAAAACGTAGAAAAAAAAATAGGATTAGACACTCATATTTATTCAACAAATTTAAAATTAGAAAAAAATACAATTAATATTCTCTTAGGTTCTACTTTAGCAGGAAAGACAACTTTAATGCAGATTATGGCAGGCCTAGATAAACCAACATCAGGCGAGATTTGGTTTAACAATGAGAATGTGACAGGTATGAAAGTTCAAAAAAGAAATGTCTCAATGGTTTATCAGCAGTTTATTAATTACCCCAACTTCACAGTTTATGACAACATTGCATCTCCATTAAAAATTACTGGAGTAAGTTCAGATGAAACAAAACAAAGAGTTGGGAAAGTTGCAGAATTACTAAAACTCTCCGGTATGTTGAATAAAAAACCAAATGAGCTTTCCGGAGGACAACAACAAAGAACTGCTTTAGCAAGAGCACTTGTAAAAGACTCAGACTTAATTCTTTTAGATGAACCACTTGCAAACTTAGATTTTAAATTAAGAGAAGAATTAAGAGAAGAATTACCAAAATTATTTGAAAATAGAGATTGTATTGTAGTTTACGCAACCACAGAACCCTCAGAAGCTTTACTTTTAGGCGGTAATACTGCAACGTTACAGGAAGGTAAGATTATTCAATATGGAAAAACTTTAGATACTTATAATAAACCTAACTCTCTAGTTTCAGCCCAGGTCTTTAGCGATCCACCAATGAATATTGCTAAAATAAAAAAATTAGGAGACCAGTGTTCATTTTTACAAAATGATATTCAATGGAAGACTAAATTAAATATCAAAGATGGTGAATATAAAGTAGGTATTAGACCTCACAATATTACCACGTATAAAGAGGGCAACAATACACTTGAGATAAAAGGTAAAGTTTTAATCTCTGAAATTAGTGGTTCTGAGAGCTTAATCCACTTTACAAATGGAAATTTGAATTGGGTTTCTTTGTCTAACGGAATTTTTCAAAAAAATGTTGGCGATGAGATGAATTTATACATGAATACAGATGAGTTTGTTTATTTTGATCAAAATGAAAGGTTAGTATCTAATGGCTAAAGTTACATTAAAAGGTTTAAGTCATAGTTATTTAAAAACTCAGTCTTCAGATGCTGACTGGGCAATCAGAGGAGTAGACATTGATTGGAATGATGGGGGCGCTTATGCTTTATTAGGCCCGTCAGGTTGTGGAAAGACAACATTGTTAAATATTATTTCCGGACTCATTACACCAACTAAAGGGGATATATTATTTGATGACAAAGTTATTTCTAGGTTGAATCCTGTAGAGAGAAATATCGCACAGATTTTTCAATTCCCGGTTATTTATGACACGATGACAGTGTATGATAATTTAGCTTTTCCTTTAAGAAATAGAAAAATTCCAGAGGAAGAAATCAAAGCAAAAGTTCATGAGATAGCTGAAATGTTAGAATTATCTTCAACATTAAATAATAGAGCTTCTGGTCTAACTGCAGATGGTAAACAAAAAATTTCACTAGGACGCGGATTGGTAAGATCAGATGTAAATGCTATTATGTTCGACGAACCATTAACTGTAATCGATCCACATTTGAAATGGATTTTAAGATCTAAACTTAAAGAACTTCATCAAAAGATTAATAGAACAATGATTTATGTAACACACGACCAAACAGAGGCTTTAACCTTTGCTGATCAAGTAGTTGTAATGCATGAAGGTCAAATTGTTCAAACAGGAACACCAGTAGATTTGTTTGAAAAACCAAAGCATACATTTGTTGGATATTTTATTGGTTCACCAGGTATGAATGTTTTACCTTGTCAAATTAAAGGAAATGATGTGATTGTTAATGGAAAAAAAATAGAAACTCACCAACAAATTAAAAAAAGTAATTTTAACAAGACAGAAGTTGGTGTGAGACCTGAATTTATATCTTTTAGTAATGAAGGAATTCCAGTTAAAGTTTTATCAGTAAGCAATACTGGAAGGCATAAAATTGTAGATACTGAAAGTGAAACCGGAAAAATTAAAATTATTGCAAAATCTAATGAGGATATTCCGTCAGGATCTGCATTTTTAAAATTTAAAAAAGAATATACTTATACTTATGGAGATAGTTGGATAATTGAATGAATAAAACAGTAAATCAAAAAGCATGGTTTTTTGTAATACCAGTATTTGTGCTGGTAGCTTTCAATGCCATTATTCCATTAATGACAGTAGTAAACTATGCTTTCCAGGAAACTTTCGGCAATAATGTTTTTATGTGGGAAGGCACAAGATGGTTTAAACAAATCATGTTATCTGAAAGATTTCATGCATCACTTGGCAGACAATTTTTATTTACTTTTATAATTTTATTTATTCAAATTCCACTAGGGATAGCTATTGCACTTACTATGCCTAAAGAGGGAATAGGAGTACCTGTTTGTTTAGTTTTAATGTCCATGCCACTTTTAATTCCATGGAACGTTGTAGGAGCTATGTGGAATATTTTTGCGTTACCAGATATTGGTTTCTTAGGACATTCACTTAATGCTTTAGGATTTGATTATAACTTTACTCAACAAATTGGTGATGCTTGGTTCACAACTATTTTAATGGATGTATGGCATTGGACATCGTTAGTAGTTTTATTGTCTTATGCAGGATTAAGATCTATCCAACCTGCTTACTATCAAGCAGCAGAAATTGATGGCGCTAGTCGTTGGGCAATTTTTACAAAAATTGAATTGCCTAAAATGAAAAAAGTATTAACGATTGCTATACTTTTAAGATTCATGGACAGTTTCATGATTTATACAGAGCCATTTGTTTTAACTGGAGGTGGTCCAGGCAATGCTACTGCATTTTTATCTATAGACTTAGTTAAAATGGCATTAGGACAGTTTGATTTAGGACCAGCCGCAGCAATGTCGTTGATATACTTCTTTATAGTACTTTTAGTTTGTTGGGTATTCTACACATTAATGATGAGAAATGAGGAGAAATCATGAAGAAAGCTAAGTGGGTAGTTCCTACAATTTATATTATTTTCTTGATGCTTCCAATTTATTGGTTGCTTAACATGTCATTTAAAACGACAACTGAAATTATAAATACTTACACATTATGGCCTCAAGAATTTACATTAGATAATTATAAGAAAATTTTTACTGATAGTACTTGGTATACTGGGTATCTTAACTCTATCTATTACGTAGTGATGAACACTGTGATTTCTGTGGCAGCTGCACTTCCTGCAGCTTACGCTTTTTCTAGATATAAATTTTTAGGGGATAAACATTTATTTTTCTGGCTATTAACTAACAGAATGGCCCCACCAGCAGTATTTGCTTTGCCATTTTTTCAATTTTATTCATCAGTAAACTTGTTTGATACTCATGTGGCTGTAGCTTTATCACATTGTTTGTTTAATATTCCTTTAGCAGTTTGGATTTTAGAAGGATTTATGTCCTCTGTGCCAAAAGAACTAGATGAAACAGCTTATGTTGACGGTTATTCGTTTTGGAGATTTTTCTTCAAGATATTTATTCCAACAATCACTGCAGGTATAGGTATTACAATGTTTTTCTGTTTCATGTTTTCTTGGGTTGAATTATTATTAGCAAAAACATTAACCGCGGTGGCAGCAAAACCGATCGCTGCAACAATGACAAGAACTGCCAGTACATCAGGATATGAATTAGGATTACTTGCTGCTGCAGGAAGTTTGACAATTATTCCAGGTGCTATCGTAATTTATTTTGTAAGAAACTATATAGCTAAAGGATTTGCATTAGGAAGAGTATGATGATGTTTAACGTTTTAAATGCTGCAACGTGGGGTGACATGGCTAAAGAAAAAGAAAAAAGCTTTTTCGACTTCGAATTTATCACTTGGATGGCATGGACCTGGCAGACAGCTGCATTTTTTATATTCATAGCTTTATGTTTAACAGCAATGGTTATCTGGGAAAAAAAATCACCAGGAGGTAATCCAAGAAAGGGAATTTTGGGATTAGATACAACTAGAGGTGATAGATTATTTATTTCATTACTAGGCAGTGCATTCATTCATTTATTTTGGTTAGCTCTAGTTGGAAGTGTACTGTGGATTGCAACAATAATTTGCATTGGCTATGCAGTTGTTGTATTTAGATACGTCTAAATATTATTCATTAATGGAGATTAAATGGTTAAAGTTGGCATAAATGGTTTTGGTAGAATAGGTAGATTAATTTTAAGAGCTATTTTAGAAAATTATAAAAATAAAATTCAAGTTGTTGCAATTAATGATTTAGGGTCAATAGAAACTAATGCGCACTTAATCAAATACGATAGTACTCATGGTATCATTAATGAAAACATTCTAACTTCAAAAGACGGGTTTAAAATCGGCAATCAAGAAATAAAAGTTTTTGCAGAAAAGGATCCAGCAAATATTCCCTGGGGGAAAGCAGGTGCTGATGTAGTTTTAGAATGCACTGGTATATTTTTAGACAAGTCATCAGCAGAAAAACATATAAAAGGTGGAGCAAAAAAAGTAATAATTTCTGCTCCTGGTAAAGAAGTAGATTTTACAATCGTTCAAGGCGTTAATAGCAAGGAGTTAAAAAAAGAGCATAATATTATATCCAATGGCTCGTGCACGACAAATTGTTTAGCACCTGTTGCAATGGTTTTAGAAAAAACTTTTGGAATTAGCTATGGTTATATGACTACAATCCATAGTTATACAGGTGATCAAAAATTGCTAGATACATTACATAAAGATTTAAGAAGAGCTCGTTCTACAGAAGGAGCAATGATACCCACTTCAACAGGAGCCGCCAAAGCAATGAGTTTAGTTCTGCCGAGTTTAAAAGGAAAGTTAGATGGAACGGCTATAAGAGTTCCTACACCAAATGTTTCATTAATTGATCTAACATTAGTTACTGATAAAGAAGCAACACCTGAAAGTATTAATGAAGCTATGACAAAAGCAGCGAGAGGTGAATTAAAAGGAATTTTAGATGTAAACCAAAAATCTCTTGTATCAAAAGATTTTAATCATAACCCTCATAGTTCGATTTTTGATGTAACCCAAACTCAAGTAATAAAAGGAAAATTTAGTCGAGTGCTTTCATGGTACGATAATGAATGGGGTTTCTCTAACAGAATGTGTGATACTTCAATACAAATAGCCGGTTTAATTTAGTTTTTCGATTTTTCAGCCTCCTCAATTAATTTTAGGGTATTTTTTGGAATATCAGAATTATCAGTTTTAGCATTTGAAACGCTAGAAACCTTTTTAGTTTTATTCCTTTTGAAATTTTGAAGATCATCTACTGCTGATAGAATCTCATCAATACTATAATTGTCTTCCATCAGGAACCAACTTTATAAAGTCTCACCATGTTAGTCATACCTGCCTTTCCAAAAGGTAAACCAGCAGTTATAACTACAAAGTCATTCTTTTTAATAAATCTTAGTTTTTTTATAATTTCTTTAGAAATAGACATCATATCTTTCCATCCATTTGCATCTCTACTATTTATAGATTGAACACCCCAAAGTAATGACACTTGTCTACTTACGTTTATATTTGGGGAAATAGTTACTATTTTTGCTGCTGGACGCATGGCAGAAACAAGTTTCGCAGATTTTCCTGAATTAGAAAAAACAATTATAGCTTTAACGTCAGGATTATAAGCCATATCTTTAACAGAAAGAAGAATAGATTTAACTGGGTCTTTGTTTGTAATAATAGAATTTTTAAAATCTTCGATGTGCTCTCGTTTATATTTTTCAGTTGATAAGATAGTTTGAGTCATTGTAGAAACAGCTTGAGTAGGAAATTTA
Source organism: uncultured Pelagibacteraceae bacterium (assembly GCA_902587515.1). Taxonomy (GTDB): domain Bacteria; phylum Pseudomonadota; class Alphaproteobacteria; order Pelagibacterales; family Pelagibacteraceae; genus Pelagilacustribacter. The sequence goes on from CACILM010000006.1 coordinate 35,218, forward strand.
CCAATCGCTGCCTCTGCGGATAACATAACAGTATCAGCTCCTTGAAATATTGCGGTCGCAATATCATTAATCTCTGCTCTAGTAGCAGTATTATTTTCAATCATACTTTCTAACATCTGTGTGGCGACAATTACAGATTTAGAAAATTGAGAACATTTTTTTATAAGACTTAATTGAACTTTTGGCACTTCACTATGACCAATATCAATTGCCAAATCTCCGCGTGCAATCATTATTGAATCAGTATACTGAATAATTTTTTTAATATTTTTTAAGGCATGCTTATTTTCAATTTTAGAAATTATGCCCATATCTTTTTTAATTAATTTTCTTGTCTCAAGAATTAACTTTTCATTTTGTAAATAAGAAAGGGCAATCCAATTACATCCAAGTTTAACTGCAGTTTTGATATCCCTCTTATCTTTTACGGTAAGTTTGTTGAAAGTTATGTCTAAATTTGGAACATGAAAACTTTTATTACTTTTAATAACACAATTTTGACTTCGGCATCTTGTTATTACGGAATTTCCTTTTTTTCCAATTACAGAAAATAAATACTTTCCATCATCGATTAAAATTTTATTTCCTTTTTTTAACTTTTTTATAATTTTTGGATAAGGAAAAGCTACTCTTTGTGAGTCTCCTGGTGTTTTTTTATTATCAAATACAAATTTTTGATTAAAATTAATTTTTTGATTTTCATTTTTAACTTCACCTATTCTCAGCTTTACGCCTTGTAGGTCTGCTATCAAAGATAATTTTTTTACATTTTTTTTCTCTACTTTTCTTATCCGTGAAATTATTTTATTAATCCCATTTGTGTTATGACTAAAATTTATTCTAAATGCATCAACACCGAGATCTACAAGCTTTTTTAACTTATTTTCGCTATAAATTGCTGGGCCTAAAGTAGCTATAATTTTTGCTTTTTTTTCCATTAAGAGATTTTTATGTTATAACACCACTTCTCTTAAAAAAGAATATTAAAGAAAAATTAATTTAAATGAGTAATAAAAAAATAGGAATTTTAACGAGCGGAGGCGATTGCGGAGGCCTTAATGCTGCAATTAGATCAATTTTTTATAGAGCAAAAAATAAATACAAAATGGATGTATACGGAATAAGAGATGGCACTGCAGGCTTAATTAAACGTCCAGTTGATGTTATTCAACTAACTCATAAAACTTTTGGAGGATACTTATTAAGACAAGGTGGAACTTTTTTAGGTTCTACTAATAAAGGTAATCCTTTTAAAATTCCTACAAGTAATGGCAAACACGTCGACAAATCAAAAGAAATTATAGAGGGATACCACTCAATGAAACTTGATGGTTTAATAATTATCGGTGGAGATGGTAGTATGCAAATTTTAAAAAAATTAGCCAAAGATGGTGATATGAAAATAGTTGCTATTCCAAAGACAATAGATAACGATGTAGGCGCAACAGAAAGCTCGATAGGCTTTCATACTGCCGTGGATGTTGCAACTCAAGCATTGGATAATTTACAATCCACAGCAGCTAGCCATAGAAGATCTATGATACTTGAGGTTATGGGCCGTGATGCAGGACACATCGCACTTAATGCAGGTATAGCAGGAGGTGCAGATATTATTTTAATTCCTGAATTAAAGTATTCAATAGATGGAATTATTAATAAACTTAATTCTATGAAAAAAAATGATATTCAACATTCATTAATCATAGTTGCTGAAGCGGTCAAGAAAGAGGATGGTTCACGAGTAGTTCATAAATATATGGACGGTGAGCAAAGGCTTGGCGGTATTGGAGATTATATAGCTCAAGAATTGATGAAAAAAACGGATGTTGAATGTAGAGTAACATCACTTGGTCACGTTCAAAGAGGAGCTCCCCCAACAGCGAGTGACAGAATATTAGCTAGTGCTTTTGGGGTTTACGCTGTAGATTTATTAAACCAAAAAAAATTTGATCGAATGGTTGCATGGAGAGATAGGAGAGTAGTAGATGTTCCTATTGATGAAGGAATTAAAACTTACAAAAATGTTGAGAGAAAAGACTCTTTAGTTGAAACAGCTCTCTCATTAGGAATTTATTTAGGAGACGATATTTAATGAGAGATAAAAATTCAAATTTAGTCGCTAATAGACTTGTTAAAGCTTTCCTAAAAAATAAAATTATAAATCCTATTTCAAGTAAATATACAAAAAAACTTTTGAATGCTGATAAATTTAGAAAATTATGTGAAAGTAAAATTAAAAAACCAATTATAGGATTTAAAGCAGGGGGAACGGGGATACCTGTTATTAAAAAACTAAAAGAAAAAGAACCTTTCTACGCTTCTGTATATAAACATAATGTATTGAAAAATAACAAATCTGTAAAAATAAATAAATATACTTTAGGTATTGAACTTGAAGTTTGCTATCTACTTAAAAAAAATTTTTTTGATTTTAAAAAAAAAATATCAAAAAATAATATGAAAAAGTTTATAAATTATATTGCTCCATGTATTGAAGTAGTTGGCTATAGGCAAAAGAAAAAAGGTATTAAGAGTTTCGGAGACTTATGTTCTGATTTTGGAGCTAATATAAAATTTATAATTGGTCCAAAAAAGAAATATAAAAATAATAATGTAAAAAATTTAAAAACGAATATTTCTAATTCGAAGATTAAACAATCAGTAAATGGAAATACTAATACTGTTTATATAAATCCCATGAATTCTTTATTATTCGTTTTAAAAAAGCTTCAGAAAGATAAAATTAAACACGATAAAGATTTTTATGTTTTCACTGGTTCATCAGTAGGAGTTGTTCCAATTCTTAGCAAAGGTATCTATAAGGGTAAAATTGAAAAATTGGGATCTGTGAAAACTAAAATTAATTAGACAAGATATAACCGCCAACTACTAAAATAATAATTCCTGAGATAAGCTTTATATTTTTTAGTATTGATTGTTTTTTTTCATTTTGAAATTTTCTTTTGGACAAAAAATAGATATTTGTTTCAGCTTTATTTCTGAATTTAGGCCTTAAAGGTGAAGGAATTGATTTGTTTTCAATATTTTTAAATTTTTTAGGGTTGATTTGTAACATTCTTCTATTAACTCCATTTTTCCAAACTTATCAACAGGTTAAAGTCAGGTAATCTGCGTCAATTATGCAAATGATAATCATTCTCAATATATTGTAAATGATAATCATTATCAGTTAGAAAGAAAAAAATGAAAAAAATATTATTAATTAGCTATCTATTTTTAGCTGCGTTTGCAGGAAGCCTATTTGCAAACGAAGTAAATATATTTAGCGCAAGGCATTATGACTCTGATGTTCAACTTTATGAAAAGTTTACTGCTAAAACAGGAATTAAAGTAAACGTTGTATCAGGAAAGTCAGGAGCTTTAGAAAAAAGGATAATTGAAGAGGGAGCTGACAGCCAAGCTGATCTTTACATTACAGCAGATGCTGGAAGACTTGGTGCTTTTGAAACTAATCTTCAAGGAGGACTTACAAGCGCAGTAATAAAATCAGCTGTGCCTAGTAATTTCAGAACATCAAAATGGACTGGTATAGCTAAGAGAGCTAGAATTGTATATTTTGCTCCAGAAAGAGTAAGTGGTGCAGAGTTAGTTGGTTTAACTTATGAGAGTTTAGCTGATCCAAAATGGAAAGGTAGATTAGTAATTAGAGCTTCTAACAATATTTACAATCAATCACTTGTAGCTTCATTAATCAAAAATAATGGAAAAGGTAAAATAGCTGATTGGTCAAAAGGTATTGTTTCAAATATGGCCAGATCACCTAAAGGCAATGACAGAGCACAAATACTTGCTGTTGCCGCAGGAGAGGCGGATATAGCTGTAGCTAATACTTATTACCTGGCGTTAATGTTATCTGGAAAAAAAGGACCAGAACAGCAAGCGGCTGCAAAAAAAGTAAAACCTTTCTTTCCTAATCAAGATGGAAGAGGAACTCATATGAATATAAGTGGCGCAGGACTTGTAAAAGGTGCGCCAAATAAAGCTAATGCAATTAAGTTAGTTGAGTTCTTATTAAGTGAGGATGCTCAAAATCATATTGTAAATAATACTTTTGAGTATCCAATGATAAAAGGTGTGTCTCCACATCCACTTATTGTAAATATGGGATTAGATTTCAATCAAGATCTAAAAACAAAAGTTGTTAATTACGGAAAAAGACAAGCAGATGCTTTAGAAGTAATGACAGCAGCAGGCTGGAAGTAATTGTTAATTATATGCGGCGGAAAATAAAAAAAGATATCAACTTAAATAAGTTAAAAACGGGTTGTTCGCCTGTATGTTAGAGGCTAAAAAAATGGAGCAGAAAATCTCAAATAGAAAGATTTCTGAAATTAAAATTGAGGAAGTAAAAACAATCGTATTTTCAATTTTTAAAAAAGATTAAAAGCATATTATAATGACAAAGTATAATATATGGTTTTTTGGTTCATTGATGATAGCCTCGATAGTAGCTATGCCTATTTTTACGGTTTTCTTAAGTTTTTTTACTGAGACAAGTGACTATTTTTACTTATTAAAAAATACATTCTTATTCGAGTATATTTTTAATTCTATAACAATCTTATTTTTCGTAATATTTTTTACATTAATTCTAGGAATTTTTTCAGCGTATTTTGTATCTTTTTATGATTTTCCGTTATCAAACTTTTTTAGTTGGGCGTTAATTTTATCATTTGCCGTCCCTGGCTATATTTACGCATTTTCAATCATTGCTTTTTTTGAAAATTACGGTACAGCCTTTTCATTATTAACATTTCTTTTTGGTGAAAATAATTACAATCCAATCATTCCTAAAATAGATGGATTAATTGGAGCTATTTTATCTATATCTTTTTCTTTGTTTCCGTACGTTTATGTATTAACGAGAGCATCATTTTATTATCAATCAAATAATTATATTGAAGTTGGAAAAAACCTAGGCCTTTCATCTAATGAAACTTTTTTTAGGATAGTCTTACCATCTGCAAGACCAGCAATCATCGCTGGTTTAGCTTTAGTTTCAATGGAATGTTTATCAGACTTTGGCACTGTATCATTTTTTAGCGTTAATACACTGACTACTGGAATTTATAATTCTTGGTTATCCTTTGATGACTTAAATACCGCTAATCAGATATCTTTTATATTATTAATCTTTATTTTTTTGCTTTTTTCGCTAGAAATTTATTCAAGAAAAGAAGCAAGGTATCATCAACCAGGCAGAGGATTTAAGCCAACTACCAAAATCAAATTAACTGGAAGAAAGGCTATATTCCCAGTTTTGATTTGTTCATTGATTTTTCTGTTGAGTTTCATTTTTCCAGTTTCTCAAATGATTTATTGGACTGTAAAGTTTCCTAAATATATTCATGACATAGATATATTTAAAATAAACTTAAATACTTTAACTTTAGTCCTGTTAGCTAGCGCTTTTATTGTATCTATCTCTTTATTGATTAATTATGGAAGCAGAATTTCAAAAAGCAAAATTCTAAATTACATTACAACTTTTTCTATCTCTGGTTATGCGATACCAGGGGTTATTTTAGCAGTTGCATTCATTACATTTTTTTCAAATTTAAGTGATTTTTTTACAAATAATTTTGATTTTAAAAGTTCAAAAGGTTTATTTATTGGATCTATTTTTGGATTGTTATTAGCTTATTTTATTAGATTTTTCTCATTATCTTTTAATGGAATAAAATCAAGTTACGAAAAAATTAATAATTCCATTGACGAAAGCGCTTACCTTCTTGGTTACTCTAAGATTAATACGTTTTTAAAAATTCATATTCCTTATTTAAGCACAAATATAATTTTGATAGTTTTATTGATTTCTCTGGAAGTTATTAAAGAATTACCCATGACAATGATTTTAAGACCTTTTAATTTCGAAACATTTGCCACTCAGGCTTATATATATGCGTCCCAAGATTTACTTGAAGCGGCTGCATTACCATCTCTTTTTTTAGTATTTTGGTCTACAATTCTTATACTTCTCTCATCTAGATATATACTTTCAAAAAAAAATTAATATAATCAAGAAAATGACCAGTAATTTTTTTGAGATTCAAAATGGCAATTTTACTGCAAGTGAAAAAAATAAAGTAAATAAGGTAAATCTAGTAATAGAAAAACAGGGTGAGATTATTTCTTTGTTGGGTCCTTCTGGAATAGGTAAAACCACTATTCTAAGAACGATTGCCGGTTTACAAAAACTTAGCGGAGGTAAAATTAAACTTAGAGGTAGAATTTTATCTTCCGAAGAAATTCATATTGAACCAGAAAAAAGAAATGTGGCTCTTTCTTTCCAAGATAATTCTCTTTTTCCTAACTATAAAGTTATTGACAATATAAATTTTGGAAAAAAAAGATCTAATGGCCATGGATCGAATGTAGATGTTAAAGAAATAATCAAATTATTAAGAATTGAACCCATATTGGAAAAATACCCTCATCAAATAAGCGCTGGGGAGGCTCAACGGGTTTCATTAGCTAGATCGCTTATGTCTAAACCTGATTTATTATTATTAGATGAACCTTTTTCAAACATAGATCAGAGTTTAAAGGAAGAAATACAGGTGTCCGTTAAAAAGCTTTTAAAAAGAATTAATTTAACAACCATCATTGTAACACATGACTCATACGAGGCTTTTTCAATGGCTGATAAATGTGGAATTATTCTAGATCAAGAATTAAAGCAATACGATGTCCCTTACAATGTGCACCATGAGCCAAATTCAATTGACGTTGCCAATTTTTTAAATAAAGGGATTTTTATCGATGTTCAGGTCGTGGATAGTGAATGCGCAGTTCACAGGTTAGAACACGAAGAGTTGGGTGAAATAAGAGGTAAATTATCAAATAAATTTCCATCTGGCTCTAAAGTTAAACTTCTTTTACAACCCGAAGATTTAATCCATGATGATCAAAGTAGATTAAAATTAGAGGTAGTAGACAGGAAGTTTAGAGGAACTAATTTTATATACACTCTAAAAACAAAAAAAGGGGAGCATTTACCTGTATTTGTTCACTCTCATCATATTCACCAACACGAAAAATCCGAACAATTTGGCGTAAAATCGCCGATTTATATTGACCACTTAGTATGTTTTTAAGTAAATATAATAATATTTGGCGCCCTTAGCTCAGCTGGATAGAGCATCGGTTTTCTAAACCGAGGGTCGTAGGTTCGAATCCTTCAGGGCGCGCCAATCCTTAAAGTGCAAATTCTTAATGATTAAAACAAATTTTAAAAAAAAATTCGAAGATTTTTGTAAATCAAAAAAATATGAGAAAAATGAAAAACAATTTGAAATAGTCAATTTATTGGAAAATTTCCTTAAAAGTAAAACAAAATCCTTACTTTTTTTCAAAAATAGAAATTTTAAAACTTGTTTTTATCTACATGGTAACGTTGGTGTGGGTAAAACCATGATACTTAATTTTGCATACGATACAGTAAAAGTAAATAAAATGAAAAGTCATTTTAATGAATTTATGATTAGATTTCATGATTTTAGACACGAAAAAAAAGACGACAAATCAATTCTTGAATTTGTAAAAGTGCTTAAAAACAAATATGAATTGATCTATTTAGATGAATTTCAGGTAACTAATATCGTTGATGCAATGATACTAGGTAAATTGTTCGAGACAATTTTTTTAGAAGAAATTAAAGTCATCATTTCAAGTAATACAAAAGTGAGTGATCTTTATAGGGACGGATTACAAAGAGAACAATTTTTACCTTTTATCAATATTATTGAAAAAAACTCAATACAAAAAGAATTACTCTTAGATGATGATTATAGAATCCAGAAAAAAGATAAAAACCAGAAAATTTTTTATCCCATAAACGAAAAAAACTTATTTAATATCAATCAAAATTTCAGAGTTTTAACAAGAAATCTTAAAAAAGAAGAAAAATTGATTAATACAAAAGGAAGGAAATTTAAAATTGATAATTATTATGAGGGTGTGGCCAGGTTTTATTTTAGAGAATTATGTGATGAAAATTTAGGAGCCGAAGACTATTTAAATATAGCTAACATTTGTAAGCATATTTTCATTGAAGAAATTCCTAATTTTGACGAATATAATTCCAACCAACAATTAAGATTTATTACTTTAATCGATATTTTGTATGATAAAAAAATCAGCTTAACTTTATCTTTGGAGTCAGAGCTTAAAAAAATAAGTTCTTCCAAAAAACATTCTGAGATATTTAAAAGAACAGTAAGTAGACTTTACGAAATGACATTATCAAAAAATACTTGATTTTAAGTTGTATTTAAAGATATTTAGTTAAAATAAGTGAATATTAGCCTAGATGTTGAGCCCCATAGAATTGAAGTCACTAAAAAATAAATTATATTAAGACTGTTTTGAATTCTTAATTCAAAAATATTGTTAACAATAATAAAAGGAAATCTTAAATGATGAAATCTATCAAAACTTGGATTTTAATTGGATTTGCATCTTTACTTTTGGTCGCTTGCGGTCAAGGTGGAGGAGGAGCAGGTTCAAAAAAATCTAAAACTCTAGACAATACTAAGAAAGCTGGGTTTGTGAAATGTGGAGTTTCACAAGGTCTACCTGGTTTCTCTAATGCTGATGCATCAGGAAACTGGTCTGGTATTGACGTGGATGTATGTAGAGCTGTTGCAGCTGCTGTTTTAGGTGACGCTGATAAAGTTAAATATACTCCATTAAGTGCAAAGGAAAGATTCACAGCTTTAACTTCTGGTGAAATCGATGTTCTTGCACGTAACACAACTTGGACATTATCAAGAGACGCTGACATTGGTTTAACTTTTGTTGGTGTAAACTTTTACGATGGACAAGGTTTCATGGTGAGAAAAAATTCTGGAATCAATTCAGTAAATGATTTCAAAGATGGTATTTCTGCTTGTACAAACACAGGTACAACTACCGAGCTTAACATGAGAGACTTCTTCAATTCAAAAAACATCAAGTATGAACCAATTGCGTTTGAAAAAGCAGACGAAGTTGTTCAAGCTTATGACGCAGGAAGATGTGATACTTATACAACTGATAAATCTGGTTTAGCGGCACAAAGAACAAAAATGTCAAATCCAGATGATCACAAAGTATTACCTGAAACGATTTCTAAAGAACCATTAGGTCCTGTTGTAAGACAAGGGGATGCAGTATGGGAAGATATCGTAAGATGGTCTCTAAATACTATGATCGAAGCGGAAGAATATGGAGTTAACTCATCAAATGCTTCTAGCCTAAAAGACTCTGATAACCCAGCTATCAAGAGATTAGTTGGATCTGAAGGTGAATTAGGTGCAGCTTTCGGTTTAGATAATGACTGGAGCTTAAGAATTATCGAGCAAGTTGGTAACTACGGTGAAAGCTATAAAAAACATATAGCTGATACTGGAATTTTACCTAATAGAGGTCCAAATCAATTATGGACTAAAGGTGGAATTCTTTACGTACCACCAGCAAGATAATTGCTAATAAAATTAAAAAGGGCTGGATTAATCTGGCCCTTTTTTTTATTCTCAAAACAATGATTTTTAAAAAATTCAATATTGAAAACAAAAAAGCAAGAGATTTAATTCCTCAAGTAATAACTGTTTTAGCTTTACTTTCTGTAATTATTTATTTTGCAACTAATGCTCAAATTAACATGGGCAATAGAGGAATATCTTTTGGATTTGGTTTTTTAAATCAGGAAGCATCATTTGATATTACTTTTTCAATGATTGAGTATGACGGCTCGCGTTCGTATGGAAGAGCATTTTTAGTAGGTTTGTTAAATACGATTTTAGTTTCAGCAATCGGAATATTTTTTGCAACAATAGCTGGTGTAATTGTTGGGGTATCTAGATTATCTGACAATTATTTAATTGCAAAAGTTGCTGAGTGGTATGTAGAAATTTTTAGAAATATTCCTTTAATATTGCAAATTTTTTTCTGGTATTTTGCAGCATTACGAGCTTTACCTCTACCTGAAAACGGCATTAGTTTTAATGATATTTCATTTTTAACGATTAAGGGGTGGTATGTTCCAAAATTTATATGGACAAATTTTAATATTTTTATTTTATCCGTAATAGCTGCATTTATAGCAATTTATTTTGTAAATTCTTATGCAACAAAACAAAGGGAGCAGTTTGGAAAACAGTTGCCAACTACAACAATTTCTTTATCAACATTAATATTAATTCCTTTAATTACTTTTCTTTTTTTTGGTGTTTCTCTTAATTTTGAATATCCAGTTTTAAAACAACTTTCACCGACAGTTTACACTTACGAAGGTGGAGTTAGTATTATTCCTGAATTGATCGCTTTAGCTTTAGCTTTATCAATGTATACTGCTACATTTATTGCAGAAAATGTTAGAGCCGGAATTCTTGGAGTTAGCAAAGGTCAAAAAGAAGCTGCAGCAAGTATTGGCTTAAATAAAAATCAAATATTAAAACTAGTGGTGATGCCGCAAGCATTAAGAATTATTATTCCACCAACTACAAACCAATATTTAAACTTAACAAAAAATTCCTCATTAGCTGCCGCTATTGCGTATCCCGACATTGTATTAGTTTTTGCTGGTACAGCACTCATGCAAACCGGAAGGGCAATTGAAATTATTTCTATAACTATGCTTACTTACTTAACTTTAAGTATCTTAATTTCTATATTTATGAATTGGTATAATAAAAAAATGGCTATAAAGGAAAAATAATGAAATTAATTGCTAAACCATCAAAAGAAAATATTAAAACTTATGTTCCTACAGGTTTGTTTCTTGTTTTTTTAAGTTTTTTTGATGTTTTTGCTAATGCCTTTTTTAATTTCAATTTAATGGCTTTTTTACCTTCTCAATTAAGTTATTTTTTACCGTTGTTATTAGGTTTTGTTGGATTTTATCTTATTAGAATTGAATTTAGCGGTGTTCATTCTTTAGATATTTTGAATAAAAATATCAATTCTAATAATTTCAACGCTTTTTTAACTCTTTTAACGGTTTTTATAATAATAAAATCTATTCCCCCTCTATTAAATTGGTTTGTTTTAGAAGCTAATTTTGTAGGGGACTCCAAAGATGATTGCACAGGAAAAGGTGCTTGCTGGGTGTTCATAAAGGTTTGGTTTAATAGATTTATGTATGGACTTTATCCAGATGGTGAGCAATGGAGAATTAATACTGCATTTTTGATCTTATTTGCCGTCGTGGGTATTTCGTTTTTTGTTAAACAAAAAATTAAAAAATACTTCATCTTGTTTTTAATTTTTGTATACCCATTTTTAGGTATTGAATTAATTTCTGGGGGTAATTTCGGTTTAAAATATGTTGAAACCGCTGCATGGGGAGGATTATCTCTAACTTTTATCATTTCAGCATTCGCAATATTATTTTGCTTTCCAATAGGTGTATTTCTCGCGTTAGGCAGAAGATCTTCTTTGCCAGCCATAAGATATATTTCAATTGGATTTATTGAGTTGTGGAGAGGAGTTCCATTAATTACAGTTTTATTTATGTCAGCGGTAATGTTTCCTATGTTTTTACCTGATGGAACATTTATAGATAAATTAATTAGAGTTTTAATAGCCATTACTTTGTTCGAGGCAGCTTATATGGCAGAAGTTGTTAGAGGTGGATTACAAGCTTTACCTAAGGGGCAATATGAGGCTGCAAGATCTTTGGGTATGGGCTATTGGAAAATGAACTTATTAATCATATTACCTCAAGCACTCAAACTAGTAATTCCTGGTATAGCTAACACTCTATTAGCTTTAGTAAAAGATACACCTTTAATTTTTGTGGTAGGATTGATGGAATTAGCTGGTATGATAGGTTTAGCTAAAACTAATCCCAAATGGCTTGGCATGGCGATGGAAGGATATGTATTTGCGGGTTTAGTTTTCTGGATAATATGTTATGCAATGAGTAGATATAGTCAGAATTTAGAAAAAAAATTAAGCACTGAAAGATAAAATGGGAAAAATAATAGAATTAAAAAAAGTAAATAAATGGTTCGATAAATTTCAAGTTCTTAAAGATATTGATTTGGATGTTGCGCCTCAAGAAAAAATAGTAATTTGTGGACCTTCAGGTTCAGGAAAATCTACTTTAATTAGATGTATAAACAGACTAGAGGAACATCAAAAAGGAAATATAACAGTTGATGGAACTGAGCTTTCTGAGAGTACAAAAAATATTGAAAAAATAAGAGCAGAAGTAGGTATGGTATTCCAACAATTTAATTTATTCCCACATTTATCAATTTTAGACAACTGCACGTTAGCACCTATTTGGGTAAAAAAATTACCTAAAAAAGAAGCTGAAGAAGTTGCGATGAAAAATTTAACTAGAGTTCAAATAGATGATCAAGCTTTAAAATTTCCTGGTCAACTTTCAGGAGGCCAACAACAAAGAGCAGCGATAGCGAGAGCACTTTGTATGGAACCAAAAATCATGTTATTTGATGAACCAACCTCCGCACTAGACCCTGAAATGATTAAAGAAGTTTTAGATGTGATGGTTGATCTAGCTAAAGGCGGAATGACTATGATTGTAGTAACTCATGAGATGGGTTTTGCAAAAGAGGTTGCAGATTATATGATCTTTATGGATGAAGGAAAAATAGTTGAGAGAGCAAAAACAAAAGATTTTTTTGAAAATCCTAAAAATGAAAGAACCAAACTTTTTTTAAGTCAAATATTATAACCATTTTGGAATTGGTAAATTTTTACTTTTCAAAAAATCTTTATTAAAAATCTTGCTAGCATATCTCTTGCCGTGGTCACAAAGTATAGTGACTATATTTTTTCCTGGCCCCATTTTTTTTGCAAGTTTAATTGCTCCTGCAATATTTATTCCTGAAGAACCCCCTAAAATAATTTTTTGTTTTTCTATCAAATCATAAACTATATTTAGAGCCTCAGTATCATTTGTTTGAAAAGCATCATCAATTAATGCTTTATCAAAATTTTTGGTAATCCTTGCAGTGCCAATACCTTCAGTAATTGAATTACCTGAACTCTCTAATTTCTTATTTTTAATATAAGAAAATAACGAGGATCCCATTGGATCAGATAATGCAATTTTAATATCTTTATTTCTATTTTTTAAACCAATAGATACACCAGCTAAAGTACCTCCTGTTCCAACTGCACAAGTAAATCCGTCAATAGATCCCGCAGTTTGGCTCCATATTTCCTCTGCTGTAGTTTTAATATGTGCTTCAGTATTAATTACATTATCAAACTGGTTAGCCCAATAGACACCATTTTTACTTATTTTATTTAAATCATCAGCAATTTGTTTTGATTGTTTAATATAATTTTTTGGATCAGAATACGGGACAGCATCAACTTCAATCAGCTCTGCTCCAAGTTTTATTAAAGTTTCTTTTTTTTCAATCGATTGGGTTTTTGGAATTACTATTTTTAAATTTAGATCATATTCTTTGCAAACAATAGCTAATCCAATACCAGTATTTCCGGCAGTGCCTTCAACTATTGTCCCACCTTTTGAAATAAGTTTTCTTTTAATTGCATCCTCTACTATAAATAACGCAGCTCTATCCTTAACTGACTCTCCAGGGTTAAAATATTCGGCCTTTCCATAAATATTACATCCTGTCAATTCTGAGGCTTGTTTTAGCTTTACTAATGGTGTATTTCCAATTTGAGATATAATTGTATTAGTTTCCATATCATTAAATATATGAAAAAATATTTACTTTCAATTGCTATAATATTCTTTTTAACTATAGAAATTAAAGCTCATGTAGATCATTATTCAAAATATAATTATTTAGAATATGAATTATTTAGAAATAACAAACCAATAGGGTATCATAAGTATAATTTTAAGAGAGATAATGGCAACCTTATCGTAGATAGCGAGGTGAGCTTTAAAATTACAAAACTTGGTGTAGATCTTTACAAATATTATGCAAAAAGTGTAGAGACTTACAAAAAAGGGGTTTTTTCAGGTTTCAATTCCGAAACAAATCAAAATAAAAAAGAAAAATATGTAAATATTACTATAGATTCGAAAGACAATAATCTAATTATAGATGGCTCATCTTTCAAAGGAAAAGTAGATAAAGATTTGATAATTGGAACATGGTGGAATCATGAAATTGTTCAAAAAAAAGCTCAAATTAGCGCCGTCTCAGGTAGAATTATTGAGCAAAAAGTTGAATTTATAGGAAAAGAGGAGGTTAAAATTGAAGACAAAGTTTATAAAACCTTACGTTTCAATTTTAGTTCTTCTGATCCAAGTTTATCCAAAGACAAAAAATTAAATACAGACATTTGGTATGAGGAGGAAACATTTCTTTGGGTGAAAGCAGCTTTTGATAAAACAGGTTATTGGGAATATAGGCTTAAAAAAGTAAAATAATATAATTTGCCACTCTATTTTTTTGAATTAGTCAATACAAAATATACGTTATTTTAGCCTTTCTGACCCCCCAAAAAAAAAAATTATATGTATTGCTAAAAAGTTCATTTTGAGGTTTTATTATTAAAATTTAGGGAGTTCTATGGAAGAAAATTTCAATATTCATTTAGGAAAAAAGCTAAGGATGCGTAGATTGTCTTTAGGATTAACACAAACAAAAGTCGCACAAGCAATAAATGTAACCTTTCAACAAATTCAAAAATACGAAAAAGGCACTAATGGTGTTAGTTCTAACCGCCTAATGCAATTATCCCAATTTTTAAAGGTTCCAATAATATACTTTTTTGAGGATTTTAAAGAATTTAAAGATGTAAGTTTAGGTGAGGTTACAAATGATGATTTAAACTATTCATTTTTAAGCAGAACATTTGCATCTTTGTCTAAAATTCAAAAAGAGAAAATTTTACAAATATTAAATAATACGTCTAAATTTGAAAAAGTCGGCTAAATAACATAATATTGTCTTATACGGTATTTTATATAAGATGAAATCTTACATTAATCATTTAAAGACGACAAGATCTTTTGGGGAAACACTTCCTAAAAACTATAAACCTACAATGAGATCTAGTGCAACTTTTCCTATCCAGTATAGAGCGGGACAGCTGGATACGATTTGTACATTTATGGGCTATTGGTTATTAAAAAGAAATATTGAAAAGGTTACTGCAATTATAACTATTAGAAACAAAGATGGAGAAAAAATTAAGGTTGAAAGTCATGTAATTGATTCAACGAAATCCTATGTTTTTAAAGCTAGTCAATTTTTAAAAAAACACAAACCTAAGTCTTTTTTAGGATCTTTTGAAATTGAAATTTTTTCAGCTGTAGATATGGTATTTCCTTACCCTGCTATTACATTTTCTTTTGAGAGTAAATTAGGTAAAACATTTGTTCATACATGCGGAAGAATATATAATGATTTTGATGATCTTTCCCAAAATAACAATCAAATTGTTCCAGAGTCGGGATTTGATTTATATTTAGATAAAAAATACGAGCCTTTTTTTTCCTTTATTAATGGTCCAATCACAAACAATGGTAAAAAATATGAAATTGAAATAATTGATAAAAAAGGTTTTAAAAAAAAATTTTCTAGAAAACTTAAAAAGATGAAACCTTTTAGTACTGCGTGGATTCCTATTTTTCTTAAGGATCATGAGCGAAAAGGATTTTCTGGTGAAAAAGTTTCTATAAAAATTAAACATAATTTTGAGGGTTTTTTTCCAAGATTTGTTGCTGGTAATATCTATGATAGCTACAAAGCAATTAGCTTAACTCATAGTTATTATGATACTTCAGACGATCAAAATCCACACTCAATTTATAAAAATCCAGATAAAAAAAATTATTCAGATAGCACAGTATCAGTGCCTATAGACAATAGATTTGATGCGATAGAGTTAGTCGTTTATCCGAATTTAAAAAAAAAATCTACTAATTTAGAATTTCTATTTTTTGATAAAAAAGGAGTTTTCAAGTTTCAATCTAGTAATGTTATAGAAATAGCAAATAATACTAAAAATATAAAATATATAGATTTATTAGACTTAATTGAACAGGAAGGTCAAAAACTTGAATTTGGTCATTGCAAAGTAGTTTTTGATGGTCATGGAGCAGTTCCAACTAGAATTAAATTAGGTTTAAATTTTTCTAGAGCAAGTAAAAAACATAACCTTCCAAGCAACATATGTTTTAACGCAAATGTTCCAAACAAAAATTTAACAAAAAAACCTAGTACATTTAAATGGTGCACTGTTTTTTCTGCAAAAAAACAAATGATCTACCTTATGAATAGTAGTTTTGTAAAAAAATATTCTCAAAATGCTCACATAAAAGCAAAGTTGTGGCGTGAGTTAGATGATAAACATCTTAAACTCAACTTCAAAATTAACGCAAACGGTGTTATTAATATTTTTGATAGTTTGGAAAAAAGGTTAGAAAATTTTCTAGGTAAAAATGGAATAGGTTGGATTACTTTGGAATGCAATTCACCTTTTGTAAGTGGTTTTTATGTTACAGATTTTGGAAAAGGTGTTATAGGAGCTGACCATTTATATTGACGTCATAAAGAATTTTTTGGCTCCTCGGGCAGGACTCGAACCTGCGACCAATTGATTAACAGTCAACTGCTCTACCAACTGAGCTACCGAGGAATAGAAGCGAACATACTTTTTTTAATAAAATAAAACAACTTGTTTTTTGGAGGCCACGCCCAGAATCGAACTGGGATAAAAGGATTTGCAATCCTCTGCGTAACCATTCCGCCACGTGGCCCATCTTTTAAATAAAATCTTGAAACTCATAATGATTTTAATCTATTTTTGTCACTATTAAATAAATATATCTTATTTTTTTGGAAGTAAATTGTAATATTTTTATCTTTAATATTTTCAGCACTTTTTATTCTGATTTCTGTATTATTGAAATGTGAATATATAATTTTTTCTGACCCTAAATTTTCAATTAAATCAACACTAACCTCAGCTACATATTCACTTTTATTTTCTAGAGAGATATCTTCTGGTCTAATACCTACATAAATACCATCTTCAAAATTTAAATTTTCAAATTTAATTTCTTTATTGAATAATTTAAATGTATTTTTGTTTATGATATCTTCAGTTCTAACCTTGAAAATATTCATTTTAGGATTGCCAATAAATTCTGCGACGAAAATATTATTTGGATTATTATAAATTTCCTCAGGGCTTCCAAATTGTTCAATCTTTCCTTTATTCATTATTACAATTTTATCAGCCAAGGTCATTGCTTCAATTTGATCATGAGTCACATAAATAATATTACTTTCAAGCTTTTTATGTAATTTTGAAATTTCTACTCTCATCTCTGACCTAAGGGCAGCATCTAGATTAGAAAGAGGTTCATCGAATAAAAATAACTTAGGATTTCTAGTTATAGCTCTTCCAATTGCCACCCGTTGCCTTTGACCTCCCGAAAGTTCCTTTGGTCTTCTATCCAGAAGATCTTCAATTTTTAAGATTTTTGCAGCTTCCTCTACTTTATTTTTAATATCAATTTTTGAAATCTTTTCAGATTTAAGACCGAACGAGATATTCTGAAAAACATTCATATGGGGATACAAAGCATAAGATTGGAAAACCATAGCAATTTGTCTTCTTGAAGGTAATAAATCATTTAAAAGATTATTTTCTAAAAGTATTTTGCCATTATCTATTTTTTCTAATCCAGCTATCATTCTAAGCAGGGTAGATTTCCCGCAACCTGATGGACCTAACAGAACTATGAATTTACCTTTTTCAACTTCAAGGTTAAATTTACTAATTACATTGTTTTGACCATAAGATTTATCAATATCTTCAAATTTCAAAAAGGCCATAATTTATAAAATCTCAATTTTTTAATTTTATCAAACCTCGTATGCATTTTAATCATAGAAGTTTTCAATATCTTATTGTTAAACTTAAATCATTATTTAAATAATTAATAGGAGGAAAAATGAGAAAAATCATAGCATTCATTTTTGCTTTAGCTTTATTAACGTCTAATAGTTTTGCAGACATTACTTTTTGGACCACAGAAGTTCAACCAGCAAGAATGGAAAAGCAAATGGAAATGGCTAAATCATTTCAGTCCAAAACTGGAATTAAAGTCGAGGTTATACCGGTAGAGGAAAAAGACCTTGGATCAAGAGCCACTGCTGCTGCAGCCGCAGGGAATCTTCCAGATGTAATTTATCACACACTTCAATATGTTTTACCTTGGGCAGAGGCAGGTATACTTGATGTAAACGCTAATAATGATGTTGTTAAAAGTTTAGGAAAAAAAACTTTTGCTCCAGGAGCATTGAACATGGCAAAAAAGGGTGGAAAAATTGCTGCTGTACCTGTTGATGGATGGACACAAATGGTAGTTTATAGAAAAGACTTATTTAAACAAGCAGGTCTTGAACCACCGACAAGTTATGAAAATATTACAAAAGCTGTAAAAGTTCTGTCAGGCGGAGACATGTTTGGATTTGTAGCTGCAACTAAAACTGATGAAAACTTTATGAGTCAAGTTCTTGAACATGTTCTTTTAGCAAATGGTGTTAATTTTGTTAAAAAAGGTGGAACAAAAAAACAAGGAAAAGCTCTTAAAAACTCTTTAGAGTTTTATAAAGTTATTGCTAAAGCAAGTCCTCCAGGTGAATTATTCTGGAAACAATCTCGAGAGTTATATTTTGCTGGCAAAACGCCAATGATAATTTGGTCACCGTTTATAATGGATGAATTAGCTGGACTAAGAGACTCAGCTCCACCAACAATAAACAGCGATCCAACATCACCTGAACTTGCTTCTAAAACTGGTTTCATAACGAATTTTAGTGGACCAAATAATAAGAAAGGTGCTGCATGGGCAGATGTAAGATATTTCGGTATTACAGCTGATGCAGATACTGATGAAGCTAAAAAATTTGTTGAGTATTCTATGGACGAAGGTTACACAAGCACGTTAGCAATCGCTCCTGAAGGTAAATTTCCTGTAAGAAGAGGAAATTCTTCAGATCCTGCTGCGTTTACAAAAGCTTGGAGTAAATTACCAGTTGGTGTAGATAGAAAAAAACCATTAACTGAACTTTATTCAACTGATGTAATCAATAACATTGTTGCTGGATTAGATACTGCAAACAGATGGGGTGTAAAAGAAGGGGAGCTTTCTAGAGCATCAAAAATAATCAATGCTCAATTCTTGAATAGAATTACAAGAGAATACATTGATGACCAGATAACTGTTGATGAGGCAGTTAAAAAAATTAATGCAGAATTAGCAAAATTCTAGCAAATTTATTTCTTAAAAGCGGATAATAGGTTATTATCCGCTTTTAAATGAGTTCCACATTATCAAAAATAGAAAAAAGGACTGCATATACACTTCTTTTACCTGCTGTATGCCTGGTATTTGCAATAATTTTATTTCCAATTTTTGCAAACGTTTGGATTAGTTTTAAAGAAGTTGAACTCAAAGATATAAGAATTCCTGAGCCTAGGGCAAAAAAAATTGTTAAAAATATACAAGATAGCAATTCTGAATTAAAAATTATCTATAAATTAAGAAATAGTTCTCTAATCCAAGATATTGGAGAAGTTAGATTTTCAGATAAATTACCTAAAAATATTGATCCAGTTAATTTGGATCAAAGATGTGAATTCAAGTCACAAAAAGTTAAATGTTTTTTTGGAGATTGGGAAGCAGGATATCGTGAAAATTTTGAAATATTTGTAAAAGACGTAAATAATGATGCTATTAATAGTAAAGATATAAAATCTAGTAAACCAGATTTGAGTGGAAAATCAAATAATATTTTATTGACTACTGATTTTACTTTTAAAAATTTTAAAAATGTTTTCATAAATAACAATTTTGTTGAGCTTTTAATGACAACTTTTTACTTTACTTTTTTTGGAACACTTGGAGCTATTTTACTTGGCATATTTGCTGCTCAACTTGTAAATCAAAAATTTTATGGAAGAACTTTCATGCGAAGTATACTGCTTTTTCCCTACGTAGGACCTGTTGTTGCTTTGGCTTATACTTGGACTTTACTCTTAGATCCTAATAGCGGTACGATAAATTCTCTTCTTGTTAATTACGGAGTCATTGAAAAACCTATAAATTTACTTGGACAAAAGTATTTAATTATTAATATTTTAGGATTTGAGTTGAAACTTAGATTAGCATTGACAACAGTTATATTTTTTGAGATTTGGCGATATTTTCCTTTAGCTTTTTTATTTATATTAGCTAGACTACAAGCTATTCCAAAGGATCTTTATGAAGCCGCGGATGTAGATGGTGCTGGGCCATTTAGAAAATTCTTTTATATTACTCTTCCACAAATTACAGCGATTTTATCAATATTATTTATGATTAGATTTATTTGGAACTTTAATAAATTTGAAGATATATTTTTGTTAACAGGCGGTGCTTCGGGTACTTTAACGTTACCAATAAGCGTTTATCAACAAGGATTTGCAGTATCAAATATTGGCATGGGCTCAGCAGTTTCAATAGTAATCGTATTATTATTAATATCTTTTATGATTATTTATTTCAAATTAATTGGAAAAAAAGCAAATGAAATTTAAATCTTTAATAATAACTTTACTTGCATCATCAATATTTCTTACAATAATAATTTGTATATGGAAAATATTAGCAACTTTGCAAGGTTTAAGTTTTACAAATCTTAACTTTAATCTAAATCTATTATTATCACTCGGACTAGTTATAACTTGTGTATTTATTGGAAAAAAGTTTAATCATAACTTAAAAATTTTTATATTATCCTTATTATTTACAATTTTATATACATTTTTAAATGAAAATTCCCCTATGTGGTTTTCAGTAGGCATTTTTTTACTAATTTTATTTTTTACAAATAAATTAAAAAAATATGATTTAAAATATTTAAATCAGGATTTTATATCTGAAAAAATTGTGTTTGAGTTTTTATCTTTATTTGCAATAGTATTTTTTGCATTAGTTATATTGTTCCCGTTTTATATAATGTTTGTTACCAGCTTTAAAACGCAAACAGCTTTATTAATTAACCCGATTGATCTAAGTATTGATTTTTCAAAAAATATTTTTGAGATATTCAAATCTTACTTTGTCATTTTCAAAACGTATGATTTTGGTAGATATATTCTTACAAGTACATATGTATCAATTGGAACTGTTTTAATAACCTTATTATTTGCTATCCCCGCAGCGTATGCTGTAGCAAGATTAAATTTCTTCGGTAAGACCTTTCTGTCAACATCAATATTAATTATTTATATGTTTCCAGCAATAGTATTAGTAATTCCTTTATATACTGTTTTTAGTCAACTAGGTTTGAGGAATTCTGTGGAAGGCTTACTAATAGTTTACACATCAACCACTTTACCTGTAGCCATCTATATGCTTCAGGGATACTTTAAAAGCATACCTAAAGAAATTGAAGAGGCGGGACTTATAGATGGACAAAATTGGTTTGGAATAATTATTAAAATAATAATTCCTCTTAGTTTACCTGCTATCGCTTCAGTATCGCTATACGTATTTATGATAGCTTGGAATGAATTTTTATTTTCTCTCATGTTTTTAGATAATCCAAAAACATTCACATTATCTAGAGCAATAAATCATTTAACTGGTGATGCCGAAACACCACGGCAATATCTAATGGCTGGATCTGTGGTAGTTACTTTACCAATACTTTTAATTTTTATATATTTCGAAAAATATTTAGTAAGTGGTTTAACAGCTGGAAGTGTCAAAGGATAATGAATAACTCAATTAAAGAAGCAAAGAGAACCTTGATAAATAATAGAAGATTAAATTATACTTTACCAACTAATACTAAACTTTATCCAGCCCAATGGAATTGGGACTCAGCTTTTATTGCATTAGGATATTCTAATTTCAATTTAGACTATTCATTTAAAGAACTTGAAACTCTGATTTCAGGACAATGGGATGACGGAATGATACCACACATTCTTTTCCATATAAAAGATTTAAATTATACTCCTAACTATAAAGCTTGGAATTGCGGTAAAAAAGTTTCCTCATCTGGAATAACTCAACCACCAATCTTGGCAAGTATTTTAAGGATAATTATTGAAAGACAAAAGTTTTCAAAAAAAGAAATAAAAAAATATCAGCCTTTAATTTTAAAGATTAAAAAATATTTAGAATGGTTTATTAGATACAGAGATCCTAAACGTACTGGTTTAATTTCTATACTTCACCCATGGGAAAGTGGTTATGATAATTCTCCTTTATGGGACAAACCGATGAGTAAGATCAAAACAGAATTAAATCTTAAATATAAGAGAAAAGATAATAAAATTATCAACCAAAGCCAAAGACCCTTGAAAATTGATTATGATAGATATGTAACTATTAAAAATCATTTAAAGGAAATGGATTATGATCCAAAAAAACTTTACTTTAAATCAAAATTTAATGTTGTAGATGTTGGATTTAATTCAATTTTTCTAAAAGCTTTAAAAGATATAGATTTTCTACTTAGATGTATAGATAAAAGAAATTCTTCCATAAAAAAATATATTCTTTTAAATGAGAGTAAACTTGTAAGATTATTTAACTCCAAAAAAATGATTTTTAAGAACAAAGATATAAGAAATAATAGTTTAGTAGCTATACCCTCAATAACAAATTTTTTCATGCTATTTGCTGATTTAAATAATAATTCAATTAATAGATCATTAATAAAAAGTTTAAAAAAATATAATATAGATAATAAATATTTTTTTCCTTCAATAAACTCTAAACATAAATCATTCGATGAAAAACGTTACTGGAGAGGACCAGTATGGGTTAATTGCAATTGGATTATATATCAGGGTTTAAAAAATAAAGATAAGAAGTTTGCAGAATTAATAAGAAAAAAGACCTTGAATTTAGTGGAAAAAAAAAAATTTCGAGAATATTACAGTTGTAAATCAGGTTTAGGAATGGGTGCCAAAAATTTTTCTTGGACTGCTGCCTTATACCTAGATTTTAAACTTAATAGTTATTGAAATCTGTTATATATCTATAGATATCAATAAAATGGAATTTAAAAAATATAATCATAGTAAAGAAGAAAAAAAAATTTCAGATTTTTGGATTAAAAAAGGCTTATTCAAACCAAAAAAAAACAAATCAAATAAAAAATTTTCTGTAGTTATTCCTCCACCTAATGTAACTGGTAGATTACATATGGGACATGCCCTAAACAATAGTCTTCAAGATGTTTTAGTTAGATTTAATAGAATGAAAGGCCTTGAAACTCTTTGGCAACCAGGAACAGACCATGCTGGTATTGCAACTCAAGCAGTTGTTGAAAATAACCTTCTTAAAGAAGGAATTAAAAAAAATGATTTAGGAAGAGAAAAATTTATTAAAAAAATATGGGATTGGAAAGAGGAGTCTGGTGGAATAATTTTAGATCAACTTAAGAAATTAGGTTGTTCTTGTGATTGGTCAAGAACCAGGTTCACCATGGATAAGGATCTTTCTAAAGCCGTAATTAAAGTTTTTGTTGATCTTTATAAAAATAAGCTAATTTACAAGGATAAAAAATTAGTCAACTGGGATACTAAACTTCAAACTGCTATTTCTGACTTAGAAGTTAACCAAAAAGATGTTCAATCTCAATTGTATTTCATTGATTATACAATAGAAAACTCAGATCAAAAAATTACTATCGCCACTACTAGACCAGAGACAATGATGGGAGATACCGCGGTTGCTGTAAATCCAAAGGATGAAAGATATGTTAATTTAGTTGGAAAAAATGTTCTTATTCCGATTGTTAATAGGACTGTTAAAATTATTTCTGACAATTACGCTGATCCGGAACAAGGTTCAGGAGCAGTAAAAATTACACCAGCACATGATTTCAATGACTATGAAGTTGGTAAGAGAAATAAACTAGAAATAATAAATATTTTTGAAGAGAATGGTAAAATAAACAAAAATGGGATTAAAGAGTTTCATGGTTTAGACAGATTTGAAGCAAGAAAACTTATAATTAAAAAATTAAAGGATATAGGTTCTCTTGTAAAAATCGAAAATATTAAAAATAAAGTTCCATATGGAGATAGATCAAACACCATAATTGAACCTCTCTTAACAGAGCAATGGTTTGTTGATGCCAAAAAATTATCCAAAAAACCAATTAAGATAGTTAAAGCGGGTAAAACTACTTTTTTTCCAAGCAACTGGTCCAAAACATTTTTTCAATGGATGAATAATATTGAGCCTTGGTGTATATCTCGACAGATTTGGTGGGGTCATAGAATACCTGCTTGGTATGATGAAAATGGAAATATTTTCGTTGCTGAAAATGAAAAAGACGCAGTAAAACTAGCAAAGAAAAAAAATAAAAATAAACAATTTAAATTAAGACAGGAAACAGATGTTTTAGATACTTGGTTTTCATCAGCTCTATGGCCTTTTGCAACTCTTGGATGGCCAAAGAAAACTGAAGAACTTAACAAATTTTACCCAACTTCAGTTCTTGTTACTGGTTTTGATATAATTTTCTTTTGGGTAGCAAGGATGTTGATGATGGGAAATTATTTTAGAAAAAATACACCTTTTCATAAAGTATATGTTCATGCCTTGGTAAGGGATGAAAAGGGGCAGAAAATGTCGAAGTCTAAAGGTAATGTGATCGATCCCTTGGATTTAATAAATGAATATGGAGCAGATAGTTTAAGGTTTACTTTAATTTCGATGGCCTCTCCAGGACGAGATGTAAAATTATCAAAAGATAGAGTTACTGGAAATAGAAACTTTATAACAAAAATTTGGAGCGCAAATAATTTTTTAAAACTTAATAATTGTAAATTAGATAAAAAGATAAATTTGACCTCAATTAAACTTCCAATTAACCATTGGATTTACAACGAATTTATAAAAACGCAAAATTTAATCACGAAAAACATTGAAATATTTAGGTTCGATGAAGCTGCTAGGTATGCATATCAATTTGTTTGGCATTCTTATTGTGATTGGTATTTAGAGTTTTTAAAGCCTATTTTTAATTCAAAAAATAAAAATGAAATTAAAGAAGCTAGAGCTTTCTCATCATTTATGATGGCAAATATTCTTAGAATTCTTCATCCTTTTATCCCTTTTTTCACTGAAAACTTGTGGTCTTTAAATGCTTATAAAAAAATTTTCAATAATTATTTAATCAGTTCCAGTTGGCCAGATTTTAAGATAGTTAATAAATTTAGAAAAGATCAAAATAATATAAATGATTTAATTGAAATAATTTCTAACATTAGATCTACCAAAGCAGAGTTAAAAATTACACCAAAATTATATTGTGACATATTTTTTGATAATAAATCAGGGAAATTAAAGAAATTGGTAAATACAAATATAAATTTGGTAAAACAGGTTGGTAGAGTAAATAATGTCCTTACAACAAAGATAAGAGATAAGAATTCAATAGACATTTTGGTTCTTAAGGAAAAACTTTCATTAAATTTTAATGAGGATGTAAATTTAGAATCTCAAAAAGAGAGAATTTTACAGAAAATTGAGACAATCAATAAACAAATTACCAATTTAAATAATAAGCTAAAAAACAAGGCTTATGTGACAAAAGCACCTAAAGAAATAGTACAAAATGATAAAAATTTAGTAAAAGAATTAACTATTGAAGATGGAAAATTAAGAAGTATTGTGTCTAGTATTAATTAAATGTCTAAAATTGATAAAAAAAAACTACCCAGTCGTCATACTTCTTTAGGCCCAGATAGAGCTCCACATAGATCTTTTTACTATGCAATGGGAGAAACAGAGCAGGATGTGGCAAAGCCGTTTGTAGGAGTAGTATCCACTTGGAATGAGGCTGCACCTTGCAATACAGCTTTAATGCGACAGGCACAGTCAGTTAAAAAAGGAGTAAAACATACTGGTGGAACGCCAAGAGAATTTTGCACGATAACTGTAACAGATGGTATTGCCATGGGTCATGAGGGAATGAAATCATCATTAATTTCCAGAGAAGTAATAGCTGACTCAGCAGAACTGACAGTGAGAGGACATTGTTATGATGCACTAGTTGGTATCGCTGGATGTGATAAATCTCTTCCAGGCTTGATGATGTCTATGTTGAGATTGAATGTACCTAGTGTGTTCATTTATGGTGGATCAATTTTACCAGGAAAATTTAAAGGAAAAGATGTTACCGTTGTAGATGTTTTTGAAGCAGTAGGTAAACACTCCTCAGGTAAAATGTCTTCTGAAGAATTAAGAGAATTAGAATTAGTAGCTTGTCCAAGTGCTGGGGCTTGTGGAGGTCAATTTACAGCAAACACAATGGCGTGTGTATCAGAGGCGATAGGATTGGCTTTACCTTATTCTGCTGGTACGCCAGCCCCTTATGAGGAAAGAGATAAATATGCTTATGAAAGTGGTCAAGCAGTTATGAATTTATTAGAAAAAAAAATTAAACCAAGAGAAATAGTTACAAAAAAATCTTTAGAAAACGCAGCAACAATTGTGGCTGCAACTGGAGGCTCCACTAATGCAGCCCTTCATTTACCTGCACTAGCTAATGAGATAGGAGTAAAATTTGATTTAATGGACGTTGCAAAAATATTTAAAAAAACTCCTTATCTTGCTGATTTAAAACCTGGAGGAAAATACGTTGCAAAAGATATGTGGGAAGCCGGCGGTGTTCCTATGTTATTAAAAACTTTATTTGACGGAGGTTATATTCATGGCGAGTGTATGACAGTTACAGGTAAAACTATGAAAGAAAATTTAGCTAATATTAAGTTTAATACTAATCAAAAAGTTTTAAGAGAATATAATAATCCACTTTCTCCAGATGGGGGAGTTGTTGGATTAAAAGGTAATTTAGCTCCAGACGGAGCAATCGTAAAAATTGCAGGATTAAAAAAATTACAATTTACAGGCAAAGCTAGATGTTTTGATAATGAAGAAGATGCAATGAAAGCAGTACAGACAAAAAAATATAAAGACGGAGATGTAATAATAATCAGATATGAAGGTCCAAAAGGTGGACCAGGAATGAGGGAAATGCTCTCAACAACTGGAGCTATTTACGGACAAGGCAAAGGTGAAAAAGTTGCACTTATTACTGATGGGAGGTTTTCAGGAGCTACTAGAGGTTTCTGTGTTGGTCACGTTGGCCCAGAAGCTGCAATGGGCGGCCCAATTGCACTTCTTAAAAATGGAGATGTAATAGATATAGACGCAAAAAAAGGATCAATTAATGTAAGGCTTACTAGTGCTCAATTAAAAGCTAGAAGAAAAAAATGGAAAGAAAAAAAATCAAGTTTTGGATCGGGAACGATTTGGAAATATGCTCAAACAGTAGGACCTGCTTATCTCGGTGCTCCAACACACCCAGGTAAGAAAAAAGAAGTTAAAGAATATTCGAAAATTTAATGAAAATACGTCCAGTAATTTTATGTGGCGGTTCTGGCACAAGACTTTGGACTGATAAAAAACATCATCAACCAAAGCAGTTTATTGATTTTGGAAATTGGACGTTATTTGGAAAAACTCTAGAGAGAATAAAAAATTCTATTTTTGATTATCCAATAATAAGTACTAATAAAAAATATATAAGGGAAATTAAGAAACATTTAAGATTAAAAGGTTTTAAAAATTATAAGATTGTTCTTGAACCAGCAAAAAGAAATACTGCTCCTGCTATACTCAGTACAGCATTAATAAAAGAAATACCTGAGAACCAACCATTAATTTTTTTAACATCAGATCATTTAATTGAGAAAATAAACCTTTTTAATAAATCTATTAAAAAGCACCAAAAATACCTGACAGATAAAAATATCTTTATATTTGGAATTAAGCCTTCTTACCCGTCATCTGATTTTGGTTATTTTTTATCAAACCGGGTTAAGAACAGACAGAAGGTTTCAAAATTTATTGAAAAACCAAATCTAGAAAAAGCAAAAAAAATCATTAAAAAAAATGCTTATTGGAATTCAGGAATGTTTTTCCTTACAAAAAAATCAATAATTAATAACTTCAAGGAATATCAAACCAAAAATTTTAATTATTGTTTAAATTCTGTAAATAAATCAAGATTTAAAAATAATGTTTATTATCTAAATAAAAATGAATTTTTAAAATGTAAGACGATTTCTTTTGATTATGCAATATTGGAAAAATCAAAAAATATAAATGCTATAAATTTAAATATTCCTTGGTCTGATCTTGGTAGCTGGAAAGAAATTTGTAAAATCTATAATAAATTAAAGATTAAATATCAAAAAAAGAAAAATATTTTTTACAGACCTTGGGGCAGGTATACAAATTTGTACAGTGGAAAAAATTTTTTAATTAAAGAACTTTATGTAAAACCTCAAGGAGTCTTAAGTCTTCAAAAACACTTTCATCGTTCTGAACACTGGGTTGTAACTCAAGGAACTCCGAAAATAACTCTAAATAGAAAAAAATTTTTTTTGAAAACTAATGAAACTATTTTTATACCAGTTAAATCCATTCACAGAATAGAAAATCCATATAAAAAACCTGTAAAAATAATTGAAGCTCAATTAGGTTCTATTTTAAAAGAAACTGATATAGTTAGATATCAAGATATTTACGGTAGAGTTAAATAATTTCAAGTTCGATGGGCGTGTGATCAGATGGTTTTTCTTTAGATCTTGGTTTTTTATTTATATTAATTGATTTGATATTTTCGATTAGACTGTTTGAGAGTAAAAAATGATCTATTCTCATACCATAATTTTTTTGCCAAGAACCTGCAAAGTAGTCCCAAAAGGTATATTCTTGTTTTTTTTTATTTATAAATCTATAAACATCTTTAAAACCTAAATTAATTAATTCTCTATATTTTTTTCTTATTTCTAATCTACCTAAAGCATCGTTTTCATATCTTTTAAAATCATGAACATCTATTTCTTCAGGAATAATATTAAAATCTCCAGCGATAAGCATATTTGAGTTTTTTTGAATTTTCTTTTTAACACTTGATATAAATCTTTTTAACCACTCTTTTTTATATTCATATTTTTCTGTATCTACAGGATTTCCATTTGGAACATAAATATTAATAAGTTCTATCTTTTTATTTTTTAATCTTAACTCAGCGGTAATTATTCTAGATTGTTTTAAATCATCTTTAATAAAGCCATTATTAATATTATCTAATTCTTGTTTAGATATTATAGCAACACCATTGTAACTTTTTTGACCAAAAACATAAGAATTATATCCAATGTTTTGAAAATTTTCATAAGGAAAACTAATATCTTGAGTTTTAATTTCTTGGAGGAATAAAATATCAGGATTAGATTGTTTGATATAATCTAAAATGTTTGTAATTCTTGCTCTAACTGAATTCACGTTCCATGAAATTATTTTCATTAAACAGAAAAAGAAAGACCACAACCACACGAAGCTGAAGCTTTAGGATTATTTATAGAGAAAGACTCACCAATCATTTCTTTTTTAAAATCTACTGTTGAACCCGCTATTATATCAAGTGACTGTTTATCAATTATAGCTTTATCGAACAAAATATCGTCTTTTTCAATTTTATCGTCAAAGCTAAAATTATATTTAAATCCTGAGCAACCACCACCCTGAACAGCAATTCTGAAATATTTCTTTATGTTGCTTTTAGTGATTTTTTCTATCTGAGTTTTTGCACTATCAGTAAATTCTAATTTTTTTTCCATAATTATTTAGTATATTATCTATATAGTAAGCATGCAAAAAAATTCAATCCAAACTTTATCTAAATTAGCAGTACCATTAAAGTCAAAGGGAAGGTTTTTTAAAGAAAAAAAAACACACTTAAGATCGGACTTTCAAAGAGACAGAGATAGAATAATTCATTCAACAGCTTTTCGAAGACTTAAACATAAAACACAAGTATTTGTTAATACTACTGGGGATCATTTTAGAACCAGAATCACTCACTCGCTTGAAGTAGCTCAAATTGCACGTACTCTATCTAAATTTTTTAATCTCAATGAGGATTTGAGTGAAACTCTTAGCTTAGCTCATGATTTAGGTCACACTCCTTTTGGTCACGCAGGCGAGCAGGCACTTAATGATTGTATGAAAAAACTTGGTGGATTTGACCATAACATCCAGACCTTAAGAATTATTCTGTTTTTAGAAAATAGATATTATGAATTTAAAGGATTGAATCTTACATTTGAAACATTAGATGGTTTAATTAAGCATAATGGCCCAATTAAAAATTTAAAAAAATATAAAGAAATATTAGGGATAAAATATTTTAAAAATAAAATTAAATTTAACTCAAGCCCATCATTAGAAGCTCAAGTAGCATCTATATCAGATGACATAGCTTACAATAGTCACGATCTAGAAGATGGTTTAAAATCTAACTTATTTTCTCTTAGTGATTTAGATAATATTCCAATTCTTAATAAAATCGTTTCAAAACATAAAAAGAAAATAAAAAAATACTCGATAGACTTGGTTATAAGACAAATTATTCGAGAAATTATAAATGAAATGGTTAAAGATATAATTACGACTACTCAAAATAATTTAAATAAAAATAATATCAAAAATTTAAAAGATGTTTTAAAATCAAAATACCCACTTGTAGCTTTCTCAAATAAAATGAAAAAATTTGATGAAACGATAAAAAGTTTTTTGAGAAGAAAAATGTATTATCATCAGAATGTGAAATCCAATACAAATAATGGGAAAAAAATTATAAAAAAATTATTTTTTTCTATCAGAAAAAATCCAAATAAATATATAAATGTGAGTAAGTATGATAAAACAAATATTGCCAGATCAATTTGCGACTTTATTGCTGGTATGACTGATAGATATGCAATAAATCTATATAATAAAATTAAATGAATATATTTGAAAATTATTTATCCAAAATAAATAAGATTGTTTTAGATAATAAAAAAATTTTAAAATTAACAATTTTGGAAAACCTAGATAATATAAATTTAGAGGTCCCTCCTGATCATTTTAACTATGATTTATCATCAAATGTTTCATTAGTTTTGGCTAAAACAAATAAACAAAATCCAATTAATTTGGCAAATCATATAAAAGATTTATTAATTCAAAATATCAAGCATTTTGAAAAAATTGATATCGCTGGTCCTGGGTTTTTAAACATAAAACTGTCAAACCAGGGGCTACTGGAAAATATAAGCGAAATATTAAAAGATAAAAATACTTACGGATCAAAAAAAACAAATAAAACTTATCATATAGAATTTGTTTCCGCTAACCCAACTGGTCCAATGCATGTAGGTCATTGTAGGGGAGCTATATTTGGAGATGTTTTATCTAACTTACTATTATTTAATGGGAACAAAGTTATCAAAGAATATTATATAAATGATTACGGTAGTCAAATAAAGTATTTTGTAGAGTCAGTTTTTTTAAGAATAAGGGAAATTAAATTTAAAAAAAAATTTATTTTGAGAGATAATTTATATCCCGGTGATTATATAAAGGAAATTGCTAAAAATATAATAAAAAAGAATGGAAATATAAATATTGAAAATTTTGATAAATGTTTTGATGAATTAAAAAAACTCTCATTACAAGAGTCAATGACTTTAATTAAAGATGATTTAAAAAAACTTGGTATAAAACATGATAATTTTTTCTCAGAGTCTGATCTTGTAAACAAAGATTTAGTTAAAAAATCTGTAAAGA
The DNA here is from genome assembly GCA_902587515.1 of uncultured Pelagibacteraceae bacterium. Classification (GTDB taxonomy): domain Bacteria; phylum Pseudomonadota; class Alphaproteobacteria; order Pelagibacterales; family Pelagibacteraceae; genus Pelagilacustribacter. The sequence goes on from CACILM010000006.1 coordinate 66,902, forward strand.
TACTTAAAGATAAAAATTTTGTAAAAGAAGGTTATCTAGATCCCCCTAAGGGCGAGACACCAAAAAACTGGAAAAAAATAAAAAGATTAATTTTTAAATCAACAGTTTTTGGAGATGATACTGACAGAGCATTACAAAAAGACGATGGATCATGGACTTATTTTGCAAATGATGTTGCTTACCATTCAGATAAAATTAATAGAAATTATGATAATTTAATAAATATTCTTGGAGCTGATCACACAGGATATATCAAAAGAATAACTGCTGCTGTTTCAGCGCTATCCAATGAAAAAGTAAAGTTGAATTGTAAAGTTTGTCAACTAGTAAAACTTTATAAAAATAATAAACCATTTAAAATGTCTAAAAGAGCAGGTGATTTTATTTCTGTTCAAGATTTGTTAAATGAAGTGAGCAAAGATTCCATAAGATTTATGATGTTAAACAGAAGCAATGACGTAGAGCTTGATTTTGATTTTGAAAAAGTTAAAGAAAAAACAAAAGACAATCCCGTTTACTATGTTCAATATGCTTATGCAAGAATTAACTCAATCGTAAGGACACTTAAAATAAGTTTAAAAGATGAAATATCTATTGATACAAAATCATTTAAATTAAATGAGTACGAGGAAAAAATTTTAAGAAAAATATTTGAATGGCCTAAGGTTATTGAGTCTGCTGCATATAAATTTGAACCACACAAAATCCCTTTTTATTTGTATGAGCTTGCGACTTTATTTCATTCGTATTGGAGCAAAGGAAATGAAGATATTAACTTAAGGTTTATTGAAAATGGCAAATTAAAAAGAAACGAGACTTTAATTTTTATTTATTTAATATCTATTGTAATTCAAAATGGCATGAATATTTTAGGTGTTTCACTTCCTGAAAAAATGTGATGAGCAAATTTCTAAATACATTTATGTTTTTACTTATTATCTTATTTATTTTTACTATTTATAAACATTATTCATCGAATAAAAATATTAGCATCAAAGATTATAATCGCTCAAATATTGATAAAATTTTAAAAGAAAAAATAAAAGATTTGCCTATTTTAGCAAATGACACAAATAATGTTATAAAATTTAACAATTCTCTTGATAATGGAATAACAGAGGAAAAAAAAAGAAGTTTTTGGGATTTATTAAAAACTAGATGAAATTTAAAGCTTTAATTGTAAGTCTAAATGGCATCAAACTTTCCAAGAAAGAAGAGATGCTTTTATCAAAAGAAAAACCTTGGGGGGTTATTTTATTTAAAAGAAATTTAAAATCTCTTAATCAAATTAAAAATTTAACATCCAGGATAAAAAAAGTTACAAAAAATAAACATTTTCCAATAATAATTGATGAAGAAGGAAAAAATGTATCTCGATTAAAAGACATAATAAATCATAATATTTCTGCAAATTTTTTTGGAAAGTTATTTTACAAAGATAAAAATTTTTGTGAAAAATTGATAAAACATTATATTATTTCTTTAAGCAAACAATTAAAGAGCCTTGGCATAAATATTAATACAATACCAGTTCTTGATGTTCTTAGAGACAATACAAATAAAGTAATTGGAAATCGTAGTTTTTCAAAAGACCCAAATGTTGTTAAAAAGTTAGGAAAACTAATTATTAAAAATTTACATTCAAATAAAATATCAGGAATAATAAAACATATTCCTGGACATGGTGCCTCTTTATCGGATAGCCACAAAAAGTTGCCGAAGGTCTCTTTAAGTTTTAAAAAGCTAAACGAAATTGATTTTTTTCCGTTTAAATCGTCTAAGGCAAAATTAGCTATGACAGCGCATATTTTATACACTGGTCTAGATAAGAAAAATCCAGCCACTCTATCAAATAATATAATTAAAAATATCATTCGAAAAAAAATGAAATTTAAGGGAATATTAATATCCGATGATATTTCAATGAAAGCTCTTAAACATGATTTAGTAATGAATGCACAAAAATCAATTGAGGCTGGTTGTAATTTAGTTCTTTATTGCTCAGGAAAAATTAATGACAACTTAAGATTGATCAAATCATTGCCATATATTGATAATTTTACCTCGAAAAAAACTTCAGAATTTTTTAAATTTTTAAGGTAAACTAAGTAATGGAATCAACAAGAGTAAATCAAATTTCAGTTAATATTCCTAATTATGAAGGCCCCTTAGAGATCCTTCTTGACTTAGCAAAAACTCAAAAAGTAGATTTAGCAGAAATTTCTATTACAAAACTTGCTGATCAATTTCTTGAGTTTATTAAGAAACATGAGGATTTAAACTTAGAAACTGCTTCTGAATTTTTATTAATGGCTACTTGGTTAGCTTACCTTAAATCTAAATTATTACTTCCTGAAAGTGAAGATGATGACTTTAAAGCTCTAGAGGTAGCAGAAAAATTAAAACTTCAATTAAAAAAATTAGAACTTATTCGTATTTTATCAGACCAAATGTTAAAAAAAAAAAGGTTAGGGGTTCATATTTTTGTAAGGGGCATGAAAGGGGGCATAAGATCTATTAATACACCAATTTATGATATTTCCCTGTATGAGCTATTAAAAACCTACTCTAATATACAAATGCAAAAAACTTTTCAAAATATTAGCATTCCCAAACTCCCAGTTTTTACTTCTGAAGAGGGAATAAAACAAATAAAAAATAATTTAAATAAAATTACTGAATGGAAAAATATTGTCGAATTAATTCCAAAATTTTATTTAGAAAAAAAAATGAAAAAAACAGGAATTGCTGGAATATTTGCTGCTAGTCTTGAATTAACAAAAGAAGGAATAATTTCGATTTCTCAAAATAAGCAATTTCATAAATTATTAATAAAAAAGATGTAAATGAAGAATAAAAAAAAAGATAACATAATTGATTTTCCTTCTTCTCCAACTAAGATTGAAAGACAAGTTGAAGCTATCCTTTTTGCAGCCTCAGAACCTCTTGATATTGAAACTATCGAAAAGCGAGTACAAACATCTACAAATTTAAAAAAGATACTAGAGAGTCTTCAAATAATATATAAAAAAAGAGGTATTAATTTAGTATGTATAAAAAATAAGTGGTCTTTTAGGACGGCTGAAGATTTATCAAAACTCATGTCATTGCAAAAATCTACCCAAAAAAAACTATCAAAAGCTACAATAGAAACATTATCAATTATTGTATACCACCAACCAGTTACTAGGTCTGAAATTGAGGAAATTAGAGGAGTAACTTTTGCCTCTAATACTCTTGAGATTTTATTAGAACTAGACTGGGTCAGACCAGCTGGACGAAAAGATATCCCTGGAAAGCCAATTCAGTATGCTACGACAGAAAATTTTTTAAATCATTTTAATATTCAAAAATTATCTGATTTGCCTACTATAGATGAACTTGGGTCTGCCGGTTTAATAGATACATCTAGTATAGATAAATCTATTTTTGGCACAGGAAAATTCTTCAAGGAACAGTCAATATCTAAAAAACAGAATATTTACGAGGAAATTGATGAAGCAATAAAAAAAACTCCCGAAGATGAAAAATAAAGATATTTATTTAAACCTTTTTATTGTATATAATTTAAATTATGGGAATTAGTTTCTGGCAAATAGCAATAGTAGTCGTGCTTGTTGTTCTACTTTTTGGTAGAGGAAAAATATCTAGTTTGATGGGTGATGTTGCAAAAGGTATCAAAAGTTTTAAAAAAGGGATGTCTGATGATACATCAACAAATAATCAAGATGATAATTCTAAGTCAGACAATTCTGACTCTGAAAAAAAATAATCAAAATGCCTCAAATTGGATGGTTAGAGATTTTATCAGTAGTAATTATTGCAATTTTAGTTTTAGGTCCTAAGGAATTTCCTATAGCTTTAAAAAAAATTGGTTCTTATATAGGGAAAGCAAAAAATACATTAAGTAATTTTCAAAAAGAAGTATCTTCAGTCACTAAAGATGTTGATTTAGAGAAAGAAATTTCATCATCAGATAAAAAAACTCAAAAAAACACTGAAAAAAATGGCTGAGAACAATTCATTCACTAGCCATTTTGTTGAATTACGAACAAGACTTTTACACTCTTTATTATTCATTTTTATAGTATTTATAATTTCTTATTTTTTCGCAGAGGAAATTTATAATTTTTTAGTAGACCCTTATGCCAACGCCGTTAAAGATGGGACAACATCAAGACGTCTTATTTTTACAGCTTTACATGAAACATTTATTACTTACATTAAGGTTGCTTTTTTTTCTGCAATTTTTTTAGGTAGTCCAGTATTATTAATTCAAATATATAAATTTATTGCTCCTGGGCTTTATAAAAATGAAAAAAAAGCAATTTTACCTTATTTAATATCAACCCCTGTACTTTTCTTACTAGGTGGACTTCTCGTATATTATTTAGTTATGCCATTAGCAATAAAGTTTTTTTTATCATTTGAAACTTTGGGTTCAAATACAACATTACCTATACAACTTGAGGCTAAAGTAAACGAATATCTCTCGTTAATCATGAGATTAATTTTTGCCTTCGGTATAAGTTTTCAACTACCAATTTTATTAAATTTATTAGCACGAATAGGTGTTGTTAATTCTGAATATTTAAAATCAAGAAGAAGATATGTAATTGTCATCATCTTTGCTTTTGCCGCTATTCTAACTCCTCCTGATCCTATCACACAAGTTGGGCTAGCAATACCTCTATTATTACTTTATGAAGTGTCAATATTTACAGTAAAATTTATCGAGAAAAAAAAAGTAAGTGAAAATTTAGAAGATGCATAATATTAAATTATTAAGAGAAAATATAAACAATTTTAAAAAGAGACTTTCAAACAGAAATTTTGACTTTAATGAAAAAGAATTTGAAGATTTAGATAAGCATAATAGAAAATTAATTAGTCAAAAAGAAAAACTCGAACAAGAAAAAAAAATATTGTCTAAATCTAAGGACAAATCAAATTTTGAAAAGTCAAAAAAAATATCTGAAGACATTACAAAGATATCTGATGAACAGATTAAAATTCAAAACAAACTTAATAAAATATTACATTTTCTACCAAATTTAGCCTTAGAGGATGTACCAGTCGGTAAAGATGAAAAAACAAATAAATTAATGGACCAATACGGTAGTGTAAAGAAATTTACTTTTAAACCTAAATCTCATGTTGAGTTAGGTCAAAAAAATCAACAGATAGATTTTGATACTTCAATAAAGTTATCTGGCTCAAGGTTTGTTGTGCTCAGAGATAAGATTGCGCTTTTAGAAAGAGCGCTTATAAATTTTATGTTGGATGTCCACACATCTGAATTTGATTATACTGAAATTTCTCCACCATTAATAGTAAATGAAGATGTCATGTTCGGCACTGGGCAAATTCCGAAATTTGAAAATGAACAATTTGAAATAAAGTTTGAAAATTCAGAACAAAGAAAATTTTTAATTCCAACAGCTGAAGTTTCATTAACAAATATGATAAGAAAATCATTAATAAATAAAGAGGATTTACCCCTGAGATTTGTAGCGTCTACACCTTGTTTTCGTAAAGAGGCAGGTAGTTATGGCAAAGACACAAAAGGCATGATTAGACAGCATCAATTTTATAAAGTTGAATTAGTAAGTATAGTTGAACCAAAAAATTGTAATTATGAACTTGATAGGATGTTAAATTGTGCAACAAGTATTTTAAAAAAACTTTCAATACCATTTCAAACCATTTTGCTATCTACTGGTGATATGGGATTTAGTGCTGAAAAAACATTTGATATTGAAGCTTGGATTCCTTCTGAAAATAAATATAGAGAAATTTCAAGCTGTTCTTCATGTGGTTCGTTTCAAGCTAGACGGATGAGCGCTAAGTATAAAACAGAAAAAGGTAATGAATTTGTAGGCACCTTAAATGGCTCTGGATTAGCTGTTGGAAGACTAATTATAGCTTTATTAGAAAATAATCAAAATGAAGACGGCTCTGTTACAATTCCAAATGTATTAAAAAAATATATGAATAATCTGGATAAAATTTGATTAAAATTTAACTTGTTAATTTAATACATTTATTATAATCATTTTGCATGAGTGGACAAGGAATAGCACAGTTTATACCTCTAATTCTAATATTTGTAATTTTTTACTTTTTTCTAATAAGACCCCAGCAAAAGAGAGTAAAAGATCACAAGGCTATGGTTGAGTCCTTAAAAAGAGGAGACGAGGTTATAACATCGGGGGGCATTATTGGTATTGTCGATCGTGTTATGGAAGACGACAGAATTGAAGTGACAATAGGCGAGGGAACGAAAGTTCAAATTATAAGATCAACAATTACAAGTTTGTTAAAAAAAGAAGAAGTAAAAAAATAATTCTTTTTTGTGTTAAATTTTTCAAAAATAAATATCATTCTAATTTATTTTATATTTTTTATTATCTCTACATTTGCCTTTTTAAATTTCCAAAATAAAAACAATCCAATATTGGATAAGAAAGTTAATCTTGGTTTAGATTTACAAGGAGGATCGTATCTTTTATTAGAGATAAATTCTGACTCGCTAGTGGAGGAAAAAATTCAATCAAAAGTAATACCTTTAAAAAAATTACTCAAAGAAAATAATATAAAATTCACTAATTTCAAAATAAATAATTCATCATTAAATTTTACTGTTGATAATATAGATAAATTTGAGTTAGTTTTTTTTTCAAAAAAAGATAATTTAGTAAATCCATACATTGATAATTATAGATCTCACGAATTAGATTTCAGGAAATTAAAAGACAATAATATAGCAGTAAATTTTTCAAAATTTGGATTGTTAACTATTAATAATGCTGCAATAAAACAATCAATTGAAATCGTTAGAAGAAGAATTGATGATGTAGGTACGAAAGAACCAACTATTCTCCAGAGAGGTGAAAAAAGAATACTTGTAGAATTACCAGGCTTAAAGGATCCTGAGAGAATTAAAAAACTCTTAGGCAAAACAGCTCAATTAAATTTTAGATTAGTCAAAGATAATTCAGAATTTGGAACTGATGAACTAATCTCTGAAACTGGTGAAAAATTAAAGATAAGTAAAAGAATTGTAATGAGCGGTGATAATTTAGTTGATGCACAGCCAAGTATCCAAAATCAACAAAATGAGCCAACAGTTTCATTTACTTTAGATAGATTAGGAGCGCAAAAATTTGGAAGAGCAACAACAGACAATGTTGGAAAAAGATTAGCTATAGTTTTAGATGGAAAAGTTATCAGCGCACCTAATATCAATGAACCAATTACCTCTGGAAATGGAGTTATTTCAGGAAATTTTTCTTTTCAAGAGGCTACAGATTTATCTTTGTTACTAAGATCGGGTGCATTACCAACTCCACTTGACGTAGTTGAAGAGAGAACCGTTGGACCTGACTTAGGAGAAGACTCGATAAAATCAGGTATTACCTCATTAGTAGTAGGGTTTATCTTAGTAATTTTATTTATGTTTTATAAATATAAGATATTTGGATTGATCGCTAATACAGCTTTAATTGCAAACTTGTTAATGTTGGTGGGGATTTTAACTATTTTAGAAGCAACATTAACTTTGCCTGGTATCGCAGGAATTATTTTAACCGTAGGGATGGCTGTAGATGCAAATGTTCTGATATTTGAGAGAATTAAAGAGGAACTTAAAACTGAAAAATCAATTATTCATGCTTTTGACACAGGATATTCAAAAGCAAAAATTACTGTATTAGATGCAAACATTACAACTTTAATTGCAGCTATAATATTATTTGCTTTTGGATCAGGCCCAGTAAAAGGATTTGCTATTACTTTAGGAATAGGAATTATCACTACACTTTTTACTGCTTATTTTCTAGCAAGACATTTAACTTCAATTATAGTTTTAAGAAATAATAATAAAGAGATAAAAATTTAATGACTAAAAATATTAACTTTGTTTCAAAATTTAAAAAAGCAAATATTATTTCTATAATAATTTTTATTTTAAGTATAATTTTAATATCTTTCAAAGGTTTAAATTATGGTATTGACTTTAAAGGAGGTACTTTAATTGAGTTAAGAACAGAAACATCCATAGACACATCTTTAATAAGAGAGTCTTTAAAATCTATGAATTTAGGAGATGTTAACGTAAAAAAATTTGGAAAAAAAGGTGATTACTTATTAAAAGTAGAACAAAAAAATTCAAATAATAGCAGCCTTATACCAGAAATAAAAAAGACTTTAAGCGATTACTTAAATACTGAGGTTGATTTTAGAAGAGTAGAAAATGTGGGCCCAAAAGTGAGTTCTGAATTATTACAGTCATCAGTTATTGCAATATCTTTAGCTTTAGCTGCAATGCTTTTTTATATCTGGGTAAGATTTGAATGGCAGTTTAGCGTTGGTTCAATAGTAGCACTATTCCACGATGTCACTATAACTTTAGGCATCTTTTCATTACTATCATTAGAAATAAATTTATCTATAATAGCTGCTGTTCTCACGATAGTAGGTTACTCTATGAATGATACAGTGGTAATTTATGATCGAATTAGAGAAAATTTGTTAAAATATAATAAAATAAGCATAAGTGATATTGCGAATTTATCAATTAATGAAACCTTAGCTAGAACAATTATAACTTCTGTAACTACTTTACTGGCGCTATTTTCAATATATATCTTAGGCGGAGAAATACTAAGAGGTTTTTCTTTTGCCATGATATTGGGTGTAATAATCGGAACTTATTCTTCAATATTTGTTGCTTCTCCAATACTTAAATTCTTTAAAGTAAGTTACAAAACTTTAGAGAAAGAAGAAGAAAAAATTGTTCCCTAAATTAATAAAGATTTTGCGCTGCTACCATAGACAGCAACATAGGGAAGGATAAAAGAGTATTTGCTCTAGAAAATAGCATTGCTGTTTTTGCAGACTTTGCTTTATCTTCAGGTGAAGACTCGACTATACCTAAAGCTTTCTTTTGATTAGGCCAAATTACAAACCATACATTGTACGCCATAATAATTCCTAGCCACATTCCAATTCCTATTGCAGTTGTTTTAGGATCTCCACTTCCAATACCTAAAGTCATCGCTTGATGAGCATAACCTTGAAGATAAGAAACAATTAATCCCGTAATTATTGTACCCAAAGCTGCCCATCGGAACCAAAATAATGCTTTTGGTGCTATAACTTTTCCAATTGCAGGTTTTTGCTCATCTGGAATATTTGGCATTGAGGGAATTTGTACAAAATTAAAATACCACAGTAATCCTATCCACATTATTCCAGTCAATACGTGTAGATATCTGAACAACCAACTAAAAAAATATCTATCAAATGCAAATCCATCTCCAAAAAAATGTAATCCAAGCAGAAGCAAAATTGCAATACCTAGAGATAAATGAACAGTTTTGGATAGAGATTGTAATATTGATGTCATGATTCCTTATATCATATACAGTTTATTTAAGCAGTCTTTTTCATTGACCCTGTTCCAATTATTTCTTTGATAAATTTACCAGTATAACTCTCTTTTACAGTTGAGACCTTTTCAGGGCTTCCTTCAGCAATAATTTGTCCTCCATTTATTCCACCTTCAGGACCCATATCAATAATATGATCTGCCGTTTTAATTACATCTAAATTATGTTCTATAACAACTACTGTATTACCTGTATTTGCGAATGCTTGTAAAATTTCTAGTAATTTTTTTATATCATGAGAATGTAATCCAGTTGTTGGCTCGTCTAAAATGTAGAGCGTTCTTCCTGTTGGACGCTTAGATAATTCTTTTGCCAACTTGATTCGTTGTGCTTCACCTCCTGAAAGGGTTGTCGCTTGTTGACCAATCTTCATATATCCTAGACCTACATGTTTAAGGGTAATGAGTTTGGATCTTATACTTTGAATATTCTCAAAAAATTCACAACCTTCATCGACAGTCATATCTAAAATATCTGCAATATTTTTTCCTTTAAATCTAATTTCAAGAGTTTCTCTATTATACCTTGCACCTTTACAAGTATCACAGGGTATGAAAACATCTGGTAAAAAGTGCATTTCATAAGTTAGAACACCATCTCCTTCACAAGTTTCACACCTTCCTCCTTTTACATTAAAAGAGTATCTACCTACTTTATAGCCTCTAGCTTTTGACTCTGGCAATCCAGCAAACCATTCTCTTATAGGACCGAATGCACCAGTGTAAGTAGCTGGATTTGATCTTGGAGTACGCCCTATTGGTGATTGATCTATATCAATAATTTTGTCAATCAATTCAGTTCCTTTGAAACCAGTGAATGCTTTAGGAACTTTTCTGCTTTTATTCTTATTTAGCATTAAATTAAATGCATTATAAAGAGTATGTAATATCAAAGTTGATTTTCCACTACCCGAAACACCAGTGACACAAGTAAAGGTTCCAACAGGTATTTTTAAATTTACTTTTTTTAAATTATTACCACTAGCTCCGCTAATTTCTATAAATCTCCCATTTTTAGCAGTTCTTCTTTTTCTTGGTATCGGAATGAATTTTTTTCCAGATAAATAATTTCCCGTAATACTCTTTTCATTTTTAATTATTTCTTTTACTTCACCCTCAGCAACTATTTGACCACCTTTTAAACCGGCTTCAGGGCCTATATCAATTATGTGATCGGAACTTTCCATTGTTTCTATATCATGCTCTACTACTATAACAGTATTTCCTAAATCTCTTAATTTTTTAAGTGCAGTAATTAATTTTTTATTATCTCTTTGATGTAAGCCAATCGAAGGTTCATCTAACACATAAAGAACTCCTGTTAGACCTGATCCAATTTGAGAAGCAAGCCTTATTCTTTGAGCTTCTCCTCCTGATAACGTACCTGACTCCCTTGAAAGTGTAAGATAATTTAAACCTACATTGAGAAGAAAATTTAACCTTTCATTAATTTCCTTTAAAATATGCTGAGCAATTTTATTTTCTTTTTCACTAAAAGTATTTTCCAAATTTGCAAACCATTTTTGAGCTTCATCAATTGATTTTTCTGTAACTTCACTAATGTTTAGTTTATTAATTTTAACACATAGTGCCTCATCTTTTAATCTCATGCCTTTACATTTTTCGCAATCAGTCTCACTTTGATATTGTGATATCTCCTCTCTTTTCCACTCACTATCAGTTTCGAGGTAACGTCTCTCTAAATTATTAATAACACCCTCAAAACTTTTTTTAGTTGTATAAGACTCATAACCATCATCATAATAAAACTTAATTTCTTCATCATCTGATCCATATAATATTACATCCTGTATTTTCTTTGGAATTTTTTTCCAAGGTTCTGACATTGAAATTTTAAAGTGTTTTGCTACTGAAGCTAAAGTTTGCGCATAATATAAAGACGTGGATTTTGCCCAAGGGTCAATAGCACCATCTTGTAGGCTTTTTTTTGGATCTGAAATTACAAGATTAGGATCAACATTAAGATTATGACCTATACCCTCGCATTCTTCGCAAGCCCCATAGGGCGAATTAAATGAAAAAAGTCTGGGCTCTATTTCCTCAATCGTAAAACCACTTTCAGGGCATGAAAATTTGGATGAAAATGTAATGGACTCTCTTTTTCTAAATTTTTTAGGCAAAGTTTCATTTTCATATTCTACTACTAATAATCCGTCAGATAAATTTACAGCTGTTTCAACGCTATCAGCAAGTCTATTACCAAGATTTGAATTCAAGATAATCCTATCCACTATTATCGATATGTCGTGCTTTACTTTTTTGTTTAAATCTGGGAATTCATCAATATTTAAATATCTTCCATCAACTTTTATTTTTGAAAAACCACGTTTTTTGTAATTTAATATATCTTTTTTATATTCACCTTTTCGACCTCTTACTATCGGTGATAATATATAAATGGTATTATTTTTTGGTAATTTTTTAATTTTATCAACCATTTCACTAATCGGTTGAGATTTTATCGGTTTTCCTGTGAAAGGTGAGTAGGGTACCCCAACTCTCGCAAACAAAACTCTCATATAGTCATAAATTTCTGTGACTGTGGCTACAGTTGATCTTGGATTCTTAGAGGTATTTTTTTGTTCAATAGAAATAGCTGGGCTTAATCCTTCAATGAAATCCACATTGGGTTTTTTCATTTTATCTAAGAACTGTCTTGCATATGATGAAAGACTCTCAACATATCTTCTCTGGCCTTCAGCATAAATTGTATCAAAAGCTAAGGATGATTTTCCTGATCCAGATAAGCCAGTTATGACAACCAATTTCTCTTTTGGTATTTCTAGAGAAACATTTTTTAAGTTGTGTTCTTTAGCGCCTTTTACAACGATTTTTTTCAACATTTTTTTTCTCTTAAATAATTATCATCTTATATTTATCAATCAAATATGATATAAATCTAATACTTTAAACAATAAATAAATCTATTTTATTCAAAATATTATGGCAGGAAGTTTAAATAAAGTACAATTAATAGGTCGTTTAGGCGCAGACCCAGAAATTAAACAAATGGTGAATGGCAAAAGTGTAGCTAGATTGAGCATTGCTACCAGCCAATCCTGGAAAGATAAATCTAGTGGAGAGCGAAAAGAAAAAACAGAATGGCATAGAGTTGTGATTTTCAATGAAGGTCTAGTTAATGTGGTCCAACAGTACGTAAAAAAAGGTGCTAACGTTTATATAGAAGGACAATTATCTACAAGAAAATGGAAAGATGAATCTACTGGTCAAGATAAATTTTCAACTGAAATTGTTTTACAAGGATATAATTCAAGCCTAACAATGCTTGATAGTAGAAATAGTGGAAATAACTCTAATTTAGTTTCGGAAAACAAAAGCTCTCTTCCAAATGATAATTTAAATCAAGATAACTCAGATCTTGATGATGAAATTCCTTTTTAAAATACATGGAAAAAAATACCCTAGAAAAAAATAAATCTTTCAAGCCTATTTTTGTTCAAGATGAAATGAGCTCATCTTATTTATCTTATGCAATGAGTGTAATTGTAAGTAGAGCATTACCAGATGTAAGAGATGGATTAAAACCAGTTCATAGAAGAATTATTTATGCAATGTACAAAGGAGGTTATGACTGGACAAAACCTTTCAGGAAATCAGCTAGAATAGTTGGAGATGTTATTGGTAAATATCACCCTCACGGAGATCAATCTGTTTATGATGCTCTTGTAAGATTAGTTCAAGAATTTTCAATGAGCGTCCCCTTAATATCAGGCCAAGGAAACTTTGGATCAATTGATGGAGATCCTCCAGCTGCTATGAGGTATACTGAGACTAAGCTTGGAAAAATATCTCAATTTTTAACAGAGGATTTAGAAAAAAATACTGTAACTTTTAGAAGCAATTATGATGAAACAGAAAAAGAACCAGAGGTATTACCATCACAATATCCAAATATTTTAGTTAATGGTGCAGGAGGAATCGCTGTTGGTATGGCAACAAGTATTCCACCACATAACCTTGGTGAAGTAATTAATGCTACGATAGCTTATATTAACAATAAAGATATAACTATCGGTCAATTAATGAAGCATGTACCAGGTCCAGATTTTCCTACAGGTGGAATTATTATTGGAAAGGATATTATTAAACAAGGATACAATAAAGGGAGAGGTTCTTTTAAAATAAGAGGTGAAATTGACCTAGAAGAAAAAAAAGGCGGAAGAGAAACATTAATAATTAAATCAATTCCATATCAAGTAAATAAATCAATTTTAATTGAAAAAATAGCTCAACTAGTTAGAGATAAAAAGATTGAAGGTATAAGAGATATAAGAGATGAGTCTAACAGAGAGGGAATAAGGGTTGTTATAGAATTAAGGAAAGCAGTTGAACCTGAGACAATTAGAAGACAATTATATAAACTTACAAGTATCGAAAGTTCATTTGGCTTTAATACTTTAGCAATTGTAAATAACAAACCAAAAATTTTAAATTTAAAAGAATTCATTTCTGAGTTTTTATTATTTAGAGAACAAACAGTAATTAAAAGAGTTAAATTTGATTTAAAAAAAGCTGAAGAGAGAGCGCACGTCTTAATCGGTATAGCAGCTGCTGTAGAAAATATAGATGAAGTTATTAAAATAATAAAGAATTCAAAAAATACAGAATTCGCAAGAAAAAATCTTTTATCAAAAAAATGGAGAATTAAAAAAAGTATTAAATTAGTTGGATTAATAGAAAGAAAAAAAAATAATTCAAGCTACCTTCTTTCAAATTTTCAAGTTGATGCTATTCTCGAACTTAAATTACAAAAATTGACAGCATATGGGATAGGTGAGATTGAGTCTGAAATCCAAAAATTATCTAAAATGATAATTGAGTTTAATAAGATAATAAATTCTAAAAAAGCTTTATACAATCTGATAACAGATGAATTAGAGAAAATTAAAGATAAATTTTCCTCACCTCGTAAAACAAAAATAATTGATGCTGTTTTGAATTACAATATTGAGGAAACTATCCAAAAAGAGTCAGTTGTAATAAATATTACCAATCAAGGCTATATTAAAAGAGGACCTTTAAGTTCTCTTAAGTCCCAAAAAAGAGGCGGTAAAGGAAAAGCAGGTATTTCAACAAGAGAAGACGATTTTGTTGTCCAAATTTTTACTGCAAATACACATACTCCAGTTTTATTTTTTTCCACTCAAGGATTAGTTTATAAAATTAAGGCGCATAAAATTCCTGAAGGAACTGCTGCTTCAAAAGGTAAATCAATATTTAACATTCTCCCACTTAAAAGCCACCATTCTATTAGCTCGATTATGCCATTACCAGAAGATGAGTCAGAATGGAAAAATCTTATGGTAATTTTTGCAACCTCCAAAGGAAATATTAGAAAAAATACTTTAGAGGATTTTATAAATATAAATAATAGTGGAAAAATAGCTATGAAATTAGATCAAGATGATAAGATTATTGGAGTAAAAATATGTAAAGATGATCAAGACATATTATTAAGTACAAAATTAGGTAAATGTATACGATTTAAATCTAAAAAACTTAGACTTTTTAAAGGAAGATCATCTAAAGGAATAAAAGGTATTCAACTAAAAGATAACGATAAAGTAATATCATTATCAATTTTAGACAATATTCAAATAGACAATAAATTAATAAATAAAGACAAAAAAATAAAAAATGCTGTCGACAGATTTATTTTATCAGTATCTGAAAATGGTTACGGAAAAAGAACTTCATATACTGAATATAGAGTAACTAATAGAGGCGGGAAGGGCATAATAGGAATAATTAATTCTCCTAGAAACGGAAATATTTCATCTACATTGGTTGTAAGCGAAAATGATGAAATCCTTTTATCAACTGATAAAGGAAGTATAATGAGATGTGCGGTGAAAGAAATACGAACAGCAGGAAGAAATACCCAGGGTGTTAGAATAAAGAAATTATCTGGGATTGAAAAAGTTGTTTCAGTTATCAAAATAGAAGATAATATTCAATAATTATGAAAGTAGCTGTTTATCCTGGAACTTTTGATCCTATTACTTACGGTCATATTGATGTAATTAAAAAAGCCTTAAATATATTTGATAAATTAATTATAGCAACATCGGACAATAGTGATAAGGATTATTATTTTTCTGTAGATCAAAGAATTGATATTATTAATAATTCACTTTTTAAAGACCTTAAATTTCAAAAAAAAAAAATAAAAGTTATCTCCTTTAATAATCTGACTATCGAACTTTGTAGAAAATATAAGGCCTCAGCAATAGTAAGGGGTCTTAGGGCTGTGTCTGATTTTGAATACGAGTTTCAATTAGCAGGTATGAATAAAAAGCTAAATTCAAAAATTGACACAATGTTTTTAATGTCTGATGTAGAAAATCAAATTATTTCATCTAAATTTGTTAAAGAAATTGCTAATTTAGGTGGTAATATAGATAGATTTGTAACAAAATATACTGTTAAAATGTTAAAAAATAAATATTAATGAGAAAGTTTATTTATTTATTAATAATTTTTTTTAGTCTAGTAAATACAAATATTATGGCCCAGAATTTGATGGTTTTAAAATTAAGCTATGGAGATGTTGAAATTGAACTTTATCCTGAAAAAGCCCCTAATCATGTTCAAAGATTCAAACAACTTTCTGAAGAAGGTAAGTATGATGGAGTCGTATTCCACAGAGTTATAGAGGGTTTTATGGCTCAAACGGGTGATGTAAAATTTGGAAACACAAGTAGCCCTGATTTTAATTTAGCTTTAGCTGGAACAGGTGGATCAGAATTACCAAACTTGAAAGCTGAATTTAGTGATATTGCACATACTAGAGGTATTTTGTCTGCTGCAAGATCAGCAGATCCAAATAGTGCTAATAGTCAATTTTTTATATGTTTCGACTCCGCACCGCATTTAGACAGACAGTACTCTGTGTTTGGAAAAGTTATCAAAGGTATGGAGTTTATCGATAAAATTAAAAAAGGTGATCCAAATTCAGGAGCTGTCCCTAAACCAGATAAGATTATATCTCTCCGAGTAAAATAATTAAATGCTAAAAACTGATTTTTCATTTGAGCTGATCGCTCAATGTGACAGCGCTAGATTAGGACGAATTAACACTAGTAGAGGAACAATAGAAACACCTGCATTTATGCCAGTTGGGACCCAAGGTACAGTAAAAGGAGTATTTTTAGATGATATTAAAAAAACTGGTACGCATATAATTCTAGGAAACACTTATCATCTATTACTCAGACCTGGTATGGATATAATTAAAAAATTTAATGGTTTACACAAATTTATAAACTGGGACAAACCAATTCTTACAGACTCTGGTGGGTATCAAATAATGTCTTTATCTAAATTTAATAAAATAGATAAAAAATTGGGAGCTATTTTTAAATCACACTTAGATGGGAAGAAAATAATATTAAGTCCTGAAAAGAGCATTCAAGTTCAAAAGGTAATTAACTCAGATATTATAATGGTTTTAGATGAGTGCCCAAAACTTACAAAAGATAAAAAAATTCTTTCAAATGCGATTCAAACCTCAACTCAATGGGCTAAAAGAAGTAAAATTGAATTTGGCAAAGATAATACAAAAGCCCTATTTGGTATTGCGCAAGGTGGTTTATACAAAGATTTAAGAGTTGAAAGTATTCAAAAATTAGTTGAGATAGATTTTGATGGATATGCAATGGGTGGACTTGCAGTAGGTGAGAAACAATCAGACATGTTTAAAATTTTGAATGAAACTGTAGAATACTTACCTAAACAAAAACCAAGATATTTAATGGGTGTTGGAACTCCATCAGATATATTAGGCGCAGTCAAAGAGGGTATTGACATGTTTGACTGTGTTTTACCAACTAGATCAGGAAGAACTGGGCTTGCTTTTTCCTGGGAGGGAAAATTTAATCTAAAAAATTCTAAATTTAAAAATGATAAATCGCCATTAGATGAAAACTGCGACATTAGAGGTCTAAAAAACTACTCTAAGAGTTATTTACATCATTTGATTAAATCTGAGGAAATGTTAGCTTCAATGTTGATTTCTTTAAATAACATATATTTTTACCAACAATTTATGCGGGAAATTAGAAATAATATTAAAAGCGGGACCTTTGATAAGTTTTATAAAAGATATATAAATTTTTTTGATTAAATATTGAATTTTAACTAATAAATATATAAAAGAACTTCTCTTGGGGCCCTTAGCTCAGTTGGTAGAGCACCTCCCTTTTAAGGAGGGTGTCGATGGTTCGAGTCCATCAGGGCTCACCAATAACTTTAAATTTTTATTGGTGGGTAATCAATTATCACCTCATTAATCCAATTTTTAAGATTTGCAATTCTCTTTGAACTACTAGGGTGTGTACTTAAAAATGCAGGAGGTTCTTTACCTTTATTTTTTTCTGCCATTCTCTCCCATAGTTTAACAGACTCTCTTATATCATATCCAGATAAAGATGAAAAAATCAAACCCAAATAATCAGCCTCACTTTCTTGTTTTCTTCCAAAAGGATTCATTATACCAATTCTATAGATATCCATCCCAGTTGCTTGTCCAACTTGATTACGAGCATTACTAATTGCGCCTCCAGTAAAAATATCACCTACCATCGTTGCAACTCCAAGAGTCATTTGTTGACTGGCTCTCTCAACGGAATGTTTAGCCACAGCATGCGCTATTTCATGTCCCATAACTATTGATAATGCATCTATATTTTTAGTAACTTTAAGTAATCCGGTATAAACTGCAATTTTTCCACCTGGCATACACCAAGCGTTTACTACTTTATCGTTATCGACTAAAATATAATCCCATCCAAAATTTTTAGTAGGGTCATCACCTTCTTTTTTAGAAAAAAACGCACTTACTGCAGCTTCCATTTTTTTACCGATTTCTCTAACTTGATTCAATTCCGAACCACTTGTAATGAGTTTAGTTTTGCTTCTAAAATTTTCATAAGCGGCCGCTGCTTGCTGATTTATTCTTGACTCAGGATATATGGTTAATTGTTTTCTTTCTGTAATCGGAACTGTTGAACATGAGGGTAATATCAATGAGCAACAGCCACAACTAATTAAACCAAGAAATTTTCTTCTATTTATGTTATACATTTTTAAGATTCATGATTTTAAATAATAAATTATTAATTGCAATTTTTATATTAATAATAATATTTATAATTTATTCTAGCTATTCCTAAATTATGAGTGATAAAAATATAAAAAAGTCTATTTTTGCTAAAATCAGAAATAATTTTATAGCTGGTATCGTTGTACTTATACCAATTGGTATCACTTTATATCTAACCATATTTTTCATAAGAGTTACTGGAAATATAATTCCCAAGGAATTAAATCCAAATAATTACCTTCCTTTCAATATTCCCGGAGTAGAAATTTTAATTGCTTTATTTTTTATCACATTAATTGGCTGGTTATCTCTTTCCTTTTTAGGAAAAAAATTTTTTGAATTATTCAATAGGATCTTGAAAAAAATACCTATTTTAAGAACAATTTATTCTGCAATTGGACAGATGACTGAAAGCTTTACAAAAACTGATAATAAGCAAAAAAGTGTTGTTCTCTTAGAATATCCTAGAAAAGGAGTATGGGCAGTTGGTTTTGCAACGAAAGAGAATACAGGAATTATCAAAGAAAAAATAAAAGAGGAACTTATAAACGTCTTTGTTCCAACAACACCTAACCCCACAAGTGGTTTTTTGTTAATGATACCCAAAAAAGATTTAATTTATTTAGACGTTACTTTTGAGCAAGCTTCAAAATTTATTGTTTCAGCTGGAACAACTAATATAAATTAAAAATCATTAACATTAATTATTTCAGCCTTATCAAATAGTTTAAGTAAAAAATCGTATTTTTTTTCATTAATATTTTCATTTTGAGTTAAAATAAAATTTTCAGCAAGCTTGAACAAGTCTTGATGTAATAATGGATCTGCAAATCTGAAAGTTTTAATGCCACTTTGTTGATAACCTAGTAAATCTCCAAAACCTCTTAATTTTAAATCTTCTTCAGCGATATAAAATCCATCGTCAGATTTTTTAAGGATCTTAATCCTCTGTATTGAGTTTTTACTTAATCCTTCTTTAAACAAAAGTATACAAGTGCTTTCTTTATTTCCCCTTCCAACTCTTCCTCTTAATTGATGTAATTGAGCCAAACCAAATTTATTAGCATTTTCAATAATTATTAAGTTAGCATTAGGAAAATCAATTCCAACCTCGATAACAGTTGTTGAAACCAAAATAGATATTTTATTATTAAGAAATTTTTTAAGAACATCGTCTTTTTCATCCTTAGATAAAGATCCATGAATTAGGCCCACTTTGTTAGGAAATTTTTTATTTATCAAATCAAACTTTTTTTTTGCTGACGAAAAATCTAATGTTTTCGATTCTTCTATAAGAGGGCAAACCCAAAATATTTGATTTTTTGCATTAATTTGCTTTTCCAAATATACCCAAAGTTCATCAATTTTTTTTTCTGGTTTACTTAAAGTTAAGATTTTTTTTCTAGTTAAAGGCTTCTCTGTTATTTTTGATATATCCATGTCACCGTAAAGAGACATCATCATAGTTCTTGGTATCGGTGTAGCAGACATTAATAGTACATCACAATTATCTCCACCTTTTTTAGCCAACTCTGATCTTTGTTTGACACCAAACTTATGTTGCTCATCGATTATAACAAATCCAAGTTTTTTAAATAATATTTTTTTTTGAAAAAGAGCGTGCGTTCCGACTATAAGATCAATATTTCCATTTTTAAGTCTATCTAATACATTTTTTCTTTTACCAGAATCAGTTTTCCCTGACAAAAATTCAATATTAAAATTGGTACCCTTAAAAATTTTCAAAGCAAGATTATAATGTTGTTGAGCTAAAATTTCTGTTGGTCCCATTAATGCACATTGATA
>CACILM010000007.1 GCA_902587515.1 uncultured Pelagibacteraceae bacterium
TGCATAGCATTTTCATATATAACACCACCATCAAATACTGGGTTTAAATTTGGTTCTAGCTCTAGTATCTCTTCACGAGTTAATAATTTTTGTTTTACACCTAATTCATCTCGAACCTTTATTTCTAGTTTTCTGCTCTTTAAGTTTTTATTCGTCCACACATAAATAATTCCTTTTTTTTCAACTAGTCCATCCACATTTATTTCCTGAAATATTTCTTCATAGGCGTCATTTGATAAACTCAAAATTTGGTGCATATATTTAGCTGTATGTAACATAGATTTTTTATTACAGTTTTTTAAATAATATAAAAACCAATTAAACATTTTTGGAATATAATTCCATTTTAAGGCTAGAGGTCCATAAGAACTAAATAACATTTTTGGAACATCATATAAAATATCTGGACGGTTGAATTGTAATACCGCGTAAGGTGAAAAATGACCAGCGTTTCCATAAGATGCTGGTTTATATTCTGATGATAAAGGATCTTGTCGGTCAAAGATTGTAACTGGTATACCTTTTTTAATAAGTTGAAGACCTGTGCAAACTCCTTGGATACCCGATCCCACTATCCCAACAGATTTACATTTATAATTTTCCATTTTAAAATTATAATTTAATCTACTAGAAATTAAAGTGCGTTAGATTAGACTAGGGCTTCTTTATTTACAACTTCAGGTCTTTCTTCTGTTTCTAAAGTCTCTTTTTTATCTTTTTTCTTGAATAAGAAATCACCAGTTAATGTTGATTTAGATTTATTTGTTTTTTTAATGTAACCATCAATATCGGCACCATTTTCAGTTTTTAAATTGTTCCCAAATTCTATATCACCTTTAACAGTTCCTGTTGAGCCTATCACTACATCTTGACCAGAAACCTTACCATCTAAATGACCATGGATCTCAACATGATCTCCTTCGATTGATCCTGTAATAGAACCTGTTTCCCTTATGATAATCTCTTTTGAAAAAACTGGTCCTTTAATTAAACCAGCAACATCTATAGCACCTGAACTATTGATTGTTCCTTCAATACTTACTGTTTCGCTGATTAACGATCTCTCTGAGTCAGTTAGTTTTTTTTTCTTATCACCAAACATAATATTTTTCATAAATTAACCACCTATTAATATAATATACAAGTGCCTAATAAAATCAAATTTGACCAATTTAGGTTTAAAATTCCCTAGTTTACGGGTGTGTCTTTATAGACTTTACATGACATAACTATGCCCAATCCCAGCATTATTGCCATCATTGATGAACCTCCGTAAGACATAATCGGTAAAGGAGATCCAACTATTGGTAAAAGTCCAAGTACCATCATCATATTTACTACCACATATATAAAAAAAGCAGTTCCAAAACCATAGCAGAATAGTTTGCCAAAATTACTTCTTGTAACATTTCCGATCTTTATGATCCTCCAAACAATAATTGCGTATAATAAAAGAATAAATAGTGAGCCAAAAAAACCGAATTCTTCAGAAAATAAGGTAAATATGAAATCTGTATGTTTTTCAGGTAAATAATCTAAATAACTTTGGGAACCTTGTAAAAAACCTTTTCCAAACAATCCACCTGAGCCAATCGCTATTTTGGATTGAATGATTTGATATCCAGCGCCTAAGGGATCTCTTTCAGGATTTAAAAAAGTTAAAATTCTAGATTTTTGATATGGTTTTAAAAAAGAAATGGCTATAGGTAATAAAGCTAAAAATGCTAAGCCTGAAAAAGCAAAAAATTTGACTCTAACACCAGCTAGCCACGCTACAGTAAGTCCGCCAGCAGCAATTAGTAGTGCAGTACCTAAATCTGGCTGAGTTGCAACTAATATTATTGGAGCAATTAAAACAACAACAGGTAAGAATAAATATCTAACACGATTTAAATTTTCAATCGAAGTACGGTGGTAATATTTTGCTAAAAATAAAATAAGACCTATCTTCATTAATTCAGAGGGCTGTAAATTCATAAAGTAAAGGTCTAACCATCTCTTAGAGCCAGAAGACGTTAATCCAAAATATTTAACTCCCAATAATAATATGAAGAACAAAATATAAATTAAATAACTTTGGCTATGCCAAAATCTTATTTGAATGAATGATAGTGTTAAAAACATACCAAAAAAAACGAAGAAACGAAGTATATGACTTTTTGTATGGTATTTTAATTCTCCGCCATCTGTAGAATACATAGCTAAAATACTAGTAAGTCCAAGAATAAATATCGAAATTACTAAAATATAATCTATTGAAATAATTTTATCCTTTATACTAAGTGATGATTGAATGGATCTAGCTCTAAACATTATACCTGCTCTCCTAGTAAACTATCAATTCTCTCTCTTAACTCGTGTCGTTCTAGAACTTTTTTAATTACTTTTTTAGCTATTGGTGCAGCTGCTTTTCCACCTGAGCCTCCATGTTCTACTAAAACACTTATTGCATATTTAGGATCACTGTAAGGTGCATAAGCAACAAATAATGCATGATCTCTATCTTTGTACGGTAAACTCTCTTGCTTTACTTCAGCTTCACGTTGAGCTTCAGTAAATCTTTTTATTTGTGATGATCCTGTTTTTCCAGCAAAAGTAAATTTTTTATTTTCCCATCGATGCCTGTAAGAAGTACCACCTGGTTCATTGGATGAAGAAAACATAGCATCTTTAATTAAGTTAATATGTTCTTGATTTTTAAAAAGAGGTTTTAGTTCAAAATTCGATACTAATAAATCTGTTGGAAGGGGATCATTAGGATTTTCATTTTTATATTTAATGTACTCTCTTAAATTGTTATTCTTTTTATCAAAGATTATTCTTGGTTTTATTTCAAAGCCACCATTAGCAATTTGCGCTGTCATTAAACAGAGTTGTAGAGGAGTGCTTTGAAAATATCCTTGGCCGATACCGGAGTGCAAAGTTTCACCTAAATACCAATTTTGACCTATAAATTTTTTCTTCCACTTTGTGTTAGGTACAACACCTGCCCTCTCTTCAATAAAGCCATTAAGAACTTTTTTTCCAAGACCAAATTTTTTAGCTGTTTCAGATAATCTATCTACTCCTAATTTTCTTGCAACTTCATAAAAGTATACGTCGCAAGATCTTTGAATTCCTTTCCTTAAATTTACAATACCGTGGCCATCTTTTTCCCAACAGTGAAATTTTTCTCCATATAGTTCAATTTTTCCTTCACATTTAAAAGTGTCTAGTGGTTTTATAACTCCATTCTCTAAAGCACTTAAAGCAACAAGAGTTTTTATAGTTGATCCAGGCGGATATAGACCAGAAATAGTTTTGTTTGTCAGTGGTTTCATTTCATTTTTTATTAAACTATTCCAATAAGTTTTATCCAGGCCATGAACGAACTCGTTGGGTTCAAAAGTTGGAGAGGAAACTAGAGATACAATATCTCCATTATATACATCCATAACACAAACAGCTGCGGCTTTATCTTTGAGAAGTTCACTTGTAAATTTTTGAACTTCAAAATCTAAAGTGGTTTTAAAACTTTTTCCTGCCTGGCCTTCATTAATCAAGATTTGCTTGATTCTTTTTCCATAGGCATTTACTTCATATCTTTGGAAACCAATTTTACCTATAATTTCCTCATCTAATTTTCTCTCAAGACCGGTTTTACCAATGCTCATTCCTGGAACATGTAAATCTTTTAAATATTTCTTTGTTTGAAGATCTTTAGCGCTTACCTGAGAAACATAACCTAAAATATGAGCGGATGAATTATCAGGATACGTTCTTGCTACCGATACAATAGGTTTTACTCCCTCGAGTTCGTGTAAGAATAAGTTTAATCTCGAAAATTCTGACCAAGTTATATTGTCTGAAACTATAATTGGTTCCCATGGTTTTTGCTTAGCAATGACTCTTCTAAGATAAAATAATTTTTTTTCTGTAATATTTAAAATTGTTTTAAGTCTAACAAATAATTTTTCAATATCTTTTGAATTCTCTGGAATTAAATGAACTTGATAAACCTGTTGATTTGATGCTATTTCTTTATCAAAAAAATCTCGGATAACTCCTCTCTCAGGTGCTAATTTCCATTCTCTGAATCTATTTTTGTCAGATAAAGTTTTATATTTTGATCTCTCATTTATTTGTAAAGATACTAATCTACCTATAATTCCAAACGTTACAATTGCTTTTGCGGCAGTAAGTAAAAACATTCTTCTGCCAATTAGTTTTGACTTGATTACAGTATTTCCAGAACTTGGGCTAAGCATCTCGATTACCTATAAAAGTTATTTGGTAAATATTAAACAACAACCAAAATATAGGAAACATAAATAAAGTAAAAAACATATTGTATCCTATTTTTGAATAAGTAAAAGAAAGATCAGTAAAATTATTTAATAGTGAAAAGAAAAGTAAACTCGAAAAAATCATAGCCATAAAGAATGTGAACCAATCTGAGGCAATTGTAGTATTAACACTTTTATTTCTTACATAGGTTCCGACAAAAATTATGATTAAATATGACAATGAACTTATACCTAAAGGGAATCCCATAACCACATCATTAATTAATCCAGCCAAAAATATATGCCCGTTAGCCATAATATCTGGTCTTTTTATTACCCAAAAATAAATTATGATGATCTGGAAGTTTAACGTAAAAATTTCAAACATTTTTTCAAGATTTGTGTCGACTTCGCTAATACATAGATAATATAAAAGAATTAATGGACCAGCATTAAATATTTTATTTATAAAAGAACTCTTAGCCATTTTAATTTTTCTTAATTTTGAACATTTAAATTAACCGTTACAAAAGAGAGCTGATTTGGATCAATGAAAAGATCAACTGTGCCTTCAGTGTTTGTAATTCCAATAGGTGTACCAGATGTAAATATCCCATCTTTTCCTGATGCAAAAACATTTATATCTTCAATAGTTTCGTAATCCTCAGGCAAATATTCTAAAATCGGATTATTTGTCCCGCTACCAGATAATATAGCTTGCGCGCCCTGATTTAAAGTTACTGGAATTCTACTATTCAGATCATTTAAAAGTAAAACTCTTGAAGACAAATAGTTTGTTTCAACAACTCTTCCGACTAAATAATTATCTTTAGTTACTGGCATACCCTTCAAAATACCTGCGCGCGTTCCCTTATTTATGATTATAGATTTTAAAAAAGGACTATTCTTATCGACTAAGACTTTTGCTAGTACAATATTGCTTAAATTCTTGTTAAAATATTCAGTTTCTAAAATTTTTTGTAAGTTTTTGTTTTCATCTGTTAGAAATTCAACGTTTAATTCAAGTGACTTATATTTTTCTAATTCTAACTTTAACCTTTCATTTTCCTCTTTTACATTAAAAAAGCTTGAGATGTCTTTGCCAACTTGAGGTAAAAATCTTGTTGGGGTAGAGGCTAAATAAGTTACACGATAAACTACGTCATTTAGAAAACTTCTTACTGGTTTGGTAAATTTAACTCCATATACATCCAAAAAAAATATGATCAAGGCTAAAAAAATTAAAGAGAGAACTGAAAATTTCTGAGCCCCTCCTCTTTGAAGAAGAGCAGAACGGAAAGCTATACTAAAATCATCTCTACTAACTGACATCTATTCATTTAAACAAATTAGTACTCAGATAACATAGTAGAAAACAATTCTTCGTTTTCCAAAGCTCTTCCAGTTCCTATAGCCACGCATGATAGTGGGTCATCAGCTATAGTTACAGGTAAACCAGTATCTTGAGAAATTAATTTATCAATATTTTTTAATAAAGCACCACCTCCAGTTAAAACAAGACCCATGTCAATTAAGTCGGCAGATAATTCTGGTGGAGTATTTTCTAAAGCCTCTTTGATACCGCCTAAAATTTGATTCAAAATTGGCATTAAGGCCTCACATGCATCTTTTTCTGTAAGTTCTATTTCTTTTGGAGTTCCTGATCTGATATCTCTCCCTTTCATTAAAAATGTATTATTAGAAGAGGGTATTGCTGTTCCAATTTCTTTTTTAATTTTTTCAGCTGTTGAGTCTCCTATCATCAAGTTCATTTTTTTTCTCATATAAGCTATTATTGATTGATCAAGAGCATCTCCAGCAACTCTTAAGGATTTTGAATAAACAACTCCGCCAAGTGACATAACAGCTATTTCAGTTGTTCCACCGCCAATATCCACAACCATAGATCCAGTTGCCTCAGAAATTGGTAAACCTGCTCCAATCGCTGCAGCTATGGGCTCCTCAATTAATTGAACTTTTCTAGCACCTGCTGCTAAAGCAGAGTCTTGAATAGCTTTTCTTTCAACGGGAGTAGATCCAGTAGGTACGCAAATTAAAATTCTTGGGTTTGCAAATGCATTTTTTTTATGAACTTTTTTAATAAAATGTTTAATCATTTCTTCTGTTACTACGAAATCAGCAATAACTCCGTCTTTAAGGGGTCTAATAGCTGAGATATTTCCAGGAGTTCTTCCTAACATCGTTTTTGCTTCGTCTCCAACTGCTAAAACTGATTTTTTTCCAGCATCTTCAATAACCGCAACTACTGAAGGCTCATTTAATACTACACCTTGATCTTTGAGAACAACTAAAGTGTTGGCTGTTCCTAGATCAATTGCCATATCTTGTGACCATAATGATGTTAATCCTGTTAAACCTTTAAACATATTTTCCTTTCTATACTTGCACGCTTAGATTTTTATCATCCGGTGCTGTCTTTTTTCTTTTAATGATTAATTTATTTAATGCATTTAAATATGCATTTGCTGAGGCAACTAGCGTATCGGTATCAGCTGCTTGCCCAACTGTAGTTTTACCTTTTTCCTCAATTCTTACGCTTACTGTGGCTTGAGCGTCAGTACCTTCTGTTACAGCGTGTACATTGTATAACAAAAGCTTAACATCATGGGCATAAAGTTTTTTTATGCATTTGAAAATAGCGTCCACTGGTCCATCTCCTGTTTCAGAAGCTGTTTTAATTTCTCCAAAAACTTCTAATGTCATTTCAGCTTTTTGAGGTTCGCCTGTTCCTGCGTAAACTTTTAAAGACTTTAATTTAATTACATTGTCTTCAGTTACTAAACTGTCATCTACAAGCGCTGCGATATCTTCATCGTAAATATGTTTTTTCTTGTCAGCTAATATTTTGAATTTTCCAAAAGCCGTATTAATTATATCATCAGTTACATCTACATAGCCCATGTCTGATAATTTATCTCTAAAAGCGTGACGGCCTGAGTGTTTCCCCATTACTAATGAAGTTTTTTTCACTCCAACACTTTCTGGTGTCATTATTTCATAAGTATTTCTATTTTTTAACATTCCATCTTGGTGAATGCCTGACTCATGTGCAAAAGCATTTTTTCCAACGATCGCTTTATTAAATTGCACAGGAAATCCCGTAGCATTTGAAACCACTTTTGATGCTTTGCTTAAAAGTTTTGTATTTATATTTGTAGTGTAAGGCATTAAGTCATGTCTTGTTCTCATAGCCATTACCACTTCTTCCAATGCTGCATTACCAGCTCTTTCTCCTATGCCATTAATTGTACATTCGATTTGTCTTGCACCAGCCATTACTCCCGCTAATGAATTAGCTACCGCTAGTCCTAAATCATTATGACAATGTGTAGAAAGAATTGCTTTATCAATATTTGGAACTTTATTTATTAAAGTTTCAATAATCTTTTTAAACTCTGAAGGAACGGTGTAGCCAACAGTGTCAGGTATATTAATTGTTTTTGCTCCAGATTTTATTGCAAGTTCAACTGTCTTACACATATAATCCATATCAGTTCGTGTTCCGTCTTCGCAAGACCACTCAACATCGTCGGTAAATTTTCTAGCGTAAGTGACACTTTCTTTAATAGACTCTAAAACTTCTTCCGGTGATTTATTTAATTTATGCTTCATATGAAGCGGACTTGTAGATATAAAAGTGTGAATTCTAAAATTTTTTGCGTGCTTTAAAGCTTGATGACATGCGTCAATATCTTTTTTGGTAGCTCTAGCTAATCCTGCTGGCACTGACCGCTTAAGAGTTTTACTTATTTCAGTCACAGCTTCAAAGTCACCAGGCGAAGCTATTGGAAAACCTGCCTCTATGATATCTACTCCTAGCTCATCAAAAACTCTAGAGATTTGTAATTTTTCTTCTAAACTCATTGATGCGCCAGGAGACTGTTCTCCATCACGCATAGTTGTATCAAAAATTATAATTCTGTTTTTATCTGTCATAGCTTAATAATTTTTAAAAATTTAAAGCATCTCATATTACAATCAAAGCTAGAATTTGCAAATAATTATGTAGTCTAACTTAGTAATTTGGACTCAGATTGGGTTAATTTTTATCTTTATCGACTAGTTTATTTTTACCAATCCATGGCATCATGGCTCGAAGTTCTTTACCTACCTTTTCAATGGGGTGTTTTGCCAGATCTTGCCTCATTTTTAGGAAATTTTTCTGACCTGACTTATGCTCATCCATCCACTGTTTAGTAAATTTACCAGATTGTATATCTTTTAAAACTTCCTTCATTTTTTCCTTAGTCTTTCCATCAACAACTCTTTTTCCAGAAACATATTCACCATACTCTGCAGTATTAGAAATAGAATAATTCATATTTGCTATGCCTCCCTCATAAATTAAATCCACTATTAACTTTACTTCATGCAAAGTTTCAAAATAAGCCATCTGAGGCGGATAACCAGCTTCAGTCAAAGTTTCAAAACCATTTTTAATCAATTCTACTAAACCTCCACAAAGAACTGTTTGTTCACCAAATAAATCAGTTTCGCATTCATCTTTAAAAGTTGTTTCTATTATACCTGCTTTGCCTCCGCCAACAGCAGATGCATAGGATAATGCTAAATCTTTTGCTTTTCCTGAACTATCTTTATGAACAGCCATTAAACATGGAACTCCACCACCTTTTTGATACTCACTTCTCACGGTATGTCCTGGTCCCTTGGGCGCAACCATAAAGACATCTAAATCTTTTCTAGCATTAATTAAATTAAAATGAATGTTCAAACCATGTGCAAAAGCTAAACTTGTTCCCTCTTTCATTCTTTGCTCAATATGGTTTTTGTAAATTTCAGATTGAAGTTCATCAGGCGTTAACATCATTACTACATCTGCCCAAGCTGCAGCGTCGGATAATGACATTACTTTTAATCCAGCACTTTCGGCTTTTTTAATACTTGAAGATCCCTCTCTTAAAGCAACTACAACTTCTTTAACTCCACTATCTTTAAGGTTTAATGCATGAGCGTGTCCCTGGCTTCCGTATCCAAATATGGCTACCTTTTTATCTTTGATTAAATCTTTGTTTGTGTCTTTATCGTAATAAGTTTTCATAATTAATTAAATATTCTTGATCCTTTCGTCATAGCAACAGCACCTGTTCTAGAGGTGCTTATAAGTCCTAAACTTTTTAAATCAAGAGCTAATTTATCAATTTCAGCTCTAAGCGCAGTTACTTGTATTACAATAGATTTGTTTGTTTTATCGAGAACCACTGGGTTAAATCTTTTGCAAATTTTTTTAACTTTTTCAAGTTTTTTTGAATTACCTAAGATTTTAAACATCGCTAACTCTCTAAATAATATATCCTTTTCACCTCGTTTAAAGTCAGCTACTTTATGGACAGGAACAAGTTTTTTAAGTTGAAGATTTATTTGCTCAATTACTTGTGGTGTTCCCTCTGTCACTATTGTAATTCTTGAAATATGTTTTTTTTTATCAACTTCTGCAACAGCTAAAGACTCGATATTATATCCTCTTCCAGAAAAAAGTCCGGCAATTCTAGCTAGAACACCGGCTTCGTTATCAACCCATACAACAATTATGTGTCTCTCAATTTTTCCTATTTTACCAGGTACACTGTAAGCTGATTTAGATTTTGCCATTAAACTAAAACTTTCCCTTCGTCTGAAATTTCTTCTTCTTCCTCGGGTCCTAAGATCATTTGATTATGTGGTTTACCTGAAGGTATCATTGGAAAACAATTTTCGGCTTTGTCTACAACACAGTCAAAAATTACTGGTCTATCAACACTAATCATTTCTTTAATTTTTTCATCCAGCTCATTTGGTGTTTTAGCTCTTATACCAACACAACCATAAGACTCCGCTAGCTTTACAAAATCTGGTAATGCAGCTGTATAGCTCTCAGAATAATTTTTTTCGTGCAAAAGTTCTTGCCACTGTCTAACCATTCCCATGTATTCATTGTTCAATATGAATATTTTTATAGGTAATCTATATTGTACCGCTGTAGACATTTCTTGCATTGTCATTAAAACAGATGCTTCTCCAGCAATATCAACAACTAATTTTCCTGGATTTGCAATTTGAACTCCGATTGCTGCTGGAAGCCCGTATCCCATCGTTCCAAGACCTCCGGATGTCATCCATCTATTAGGTTTATTAAATTTGTAATGTTGAGCTGCCCACATTTGATGCTGACCTACTTCAGTAGTAATAAACGTATCTTGACTTTTTGTTAGTTCATATAGTCTTTGAACTGCATGTTGAGGTTTTATAATCTTATCGCTGTTAATAAAGTTTAGAGACTTTTTTCCTCTCCATTTTCCAATTTGTTCCCACCATTTAGATGTTTTTTGCTTATTGGAATTTACAAAGTTTTTATTTTTTTCTTTGAATCTTTTAATTAAAGATTTCAAAAGTGATGTCACATCGCTAACAATTGCTAAATCAACTTTTATATTCTTTCCTATTGAGGATGGGTCAATATCAACATGAATTTTTTTTGATCCTGGTGAAAATTCATCTACTTTACCTGTAATTCTGTCGTCAAACCTTGCGCCAATATTAATCATCAAATCACAATCATGCATCGCATTATTAGCTTCATAAGTTCCGTGCATGCCCAGCATCCCTAAAAATTGTGGATCATCTCCAGGATATGCTCCAAGTCCTTGTAATGTGGAAGTTATTGGAAAGCCAGTTAATGAAACTAACTCTCTTAAATATTTACTAGCTTCTGGTCCAGAATTTATAACTCCTCCACCTGTGTAAAAAATAGGTTTAGATGATCTTTTAATAAGATCAATAAATTTATCTAATTCTGAATTAGATATTTTATGAGTTGCTTTGCCATTAAGTTTTTTTTTAAGTGTATTCTTAAAAAATTTATATTTACCTTTTTTAAATTGAATGTCTTTTGGAATATCAACTAAGACTGGACCAGGTCTTCCTGTAGTTGCTACTTCGAAAGCTAAATGTAAAATTCTTGAAAGATCGTTTACATCTTTAACTAACCAATTATGTTTAGTACATGGTCGAGTTATTCCGGTTGTATCACACTCTTGAAAGGCGTCAGTTCCGATCAAATGAGTTGGAACTTGTCCTGAGATACAAACAAGAGGAATTGAGTCCATGTAAGCATCTGTAAGAGCAGTTACTGCGTTAGTTGCTCCAGGTCCAGACGTTACTAATAAAACTCCTGGCTTGCCGCTTGATCGTGCGTAACCTTCTGCTGAGTGTCCCGCTCCTTGCTCGTGTCTTGCCAAAATATGTTTAATTGATTTATGATTTTTTAACTCATCATAAATCGGTAATACTGCACCTCCAGGATAACCAAAAATATATTCTACTTTTTGATCCTCTAAGGCTTTAAATACAATCTCTGCTCCGCTCAATAATTTTGGCATACATACAATCTAGCCTAGAAATGGATTGCGTCAAGTTTTAGCTTACGACTTTTAATGATTTTTTTAAAAGATTTGAGAAATTTTTGGAATAAAGCTTATTCCAATTCTTCATATGGCCTCTAGCCCATGTATTTTGTCTTTTTGCGTATTGTCTAGTCTTTATATTAATAAGTTCTTTGCACTGCTCAAGTGATATTGATTTCTTTAGAAAATCATTAATTTCTTGGACGCCGATTAATTTATTTGCAGATAAACTTTTCTTTACCTTCAGATTATTGAATTTTTTTACTTCATTAATACATCTATTACTAAACATTTGCTGGGTTCTTAAAGAAATTTTTTTAAGCAACTCCTCTCTTGGGGTGTTTATAAAAATTTTCCTTATTTCAAAATCTTTAAATTCAGATTTTGTGTTTGCAAACCAGTCAAATAATGATTTATTTGTTTTGAGCTTTACTTCATAAGCTCTTTGTAATCTTTGTGCATCAGTCGGGAGTATTCTTCCCTTTATTTTAGGATCAAGTTCAAGCAGCTGGTTATAAAATTCTTTACAACCAAGTGTTCGGTAAAGGCTTCTTACGGTATTTCTTGTCTTTAAATCGATATCAGGAATTTTACTCATACCTTTAATAATTGTATTAAAATAAAGGCCAGTTCCTCCCACAATTATTGGAATTTTTTTTCTTTTAACACAACTATCAATTTTTTTTTTTGCTTGTTTAAGCCAATCACCTGCTGAAAAATATTTTTTTACAGAGATAAATCCATATAGGTGGTGTTTTACTTTTTTAGTTTGACTTAAGGTTGGCCTAGAAGACAGAATTTTAAATTCTTTAAAAACTTGCATACTATCTGCATTGACAATCTCACCATTTAGTTTTTTTGCTAATTTAATTGCTAGATTTGATTTTCCTGAAGCTGTGGGACCTGCTAAGAGTAATAACTTTTTAGACAAGACTAATTTATTTTAACGCCAAGGTAACGTCTTTGATTATTTTTATTAATTACAGTCAAAAGTAATGTTTTTTCCCCTTTTTGAAAAAAATTATCGACCAATCTTTTTAAATCAGATGATGACTTTACGGGTGACTTTTGAACTTCGATTATAATATCGTTTACGCTTAATAGATTAGTTAGCGGACTTCTATTAGAGATCTCTGTTATAATAACTCCTGAAGTCTTTTTATTTAAATTTCTTGAAGAAATATCTTCATTGGTAATATCTCTAACAGCTATTTTTAATTTCTCAATATCTTCAACTTTTTTAACCACTTTAGTTTTTTTTTCTTTGAATTCTTCAGATGACTCAAGTCTTCCTAAAATTAATCTTTTTGAAATTAATTTTTTATTTCTCCAAATTTTTAATTCAACACTTTTACCAACCTCGGTTGAGGCAACTACTTTTGGAAGTGTTCTCATCGTATCAATTTTTTTTCCATCAAAATTTAAAATTATGTCACCTGCTTTTATGCCAGCTTTATCAGCTGGACTATTCTCTCCAACACTTGCTACTAAAGCGCCTTGAGGTTTCTTTAATTTTTCTACTTCAGCTATTTCTTTTGTTACTTCCTGAATTCTTACACCTAGCCAACCTCTTTTTGTTTCTCCAAATTTTATTAATTGATCAATAACATTTGAGGCGGCATTAGCTGGAATTGCAAATCCGATTCCAATAGAACCTGATTGACCTGGTGCAATAATCGCAGTGTTAATTCCAATTACCTCTCCTTTAAGATTGAACAAAGGTCCCCCAGAATTACCTTGATTTATAGATGCATCTGTTTGAATGAAGTCATCATATCTTGTCAAATTTATATCTCTATTTCTAGCTGAAATAATTCCAGCCGTTACTGTTCCGCCTAAACCAAAAGGGTTACCAATTGCAACTGCCCAATCTCCAACTCTTGCCTTATCGGAGTCTCCGAAACTCACTGGTTTAAATTGATCTTTAGTCTCCATTTTTAAAACTGCAATATCCATATATGGATCAGCGCCTATAACTTTAGCTTTATATTCTTTATCTCCAACTCTTACTAAAATATCATCTGCTCCAGAAATTACATGATTATTTGTAATAACTGTTCCTTTTGTATCAATTATAAACCCTGACCCTAAAGAAGATGCTTTTCTCTCAGTTGGTCTTTCGAAGTCTTTAAACATTTCACCAAATGGTGATCCAGGAGGAAACTGAAAAGGAAATTGATTAGTGGTTGTTCTAACCGTTTGAGTTGTTGAAATATTAACAACCGAAGGCATTAATTGATCTGCTAAATCTGCAAAAGACTCGGGTACAGGTTTTGAATTTGCAAAAGAAAAATTAAAAATTATAAAAATAATTAAAATTTTGTTAAGTAATTTCATTTAACTTTTTATATACCAAATTATTAAAAAACCGATAATCAAAAATGCTATACCTAAAAACCTTAGTTTATTTTCAGGAGTATTTTTGATTAGTTCTAGTATGCTTTTAATTCTTGACGGGAAAATGGCTAAAAACAGACCTTCCACAAAAAATATTAGGCCAATTGCAATAATAAACTCGTTCACAATTTTTTGTTATAGTTATCTTTTAATATTTGGCTTAATTGATTTACCAAAAAACTTAAAGAAATCGCTATCTGGCGATAAAACTAGTGATGTTTCTCCACCTATTAAAGCTTTCTCATATGCTTGCATAGCTCTGTAGAAAGCAAAAAATTGTGGGTCTCTTCCAAAAGCGTCAGCGAATATTTTATTTCTCTGACCATCTCCCTCACCTTTCATTATCTCAGACTTTTTATTTGCTTGAGCCAAAATCACAGTAACATCTTTGTCCGCTGTCGATCTGATTTTTTGTGCAATCTCTGCTCCTTGTGCTCTAAATTCTTTTGCCTCTCTTTCCCTTTCAGTTTGCATTCGTTTATAAATTGCTTCACTGTTGGCAGGTGGTAAGTCAGCTCTTTTAATTCTTACATCTACAATATTTATTCCAAAATTCTTTGCCTCTTCGTTAACTTGTGACTGTATAATTTGCATCTGTCTCGCTCTATCAGTTGATAGTAAAGTTGCTAATTCTTGTGTTCCTAGCACACCTCTAATTCTAGAATTGATTATCGTAGATAACCTTGATCTTGCAACTCTCTCGTTTCCAACTGAAATATAAAACTTTAATGGGTCTACAATTTTAAATCTTGCAAAGGCGTCAACTATTAATCTTTTTTGGTCAGCTGCAATTACTTCCTCTGGATCGTTATCTAAGTTTAAAATTCTTTTGTCTAAGTAAACTACGTTCTGAATGAACGGTAATTTAAAATTTAACCCGGCTTTTGTAACAATTTTCTTTGGATCACCAAATTGGAGAACTATTGCCTGGCTAATTTCTTGCACAATAAATAATGATTGGAAAACTACTACTCCAACTAATAATATTGCCGGAACTATAAATTTAATGCCTCTCATTAATTGTTACTCCCTTTTTTTAATTCAGGTAAAGGTAAGTAAGGGACTACCCCTGAACCTGATTCTTTATCAATAATTACTTTATCAATATCAGCTAAAACTTTTTCCATTGTTTCCAGATACATTCTTTCTTGAGTAACTTGTTTTGCATTTTTATACTCGTTATAAATTGCTAAAAATCTACTTGCTTCACCTTCAGCTTTTGCCACCACCTCTTTTTTATAAGCTTCTGCTTGTTGTAAAACTTGCTCTGCTTCCCCTCGTGCTCTTGGAATAACATCGTTAGCATAGGCTTCTGCTTCGTTTTTAGATCTTTCTCTATCTGCTCTGGCAGCCTGTACATCTCTAAATGCATCTATAACTTGCTCAGGTGGGTCTGCTTGTTGTGTTTGAACTTGAGTTAATTGAATTCCTGAACCGTATTCATCTAAAATTAACTGTGCTATCTCTTGGACTTCTACCTCAATTTTAGATCTACCCTCAGTTAAAATATTTTGAATTCTATTTTTTGCTATTACCTCTCTCATCGCAGTCTCTGATGCAGCTTTAACTGTTTCAACTGGACTTTGAATATTGAATAAAAACTTTTGTGCATCTTTAATCACCCAAAAAACAGAGTAATTTATATCTACAATATTTTCATCTCCAGTTAACATAAGACTTTCCTCAGGAACGTTTCCTACACCAGATGATCTCCCGCTATCGCTCGCTGGTCTAAAACCAACATCTACACGATTAACTTTTGTAACCTTTGGAGTTAATACTCTCTCAAAAGGTGTTGGAAAATGATAATGCAATCCAGGTTGTGTTGTGTTTACATATTTACCAAATCTTAAAACTACACCTTGTTCATCAGGTAATACTCTGTAGAGACCACTGGCAACATAAAGTAAAGCAATTATTATTAAGCCAATAATTATAGGTCTTGAACCGCCAGACTTTCCTCCAGAGAACTTATTAATGGTTTTTTGAAAATTTTTTATAACATCGTCTATGCTTGGCGGATCTTGTCTAGATCCAGATCCATTTCCACCTGGAGAACCTCGTCCGCCGTCTCCTCCTGGAGGAGTTCCCCATGGAGATTGATTGTTTAAAATCTTGTCTTTGAAACTCATGACACTTTATATAGTGACTTTTCCCTTAAAAACAAGTTAAGAAGGAGCGCTAAAATGTCTAAACAATTGATAAAAATTGAAACATGAGCCAAAAACCTCCTCCAAAGCAATTTGTAAAAACTCCAATTAATGGAACTAACCATACTATTCTTGTTTCAAGCGCCAAAGGTGGAGTAGGTAAGTCTACAGTAGCTGTTAATCTAGCTTTCGCGTTACAAAAATTTGGATTAAAAATTGGTATACTCGATGCTGATGTTTATGGTCCCTCTCTGCCAAGACTTTTAAATCTAAAAGAAAAACCAAAAAGCGAAGACAATAAATCAATTATACCCTTAGAAAAATTTGGAGCTCAATGTATGTCAATGGGCTTGTTGATTGATGAACAGACTCCAATGATGTGGAGAGGTCCAATGGTAATTAGTGCGATTAAAACTATGACACAAAAAGTTGTATGGAAAAATAGAGATGTAATAATAATAGATATGCCACCTGGTACAGGTGATACTCAATTGACTTTTGTTCAAGAGGTAAAAATTGATGGAGCAATAATAGTATCTACTCCTCAAGATCTAGCTCTACTTGACGTGAAAAGAGGGATACAAATGTTTGAAAAAACTAAAGTAAAAATTTTAGGACTTATTGATAATATGAGTTTTTTTAAAGGTGAAGATGGCAAAGAGTATAAAATTTTTGGTGAAGGTGGAGTTGAAAAAACTGCTAGAGAATTTAATAAAGATTTTTTAGGTCACATTCCTTTAGATCAAGATTTAAGAGTCTCAGCTGATAATGGTGAACCTTTGACTTATTCAAAACCAGATCACGAAGTTTCTAAATTATTTTATGATATGGCTAAGAAAATCAAACAATCTTTTCTTTAAAATCAAAAGAAGTCATTAATTCGTTCCATTCTCTTTTTGAAAGGCCTGAACTTTCATGAGATATCTCTTGACCTTTTGCCATTTGCTGAATAACTTTTTTTCCCTTAGCGGAAACATGTACAGCTCCTACTCTATAATCTAAAAATGCTGAATGTGTAATTGGAACCCACTTTTTCACGGTATCAAGCATTGCCTCTGCATAAACTCTTATTTCATATTGTGCATGACTATCTGCTCTCAAAAATAAAAAATTTAATAAATTTAATAAATCAGTTTTCCAATACCACTGGGTATAAGAATTTAAAGTTAAATTCATCCTTGCAAGTTCTCTTGCTAAACCAGCTTTACCTTCATCTATAGTAGTGCCGTCATATCTCTCATTAAGCATTTTTTCGTAATTATCATAAGTCCTAGTGGCATCATCTTTTAAAATTTTTAGTACTTCATCAGCTTGTTCGCCTGTAATTAATTCTCCTCTACCTTGACGATTTGAAGTGGATTGTGCTGATAGCTGTTCTTTTGTAGGAATATAAAATTCTTTATCTAATATAGAGTATCTTGCAGAATATTCGTTTACATTTGCTGTTCTGTGTCTAATCCACTGACGTGCAATAAATATCGGTAATTTAACATGATATTTAATTTCACACATTTCAAAAGGAGTAGAATGCCAATGTCGCATTAAGTACTTAATTAATCCCTCATCTGTAGAAACTTTTTTTGTTCCTTTTCCATATGAAACTCTTGCTGATTGAACTATGGAGCTATCATCTCCCATATAATCTACTACTCTTACGAAACCATGATCTAAAACAGGTAAAGCTTCATAAAGAATTTTTTCCAGTTCAGGGGAAGTAACCCTTTTTGTTTTGTTTGTTTGTGATTGTTGATCTGCAATCTCTTGCTTTTGTTCTTTAGTAAGTTTCATTTTGAATTATATATTGAATCTCTACAAAAGTGTTTTATATTAATAGTGTTGGTTTTCCAACTATGACGATAAACGAATTTCGTAATAAACATTACGGACGTGGGGGCAGTACCCACCACCTCCACCATTTACAACTTATGGGGGTGAATTAGGATCGACGGATGTCTAAAGGCTATTTTTTCGTTCGAGATGGTTCCGACGTAACGGGCCAATTTACAAATGCTAACGAAAGTTACGCACTTGCAGCTTAATTAACTTTGTTAATTAAGTAACGGGGTCCGGGGCACCTGGCAACAGAACGCCCCTACAAAAAGATTTTAATTTTAATTAAATTGGTATAAGTATTTTAATATGAATTTCACAAAATCAATTGAGATCTGTTTTAATAAATTTGCAAATTTTGAGGGTAGAGCTAGAAAATCTGAATTTTGGTGGTTTCAATTATTTTGTGTAATTGTTCAAATAGTCGGTATGTTTTTAGATGCTCTAATGGGTTATACCGAACTATTTGTTTGGATAGGGTATATAGTTATTTTGCTTCCTTCTTTAGCTGTTGGGGCAAGAAGACTACACGACACTGGTAGATCAGGTTGGTGGCAACTTCTATACTTAACTTTCATTGGAATAATTATTTTAATTGTTTGGTGGGTAGCTGACGGTGATAAAAAGAATAAATACGGTGCGCCAATTAAGTTAAAACGTTAACGGCACCTGGCAACAGAACGCCCCTACGTATTAACGTTAACACTTATTAATTCACATCTTTTTAACTTTGGGCTCACATAGGACACAGCCGCCTAAGAAATTTGAGTATTTTAAACTATAGTCAGTATTTTTTTCATGATTTATTTGTATGCTTCCTTAGTTATAAAAAATAAAAATTCTTCTGTAGCTACTGCTACATCAAGAATTTTAGATAATCCTGCCTCTTTAATCCAGTCATTACAGTTGATGGCAATTACATCACCGCTATCAAAATAAAATTCAGTCCCGTCAATTAGAGATTTATTATCATGAGAAGATTTATATTTTTGATCTCGTCTTTTTAGGTTTTTAAAAAGAACATCTAGTTCTTCTACAATTTTTTTTTTTTGTGAATTGCACTTTTTGAATTCTTTTGAGTTACTATATTTAATTCCCCCTTGTATATGGGAAACTATATATTTTTTACTATCTTTTTTAACTGAAACATTCAATAGATCGTAATTATCTAAAGATTTAAGTGCTCCTAACTGGTACACAATAAATTTATCTTTTGGATATTGTAGATCTTGCTTAATTGATTTTATTTGCTCTATACTAAATTCATCCAACAAACTATCCCCAATACTAATCCCTTCAATCTGAAAGTCTCGGATATCATCCGCCTGGGATGAGGTTATAACACATAAGCTCAAAACTATAATTGCTAAAAGTTTTTTCATTGGACTCAGCATAACCCGTCACACCGTTGGACTCAATACGGACTCACCCAGCAAAGAAATAATCGTTTTTTATGGTCTAGAATTGTTGTAAAATGTTAAAAGGTTAAGGGCACCTGGCAACAGAACGCCCTTTATTATAGGATAAGATTATGAAAAAAATAATGCAAGGCATAGGAACTCTTTTAGTTGTGTTCGCCATAGCAGATTTTGGTTTGTCTTATATGGGAATAAACTTAACTCCTTTTTTTCCAGATGGCTTATCAAGATTTAGTCCAATTATATTTGGATTAATTGGTGCAGGTTTATTAAAAGCTGATTGGAAATAAAGTTAAAGGATTAAAGGCACCTGGCAACAGAACGCCCCTGCGTATTGGCGTTAACACTTATTAATTCACAACTTTTTTTATTTTGGGCACACATAGGGCACAGTGAGGAAATTTTATTCTACTGAACGGATTTAACAAATTCATCATTCTTAATAGGCTTTTTAAATTGTTTTTTATCTAAATTATAACATTTGCCAAACCAACTAAAAATATTCTTTAATAATTGATCACCATCAACTTCCGTTGAACTGTGATTTCCACTTGCAACCCAGCTACCTCCATCAAAATTGATATTTAGAGTGAAATATGATTTGTATGTTTTAGTCTCCCAAATATCATCAAAGTCGAATCTTTTGATTTTTCCAGACTCAGAATAGTTGCCATTATCCATGGAGAATTTATCCTTCTTTCCCTTTTCGTTAATCAAATATAAATTTAATTTTTTGATACTTTTTATAGGTTTTTCGCTTTTGGTTAAATCAAACTCCTCTATAAATTTTGCATACAAAACTCTATGCCAAAGGCTGTCCCCAACTTGTTTATTGCCAGCTTTAACAGTGGTTATCTTTGGGATACATCTTAAAATAATTTCTTCTGCGAAAACACTGCTGCTTAAAAACAAACCCAGAACCACGATCGCTAAAAGTTTTTTCATGTTTATTTAATATCAAATTCAGCAATTATTGGATAGTGATCACTTAATGCAGAAGTTTCAGCGTTCTCCAATACTTCAATCTTTTGCAATTTTTTATATAAATCTTTGCTAGCAAACATATGATCAATCTGCCAAGGCACTTTATCCTGTCCGCTTTTATTTCTAAATGTTCGAACAAAGTTGGGGTATTTTTTAATTAAACAGTCTTCTAATAAAAAGTCCTCAATTCTTTCGAATATTATTTGTGATGTTCTCATACCTTTTCTCCAATACAAGCCTTTAGTAGTATCCATTCGTTTATCTACATTAAAATCTCCTGCAAGAATGAAGTTTTTAAATTTTTCATCAGATCGGCCTAAAAAAATAGGCGTTAAATCTGAAAGCATATTATGAATATTTGGTGCAACTGTTTTTTGATTTTTAGATAATGCAGTTAAAATACCGTAGAGATTGATAACAGCAATCTTTGTATTTGCTAATATAATTTCTGAAACTATTAAAGATCCTTTATATTTAGTATTAATTTCTGTTTTATTGATTTCTGGTCCGAAAGAAATAATGCAGTTCCCGAAGTTTCTTTTTTCTCCATCAATCTGATTAATTTGATCAAAAATGATATTTTTTTCATTTAGATTATTCGAATCTTTAACTTCTTGAAGCAAATAAAGATCAGCGTTTAAAGAATTTTTTAACACAAAATCTAACGTTTTATCTCTTCCGTTAATATTCCAAGAAACTATCTTCATTTAATTAACATATCTGGACTCATTAGCGGACACAATACGGACTCACCCAGCAAAGAAAACAGGGCTTCTGGTTGTATTAGAATTGTTATATAACAATAAATAACGTTAAACAGTTCACGGCACCTGGCAACAGAACGCCCCTTCAAACTTTACTTTTTCTATTTGCGTATTGCGTTTACTATCCTAACGAGTACTTTCACTCGTAATTGACTCGTAATTTCCTTTAAGGTTTTTAATTACTTTTTCTTTTTTAGACCAATGTGTTTTTCCATTAGGGGCCACCTACCATCTAATTTATTTTTCTTTTTTTGATGATCAAATGAGGAGTCAAAAACTTTAACATAAAATTCATACATCTCTTTTTTAAGTTTTTCACTTGGTTCAATTCCTTTGGACATCTTTTGATTCTTTAAAATTTAATTCTGCACCTTCAAGGTAATAACATCTCCAACCAAAATTCAATGCTTTTATTCTATCATTTTTTGAAAGCCAAATTCTTGGATATTCTCCTTTATAGTCTTTAATAACTTTATCCACTTTCCAGCCATTATAAACATAACGATATAAATCTTTTTCATCCGAACAATCTATCCAAGCTTGATCTTCTGGTGCAAAAATTAAGGCTAGTGAAATTGCTATAAAGATTGATAAAAATATTGAGTAGAAAAAGTACTTAAAAATTTTAATCACTAAACTCTTTTAATATTTAACTTGGGCACAATTAGGGTCTAATTTGGACACAGCATTAATTAATCTTTTTTTCATACCACACGATCTCAATGCTTTTTATAAATTGCTAAAATGCACTTGCCGAACTTATACATTGAAATAAAATCAAAAAGTATTGAAATTGGAGTAAAAAATTTATCCCAAATAAAAATTTTTAATTTTGTGGGAGATTTTTCATTACTAAAAATAAATGAATTTAATTTATAAAGTAAATATCCAGCAGAATCTAAATATTTAAAATTTACCAATTTTAAATTTTTCATTTCTTGTTTAAAAAAATCTGACTCATATCTTCTGTAGTGACCTACCTCTTTATCTAAATTACCATATATTTTTTGATGAGCTGGAACCATTATTATTAAGTAACCATTTTTTTTTAATTTTCGAATAGCTTCATCTATCTCTTGTTTGTCATCTTTAATGTGCTCAAGAACATGTAGATATAAAATCGAGTTATATTGTTGATTAATATCGTAAATAAGTTCATTAATTACTTTTACTTTTTCATTTTTTTTATACTTTTCAGAAAGTTTTAAAAAATTTTCTTTGTCTTTTTCTGTTAAAGTCACAGAAGTGAATTTTTCATTTAAATAATTTCTTGTAAAACTTCCACATCCAGCTCCTACTTCTAGGATGTCTCCTTTTAGATATTTTTTGATAAAACTTAAGCAATATTTTATGTGAAAATTAGCTATATCAAAATTTTCGGTTATGGTTTCAGGGTAAGTATATTCCTCTTTCATATAAACTTGCCTTTCTCAAATTGGTAAAAATCTGTCAAATTATTTCTAAAAGTTTTAGTTCAATATTATTAAAATTTTCCTTTTTAATAATCTTATACTGATTTTTAAAATCATCAATTGTGCAGTCTTTGCCATTAAAATCTTGAAAACATAAATGCCATAAAAATTTTAAATTACCTCTTTCGTTTATACGTGCAAACTTAACACTTAGTTTATTTTTAGTATTTAAATAATTTATGTAATGGTTAACAGCATCGATTGTAGCATTTTTATTTTTCATCTTTTTGGCTTTTAAAAAATAATTTTTATGACCAG
The DNA here is from genome assembly GCA_902587515.1 of uncultured Pelagibacteraceae bacterium. GTDB lineage: Bacteria > Pseudomonadota > Alphaproteobacteria > Pelagibacterales > Pelagibacteraceae > Pelagilacustribacter. The sequence goes on from CACILM010000007.1 coordinate 22,960, forward strand.
AATTATTTATATAAGTCAAAGCAGCAGTATATTGTGGTTTTGAATAAACTCTTTTTTTAAAAAACTGCTTAAATGTTTGTTCAGTAAAATGATTTCCAATTGTGAATAATATTAATATTGAAAAAACCGTTTTTTTAATAATAGGATTTTTTATATAATAGATTAATGTTGATATTATAATTATAATTGGTATTAAAATAAAAATTATATATCTGTTTACTAGTATTGGTTTAAAAATATAACCAAATAAAACTGGCAAAAAATAGGATAAAAAAATAATCAATAGAAATAAAGTTATAGGACTTAAATAAAAAATTTTTTTAAAATTTTTAGTTACCAAAGCAATTAATGTAATTAAAAATAATGCTCCCATCAATCTTGAGCCAAAAAAAGAGGAAAAATAAAAATTTGAATAAAATCCAATGTCTGGATTTGTCATCCAAAAAAATTCATTATTATTTTCTGAATCTGAAATTAAAAAAAAACTTGAATAATAAATATATATAGCAATTGCAAGAGTAATTAAATTAGCTAAATTTAAAAGAAAATATTTCTTATTGTGTTTTAAACTTTTTGAAAATAAATAAATAATACAGGAAAAAAAAATAATTAGTGCAAATGGATGTAAAGAAATTAATAAAATTGATGATAAAAAGTACATTGATAAAGCTAAATAATTTTTTTGACTCTCTAAAACTTTTAGAAAAAAAATTAAATAAATTGATGCAGAAAAAAATAATAATGAATATACTCTTACTTCCTGTGAGAACGAAATTAAATAAATATTAAAACTGATTAAAAATGATGTAAGTAAAAAAGATTTGTTTTGACTAATCATCCAACTTAGATATGTGACTGTAAAAATTGATAAAGAGCTGAATATAACTGATAACAATCTTCCATTTTCGACACTATAACCAAAGATTGAAAAAAAAAATTTCAAAATGAAATGAAAAATTGAAGTATTTATATCTATTAATTGATTAAATTTTATCGTTTCTTGAAATTTTAAACTTGGATCTGCAACCCAAAAACTTATTACCTCATCATACCACAAATCATCAAAGGAAAAATTATAATATCTTAATAGAATTCCAGCTGAACAAATTATAAAGAATAAATATTTTTCTTTAATACTTAAACTCATAACTTAAAAAATATATTTATCTCCAAGATAAATTAAGATTCCTATAGCAATTCCTAATAATACCCAATAATAATTGCCTTTCATCATGCAACAAATTTGCTTAAATCTGGTTTAAAGTATTTCGGCCCTTTCATAACTTTACCCATTTCATTATAAATCGGTTTACCGTCTGATCCCAATTTGCTCATATTCGAATTTTGAACTTCTTCAAAGCATTTATCTAAATTTATACCGAATGCATGGCCAGCGCCATAAGTTACATATAAAATATCTGTCAATGCGTCTGCAACCTCTTTTATATCTTTGTTTTCGATAGCCTCTTTAAGCTCACCAAGCTCTTCTTTTATCAGAGCGTACCTTAATTCAGTTATTTTAATGTTAGGAAATTCAGCCTTTTTTTTGATTTCCTGTCCAAAAGTCTCCATAAATTTTCTTACACTTTCAAAGTTAGTCATATCTTTCCCTTTATAATTTATAATTATTTAATAAAAGTGTATTATATCCATGAATCAGCTATGAAATACAGAATAGAATTTGATAGTATTGGAAAAATAAAAGTTCCTGGTGATAAGTACTGGGGTGCATCAACAGAAAGATCTAATAAATATTTTAATATTGGTGATTTTTTAGTTCGTCCTTTAGTTATTCACTCTATCGCGATAATAAAAAAAGCAGCAGCAATAGTTAATGCTAAAAATAAAGATCTGGAACAAAAATTGAGTAAATATATTGTTAAAGCAGCTGATGAAATTATAAAAGGTAAACTAGATGAACATTTTCCTTTAAAGGTTTGGCAAACTGGCTCGGGAACACAAACGAATATGAATGTAAATGAAGTTATAGCTAATAGAGCGATTGAAATGATGGGTGGAAAAATGGGATCAAAGAAACCAGTGCATCCAAATGATCACGTTAATAAATCTCAATCAACAAATGATGTATTTCCTACAGCAATGCACATAGCAATAGCATTAAAAACAAGAGAAAAACTTCTACCATCATTAAAAATATTAGAAAAACAATTAGAAAAAAAAACAAAAGAATTTAGTAAGATAGTAAAAATAGGAAGGACACATCTTCAAGATGCTACCCCTCTAACTTTAGGTCAAGAATTTTCTGGCTATCATGCTCAATTGAGAAAATGTATTTTTAGAATTGAGACGTCTCTAAAAGAAATTTACAATTTAGCTCAAGGGGGTACTGCTGTTGGTACTGGTCTTAACACTAGAAAAAATTTTGATAAAAAAATTGTTAAAGAAATAAGTAAAATTACTAAAATTCCTTTTAAAACAGCTCAAAATAAATTCGCGGCTCTTGCGGCTCATGATGAAATTGTAAATTTTTCAGGAGCTCTGAATACTACTGCAGTATGTTTAATGAAAATTGCTAATGACATAAGATTTCTAGGCTCAGGTCCAAGAGCTGGTTATGGGGAACTTATACTGCCATCTAACGAGCCCGGCTCATCAATTATGCCAGGTAAAGTAAATCCTACTCAAACTGAGGCTGTAACAATGGTTTGTGTAAAAGTAATTGGAAATCATAACGGGATTACTATGGCAGGATCACATGGACATTTTGAATTAAATGTTTTCAAGCCTCTCATTGCTCACAATATTTTACAATCAATTGAGATCATGAGCGACTCTGCTAAAACTTTTGCTTTATACTGTGTAAAAGGAATTAGAGCAGATAAAAAAAGAATAAAATTTCTTTTAGATAACTCCTTAATGCTTGTAACAGCTTTAGCGCCAAAGATTGGCTACGATAAAGCTGCAAATATTGCAAAACTTGCTTACAAAAATGGGACCACTTTAAAAGAAGAAGTAATTAAAGCAGGTTTATTTGATGATAAAGAATATGATAAAATCATGGACCCAATAAAAATGACAAAGCCAAGATAGGTTTATGATACTTCTTTTATAAATTTACTTATTTTTTTAATATTAAAAATATCTAAAAAATTTTTATCTAATAATATACTCTCAAAAGACTTTTTAAAAAATTTTAAATCCTCCTCTTTTGATTTATATGAATTATTTAATTGAATGTTTAAAAAATTAATTTTTTTTTGTTTAAGATTTAAATTACCATTAATTTTTAAATTCAACGACTCATCTTTTTTTTTGTAGTCATATAAAAAGTTTTTAAGAAATTTTTTCTTATCATCAGTTTCAATCAAACAGTTAAAAATTAGAATTGGACTATCTTCTAATAAATCTATTTCACTGTTGCACAAAATTTCGCCTTCATCGAAGTAAATGATTTTCTTGGAAACTAATCTGCCATAAGCTATGTTTAAATTTATATTTAACATTTTTATTAAGCTTCTCGAAAATCTTTTTGATATAAAATCAATTTCTTGATTTAAGTTCAATCTTTTTAAAAGATCTTTATTTTCTAACAAATTTTCGATATTAATTTTTTTAAATAAATCTCTGTTAATTTCTTTAATTATAGATTTTAAATTAATATTCAAAAAAGGATCTAAAGTAATTTTGCCACTACTTTCGTAAGAAAGGTTTTTATTTCTGAAAAAATAATTTTCAACGATGTAAGTTTTCCCATCAAAGCTGAAGTCAAATTTTATATTAGAATTTAGTATTTGAGCTTTAAATTTACCCATTTTTGGTGAATTGCTTGTGCTCAAGAAAACAATTTCTCCAAAGATACCTGTTTTTAGTAATTTAAAACTTATCTTGTTTAGATCTTCAGTAATATTTATTTTAAATTTTCTTTTAAAAATTTCTCCTCTTAATTTATTTTTTTTGTAACCATAATTTGAAAAATTTATTTTTTTTATATCAATTATAAATTTGTCATTACTTGAAATCTTAATT
>CACILM010000008.1 GCA_902587515.1 uncultured Pelagibacteraceae bacterium
CTAAAGTTGATATGGTTCCAGCAATTTTTTACTCTGGAATATTCAGTTTGATTTACGGTTTTTTCTTAGCAGAGTCATTTGAATTCACTAAACACGATCTTTGGATGGGTTTTCTTCTTGGAGTTCCGCAATTAGCAGTTAGCTTTATTTGTATAACAATTGGATCAAGAACTGTTGAATCAGCAACAGTAGGACTTTTAATGTTGATGGAAACTTTATGTGCGCCTCTTTGGGTATGGTTATTTTTAAATGAAATTCCTCCAATTAGTGTATTTATAGGCGGTGCAGTCATAATTTCTGCAATAATATTGAAGAGTTTTGATAAAAAACATAGCAAGACTTGAATAATTTGCATTTGACTTTTTACTGTATTTAGAGGAGAGTCCATAGCGTAACGGGAGAGACCATTTAGGCGCCGAAGGAGCAACCACCCCGGAAACTCTCAGGCAAAAGGACCGTTACCGTAATAACTCTGGAAAGCAGGCGAAAGCCTCACCGAAGGATTAAATCTCTCAGGTACATAGACAGATGGGGTTAGATAAGAGTTATTATGGAAATACAAAAAACAGCTTTATATAATTATCATAAAAACTTAGGAGCAAAATTTGTTCCGTTTGCTGGCTATGAGATGCCTATCCAATATAAAGATGGTATTGTAAAGGAACATATTTCTACAAGAACATACGCTGGATTTTTTGATGTATCACATATGGGACAATTTTTTTTAGAAGGGGATGAAACATTAATAGAGTCTTTAGAAAAAATTATTCCAGCAGATTTAAAAAATTTGAAAGTTAACCATTCAAAATATTCTTTTTTACTAAATAACGAAGGTGGAATAATTGATGATTTAATTATTACAAGAACAGAAAAAGGTTTTTGTATAATTTTAAATGCAGCTTGTAAGGAAAACGATATTAAACAAATTTCACAATTTTTAAATAAAGATCATAAACATCTATTAAACAATGATTTATCTTTAATAGCTTTACAAGGTCCTAAATCTGTAGAGATTTTAGAAAAGTTAGTCCCAGGTGTCGCTAATTTAAAATTTATGACAGGGGGTAATTTTGAGTATGAGGGTGAAAAACTTTATGTAACAAGATCTGGATATACTGGTGAAGATGGTTTTGAAATCTCAATTTCTAATACAAAAGTTGAAAAACTAATCGATTACTTAATTTCAAATGAAGTTAAACCTATAGGTTTGGGAGCTAGAGATACATTAAGATTAGAGGCAGGTCTGTGTTTATATGGTCACGATTTAAATGAAAAAATAAATCCGGTAGAGGCTAATTTAAAATGGGCTATAGCAAAAAAAAGAAAAGAAGTTGGCGGCTTTAATGGATGGGAAAAAATAAAAAATTTATTAGTTAACGGAAGTGAAAAAATTAGGGTTGGCATAAAGCCAGATGGAAAAGTTATAGCTAGAGAAAATACTAAAATCTTTTCGTCAGATAATAATGAAATAGGATACGTTACAAGTGGTACTTTTGGCCCGAGTGTGAACGCTCCAGTTGCAATGGGATATGTTAAATCAGAATTTTCTGAGGTAGGTACATATATTCAGCTTGAAGTAAGAGGAAAAAAATATGGGGGTAAGATTTTTGAACTTCCATTTTATAAAAAAAGTTATGTTAAATAAGGGGAAACAAATATGAGTGAAAAAAAATTTTCTAAAAAACATGAATGGGTTTCACTAGATGGAGACGTTGCTACAGTAGGAATAACTAAGCATGCAACAGAAATGCTCGGTGACATTGTTTTTGTGGAGGTTCCTGATGCAGGTAAAGTTGTAGAAAAAGAAGGTCAAGCAGCTGTTGTAGAGTCTACTAAAGCTGCGAGTGATGTTTATTCTCCTATTTCTGGAGACATTACTGAGGGAAATAAAGCCATTGCAGATGATCCCGGAAGCGTAAATACTGACCCTGAAGGTGCCAGCTGGTTTTTTAAGTTAAAGATAAAAGATAAAGGTGAGTATGACTCCCTAATGTCAAAAGACGAATATGATAAATTTTGTAAGGAGAACCCTAGTTAATGATTGACGATAATTCAAGAGAATTTATTAAAAGACATATTGGTCCTTCCGAAGAAGATCAGTCCAAAATGTTGCAATATGTTGGGTATAAATCATTAGAGGATCTAATGATCAATACTGTACCAGAAAAAATCTTATTAAAAGATGATCTTAGTATCGATCAGCCAATGTCAGAGAACGATGCTTTAAAAAAATTAAAATCTATATCTAAAAAAAATAAAATCTTTAAAAATTTTATTGGAATGGGTTACTATAATTCTATTACACCTAATGTAATTCTTAGAAATATTTTAGAAAATCCAGGATGGTATACATCTTATACACCTTACCAACCTGAAGTGGCGCAAGGTCGTCTTGAAATGCTTTTAAATTTTCAACAATCAATAATTGACTTAACGGGCATGGATATAGCTAATGCTTCTTTGTTAGATGAAGCAACAGCAACAGCAGAGGCAGTAGGATTAAGCCAGAGATTAGATAAGACTAATTCAAAAAAAATATTTATTTCAAGCAATTGTAATCCTCAGACAATTGATCTCATAAAGACTAGAACAAATCCTTTTGGTTTAGAATTGATCATTGGTGATGAAAAAAAAGAACTTTCAAAAATTAATGAAGATATAATTTGCGGTGTTTTATCTTATCCGGGAACTTTAGGTGAGATAAACGATCCTAGTGAAAGCATCAGTCAAATTCACAAAAAAAACGGAAAAGCTATTTTGGTTTGTGACTTATTGGCTTTAGCTAGATTAAAAACTCCAGCTGAACTTGGAGCTGACATTGCTGTCGGCAGTGCTCAAAGATTTGGTATTCCAATGGGTTACGGCGGGCCTCATGCTGCATTTTTTGCTACAAAAGAGGAATTTAAAAGATCAATGCCAGGAAGAATAATAGGCGTTTCAAAAGATAGACACGGAAAAAAAGCTTACAGGCTTTCTTTACAAACTAGGGAGCAACACATTCGAAGAGATAAAGCAACAAGCAATATTTGTACTGCTCAAGCTTTATTGGCTATCATTTCTGCTGCTTTTGCAATTTATCATGGACCTGAAGGAATACTTAAAATTGCGAATAGAACTTCTAAATTAGCAAAAATCTTTGCTGATAATATTAAAGCAAGCGGTTATAAAATTCTATCAGATCATTTCTTTGATACAGTTACGATTAAAACCAATGAAAAAACAAATCCTATTTTTGAGGCTGCACTTAAAGAGAATATAAACCTTAGAAAGGTTGATAAAGATCATTTATCTGTTGCGTTTGATGAAGCAAAAAAACTTGATGATGTAAACTTATTGATAAAAATATTTGGAATAACTAAAGTAATTAAACAAGACGTTAAGGTTGAACTGGATAATCTTCCAAAAAATCTTTTAAGAACTTCAAAATACTTAACTCATCCAGTTTTTAACAAATACCATTCTGAAACTGAGATGTTAAGATATCTTAAGAAACTAGAAGATTGTGATATTGCACTTAATAGATCAATGATTGCTTTAGGATCTTGTACAATGAAGCTCAATGCAACAGCAGAATTAATTCCTATTACTTGGAAAGAGTTTTCACTTCCACATCCTTTTGTCCCTACAAATCAAATGGAGGGTTATAAGATTCTTTTTAATGATCTAATAAATGATCTGAAAGAAATTACTGGATATGACGCAGTTTCTTTACAGCCTAACTCTGGGGCTCAAGGAGAGTATGCAGGTCTAATGACTATAAGAAAATTCCATAAAAATAATAAACAAGAAAATCGTAACGTTTGTCTAATTCCTGACTCAGCTCATGGAACTAATCCAGCAAGCGCCCAAATGTGTGGGATGAAAGTGGTTGTAGTCAATTGTGATGAAGATGGAAACGTGGATATAGACGATCTTAAAAACAAAGCTGAAAAACACTCAAAAGACCTAGCTGCTTTAATGGTTACTTACCCCTCTACCCATGGAGTATTTGAAGAAAAAATTATGGATATTTGTGAAGTAATTCATAAGCATGGCGGGCAAGTTTATATGGATGGAGCAAATCTAAACGCACTTGTAGGTGTTGCAAAACCAGGGAAATTTGGACCAGATGTTTGTCATATTAATTTACATAAAACATTTTGCATACCGCACGGTGGAGGCGGACCAGGAATGGGACCAATCGCTTGCGCTAAGCATCTAGCTGATTTTTTACCAACACATGAAATTATTAAAGAGGCAGGCCCTAAGAACGGAATGGGAGCTGTATCAGCTGCACCTTGGGGTAGTTCAAGCATACTTCCAATATCCTGGATGTATATAAAGATGATGGGCGCTGAGGGATTGAAAAAAGCTTCACAAGTTTCAATTTTAAATGCAAATTACATTTCAAAAAAATTATCCAAAGATTACAAAGTTCTTTATACTGGCAAAAATGGAAATGTTGCACATGAATGTATAATTGACATCCGTCCAATAAAAGCAAGTTCAGGAATCTCTGAGGAGGATTTAGCAAAAAGACTAATTGACTTTGGCTACCATGCTCCAACAATGTCATGGCCTGTTGCTGGTACAATTATGATTGAGCCGACTGAAAGTGAAAATATGGAGGAGATTGATAAATTTTGTAATGCACTTATAAAAATTAAAAAAGAAATTAATTTAGTGGAGTCTTCAAAGTTTGACAAAATAGATAATCCGCTGAAAAACGCACCTCATACTTATGTCGAATTAGCTTCCAGTGAGTGGAAGCATGCTTACTCAAGAGAGGAAGCAGCTTTTCCCACTGAGTATGTAAAAAACAATAAATATTGGGCACCAGTTGCTAGAGTAGATAACGTTTTTGGAGATAGAAATTTAGTATGTTCATGTCCTTCGATGGATGAATATAAAGATGAAGCTGCTTAATCTATTTTAATGAAAATCGCTGTTATCGGCTCAGGTATCTCAGGATTATCTTCCGCTTATTTTCTCTCAAAAAAATATAAAGTTGATCTATACGAAAAAGAAGATCACTTTGGAGGTCATTCTTTTACCTACGAGATAAAAGAAGATGATAAGATTGTCCCAGTAGATCTAGGCTTTATTGTTTTTAATGAGGTTACTTATCCAAATTTAGTAAATTTTTTTAATGAATTAAAAGTTCCTTATGAAAAAAGCGATATGTCATTTTCTGTATCAATTAAGAATAGTAATGTTGAATATAGCGGGAGTGGTTTAGGAGGTATTTTTGCTAATAAATTAAATCTTCTTAATTTTAAGTTTTTATATATGATTAGAGAAATAATTTCATTTTATAAAACTGCTCCAAAATTACTTAAAAGTGAAATTAAAGAAGAGACTCTTGGAAATTTTCTTAATAAAAAAAAGTTATCAAAATACTTCATCGAGTATCACTTAATTCCCATGGTTGCTGCTATCTGGTCAATGCCATTTAATAAAGCAAAGGAAATGCCATTAAAATTTTTTTTAAATTTTTTTACTAATCATGGTTTATTTAAATTTAAAAATAGACCGCAATGGTACACAGTTTCAAATAGAAGTAGAGCTTATGTAAAAAAAGTAACAGATAAAATTAGCGGAGAAATTTTTAAAAATTACAAAGTGGATAAATTAATTAGAAGCGATGACAATATCAGGGTAATTATTGGCAATGAATATGTTGACTATGATCAAGTAGTTCTAGCTTCCCATGCTGACCAAAGTTTAAGAATGATAGAAAAACCAACGGAACAAGAAAAAAATATATTGGAAAAATTTAATTACGTGAAGAATGAGGCTTATTTACATACTGATAAGAGATTCATGCCTCACAAAAAAAGGGCCTGGTCTAGTTGGAATTCTGTTTCAGATGGAGAAAAGACATGCATTACTTATTGGTTAAATAAACTACAAAATTTAGATACATCTAAAGACTATTTTTTAACTTTAAACCCTATTTGTAAAATTAACGAAAATTCTGTTATAAAAAAAGTTGATTTTACACACCCGTATTTGAATTCAAAGAATACCGCACTTCAAAAAGATCTAAGATTAATACAAGGAAAAAAAAGAACTTGGTTTTGTGGAAGTTATTTTGGTTACGGATTTCATGAAGATGGATTAAAATCATCTATAGATTTGATAAATAACTTTAAAATTTGATGAATTCATGTATTTACAACGGTGAGGTAACTCACACAAGATTTAAACCTGTAAGACATTTTTTAAAATATAAAACTTTTTCATTTTTAATTGATTTAGATGAAATCAATCAATTAGACAGTTCAATAAATATCTTCTCTCATAATAAATTTAACATTTTTAGCTTTTACGATAAAGATCATGGAGAACGTGACGGAAGTGATTTAAAAGAGTGGGTTCTTAAAAATATAAGTAAGTTCAATATAAAAGGTGAAATAAATAAAGTTAAAATACTTTGTTATCCAAGAATTTTTGGTTATGTGTTCAACCCTTTAAGTATTTTTTATTGCTACGAGTATAATAAATTAAAGGCGATTTTTTATGAGGTAAAAAATACTTTTAATGAGCAGCATACATACATTTTTAAAATTAAAGATAATGAGGAAATAGCTCAAAAATGCAAAAAAAAGTTTTATGTATCGCCATTTATGGATATGGAAACTTACTATAATTTTAAATTACTCAATCCAAATGATAAACTCTCAGTCTTTATTAAACAAACAGACTCGATAGGAACAGTTTTAACAGCCACCCAAACAGGAGAGAAAAAAGAATTTAGTTCGAAACAACTCATGTTTAACTTTTTTAAGTATCCGTTAATGACAATTAAAATTATTAGTTCGATACATTTTGAAGCATTACTTTTATGGAAAAAAGGGGCAATATACAGAAAAAAAAATACGAAATTAAAGAATAATCTAAGTTACGAAGAATATTAATGAGTTTATTTAAAATTACAGAAAAATTTGTCTTGAATAAATTAAAGAACATCTCGCAAGGAAATCTAAAACTTATTAATTATGATGGAAAAGTTTTTCATTTTGGTGACTTAGAGAGTAAATTATCTTCAGATATCAAAATTAATAATCCAAATTTTTACCTAAACGTCGTTATGGGTGGAAGCTCAGCTTTAGGAGAAGCTCATATGAAAAAAGATTTTTATACCTCTAATTTAACAAATTTAATTGAACTTACAGCGAGAAATATCAATACAATCTATTCTTTTTCAGGAAGTTTAAAATTACAAAAAATCAAAAATTTTTTGAAAAAAATTTTTGCATCTAACACAAAATCAAAGAGTAAAAAATATATTTCAAAACATTATGATTTAGGGAATGAATTTTTTTCATTGTGGCTTGATAAATCTCTCACTTATTCCAGCGCAGTCTATAAAAGTGAGAAAGATAATTTAGAAATCGCTCAAAGAAATAAATTTCAAGAGCTTATAAATTTAATGAATATAAAAAATGGTAACAAGGTTTTAGAGATTGGATGTGGTTGGGGTGGTTTTGCTGAATTCTTAGCTAAAAATTATGATGTAAGCGTAGACTGTATAACGATTTCAAAAAATCAATATGAATTTACTAAAAAGAAGATTTTTAACTCAGGTTTAAACAATAAAGTTAATGTAAAGTTTTTGGATTACAGAGATCTAAAGGAAAAGTACGACCATGTAGCTTCAATAGAAATGATAGAGGCTGTCGGTGAAAAATATATGGACCAATATTTTGGTACAATTAAAAATGTTCTTAATTACAATGGTACTGCTGCAATTCAAGGTATTGTGATTAAAGATGACTTATTTGAAAGATATAGAGCGAATGAGGATTTTATTCAAAAATATATATTTCCAGGTGGATTTTTACCCTCAATTAAATTTATGGAGAATATAATTAAAAAAAATGACCTTAAATTAGAAAAAATCAATACTTACTCGGATGACTATGCCAGAACTTTAGCAACTTGGAGAAAAAATTTTTTAAGGACATGGGAAAAAATTTGCCCACTTGGTTTTGATGAATATTTCAAGCGTATGTGGGAGTTCTACTTATCTTATTGTGAAGGCGGTTTTAAGTCTAGAAACATTAACTTGATTCAATTCTCTATGTCTAATAGATATTCGTCATGAAAAAATTTATAGTACTATTTTTACTAATTTTAACAACAGGATGTGCAAATAAAATGAAACCGACAGATTTTAAAGATCAAAAACCGAGACTAGTCATCGAAAATTATTTATCGGGTAATGTCAAAGCTTGGGGAGTGTTACAAAATAGATCTGGAAAAGTTACAAGACAATTTAAAGCTGATTTAAACGGAAAATGGGATGGTTCTCAATTAATTTTAGACGAAGTTTTTGATTGGAATGATGGGGAAAGACAAACTCGTCAATGGACTATTAAAAAAATTGATGAACATAACTACGAGGGAACAGCCTCTGATGTAGTTGGAACAGCTAAAGGATATTCATATGGTCCAGCTTTTAAATTTGAATATGTATTGTTGGTACCGGTCAAAGGCAAAAATATTAAAATTACGTTTGATGATTGGATTTTCATGCAGGATGATCGCGTGGCAATAAACAGAGCGACAATGACTAAATTTGGAATTAAAGTAGCAGAATTAACTGTAATGTTTGTAAAAGATTGATATGTTTGAGCTTCCTAAATTAGATTACAGTAATTCAGCTCTTTCTCCAATAATGTCAGAGCAAACTTTGGATTTACATCATGGCAAACATCATCAAACATATATTACAAATTTAAATAACTTTATAAAAGGTTCTGATTATGAAAAATTATCTTTGGAAGATATAATTAAAAAATCATCAAATGAAAAAAAAGCAGGAATATTTAACAATGCAAGCCAACATTGGAATCATAATCTTTTTTGGAAGTGCATGAAACCTAATGGCGGAGGAAATGTTCCATCCAAGCTTGAAAGTAAGATTAAAGAAGATTTTGGAGGTTTTGAAAAATTTAGGGAGGAATTTATCAATGCTGGAGTTACTCAGTTTGGATCTGGATGGTGTTGGTTGTCTTTAAAAGAAGATAAGCTTGTAGTAACTAAATCACCAAATGCTGAAAACCCAATAATTCATAATATGAAACCTATATTAGGTTGTGATGTGTGGGAGCACTCTTATTACTTAGATTACAGAAATAAAAGGCCAGCTTATCTAGAAAATTTTTTTGATAAATTAATCAATTGGGAATACGTCGACTCTCTTCTTTAATTATCGTTTAACAAGTTTATCAACTAAAAATAAATAAAGTCTATAAGGTAATATTCTTAAAAATTTTAAAGTTAAAGTTAATCCTTTTGGGAAGTGAATTTCAAATGCATTTCCTTTCACCAAGCCATTATAAATTTTTTCTGCGGCATATTCAGGAGTTTTTAAAAATGGCATAGGAAACTCATTTTTATCGGTCAATGGAGTTTTGATGAAACCTGGTGATACAACTGACACCCTCACTCCAAATTTTTTAAAATCAAAGTAAATACTCTCGCTAAAATTAGTTAGAGCAGCTTTTGAAGGACCATAACCGCTTGAATTGGGCAGACCTCTGTAACCTGCAATCGAAGAAACTATCGAAATGTGTCCAGAATTCTTATTTTTAAAATATTCTTCAACAACTTTTACGCAATCAATAACCCCTAAAAAATTAACATTAATTACATTTTTAATTTTATCTGGATCTATATTTTGCTCATCTTTTGGCTCGTAAGTTCCACTGGAGAACAAACAAATGTCAATATCACCAAAAGTATTTAAAACATCTTTAAAAACATTATTTATTTGGGATTGGTTTGTTACATCTAGAGGAAATGAACTTATGTTGTTATGTTCAGCTAACTCATCCAAAAGTTCTTTTCTTCTTGCAGATACTGCAACTTTCCATCCCTCGTTAGCAAATTTTTCAGCTACTGCCTTTCCTATTCCGCTACTTGCACCTGTAATCCATATTTTTTTCTGATTTTCAGACATAAATTAGTTATACCTTAATTTATGACTAAGAATAAATATTTATCTCTTACATTCATTCTTTTAATAACATTTTTGGCATCTGGAATTGGTGGATATACTACTGCTACTTTTAAAGAGCCTTGGTATTCTCAGATAATTCTTCCAAGTTTTAATCCTCCGAGCTGGGTGTTTGGACCTGTATGGACAGTTTTGTATATCTTAATGTCAGTAGCAATTTGGCGTATTTGGATAAACTACTATGATAATAAAATTTTAAATTTATATTTTTTACACCTCTTTTTTAATATGATTTGGAGCATTATTTTTTTTGGTTTTCATCAAATAGGACTAGCATTACTAGATTTAGTTTTAATTTTCATATTTATAGTTCTCTTGATGAAAATTTATTATTTGAAGGATAAGATTAGCTTTTCTTTGATGATCCCTTACTTTTTATGGAGCGGTTACGCTTTAGTATTAAATTTTAATATTTTTATTTTAAACTAAATTAAGCTATACACACGCATGAACTACAAAAAAACTTTTAATTTTTTAAAATCTTTACCTGCAAAATTAAATTCATTTTATAAAAAAAAATCAAAATCTGTAATCAAAGTAAATAACAAATCAAAAAATAAGAAAGATTTTGATCCGGTAACTAATTTTGATAAATCTTTTGAAAAATATATAAGATCATTAATTCTAAAAAAATTTCCTAATGACTCTATTATCGGGGAAGAGTTTGACGATAAAAAGTCTGATAATTATTTTCAATGGTCTATCGACCCGATAGATGGAACAAGAGCTTTTGTTATTGGAGCACCGACTTGGTCCAACTTAATAGGCCTTTCTTTTAACGAAAAATCAAAAGTTGGTTTAGCAAATTTTCCAGAATTAAATAAATTTTATATAAATGATCAAAAAAAATCCTATATTTTCAAAAATAATAAAAAAAAAATTCTTAAATCTTCTAATAATAGCAATTTAAAAACAGTTAAAATTATCGGAAACTTTCATGGAACCTTAAGCTATGAAAGGCAAAGAAAAGTTATAAAGAAATTTGGTTGGTCATTTAGGTTAGCTGGATTTGATGCTTTAAATTATTGTCTATTAGCTGAGGGAACAGTAGATGCTGTGATAGAAGCTAACTTAAAGCCTTATGATATTTTACCTTTAATACCCATCATCAAAAACTCAGGCGCAATTGTAACTAATTGGAAAAATGAACCTGCAGAAATAGGAGGTAATATTATTGCTTCATCTAATAAAGCTTTACATAACAAGATTCTAAGATTACTAAAACCTTTTACAAAAAAATGATTAATTTATTTATAAATAGAGTTTTTAGAGCTATCAAAATAGATATAGATCTTTACGAAGAAGTTGAAAAAGATAAAAAAGCGACTTTTCAAGCAGGTATTGTAGTTGTGTTATCAAGTCTTGCTGCCGGTGTTGGATCTTTGCATTTAGGAGCTTCAAATTTTCTAATCGCTCCTGCGCTTTCTCTTTTAAGCTGGTATGTGTGGGCTTATATAATTTATTTTGTTGGCGTAAAACTCTTTGGGGATATTAAAACTAAAAGCGATCACGGTGAACTTTTAAGAACGATTGGGTTTTCAACTGCACCTGGATTAATCAGAGTCTTTGGAGTCACACCAGAGTTAATGACAGTAACATTTGTTGGTTCAGCTTTCTGGATGCTTGCTTGTATGGTTGTTGCAGTAAAATCTGCATTAGATTATGATAGCTTTTGGAAAGCATTTGGAGTTGTAATAGTTTCTTGGCTAGTGCAAGCATTCTTTTTAGTCTTAATAATTGTTTTATTTAAAGGTTTCTAAAGAGGAAAAATTCTTTTTGAAAGGTTACAACTATTACAAATTTTGTAGCTATGCATAATTAAGTTTTGTTTTACACTTTCGTGTTCTTTTCTGCATTCTTCACAAATATTATCTACAGTATCTTTATTATCGTCTACGACAATATGGTCATCGTTTTTCATAAAAATTAATATATCATTAAATCATGAAAAAATATTTATTTATGATTTTGATTTTTTTAATAAGCACGTCTGCTCAATCAAAAAATTTTAAAAAAGTGTATTTTGCAGGAGGATGCTTTTGGTGTATGGAGGAGTCGTTTGATGGAGTTGAGGGTGTTTTATCTACAGTTTCAGGTTATTCAGGTGGGCATTTAAAAAATCCTACTTATCATGATGTTATTAATAAAGATACTGGCCACGTAGAAGCTTTAGAGATAACTTATGATCCAAATAAAGTGAACTATGAAAAATTACTTAATATTTTTTGGAGAAATATAGATCCTTTCGACTCAGAAGGTCAATTTTGTGACAAAGGTAAAAGCTATAGATCGGTAATTTTCTATCAAAATCAACTAGAAAAAGAACTTATTGATAAATCTTTTAAAAATTTAGAAAAGAAATTTGGTAAAAAAATTGTCACTTTAGTATGGAAATTTGAGGAATTTTATCAAGCAGAAGATTATCACCAAGATTATTATGAAAAAAATTTTATTCGTTATCTAATGTATAAAAAGGCGTGTAAAAGGGAAGATACCTTGAGAGAAATATGGAATTGAGAAAAATAATTTTAGCAATTTTTTTCGTGGGCTTTGTTAGTTCAGCAAATGCAGAAATAATAAAACCAGCTGAAAATTTATCTGCTTATGATGTTATTAAAATACAATTAAATGCTTTAAAAAATAATGATGATAAAGATAACGGCATAAAACAAACATGGATATTCGCTCATCCTGATAATAAAAAAATGACTGGCCCATATCCTAGATTTAGAATTATGCTTTACGATGTGCATTATAGAATATTGTTAAACCATTTTTCGCATAAGATAGATTTAATTACGAACACTGAAAATAAATTTGTTTATGGAGTAAAAGTTTTAACCGATGAGAAGCAACAATTTTTTTATGAATGGCATGTAAGTAAAGGTAATGAGGAAAATTGTACAAATTGTTGGTTTACCACAGCAGTTTCAATGCCACTTGATCAAGGAAATTCAATTTGAAAAGACCACCTTTTGCTATTCGATACTTAATTATTGGCGCAATATTAGTGGTGCCACCAATACTAAGCACTCATTATGGAACAATATACTTAGGTAAGCATAATGGCGTGCTTTTAGGTTTTTGCGTTGGAATAGTTTGTGTATCTTTTGCGTGTTGGAAACTTTTTATTGATGAGTGGAGGGATGACGAGGACTAATGAAATTCGAAATCTCAAGAGAAGGAGCCTTAAAACAGCTCGATGCTTTTATAAACAGTGAATTAGCAAATTATAGTTTCAAAAGAAATTTTGATTTAGGGCCAAAAGACAAATCAAATGTATCTTGTTTATCGCCTTACATATCTCACAGATTAATAACTGAATATGAAGTTGCAAAGTCAGTTTTAGCAAAGTTTCCATATCAAAAAGTTGAAAAATATATCCAAGAAATATTTTGGAGAGTTTATTGGAAAGGTTGGTTAGAACTTAGACCTCAAGTTTGGACTGACTTTATAGAAGATTTAAAAGGATTAAAGGAAGATGACAATTATAAAAAAGCAATCAATGGTGAAACTCAAATTGAATGTTTTAATGATTGGGTAAAAGAGCTTAAAGAAAATAATTATTTACATAATCATACAAGAATGTGGTTTGCTAGTATTTGGATATTTACTTTAAATTTATCTTGGCAGAAAGGTGCAGAGTTTTTTATGAAACACTTATACGATGGTGATGCCGCTTCTAATACTTTAAGTTGGAGATGGGTAGCAGGCTTACAAACCAAAGGTAAACACTACGTTGCTCAGTCATGGAACATAAGCAAGTTCACAAATAATAAATATAAAAATGTTAAATTAAATGAGAACGCTTTATCTTTAACAGACAAAAGAGAATATAAATTAAATCCACTTAATTTTATTACAGAAGACAATTCAAATGAAAATTTATTAGTTTTCGAGAATGAATTAAATTTAGAAAATAAAAATTTAAAAAAATATAAAAATATTTATTTAGTTTTATTAAGTAATGATATTAGAAAGCTAAAGCTTGGACAAAAAGTATTAGAGTATAAGTTAGAAATAATTAATGATCAAAAAAAAAGATTTGAAGATTTACAGATCATAGATGAAGTAAAATTTCAAAATCTTGCTGATGAAATCAACTCTTTTGATGTAGTTCACCCATGCATTGGAGAGAATTTTTCTTTTTTAAATAATATTAGAAAAAAGCGAAATTTAGAATTAAACTTTGTTTTGAGTAAAGAAGATAAATTTTCTTGGCAATTTTCTAATAAAGGATTTTTTAATTTTAAAAATAACATTCCTAAAATTTTAACAAGTTTTAATTTACAATAACCTATTTAGAGGAACATCTTTTCGAACAATATTTTACTTTATCCCAATTAAGTCTCCATTTTTTTCTCCAACTAAAAGGCTTATTGCAAACTGGACAAGTTTTTTTAGGCAAATTAGCTTTTTTCATTTTTCAGAAGGTGTTTATTTTTTATAAATAGAAAATAAGCTGCAATCTCATAGAAAATATTTAATATGAAAAATAGAGGTTTAATTTTAAATATTTTATATAAAAAATTATATTTAGGAACATTTTTCCAAATTATTAAAAAAGACTCCGCTCCATCAATTACTCTACCATCTTGTATTACATGCATTCTTCTTAAAAGTTCTTTATATGATTTTGAGGTAACTTTCTGAGCTTCTTCGTTAGTAGTTACATCTATCCATTCTACACTCTTATCACTATGTTTTTTGTAATGATTGATTTCGGCTCTACAAATATTACATGAATTGTTAAAAAAAACTTTAACCATTAGTATTTTCTTTTATAAAATTATTGGCAGCTTTAAAAATTCTTGTTTTTCTCTCTTTATTCATTTTTTCAGAAACTCTAACCATCATTGCAAGACGCGGATTTTTTAAAAAGAATTTTTTATGTCTATCTATAAATTTCCAGTATAATCCATCCATTACATCACACCAAGGACCTTTTTTAAAATGCATCATTTTAAGAAAATAACTAGATCCACAAATATAAGGTTTAGTTGCAAATATTCCGCCGTCACTAAATAATCCCATTCCATAAACGTTTGGAGCCATTACCCAGTCAGATGAGTCTACAAACATTTCCATAAACCATTTGTAAACTTGTTTAGGATTTATCTCACAAAGATTCATTATGTTTGCTAATATCATTAGTCTTTCTATATGATGTGACCAGCCGTAGTTTTTAGCATTATTGATTGCATGATCTAACGGATCTAAACCAGTACTTCCGTCATACCAAGATTTTTTCATTTTTCTTTTATGACTAAAAAAATTATTGTTATCCAATCGTTGATCATAGTTTTGGTAAATTCCTCTCATAAACTCTCTCCAACCTATAATCTGTCTAATGTAACCTTCTAAGGAATTCATAGGCACTTTATTTTCAATCTTTCTTAACTTCTCTATTATCTCCTCTGGAGTTATTAAACCTAAGTTTATAAGTGGACTTAGCGCGCTATGAAAAACAGTATTTGATTTATCTGTTACCGCATCCTCATAATCCCCAAAAAGCTTTATTCTCTCTTTCAAAAACTCATCAAGCCACTTACTTGCGTCTTTTCGTGTTGTTGGAAACCAAAATTTATCAGTATTTCCTGGATGATCTTTAAAATTAGAATTTATAAATTTTTTAAGAGTAGCAGTTTCCTTTGTCTCTTTTACCTTAGAAACAACAGGAACTTTAATAGTATTCGGAAGTTTTTTTCTATTTTCTTCATCGAAACTCCATTTATTTCCTTTTGGAGTTCCATTCTTATTCATCAATAAATTCATTTTTGTTCTTACAATTTTATAAAAATTTGCCATAAAAGGCCGTTTATTTTTTGAAAGGTAATCTTTAAATTCATGCCTCTCCATTAAAAACATTGGAGATTTAACTTGGTTAATCTTAAGAGAATTTTTTTTTCCTAAATTTAATATTCTTTTTTCAAAAAATTTATCCTCAATTTCAAAAAAAGTAATTTCTCTTATCTTTTTTTCTTTAATAATCTTTTCTAATTTTTTTTCGTAGGATAATTTAAAATCTTTATTTACATCTTTATATATTAAATTAAAATTTTTTGATTTAAGCTCATCTTTAAATGATCTCATTGAAGATAAAAATAACAGTATTTTCAGTTTGTGATGTTTTTCAAAGGTGCATAGACCATAGTCTTCTGCCATAAAAAAAATATGATCTTTATAATCAGAGAGATATTTTGGGTTAAAAAGTTGATTTCCTAAAATTATAAAAAGCTTCATAAGTAATAAAATACATATTTTATTTAGATATTACACGCGTCATTATTTGCATGTAAATAACCTTTAATAATGTTATTTTTAATTATGAAAAAAGTAATTTTAGGAGCAACTGGATCAATTGGTTCTTCTTTAGCAAAAAAATTAGTTGACAGCGGTGAACAGGTGCACTTGGTTGGAAGAGATGAGAATAGTTTATCGGAGTTAGCAAAAAATTTAAACTCTACATTTACGGTTTGCGATGTCTTAGAGGAAAACTTTTCTGAAAAAATACTAAATGATTTGAAAGACGAGCCAATTAACGGTTTAGCTTTTTGTGTGGGATCAATTGATTTAAAACCATTAAAGTTAACAAAAAAAAGTGACTTTATGCAATCATTCAATTTAAATCTTATTTCTGCAACTGAAGTAATTAAAACTTTAGCAGATAACTTAAAAAAAAATAAAGGTTCAGTTGTTTTATTTTCAACGGTAGCAGTAAAACAAGGCTTTCCAAACCATGCAATAGTTTCATCAGCAAAAGGTGCCATAGAGGGCCTGACTTTAGCTTTAGCAGCTGAGTTTGCACCTTATGTGCGTGTCAATTGTATTGCACCTAGTTTGACAAATTCCAAAATTTCAAATTTTTTACTTAAAAATGAAAAAGTAGCCGAAGGTATTGCCAAAATGCATCCAATGAAAAGAATAGGTGAAGGGGTAGACTCCGCATCTGTTGCAAAGTTTCTACTTACAGATGAAAGTTCTTGGATAACAGGTCAAATATTAGGCGTTGATGGAGGAAGATCATCTGTCGCATAACAATTATTTTAAAAACAATTAAACAAGCAATATGAAAAAAATTTTAATTATAGTTCTATCTCTTTTTTTAAGCTCGACTTTAATGGCTGCAGGAAGTGATAGTAGTAGTGGATCATCTTCTTCAATGGGCGATAATTTATATGAAGATGCAGTTAAATTAGTTAAGAGAGCAGGAAAATTAGAAAAAAAAGACAAGACTGATAAAGCTAAAAAACTGTATGCTCAAGCTTTTAACAAACTAGAAAAAGCATACAAATCAGATAAAAAAAATCCAGATATTCTTAATTACATGGGATTTACAACTAGAAAAACTGGAAATTTTGAGAAAGCAGAAAAGTTTTATTTAGAAGGTTTAAGTTTAAAACCTAATCATAATGGTATTAATGAATATTTAGGTGAACTTTATGTGCAGACTAATAGAATAGATAAAGCTAACGAAAGACTAGAAGTTCTAAAGAGTTGTAATTGTAAAGAATATGGTGAACTTGAATTGATTATTAAAACCAAGGGCTCTAAAGTTTACTAAGATAAATCTACAGCAAACTTTTTTAATTTTTCAATTGGTATAAGTTCTAAGGTCTTAATATTTGTCTTTTTTAAATAAACTGAGCAGGCTGCATCCTCTTCAATAGCTCTAGCGTACCAATTTGCACAAACACACCAGGAGTCACCATCTTTCAAACCTGGAAATCCAAATTCAGGATGAGGTGTAATCAAATCATTACCTACTTTCTTTGACCAAAGTAAAAATTTATCTGTCACTTTTGCACAAACTGTGTGTACCCCTCTATCATTTTTATCTGTATTACAACATCCATCCCTAAACCAACCTGTTAATGGATCATTAGAACAAGGCTCTAAAGGCTCACCAAAAACATTTTTTTGAATTTCATTACTCATTTTGAAAAAACATTAGCAATTTTTTTATCTATTTCCAGATTAAATGAAAAGGATCTTCTTTCTCCACTTGCTTTAAATGGATATGCTGTATGCATCAAATAATGTGGAAAAAGAATTACATCTCCTTCTTTTGGTTGATGATTATAAATACTATCACTTAAAAACATTTTATTTCCATTTATAAAATCGATTGTGCCGTCGATTTTTGATTTCTTATAGCCCTTTGAAACAAATTTCGGAATTTTTAAGTAACCCACACCAGATATGTGTCCATCGTGGTAATGTATTGGGTTATATTCATTATTAAATTGTCTTACTATCCAAAAATTTTTGATTGAAATTTTTTTTACTTTTTTTCCAATAGTTTTAAAAATATATTTTTTTACCTCATTAGATATTACTTTTTCTAAATTTTTTTTTATAAAAGATTTCGGCAATTGAAATTCCTGTTTGACCTGTCCGACTAATTTTTTTGAATAATCCAGTTTTTTTAATAAACTTTTTTTATTTAAAATTTGGTCAACTTCATTATTAATTTTTTTTATTAATTGATTAGAAAATTTTAATTTAGCTATTTTTGGACCAAAAGGGCTTATTACTTTCATAATTAAAGCTTTGTTGGGTTGGGTTGACCTTTATAAACTTTTTCAGGATCAAATTTTTTTTCTTTTTCTTTAAATTCTAATTTAATTTCTTCAGAATTTTCAATTTTTCCCAAAGGTATTGATCTGTAAAAGCATGATTTATATCCTACATGGCAGCTTGATCCGTTTCCTATATCTACTGACATCCACAATGCATCCTGATCATCATCTATTCTTAGATCAATAACTTTTTGCACAAAACCGCTTGTTTTTCCTTTGTGCCATATATCTTTTCTAGATCTACTCCAATAATGAGCTTCTTTAGTTTCAATTGTTTTTTTTAGAGCTTCTTCATTCATGTAACCATGCATTAATAATTCACCGGAGCCACTGTCAGAGGTGGTTACTGGAATAAGTCCATCTTTATCAAATTTAGGACATAGAAATTTTCCTTCTTCTACCTCAAAAACGCTTTCTCTCTTTTTGAACATGAGGGTAAAATAATGAAAAAAAGACAAAATAGCAATTTGCATTAATCAAATATGTCCTATAAAACCTTGTAACAATGAAGTTAGTTAAAGACGCAGATAAAACATCCTCAAAAAAGCCTGAAGTTTCGGACAAACAGGCCGAAGAGGCATTTAAAACTATTCTTAAATGGATAGGTGAAGATCCAAATAGGGAAGGTCTTGTTGAGACACCAAAAAGAGTAATTAAAGCATTTAAGGAATATTTTAAAGGTTATCATCAAGATGCTGAAGCTGATTTATCCAAAACATTTGGAGATGTTGAAGGTTATGACGATATGGTGGTAGAAAAAAATATCACACTTGAAAGTCATTGTGAGCATCATATGGCACCTATAATTGGAGTAGCGCATGTAGCTTATATTCCTAACAAAAAAGTTGTGGGTTTAAGTAAATTAGCGAGAACGGTAGAAATATTTTCCAAAAGACTTCAAACTCAAGAAAGACTAACAATGCAGATCGCTAAAACTTTAATGAATTCATTAGACGCGAAAGGAGTTGCAGTTACCATTGATGCTGCTCATCAATGTATGACCATGAGAGGCGTTAAAAAGGAGAGAGCAACAACAGTTACTAACTATTTTTTAGGTTCTTTCAGAGAAGACTTAGGTATTCAAAATAGATATTTAAGATATATTAAAAAATAAATGTCTCAAAAATTTAAAGCCGTAGTCATAGATAATCAAAACGAAAAATTTACAAGAGAAATTAAAGAAATCGACACAAGCCATCTTAAAGATGGAAATGTTTTAGTCAAAATAGATTATTCAAGTCTTAATTATAAAGATGCATTAATTTTAAATAATGGAGGCAAAATTGTAAGAAAATTTCCTTTCGTTCCAGGTATAGATTTTTCAGGCACCGTAGTTGAAAGTGAAGATAATAAATTTAAAAAAGACGATAAAGTAATTTTAACTGGTTTTAGGGTAGGAGAAGCTTTCTTTGGTGGTTTTGCTCAGTACGCTAAAGTTGACGCTAACTTTTTAATTAAAATACCAAAAGATTTAGACTCTCATAAATCTATGATGCTCGGCACAGCAGGATTTACAGCTCTATTGTGTTCTTTTGCGGTCAAAGCTAAAGAGGAATTGTTGTTAGGTGAAAAAGTAAAAGATGTTTTGGTAACTGGCGCTACGGGTGGCGTTGGAAGTATTGCCGTAATGATTTTATCTAAAATGGGATATAGTGTTCATGCTGTAACAGGAAAAAAAGATAAAAATGATTATCTAAAAGGTTTAGGTGCGAAAAACATTATAGACAGAAAAGAATTTGATGGAGAAAGTAAACTTCTAGAAAAAGGAGTTTGGGACGGAGTTGTTGACACTGTAGGAGGTGCTGCCTTAACAAAAATATTTGCGCAAACAAAACCTGGAGGAATTGTTGCTGCGTGTGGAAACGCAGGGGGAATAAAAATTAATACTAGTGTTATGCCTTTTATTATAAGGGGCGTTAAATTGTGGGGCATCGATTCGTCTGGCTCCTCAATAAAAAGAAGAGAGTTTGTTTGGGGCGAAGCAGCGAAATTGATTGATTTTTCAAAAGTTCAATCATTTACTAAAGAGCTCTCGTTTTCTGAACTTTTAGATACTTATCCTATGCTTTTAAAAGGCGAGTTTTCTGGAAGAGCTATAGTAAATCCAAATAAATAAACTATAATCAATAAATAATGGATTGGGATAAATTAAAAATTTTTCATACTGTTGCTGAGGCATCGAGCTTTACTAAAGCATCTACAATATTAAACTTAAGCCAATCAGCAATTAGCCGCCAAATTCAAGGTTTAGAAGCCGATTTAAAGGTCCAATTATTTGAGCGTCATGCTAGAGGTTTAGTGCTTACCGAAAATGGTGAGTATCTTTTTAAATCAGCCCACGAGGTTATATCCAAATTGAAAGATGTTGAGTCAAACTTAAGCGGTCACAAAGATAAACTAAACGGAAAACTTATTGTAACTACCGTTGTAAGTTTTGGAACTACTTGGCTTACACCTAGAATAAAAGAATTCATGGATCTTCATCCAGGTATAGAAATTGAATTAATTTTCGACGACCGAGAGCTCGATTTAGCAACTCGAGAAGCTGATGTAGCCATCAGAATGAGACGACCAAAACAATTAAATTTAATACAGAAAAAATTCGTAGACTTCAATTATCACATATATGGTTCAAATGAATATTTAGAAAAAAACGGTTATCCAAAAACGCTTAAAGATTTAGATAAACACAAATTTATTACTTATGGTAAAGGAGCTCCTTCTCCTGTTTATAATCCTGATTGGGTATTGAAGGTTGGTTCAAAAGATGGAAAGAAAAGAAGATCTTTGATGAAAGTAAATAGCGTTTACGGCCTGTTATTAGCTGTTCAAAGCGGCGTTGGTTTGGCTGCGCTTCCAGATTACATAGCTCATAATATTAGTGGTATCTCCAAAGTTTTACCAAACGAACCTGGCAAGCCGACCGAAACACATTTTGTTTATCCATCTTCTCTAAAAAATAATGCAAGACTTATGGCTTTTAGAAACTTTCTTTTTAGTAAGGTAAACGAGTGGAAATTTTAATATCTTTTATCATACCGTTTATAATACTACTTACAGTTGTAGTATTTATTCATGAATATGGCCATTATTACTATGCTAAGAAGTATGGAGTAGGTGTCACAGATTTTTCAATAGGATTTGGTAAAGAAATATTTGGCTTTAATGACAAATCTGGAACAAGATGGAAATTTTGCGCAATTCCTCTTGGCGGATATGTAAAATTTTTTGGTGATAGAAATGTTTTTAGTCAAGCAGAGCAAGAGGAATTGTTAAAAAAATATAGCAAAGAAGATCAAGAAAAATTATTTGTAGTCAAACCTTTATATCAAAGATCAATAATAGTAGCGGCTGGACCTTTTGCAAATTTTTTATTAGCAATATTTATTTTTGCATTCATCTACATGTTCGCCGGAAAAGATTTTACTCCTGCTCAAATACAAGAGGTTCAAGTGGAAAGTCCTGCTGAAGAGGCAGGCATTAAACCAGGTGATATTATCCAATCTATAAATGGCTGTACCTGCTAGAAAGTATCCTAAGTATTTTTTCATAACTAACTCCCTTGTTAAGCGTGCGTTATAGGGTTTTAACTATTGAAAAAGAATTGAATTGTCTTAATTTGAGCTATGCAGTTTTTGCAAGTAGTTAGCCCTTATTTGATAATCTCAAATAAGGGCTAAATAAAACGTTTATCGGTTAAACATTTCTTTTAAGCTTTTAGCTGGTAAAAACTTAACTTTCTGAGATGCAGCAATTTGAATAGACTCTCCTGTTCGAGGGTTTCTTCCTACCCTAGCTTTTCTTTTTGCTACTTTATAAGTACCAAAACCAGCTATTTTTACAGTATCGTCATTCTTTAAAGCATCTAAAATAATAGTCGTTATTGAATCAAAAGTTCTCTCAGCATCAGCTTTGCTTTGACCCAGTGTGGACGATATTTTTGCTACTAGTTGTTTTTTATTCATTTGTGCCCCTTAGTTATTTTCTAATCTCTATAAAAATCCAATAAAATCAACATTTTTTTGGTGTTTCACGTAAATATCAACACAATATATTGTGTGGTCAAAAATCGTTGATTTTATTGACTTTTTTGAATAAAAAAATGGCTTAAAATAAGCCTAAATCTCTTAAATCATTAAATGTTGTAAAAAACATTAAAGAAAGTAGCAAAAAAAGACCGATTCGAAAAAATCCTTCTTGGGTCTTTTGAGTTAGAGGTCTGCCTAAAACCTTTTCAAAAGCATAAAACATTAAGTGTCCTCCATCTAACATAGGAATAGGCAACAAATTAATAAATCCTAGGCTAATCGATATGTAAGCCATGATGCTTAGAAAGGCTATAAAACCCATTTTTGCAACCTGACCAGTTATTTTAGCTATTTTTATAGGGCCGCCAAGTTGAGTGGTGTCTCCTGTGCCTTTAAACATTGAAATAATAAAATTCCATGAAGCATCAACTACAAACCAAGTCTCTTTAAAAGCATAAAACAAAGCGGTTGCTGGGCCTAATCTTTCTCTATTAATTTCATCATTTAAAGGTGCTATCTTTATCCCGATAATCTTTTTATTTGCTTTATTGCCTAAAGAGTCC
>CACILM010000009.1 GCA_902587515.1 uncultured Pelagibacteraceae bacterium
TTAATTTAAAGAAAATGATTAAAATAAACATAAAAAATTTTAAGCAACTGGGTTCAGATAGAATTGTTAATTCTATCAAAGGTAAAGAATTTAAAAATTGTTTAATCATCGATTTTGGAACTGCGACGACTTTTGATATTGTGAAAAATGGAATATATGAAGGTGGAGTTATAGCTCCAGGTATTAAATTATCTATTAAAAATTTAAGTCAGTCTACAGCCTTACTTCCAATGTTTGATTTGAAAAATCAACAAAAGAGTTATGGAAAAAATACCGAAGACGCACTAAATGCTGGTTTTATTTGGGGTTATGAGGGATTGATAAATAATATAATTAACAAAATAACAAAAAATTGGAAAATGAATTATAAAATTATTCTTACCGGAGGATACGCAAATCTATTTAAAAAGATTATAAAAAGAAGAACTATTGTTGATCAAAATATTACAATCAAAGGAGTTTCAAAAGTTTATAGGAAATTTTTATGAGTAAAGAAAAATTACTTTTTTGTCCTTTAGGAGGATCAGGAGAAATAGGCGGCAATATGAATTTATATGCCTACGGTAAAGATGATAATGAAAAATGGATTATTGTAGATATGGGTGTATCTTTTGCAGATGATTCTGTGCCTGGAATTGATCTTATAATCCCTGATGCAGGATTCATCATTGATAAGAGAGAGGATTTGCTAGGAATTATCCTAACACATGCACACGAGGATCACATAGGTGCAGTTGCTCATTTATGGCCAAGTCTAAAATGTAAAATGTATGCTACACCTTTTACCGCTGCTCTAATTCTTGAAAAATTTAAAGAAAAAAAAATTGATATTTCATCATATTTAGAAGTGGTTCCTTTAAATGGTAAAATAAAACTTGGAAGTTTCGAAATTGATTTTGTTACTTTAACGCATTCTATTTTAGAGCCTAATGGATTAAGTATTAAAACTCCATTAGGGACTGTTTTACACACCGGAGATTGGAAAATTGATCCAAATCCACTCATTGGCGGTCAAATTGATGAAAAAAAAATAAAGTCTATTGGAAATAGCGGAGTATCAGCAATGATATGTGATTCCACAAATATTTTTAGCCCAGGAAGAGCTGGCTCAGAGTCAGATGTTAGAGATAGTTTGTTGAGAATTATGGAAATAAAAACAAATAGAATTCTTGTCACTTCTTTTGCTTCAAATGTAGCAAGAATGGAGTCTGTTTTTTATTGTGCCAAAAAAACTGAAAGAAATATTTGTTTAGTAGGGAGATCTATGCAAAGAATTTATAAAGCAGCAAGAAAATGTGGTTATCTCCAGGGACTTATAGAACCTTTAGAACCTAGAGATGCAAAAAAAGTAGCGAAAAATAAAATTTTATACCTAGCTACTGGCAGTCAAGGAGAACCTATGGGAGCGATGACAAGAATAATTAATGGAGTTCACCCTGATGTGTTTTTAGAAAGCGGAGATTGTGTAATCTTTTCGTCGAAAATTATACCAGGAAATGAAAAAAAATTGTATCATTTGCAGAACTTGATAGTAAGAAATAAAATAGAAATGATAAGTGAAGAGAACGCTTTTGTTCATGTTTCTGGGCATCCTAATAGAGACGATCTGAAAGATATGTACAATTGGGCAAAACCACAGTGTGTAATACCAGTTCATGGAGAGCATCGTCATATGGCTGAACACGTTTCATTTGCTAAAGAAATGCAAATTCCAAAAACTTTATTAATTGAAAATGGGGATATAATTAAAATACTTCCTGGAAATAAACCAGAAATAATTGATAAAGCACCCTCAGGAAAGATATATCTCGATGGTAACATAAGCGTTGATACAAACTCTCAATCTATAAAAGATAGAAAAAATTTATCAGCCAATGGATATTTAGAAATTACTTTAATTGTATCAAATAACGGAAACTTAAAGAAACCAGTAATTTCCTATAAGGGAATTCCTGAAAAAAATGAAGACGATACTTTTATTTTTGACATGGAAGATGAAATTATGAATATTTGCAAAACTTTTTCTATGGATAATAAAAAACAACAACAAAATTTAATCGAAACTCTTAAACAAAATTGTAGAAGAATAGTAAGAGAAAAAACTGGAAAAAAACCTTATACTAATATTAATATTGCTAGGATTTAATGGGGATTACAGGATCTATAATCGTTTATGTAATGATTTGGTGGATCATTTTTTTTTCAGTGTTACCAATTGGAATTCAATCAAATAAAGAAGTTTTTAAGGAAAAAATCGGCGGAATGGATCCTGGAGCCCCGAAAAATCCTAAAATAGGAAAAAAGTTTTTAATAACTACATTAATTACTTCTATAATTTTTTTAGTAATATATTATCTGGTAGAAATTGATTTGTTAAATTTACGAAATTTTTTACAATAATGTATCTTTCAAAGCTATTTATTCCAATTACAAAAGATCTTCCTACAGAAGCTAAAATTAAGTCACACCAGCTAATGCTAAGAACCGGAATGATTAAACAATCTTCTGCAGGTATTTACTCCTGGTTGCCATTAGGTTTTAAAGTAATGAAAAAAATAGAGCAGATTGTAAGAGAAGAGCAAAACTCTATAGGAGCGCAAGAAATGTTAATGCCAACTATTCAATCATCTGAAATATGGAAAGAAAGTGGTAGGTATGATGACTATGGTGATGAGATGTTAAGAATTAAAGATCGCCAAGGTAGAGAAATGCTATATGGCCCAACTAACGAAGAACTTATTACAGATGTTTTCAGGTCAAGTGTAAAATCTTATAAATCACTTCCTCAACTTCTGTATCATATTCAATGGAAATTTAGAGATGAAATAAGACCTAGATTTGGAGTTATGAGATGTAAAGAATTTTATATGAAAGATGCATATTCTTTTGATTTGTCTGATGAAGAAGCTAAAAAATCTTACAATAAGATGTTTTATTCTTATTTAAAAACATTCAATAGATTAGATTTAAAAGCAATACCTATGGCAGCAGATACTGGTCCTATTGGAGGAGATCTCTCTCATGAATTCATAATACTTGCTGAAACAGGCGAGAGCGATATTTATGCTGATAAAAATATTTTTGAAATAGATCCTAATAAATACAAATTTGATGATTTCTCACTACAAAAAATTCGAGATGATTTTTCCAAATTTTACGCAGTAACAGATGAAAAATATAAAAAAGAGGATTTTAATAAATTAGTAAAAAAAGAAAATCAAATTATTACAAAAGGAATTGAAGTAGGTCACATTTTTTATTTTAGTGACAAATACTCGAATCCAATGAATTGTTCAATTGATGATAAAAGTGGAAAAAAAATTTCTGTAAAAATGGGATCTTATGGAATAGGAGTTTCAAGATTAGTCGGAGCTATTATCGAGGCGAAATATAATAACAATATTATGAAATGGCCCAAATCAGTAACACCTTTTGATGCAGTGATTATACCTAGTATCAGCAAAAATAATAAAGAAAACTTGGAAAAAGCAGAAAAAATTTATAATGCACTTAAAAAACAAAATATTGACGTATTGTTGGATGATGTTGATGAAAATATGTCTAATAAATTTAAAAAACACGACTTAATTGGAGTTCCGCATCAAATAATCATCGGTTCTAAATCTGAAGGTGATAATTTTGAATTTAAAGAATTAAACTCAAAAAGTGAAATCTTAAGTCTTGAAAATATAACATTAAAACTAAACACATAACACATTGTTTACTAAAGCTGAGAGACTTATTTCATTAAGAAATCTAAGACCCAAAAAAAAAGAGGGTTTTTTGAAAATTATATCTATTTTTTCATTTTTAGGAATCATGATAGGCGTTGCAATTTTAATAATTGTAATGTCAGTTATGAATGGATTTAAAACTGATCTTACAAATAAAATTTTAGGTCTTAACCCTCATATTGTTATTCAGCCTAACAGTTATGATATTAGTGATAATTTCATTTTTAATTTAAAAAAAAATTTTAAAGAAATTAATTTAAATAGATCTTACACTGGTGAAGGTATTGTTATTAGCAAAAACAATACAAAGGGTGTTTTGTTTAAGGGAATTGACAAAAATGAAAAAAATATTTCTAAATTTTTTAAAGAATATTTAGCAAAAGGTAATCTTGGAGATTTTGGTTCAAATACTGTGTTTCTGGGGACAGAGCTTGCATTTGATTTAAACTTAAAAGTTGGTGACTCTATCAGTTTAATGTCATCAGCTTTTGTTACAACACCACTAGGAAGTATTCCAAAACAGGAAAATTTTAAAGTTACCGGTATCTTTAACACTGGATTTTTAGAATTTGATAAAAATATTGTTTTTTTGAACATTGAAGACTCACTATCAATTTTTAACAAGGAAAAAAACGATCAAAATATAGAAATATATTTAGATGATCCTCTTAAAGCAAATTCTTTAAAAAAGAAAATTCAAAAAATTAATCAAAATTACTTTGTTTACACCTGGTCTGATTTAAACAGATCACTTTTTAGTGCTTTGAAAGTAGAGAGAAATGTAATGTTCATTATTCTCACATTAATTGTGATAGTAGCAGCTTTTAATATCATTTCAGGTTTGACAATACTGATTAAAAATAAAACTAAAGAAATAGCAATTTTAAAAACTTTAGGCTTAAGCAACAAGTCTATTAAGAAAGTTTTTTTTTTAACGGGTTTAACAATAGGTTTTTTTGCTACAGTTTCAGGAGTAATTTTAGGAGTCTTATTTTCCATAAATATTGAAAAATTAAGAATATTTTTATCCTCTGTTTTTAATTTTGAAATTTTTCCTTCGG
This sequence comes from uncultured Pelagibacteraceae bacterium, assembly GCA_902587515.1. Taxonomy (GTDB): domain Bacteria; phylum Pseudomonadota; class Alphaproteobacteria; order Pelagibacterales; family Pelagibacteraceae; genus Pelagilacustribacter. The sequence goes on from CACILM010000009.1 coordinate 4,796, forward strand.
ATATTTATTTTTTGGACAAACTACCGAGTGAAATTAACACAAGCTCAATTATTATTATCTTTATAATCTCACTTTTAATTTCAGCAATCGCTTCGTATATACCTGCTGCGAAAATATCCAAAATGAGCACATTTAGAGCTTTAAGATATGAATAAATTTATAATAGAAATTAATAATCTAAAAAAAAGTTATGATCATATAAATGGTCTAGTAACTCTATTTAATAATTTTAATTTAAAATTAAAAGAAGGAGAACTAGTAGCATTGGTTGGCCCATCTGGTTCAGGAAAATCATCTTTACTTCATTTATTGGCTCTATTAGATGAGCCTTCAAAAGGTCAAATCATAATTAATAAAGAAGATACTAAAAGTCTATCAGATGTGCAAAAGGATAAATTGAGAAGAAAAAATGTCTCGATAATATTTCAAGATAATAATTTGTTGACTGACTTTACTGCTATTGAAAATATAATGATGCCTTTAATTATAAATGGTGAAACAATAAATTTGGCTTCTGAAAAAGCAAAAAAATTGTTGAAGTCTGTTAAAATCTCCAATAGGTCAAATCATTTTCCTAATGAACTTTCTGGCGGTGAACAGCAAAGAGTTGCTATCGCTAGAGCTTTAATATCAGATACAAAGATAATTCTAGCTGATGAACCTACTGGAAATTTAGATTTTAAAACTTCAAGAGAAATTTTTTCTCTTTTTTTAAAATTAAAAAAACTGAAAAAAACAATTATTTTTGCAACTCATAATAGAGAACTTGCTAACAGGGCTGATTACAAGTTGTTTATTTCTGATGGTAATATAAAACGTGTCAATGCTTCCAAATGAAAAATCTTTTAATAACATCAAAATTCATACTCAATATTCAATTTGTGAAGGCGCAATCAAAATTGACGATTTAGCGTTATATTGTAAGAATAATAGAATTAAATCATTAGGTTTAGCAGATAGTTTTAACTTATGTGGAGCACTAGAATTTTCTGAAAAATTGTCAAAAGTTGGAACGCAGCCAATTATTGGAACTCAAATTAATTTAAAAAGTCAAAATATTTTTGGTAAGGTAACATTATACGCAAAAACTGAACAAGGTTACAAAAATTTAACAAAACTATCTTCACTTAGTTATTTAAATAGCAAGGAAACTGAAGACCCGGTTTGTGAAATTGAAGATCTAATTAAAAACAATTTTGACTTAATTTTACTTACAGGAAATTATAGAGATTTTTTCGGGAAATTGTTTCAAGCAAATAAGATAAAGCAATTAAATAATATAATTACCTTATTGAAAAAAAATTTCAAAAATAGAATATATTTTGAAATTCAGCGACATAAAGAAAACGAGGAAACAAATTTTGAAAATTTTATTCTGAATCACTCAAAGTCATTTAATATTCCCTTAATAGCAACTCAAGAGGTTTTTTATCTTAACAAAGAAATGTTCGAAGCTCATGATGCTCTTAAATGTATAGGAGAAAAAAATTTTATTGATGATAAAAATAGATTCAAATTAAGTGATCAACATTTTTTAAAAAAAAATGATGATATTAAAAAATTATATTATGATATTCCTGAAGCCTTAGAAAATAACTACAATTTTCATTTAAGATTTAATTTTAAACCAAAAAAATCTAAACCTATTTTACCCTCTGTCTCTCACTCAGAAAGTAATACAGCAGAAGAGGAACTTGTAAAACAAGCAAAAGAAGGTTTAGAAAAAAGATTTAAAAATTTTATTATTAAAAAAAATCTATCAAAATCTCAAGACAAACTGATCAGGGAGTACAAAGATAGATTGCAGCATGAAATAAATATTATTAATTCAATGGATTATGCGAGTTATTTTCTAATTGTTTCAGATTATATCAAATGGGCAAAAAAAAATTCCATACCGGTAGGCCCAGGCAGAGGATCTGGAGCTGGCTCTCTTGTAGCATATTGTTTAGATATTACAGATCTTGATCCAATTGAATATGATTTAATTTTTGAAAGATTTCTTAATCCAGATAGAATTTCAATGCCTGATTTTGACATAGATTTCTGCGAAGAAAAGAGAGATAAAGTTTTCGAATATTTAAAAGGTAAGTATAAAGATGGGGTAGCCCATATAATCACTTTTGGAAAACTTAAAGCTAGAATGGCACTCAGGGATGTTGGAAGAGTTTTAGGTTTATCTTATGGTCATGTAGATAGACTATGCAAAATGGTTCCTTTTGATCCATCCCGACCTCTTACCTTACAAGAGTCAATTGACCGAGAACCTCGCTTTAAAGATGAGGTAAAAAAAAATCCAAAAGTAAAAAAACTTTTAGAATTATCTTTAAAACTTGAAGGTCTTAATAGAAATATGGCAACACATGCGGCGGGTGTAGTAATTGCTGGAGATAGATTAGCGGAACAATTTCCATTATATATAGATCATAACTCTAATTTAATTCTTCCTTCTACTCAATATGACATGTACTCATCTGAAAATGCTGGTCTGGTAAAATTTGATTTATTAGGATTAAAAACATTAACAGTTATAGATAAAACATTGAAAAGATTAAAAGCTAAAAATATAGATCTTAATATAAGCAAAATAGATCAAAACGATAAAAAAGTTTTTTCATTACTATCAACTGGAGAAACTACTGGTCTCTTTCAATTAGAAAGTGCTGGAATGAGGGAAGCAATAAAGCAAATGAAGCCTAATAGATTTGACGACATAATAGCTTTAGTCGCGCTTTACCGTCCAGGGCCAATGAGTAACATTCCTATTTACAACGAATGTAAAAATGGTTTAAGAGAACCAGATTATATTCACCCTAGTTTAAAAAATATTCTCAAATCCACTTATGGTATTATTATCTATCAAGAACAAGTGATGCAGATCGCACAAACGTTAGCAGGATTTACAGCCGGAGAAGCAGACATACTAAGACGCGCGATGGGTAAAAAGAAAAAAGCTGAATTGGACAAGCAAAAAGAAAGATTTATTAACGGTGCTATAAAAAATGGAATTGCAAGAGACGTTGCCAATTTTGTTTTTACTAAAATTGAACCATTTGCTCAATATGGATTTAATAAAAGCCATGCTGCTGCGTACGCGCTCATCGCCTACCAGACAGCGTATTTGAAAACATACCATAATGAAGATTTTATTGCAGCTACAATGACTACTGAACTCACAAATACATCTAAATTAAGAGAATTCGTTGAAGAATTAAAAAGGTTAAAAGTTGAAATTATTAGACCTTCAATAAATTCCTGTTTTGCAGAGTTTAAAGCTATGGATGGAAAAATTTTTTATGGTTTGGGAGCCATTAAAAATGTTGGATTTGAAGCTATTTCTAACATTTTAAAGGAAAGAGATAAAAATGGAAAATTTAAATCATTTTCAAATTTCATAAATAGAGTTAATGCAAGAGATGTTAATAAATTGCAATTAGAGGGCTTAACTAAAGCTGGAGCGTTCGATGAGCTAGATAATGATAGAGGAAAAATTTATAATTCTATTCCAAAAATTATTCAACAAATTAAAAATATAAATGATGATAAAGCAAATAATCAAACCAGCCTATTTGGAAATAGCGACAATCAAGAGAATGTATTTGAATTCATTTCATCGCCCCAATGGAAACAAAAGGAACTTTTATCAGAGGAATTTAAGTCATTAGGTTTTTATATATCTAACCATCCTCTAAGTGAATTTGAGGAAATTTTTAATCAATTAGAGATTATTTCTTTTGATCAGTTCCTTAATAAAGAAAAAAATGAGGGTTTAGTAGCTGGCACAATAATGTCAATACAAGAAAAAAAAAGTGCCAAAGGCACTCCTTATGCGATAATAAAATTTAGTGATAAAATAAAAGAGTTTGAACTATTTTTATTTTCTGAAATATTAATTAATAATAGAGAAAAATTGAAGGAGTCCGAGTCTTTTGTTCTCACATTACAAAAGGAAAAAGTTAATGGAGACATAGCAAAGAAAAGAATTAACGTAAAAAAAATAATTCCTCTTGATCAACTTTTAAAAGAGCCTTACTCCAAAGTGACTATTGAATTAAAAGAGGACTTTAAGCTTAACGATATAAAAGAAATTTTATCGGACAATGGAAACACATCAATAAATCTTATAATTAATAAAAAAAACCAAAAAGCGCTATATTCACTTAAAAATACAAGAAAATTTGATTTAAACCATTTTAAAATTCTAAAAGATAAGGAATACGTGTTAAAAATAATCGTTTAGAGTGTTGATTTTTTTTCAAGTTTCTATATATCAGTGTCTTATTTCGCACACAGTTACAAGGGCAATGCCCTACCGGTCCAAATTTGGAATTACTGTGGTGGATTAACCGGAAAAAAATGAACGTACCAAAAATAGACATCAAACAACTTTTAGAAGCAGGAGTGCATCTTGGGCATAAAACTCTAAGATGGAACCCAAAAATGAAAAAATACATTTTTGGTGAAAAAAACTCTATTCATATAATTGATTTAACTCAAACAGTTGATTTTCTTAAAAACGCATTAGTTAAAGTTCACAATGTTATTTCATCGGGTGGTAAATTATTAATTGTTTCTACAAAAAAACAAGCTTCAGAACAAGTAAGTGAGTTAGCAAAAGATACCGGCCAGTTTTATGTAAATTATAGATGGCTTGGTGGAATGCTCACTAACTGGAACACTATTCAAAATTCTATAAAAAGATTAAAAAAATTAGAAGATCAATTATCTAAGGAAAACCTTGGGTTTACAAAAAAGGAAATATTAAAATTTAGTAAAGAAAAAGAAAAACTCCAAAGATCACTCGGGGGGATTGCTGAAATGAAAAAAACTCCAGATCTAATTTTTATTATAGACACAAATATAGAGTCGCTAGCAGTTGCAGAAGCAAAAAAACTTAGCATTCCAATTATTGGAATTTTAGATACTAATTCTGATCCAACTGGAATAGATTTCCCAATTCCTGGAAATGATGACGCAAGAAGATCGATCAATCTTTATTGCGATCTACTTAAAAATACAATTAAGGATGCTGAGAAGTTTATTACCAGTTCAGAGGACAAAGAAAAAAATACTAAAGAAGAAAAAAATAAAAAGTTAATAAATAAAAAAAAATAATTTCCAAAAATTATTTATCCATGCCAAATAAAAATTTATTAGACAACATAAAAAAATTAAGAGAAATCACTGGGGTAGGATTTAAGGATTGCAAAGTTGCCCTTGAAGAAAACGGTAACGATATAGAAAAATCAATTGAATTTTTAAGAAAAAAAGGGATAGCAAAAGCTTCTAATAAGATGTCAAGAACTGCAAGCGAGGGATTGGCATTAGTAAAGGAGGAAAAAGGAGAAATAGCCATTATAGAAATTAATAGCGAAACTGATTTCGTTGCAAAAAATAAAGAATTTATAAATTTTTGTAAAGAATTATCAATTTTGAATTTTGAAAATAAAGGTGATTTAGAAAAACTGAACAATTCAAAAATGTCGAGCGGTGAACTAGTAAAAGACTCTTTAATAAATTTAATTTCTAAAATAGGAGAAAAAATTACAATTAGAAGAACAAATTTTTTTGATAACTCGTCTGGAAAAAACTTCTTTTATGTTCATTCAGCTATTGAAAAAAATATTGGTAAAATAATTTCAGTGGTAAAATTAGAAAACTTTGAAAAATCTAAATCTGATGATCTAGGATCTAAAATAGCAATGCATATTGCTGCGCTGAATCCCTTAGCTATAGATAAAGATGGAATAGATAAAAAAATTGTTGATAAAGAATTAGAAATTATTCAAGCTGAAGTAATAAATTCAGGAAAACCAAAAGAGATAGCAGAAAAGATTTCTAAAGGTAAAATTTCAAAATTTACAAATGATAACTCACTTCTAAATCAAATTTGGATAATGGACACTAAAAAAACTGTTAGGGATATATTAAAAGAAAACTCAGATGTTTCGGAAATAAAAATAGTTGATTATATAAGGTATAAAGTCGGAGAGGGTATTTAGGATAAATGAGTTCAGAGTTTAATCAGAATAGCTATTCTTCAAAAATGGATAAAAGCATCAAATCTTTTATGAAAGATATTTCAACTCTTAGAACAGGAAGAGCAAATACTAATATGTTAGATACGATTAAAGTCGATTGCTATGGTCAAATGATGCCAATTGAACAATTGGCGACTGTAAGTGTTCCTGAAGCGCGTTTAATATCTGTGCAAATTTGGGATAAATCAAATATAGCTTTAGTTGAGTCTGCAATACAAAAATCTGACCTTGGTATTAATCCACAAGTTGATGGTCAAATTATAAGATTGAGAATACCTGATCTGACTGAAGAAAGAAGAAAAGATTTAATAAAAATATTAAAAAATATGAGTGAAAAAGCCAAAGTATCAATTAGAAATATTAGAAGAGAGGCTAACGAAGAATTAAAAAAAAAACTTAAAGATAAAAATATTTCAGAAGACCAATATAAAAATTTTGAAAAAATAATTCAAAAACTTACAGACACAAGTATTGAAAAAATAGAAAAGATAACAAACGATAAAGAAAAAGAGATAATCCAAATATGAACAAGCTCAACCATATTGCCTTTATAATGGATGGCAATGGAAGGTGGGGAAAAAGAAAAAAAAAGACTAGAAATTTTGGTCACTTTAAAGGAGTAGAGACAGTAAAAAAAGTAGTAAAAAATTGCATTAAACTTAAAGTTCCTGTTTTAACTTTTTATGTGTTTTCATCAGAGAATTGGAAAAGACCAAAAAAAGAGGTAAGTTTTTTATTCAAATTAATTCAAAACTACTTTGCAAAAGAAATTAAAAATATTCAAAATCAGGGTATCAAAATAAAAATATTAGGTGAATTGAATAAACTGCCTGTTAATATAAAATCTACCATTAAAAAAACAGTTTTTCTCACAAAAAATAATAAAAGAATAGTTGTAAATTTAGCAATAAATTATGGTTCAAAAAATGAAATTATAAGAGCCATTAGAAAAACAAAAAAATTCAATATTAAAAATTTCGAAAAAAATCTTTTTACTAAAAATATGCCTGATCCAGATATATTAATAAGAACAGGAGGACACCAAAGACTGAGTAATTTCATGTTATGGCAGTTGGCTTATGCAGAGTTGTATTTTCTAAAAAAATTATGGCCTGATTTCAATAATTCTGATTTAAGAAAAGTTATAGAAAACTATAAAAGAAGTAAAAGAAATTTCGGGGGAATATGAGAGAAAATGTCTTAAAAAAAAGAATTATCACATCAGCATTTTTGATTTTACTGATTTTTCTTATGTTCAACTCGTTACATATTATGACTGCAATTTTATTAATCATGGGAACTTTATCAGCTATAGAATTTTTAAACTTAACAAACAGAATAATTAAGAATAAACTTAACTTTTTTTTCTTAAATTCTATCTTTATTTTTTATGTTAGTATTTTTTCAATCTCTTTTTTTATTTTGTATAATTTTCAACAATCAAAATTTATTTTATTGATCTTACTTATTGGATGTATCTCTTCAGATATAGGAGGATATTTATTTGGAAAAATTTTAAAAGGACCTAAATTAACAAAAATCAGTCCTAATAAAACAATTGCAGGAGCCTTAGGATCCTTTGTTCTCACTTGTACATTTATGTCTGGTTTAATTTATTATAAGACAAATATTTTTAATTTTTCAATTATTTTTACCGGCTTACTGACGTCATTCTTCTGTCAATTGGGAGATCTTTTTTTTTCGTATCTTAAAAGAAAAGCGAAATTAAAAGATACTGGTAATTTATTACCAGGACATGGAGGAATACTTGATAGATTAGATGGAGTATTTTTTGGAATACCTTTTGGATTTGCAACACTTATTTTATTTTTTTAATGAAAAAATTAATTTCAATTCTTGGCTCTACTGGTTCAATTGGATCGAATACTTTTAAAATTATAGACAAAAAAAAAAATAATTTTAAGATTTACCTTCTTGCAGCTAATAAAAATTTTAATATGATTTGCAACCAAATAAAAAAATACAATCCGAATATTTTTGTTATTAACGATAAAAAAATTTACAAAAAAGTTCACGACAAATTCAAGAAGAAAAAAATTAAAATTTTAAACAATTATAACTTACTTAATCTCCAAAAAATCTCAGATATCACAATTTCAGCCATCCCAGGAATAGCTGGATTGGAGCCTACAATACTATTTACTAAAAAAAGTAGAAAAATTTTAATTGCTAACAAAGAATCAATTATATGTGGTTGGGACTTAATAAAAAAAGCAGCGACTAAAAACAAAACTGCAATTATTCCAATTGACTCAGAACATTATTCAATTTTAAATTTACTTAAAGATCATACGCTAGATGAAATTAAAAAAATATATATCACTGCATCTGGTGGGCCTTTTTTAAATATCAAAAAAAAGTATTTAAAAAAAATAAAACCAGCTGACGCTTTAAAACATCCTAAATGGAAAATGGGTAAAAAAATTTCTATAGACTCATCTACATTAATGAACAAGATTCTAGAATTAATAGAGGCTCAAAAGCTTTTTAATATTTCAAATAAAAAAATTGATATACTAATTCATCCAGACTCACTAGTGCATGCAATAATTGAATTCCAAAATGGTTTAGTTAAATTTATGTATCATGACAATTCAATGATAATTCCACTAGCAAATGCAATCTTTAATAAAAATATAAACATTGATAAATTTTATAAAAATAAAAAACAAAACTTCTTAGATAAAATTGTTAAAGGATTAAAATTTAGAAAAGTAAAAAAAGAAATTTTTCCCCTAATAGTGTTGAAAAAAAAGGTTCAAGAATACCCCTCTACCCCAATTATAATTAATGCAGCTAATGAAATATTAGTTGATCATTTTCTCAATAAAAAACTACAATTTTTGAGGATTAATAAAATCATAATGAGCGTTCTAAACGATAGAAATTATAAAAAATATGCTATAAGAAAACCTAAAAATATTAACCATATAATAGAAATTGATAAATGGGCTAGAGAAACAGCTAAAAAATATGTTCTTTAAAAAAAATTATATAACTTATTCTTTATTTGTGCTTTTAATATTTTTTAATTTAAATTTAAAAGCTGAGATTATTAACAAAGTAGAAATTAAAGGTAATAAACGTATAAGTGATGAAACAGTAATTCTTTACGGAAAAATTAAAATCAAAGAAGATTTTGATGAAAATAAAATTAATGAAATTATAAACAATCTAAATTCAACCAATTTTTTTGAAGATATTAATATAGAAGTTAAAAATAACATTTTAACTTTAAATTTAAAAGAGTATCCAATTATCAATCAAATAATAATAAGAGGTGAACCAAGTAAAAAAATATCTGATGCAATTAGAAAAAATTTAAAATTAAAAGAAAAAAGTTCTTTTATTAAATCTAATCTTGCGAACGATATTGAAATAATTAAAAAATTATATTCATCTGCTGGGTATAATTTTGCAAAAGTTGAAACTAAAGTAAATCAAATTAATAATGAGAATTTTGATTTATTAATTGATATTGATCGAGGAAAAAAGACTAAAATATCGAGTATAAAGTTTATTGGAAACAAAAAAATAAAAGATAAAAAACTTAGAGATATTATAGCAAGTGAGGAAGATAAATTTTGGAAATTTATTTCAACAAACACTAATTTCAATCAAAATTTAATAAACTTAGATATAAGACTTCTAAAAAATTTTTATAAATCTATTGGTTTTTATGATGTTGCTATTAACTCTAACAGTGCAGAAATTAATAATGAAGAAAATATTGATTTAATTTATTCTATAGATGCTGGCACAAGATATACAATCGATAAAATTACGACAAATGTTGACCCAGTTTTTAACAACGAATTGTTTTTTCCATTAAAAAGATCTTATGAAAAACTTATTGGTAAATATTACTCTCCTTTTGCAATCAAAGAAATTTTAGAAGACATAGATGAAATTATAGAAAAAAATAACTTACAATTTGTAGAACATAATGTAGAGGAACAAGTTTTAGAAAATACCATTTCAATCAAATTTAATATTTTTGAGGGAAAAAGAGAATTGGTTGAAAGAATTAATATTACCGGAAACAATGTAACTAATGAAAACGTAATTAGAGCTGAATTATTACTTGATGAAGGAGACCCTTTTACATCATTAAATCTTAATAAATCAATTTCAAAACTTAAAGCAAAAAGAATATTTAGAAATGTAAATTCAGAAGTTTTGGAGGGTTCTCAATCTAATTTGAAATTAATAAATATTAGTGTCGAAGAGATGCCTACGGGTGAAATTAGTGCTGGTGCTGGTATTGGAACAGAAGGAGGTAGTTTTGAAGGAAATATTTCTGAAAATAACTGGCTAGGAGAAGGAAAGAAATTAGATTTTAACATTTCTACCGACTCGGAGTCTTTAAGCGGTAGAATAAATTATACTGATCCAAATTACAATTTTTTAGGCAATTCGGTAAATTATTTTCTAGCTAGCACAGACAACGATAAACCCGATCAAGGGTATGAAAATACATTATTGTCCTTAGGAGTTAACACTAGCTTTGAGCAATTCAAAGATATTTATACTAATTTAGGAATTTCGGTAAGCCACGATGATTTAAAAACTTTCGACTCGGCATCTGAAAATTTAAAAAAACAAAGTGGTTCATTTTCTGAATTATTAGGTAGTTATGGTTTAAGACAAGATACTAGAAATAGAGCGTTCATGCCATCAAGTGGTTCTATAATTTCATTCGATCAATCGTTTCCTATAATTGCTGACAAACAAGCTATTTCAAACACTTTTAAAGCAACTAAATATAAATCAATTACCGATGATGTAGTAGGAGCAGGAAAGATATATTTATCGGCGATAAATGGAATAGGTGACGATGATGTAAGAATAAGTAAGAGGAAGGGCCTTAGTACGCGGAGACTACGTGGATTTGAGAGAAATAAGATTGGTCCTGTGGATGGATCTGACCATATAGGCGGTAATTATGTAGCTGCAGTAAATTTTGAAGCAAACTTACCAAATCTACTTCCAGAGTCTTATAGAACAGAGGTAGGATTATTTTTAGATTTTGGAAATGTTTGGGGAGTTGATTATGCTGACGAAATTGATGACAGTAATGAAATAAGATCATCCACTGGTATTGCGGCAAGCTGGCTTTCACCTATAGGTCCATTATCTTTTGTTTTTTCAACAAACTTATCAAAAGCAGATACCGATAAGACCGAAAGCTTTAATTTTAATCTTGGAACAACATTTTAATGGAAAAAATAAAAATATTATTCCTCTCTATAATTTTCTCAATTTTAAGTACTAAATTAATAGCAGATATGCCCTATTATTTAGATTTTAAAATGATTTTAAATAATAGTATCGCAGGTAAAAAAGCACAAGAAAGCTTACAAAAAAAATTAAAGGACGGAATAGATTCTATAAATGCTAAAGAAAGATCTTTGCTGGAAGAAGAAAAGAAAATAATACAGCAAAAAAAAGTAATTTCTCAAGAGGAATACGTTAAAAAAGTAAATGCACTAAGAAAAAAAGTGTCTACCTTACAAAGTGAGAGAAATAACCTTTTAGAAAAAATGAGTAAAGATAAATTAAAAGCAAGAAATGAATTATTAAAAAATTTAAACCCTTTAATTGAAGATTACATGCAGGAGAAAAAAATCAGACTAGTTATTGATAAAAAAAATATAATATTGTCAGACGAAAAGCTAGATATTACCAATGATATTATGAAAGCTTTAAACGCTAAAATAAAATCAATTAAATTAAA
>CACILM010000010.1 GCA_902587515.1 uncultured Pelagibacteraceae bacterium
CAACTTAATATTATTTAAAATATACTTGTTTATTGTAATTTAATAACTATTTAGAAGTTTATGAATGTAAAAAACTTAGTAATGTGGGTCATTATAGTCTTACTATCTGTGGGGCTATTTAACATGTTTCAGGACCCAAATAAAGTTAGTTCAAATACTGATACCTTACCATTCTCAAATTTTTTAAACGAAGTTGAGGCTGGTAGAGTTGTTGAAGTTCAAATTCAGGGAAATAACATTTCTGGTATCTTAGCTGATGGAAAAACATTCAAAACTTTTTCTCCAAACTATCCAGAATTAGTTGATAAGCTTTCATCTAATGGAGTAAGTATTAATGCTACTCCACAAGAAGATAAGATGCCTTCTTTATTAGGAATATTGTTGTCATGGTTTCCAATGTTATTATTAATCGGAGTTTGGATATTTTTTATGCGACAAATGCAAGGAGGCAAAGGTGGAGCTATGGGTTTTGGAAGATCCAAAGCAAAATTATTGAACGAGGCTCAAGGAAAAGTTACATTCAATGATGTAGCTGGAGTTGAGGAAGCTAAAGAGGAAGTAGAGGAAATTGTAGAATTTTTGAAAGACCCAAAAAAATTTAGTCGACTAGGAGGAAAAATTCCTAAGGGCGCTTTGTTGATAGGTCCTCCAGGTACAGGTAAGACACTGTTAGCAAAAGCAATTGCAGGAGAGGCTAATGTTCCCTTCTTTTCCATATCAGGATCTGATTTTGTTGAAATGTTTGTTGGTGTGGGCGCTTCAAGAGTGAGAGATATGTTCGAGCAAGGAAAAAAACATTCTCCTTGTATTATTTTTATTGATGAAATCGATGCAGTTGGAAGAAGTAGAGGAGCAGGTTTAGGAGGTGGAAATGATGAAAGAGAACAAACTTTAAATCAGTTACTAGTGGAAATGGATGGCTTCGACACAAATGAGGGAATTATTTTAATTGCAGCAACTAACAGGCCAGACGTATTAGATCCAGCTTTATTAAGACCAGGAAGATTTGACAGACAAGTTGTTGTAGGAAATCCAGATATAATTGGTAGAGAAGCTATTCTCAAAGTCCATGTTAAGAAAATTAATACTGGCCCAGACGTTAAATTAAGAACTGTAGCTAGAGGTACGCCAGGATTTTCTGGCGCAGATTTAGCTAATCTTATTAATGAGTCAGCTCTGCTTGCAGCAAGGAAAAACAAAAGAGTAGTTACTATGTCGGATATAGAAGAGGCTAAAGATAAAGTAATGATGGGTGCTGAAAGAAGATCAATGGTGATGTCAGAGGATGAGAAAAAGTTAACAGCTTATCATGAAGGTGGTCACGCTATAGTAGCATTGAACGAAAAGGCTTCAGATCCAATCCATAAAGCAACAATTATCCCAAGAGGAAGAGCTTTAGGTATGGTGATGCGGCTTCCCGAGAGAGATCAGCTTTCAGTTACAAGAGAAAAAATGCATGCAGATATCGCTGTTGCAATGGGGGGAAGAATAGCTGAAGAATTGATTTTTGGTCACGACAAAGTTACATCAGGTGCTTCGTCAGATATAGATATGGTAACAAAGATGGCAAAAAATATGGTAACTAAATATGGAATGAGTACTGAACTCGGTACCATAGCTTATGGGGAAAATGAAGAGGAAGTTTTTCTTGGAAGATCAGTTACTAAACAACAAAATATGTCTGAAGAGACCGCGAAAAAAATTGATGAAGAAGTAAAAAAAATTGTAGATAAAGGCTACGAAAGAGCAAAAAAAGTCTTGAATGAAAAAATCGATGATTTACACAAAATTGCTAAAGCATTACTTGTATATGAGACACTATCTGGAGATGAAATAAGAGATTTAATTTTAAAAGATATAAAACCAACAAGATCTTTTAAAGAAGAAGAAAACGACGATGGTAAGTCTTCATCATCAGCATTAGGATCACTTGGGTTAAAGCCAAAACCAGCAATATAGTAAATAATGTTAAAATATTACACTAGAGCGTGTAATTTTTATTACGGCAAATATGCTTATTCATTAATTAAGAAAAAAAGGGCATTACCTTTATGTGGAAATAAATATATTGCTTTTGACAATCTAGAAATATTCACCAGAAAAAAGAAAAAAATTTCGAGTCGGGTCATTCATCTCAAAAAAATTAGCAAACTTAAAAACAAGGAAAAAAATAAGATAAGAAATGACTTAAAAAAAATTACTTCAAAAAGAAAAAATTTTTTATACAAAATAAACTTTTCATACCCATCTATCATGGGAATTTTAAATATGACCCCAGATAGTTTTTCAGATGGAGGAAAATTTAATAAAGGAAGAGAGGCCTCTAAGCATATCACAAAAATGATAAAAGATGGCGCATCGATAATAGATGTAGGCGGAGAGTCAACTCGCCCAGGGTCTAAAACCGTTGAAGAAAATATTGAATGGATGAGACTTAAAAATGTTTTAAAAAAATTTAAAAAGAGATATAAAAAAATTGCTCTTTCAATTGATACGCGAAAGACAAAAATAATGTTAAACAGCATTAAGTATGGTGCAGATCTTATAAATGATGTATCAGGGTTTAGTTTTGAGAAAAATTCATTAATAAATTTAAACAAATTTAATATTGCAAAAGTTTTACATCATATGCAAGGAACACCTAATACAATGCAATTAAATCCAAAATATGAAAATGTATTATTAGATATTTATGATTTCTTTGAGGAGAGTATAAAAAATAAATTTAAGGATAAAAAAATAATTTTAGATCCAGGTATTGGTTTTGGTAAAAATCTGAAACATAATTTGACTTTAATTTCTAATATTTCTTTGTTTCATAGCTTAGGATTTCCTATTTTAATTGGAACGTCAAGAAAACGGTTTATAAATCAAATTTCTGGTTTATATGATAGCAATGAGAGAATTGGAGGAACACTAGCCTCAGTTCTTTTTTTATTATCTCAGGGAGTGCAAATTTTTAGAGTGCATAATGTTAAAGAGGTAAAACAAGGAATCTTAGTTTTTGAAAAAATTTTAAAAATAAATGAAAAATAAATATTTTGGAACAGACGGCATCAGAGGAACAGTTAATAGAGGAAATATAACTGGTGAAAAATTTTTTAAATTTGGTTTAGCTTCCGGCACTTATTTTAAAAATCAAAAAAAGACCAAACAAATAGCTGTGATTGCAAAAGATACCAGATTATCAGGGTATACATTAGAACCTGCTTTAGTTTCTGGGTTAGTCTCAGGGGGAATGCATGTTTTTACTTTTGGACCACTTCCTACAAATGGTTTAGCCATGCTTACGAAATCTATGAAAGCAAACATGGGGATAATGATTACTGCTTCTCACAATCCCTATATTGACAACGGTTTAAAATTATTCGGTCCAGATGGCCTTAAGTTATCTGATAAAATAGAAAAAAAAATAGAGAAGTTAATAGATACTAATATATTAAATCAACTCACTCATCCTAAATTATTAGGGAGAGTAAAAAGATTGGAAGATGGAAATGATAGATATATAAAGATATTGAAAAATAATTTCCCTAAAAATTTTGCATTAACTGGTATAAAAATTGTTTTGGATTGTGCTAATGGAGCCGGATATAAAGCGGCTCCAAAACTTTTGAATGAGTTAGGAGCAAAGGTGATCACAATTGGAAACAAACCAAATGGTATAAATATAAATAAAAATTGCGGTTCAACCTATCCCTCTAAAATAAAGGCAGCTGTTAAAAAATATAAAGCTCATGTCGGCATTTCGTTTGATGGCGATGCTGATAGGATTATAATGTGTGATGAAAAAGGCAAAATAATTGACGGTGATCAAATAATTGCAATGTTAGCAAGAAGGTGGAAAGAAAAAAAAATTTTAAAAGGTGGTGTAGTAGGTACGTTAATGTCAAATTATGGATTAGAAAAATTTCTAAAAAAAGAAAATATTAGGTTTTTTAGGTCTAAAGTTGGAGATAGACACGTTAAAGAAAAAATGAAAAAACTAAATTTTAATTTAGGCGGTGAACAATCAGGACATATTATACTTGGAAAATTCGCAACAACTGGTGATGGATTGCTTGTTGCATTAGAGGTTTTGTTCTCACTTAGAAAAAAAAGAAAAGCAAGTAAACTATTGAATGTATTTAAGCCAATCCCTCAAATATTAGAAAATGTAATTGTTAAAAATAAAGAAATTATAAATACAAAAAAATGTAAAATTGCAATTAAAAAAGCAAAGAGTTTTATGAAAAAAAAAGGTAGGATCTTAGTTAGAAAATCAGGTACGGAACCTAAAATTAGAATTATGGCAGAGTCAAATAGTAAATCATTAATTTTAAAATGTATTAAACTAATTAAGAAATCGATTAAGTAATTTGAAACCTAAATCAAAAATTTTAATCATCGCAGGTTCCGACTCATCGGGTGGAGCGGGAATACAAGCAGATATAAAAACTGTTACCTCACTAGGGGGCTATGCAATGACGGCTATCACTGCCGTTACATCACAAAATACAACTGGGGTTAAGTCAGTATTACCTATAACCCCTAAAGAAATAGAAAAACAAATTTTACACACCTACAATGATATTAAACCTGATGTAATTAAAATTGGCATGTTACATTCAACAAATATAATAAACTTAATTTTAAAAGTTTTAGCTAGAACTAAATTTAAAAAAATTGTTCTTGACCCTGTAATGGTAGCTAAAGGGGGAGCAAAATTAATTTCTAATAATGCTATTAAATTACTTAAATATAAACTAATTAAAAAAGCTTATCTTATAACACCGAACATTCCAGAAGCAGAAGTATTAACAAAAACCAAGATAAGAAGTTTAGATGATATGTTAATCTCAATTAAAATTTTGTCTAAATTAGGAGCTAAAAATATTTTGTTAAAAGGTGGACACTTAAAAACCAAATATACATATGATATTTTGCTTAATAATAACAAAATGAAAATTTTTAAAAACAAAAAAATTAATACAAAGAATACACATGGAACAGGTTGTACTTTGTCTAGTGCAATAGCAACCTTTTTATCATGTGGAAAACCTTTAAAGAAATCTTGTGAGTTAGGAATTAAATATGTTAACCAAGCTATAAAGTCTAATCTGGTTTATGGGAAAGGAAACGGTCCTATTAATCATTTGAATTCTTTTAAAATAAATAGAAAATTTTTGTGATGAAAAATGTTATTGTAGTTGGTTCACAGTGGGGAGATGAAGGTAAAGGAAAAATCGTGGACTGGCTTTCCAGCGAAGCCGATGTAGTTGTTCGTTTTCAAGGTGGTCACAACGCCGGCCATACTTTAGTAATAGATAAAAAAGTCTTTAAGCTCAGATTACTTCCTTCTGGGATAGTAAGAGAAGGAAAAATTTCTATTCTAGGTAACGGTGTTGTAATAGACCCTTGGGCTCTTTTAACCGAGATTCAAGAAATAAAGAAACAAGGGGTAGATGTTACTCCTGAAAATTTTATGATATCTGATACCGCATCACTAATTCTACCATTTCATCAAGAAATGGATGAAATAAGGGAGGATGCTGCTGGTAAATCAAAAATTGGAACCACTAGAAGAGGTATTGGACCATGTTATGAGGATAAAGTTGGAAGAAGATCTATTAGAGTTATGGATCTTAAGTCAGAAAGTAATTTAGATGCTCGTTTAGAAAATGTATTATTGCATCATAATGCTATAAGAAAAGGATTAAATAAAAAAATCTATAAAAAAGAAGTTTTAAAAAAAAAACTTTTAACTATTGCTCCTAAAATACTAAAGTTCGCAAAACCAGTTTGGTTAGAACTTGATAAATTTAAAAACAGTAGAAAAAAAATATTGTTTGAAGGCGCACAAGGAATTCTTTTAGACGTAGATCATGGAACCTATCCATTTGTAACTTCATCTAATACAGTTCCTTCTACAGCTGCAACTGGTTCTGGTTCTGGACCTGATAAGATTGGTTACATTTTAGGTATTACTAAAGCATATACCACGAGAGTTGGGAGCGGACCATTTCCAACAGAATTAAAAAACAAGATTGGAGAAACCTTGGGTAAAAGAGGTAAAGAATTTGGAACAGTTACTGCCAGAAAAAGAAGATGCGGGTGGTTTGACGGAGTTTTAGTTCGTCAAACTATAAAGATTTCTGGTATTCATGGGATTGCGTTAACCAAATTGGATGTTCTAGATGAATTGGATGAAATTAAAATATGCGTAGAGTATGAGCTTAACGGAAAAAAACTAAATTATCTGCCGGCAGCTACAGAGGATCAATTTAACATTAAACCAATATACAGAACATATCCTGGCTGGAAAACAAATACTAAAGGAATTAGAAATATAAAAGATTTACCAGAAAATGCAAAAAAATATATTTACGCTTTAGAGGATTTTGTTGGAGCAAAAATTTCAAGTATTTCTACAAGTCCGGAGAGAGATGATACAATATTAATTGAGGATCCTTTTAAATTTAATTAGATGGAAGTAAGTTTTTTGATTTACTTGCATTTATCATTGACTTTTGCAGTTTTTCAAACGCTTTTGTCTCAATCTGTCTTATCCTCTCTCTGCTTATTTTATATTTTTTACTCAGGTCTTCAAGTGTTATAGGATTTTCCGAAAGTCTTCTTGCAGTGATAATTTCTTTTTCTCTATCATTCAAAATTTGCATAGCACTATTAAGCAATTCTTTTTTATCATCAAATTCTTGTTTTTGTGAAATTGCTAATTCTTGATCTAAACTTTCATCTACTAGCCAATCTTGCCACTCGTCAGTCTCTCCATATTTAATGGGATCATTGAGAGATTTTTCTTGACCCATTAATCTTCTATTCATGTTCACAACTTCATGGGAGTCAACGTCTAATCTTTTTGAAATTTCTTTAACTTGATCATCTTTTAAATCACCATCTTGTTCTGGAGCTATTTGGTTTTTGATTTTTTTTAAATTAAAGAAAAGTTTTTTTTGAGCAGATGTAGTTCCCATCTTTACTAAACTCCATGATCTTAAAACATATTCTTGTATAGCTGCTTTAATCCACCACATTGCATATGTTGCAAGCCTAAATCCTTTGTCTGGGTCAAATTTTTTTACTGCTTGCATAAGCCCTAAGTTACCTTCAGATATTAATTCATTTACTGGAAGACCATAACCACGATAACCCATCGCAATTTTAGCTACTAGTCTTAAATGACTTGTAACTAATTTGTGCGCAGATTGAAGATTTCCATTCTCTTTCCAATTTTTTGCAAGCATATATTCTTCCTCAGCATCAAGCATAGGAAATTTTTTTATTTGAGCAAGATAAACAGAAAGTCCTCCCGAAGAAGGTGAAGGTAAATTACTAATGTGTTTGGTTTCTCTCATAATCTATAAATATATATTAAATTTTTCTTTTCAACTATTAACATTTTCAAGCAAAAAGAGCATTTTTTTGAAATCTTTTGGTAACTCAGATTTAAACTTTACCCTTTTATTTTTAGTTGGATGTGTAAATTCTATAGTTTCAGCGTGAAGTAATTGTCCATTGAGCTCATCTAATAAAAAAGAAAGCTCTTCATTTATCTTTTTTAATTTTAAGATCTTTTTACCATACTGCTTATCTCCTAAAATTGATGTACCCTTATAAGCTAAATGGACTCTTATTTGATGTGTTCTTCCAGTCTCTAACTCACACTCCATTAAACTTATTTTAGGAATACCTTTTCCTAAAAAAGAATTAATAGTTTTGTAATTCGTGATAGCTCTCTTTCCAGATATCTCACTTACAGTCATTAGCTGTCTATTCTTTTTACTTCTAGAGATTAAGGTATCAATTCTTCCGTTAAGAGGTCTTAGGATACCCCAAACTAAACATTTATATTTTCTTTTAATAGTGTGCTCACTGAATTGATTGCCAAGATTTGAATGTGAAACATTATTTTTTGCTATTATCAGCAATCCACTTGTATCCTTATCAATTCTATGAACTATGCCTGGCCTTAATTTTCCATTTATATCTGACAATTTGTCTTTATATTTAAAAGATAAAGCATTAGCCAGAGTGTTCTTTTGATTTCCAGCACCTGGGTGTACAACCAAACCTTTTTGTTTATTAATTATTAAAATATCTTTATCTTCGTAGACAATATCTAGTTTAATATTTTTTGGAGTCAATTTTTGTTCTTGATTGTGAATTAATGTTATTTCAACTTTATCATTTTTTTTTAACTTTGCTGAGGGCGAGTTAATCATTTTGTTATTAATTATAAGTAAATTTTTTTTAATAAGTTTCTTTAAGAAAGAACGAGTTAAATTTTTAATTTTTTTTGACAAAAAAATGTCAGCTCTTTCGCCATTATCATTACTCTTAACTAAAAATTTCATTGTATTATTCATAAATTAATTTAAAATCTGTATAATGCGCCGGTAGCTTCAACTGGATAGAGCGCCGGATTTCGGCTCCGGAGGTTATGGGTTCGACTCCTATCCGGCGCACCAAATTAAATTATCCATTTCAAAAACCTATCTTTATTTTTCAAAATAAAACTTGGAAAAGTCTCATCTAAATTTACTTTTTTCAAAAAATTACCTCTATCGAAAATATCTTTATTATTTACAATTTTTTCCTCAATTTTTTTTATATCTATATCTTTATTAAATTCTCCATGAGAGAATGATTTTATCTTTTCTAATATTTGCTCAGGTGTTTGCAAAAAAGAAAAGTGCCATCCACCTTTTATAATTTGAAGATCCTTTTTATCATATCTCCAAAAAGGATAATCTTTAAACTTTAAGTCTCTAAGCGATTGCATTGTTTTTAAATATTTTATTTGGGTAATTTTCGACCCAATCCAATTACTTTCATTTATATTTTGAAGATTCAATTTATACATAAACATTTTTTGTGAAAAAGCTATAAACTTTTTACCTTTTTTAATTTCAAATAATCTTTTTAAATCCGGTATTTCATCTGAGTCTGATAAAATTATAAGGTCATCTTGTTGAGCATCTTTTAAACCTTTGATTAAAGAGTTTCTTTGATGTTGCTCAATTGGAGATTCTCCACCAGTATGTTTTTGGAAGTTTATTTCTTGATCATACTCTGCAACAATAAAAATGATCTTGTCTCTAAACTTTGAAAAATTATTTATATTAAAATTAATTTTTTTATCTTTGCCTTGGTGAGTTTTATTTGATTCAGAAATTACGAAATAGTCAACATGTTCATTTAGAATATTCATACGTAAATCAACTATATGATCCTCATTAAAATATTGAAAACAGTCGTATATCGCCATTAATCAAAATATAAATCTTCAAACCTGTCTAAATTAATCAAATTCATTTTAAAACTTTTCATTTACATTTTATTTAAAATTATCTTTTTGTAAAAGTTGCAATACCTATTTTTTTCCCTTCAATAACAGATGATGAGCAATGTAAGTGACTTCTATCAAATATTAACATCGAACCAACTTCCCATTCATAAATTAATTCAACTTCTAAACCCTTTAAATTTTCAATTCTTTCATGTTGTAAGTATTTGTTATGAATTTTAGTGTCAAAAGGCTTATCCCCATATAATTTTAAATGGATATCCGACCTTTTATTTTGACCATACTTTAAATCTTTCTTTTTTAACTCTTCTGGATCTTGTGTAAAACTTGTTGAGCCATCATAAAATCTATTTTTAAAAATTACAGTGCTCCCAACAGAGGAAAGCGGTATTAAAGTTTGCTTATAAATTTGACTGTTCAATTCAAATCCTGCATCTACGTGTAATCCAATAGGATTGTAACTTTCTTGAATTAATCCTAAAATTTCTTTTCCATTTTCATCTTTAAGATTATCCATTTGGAAATTTCCAATTTCTTTTCTTAATCTATCACAAAAAATCTTTTCTAATTTTGAATTATACCCTTGTAACCACCTCTTTTTTATAACATTTTGTTTTTTATTATGAACTGTCACAGGTAAATTTTTATATAAGTCTAAAAAACTTTTTATTTCATTTTTGCTAAAAATATTTTTAACAATTTTAGGAGGACTCTCAAGTTTTTTTATATTATCAATTTTTAAATTCATTGTTTATTCACCCATGTTAATTAAGGTTCCTCTTTTTTTTGCACCAAAATATGAAAAGTAAAAAACTATAACACCAAAAATAAAATATACTACTGATATGGAAATAGATTTAAAAATATTTAAGTAGTTTACTGAATTATTTATTAAAATATTTCGCATTTCCTCAAAAATGTGAACTAAAGGTAGACCCCTTGCAACAATTTGAAGGGATGTTGGTAAAATATCTATTGGATAATAAATACATCCCAAGGGAGCCAAGAAAAATAAACTTGCCCAAGCAATATTTTCAAAAGAAGGACCATATCTTAATAAACCTGAAGTTACTAATAGACCTAAGGTAATCCCAAAAAGATATAATCCGATCAATAAAAATATTAATGGTAATCCAAGGTTTAGTACAGAGACACCAAAAAGAGGTATCGCTATAATTACTGCAGGCACCAACCCAATCAGTGTTCTTATAATTGCAGTTAAAGTCAAAGCAGCTATTATTTCTCTTATTTTAATAGGAGCAATAAATAAATTCGTAAAATTTCTACTCCATATTTCCTCAAGAAACATCATATTAAAACTTATACTAGCCCTAAACAGAAAATCATATAAAATTGCTGCAGTAAGTATCACACCAACAGTATTGTTATAATATTCAGAGTTAAGAGTAAAAAACTTTGATATAAACCCCCATAAAAAAATTTGAACAGTAGGCCAGTATATTAAATCTAAAACTCTTGGAAATGAATTCATTACCAAATAAAGATGCCTTAAACCTAAGGCATAAATTTTATTAAAATTCATCTTTGCTCCTCGCTAATTTTAAAAAGGTTTCCTCTAAATTATTTCTACCGTGTTTTTTTATTAAATCATTACAAGTTCCTTTGTCTATAATTTTACCTCTTCTCATCATAATAATACTATCGCAAAGCCTCTCTACCTCACTCATATTATGAGAAGCCAATAAAACTGTTACTTTATTTTTTGACTTATATTCTTGAATGTAGCCTCTTATAAAATCACCTATATCTGGATCTAAGCTTGCTGTTGGTTCATCGAGAAGAAGAATTTCTGGTTTGTTAATTAAAGATTTAGCAAGAGAAACTCTATTTTTTTGGCCTGATGAAAGTTCTCCAGTCTTTCTCTCAAAAAATTCCTTTATCTCTAAGTCATTTGAAATTTCATTTATCCTTTTTTTTAAATCTTTAATTCCGTATAACCTTCCATATATTTCAAGGTTTTGTCTTACTGTTAATTTTTTCGGTAACTCAACATAGGGAGAAGCAAAATTAAATCTTTTTAATATCTCGTCTCTTCCAAAAGTGTTCAAATTTTTATTTTCAATTAAAATTTCACCACTTGATGGAGTTACAAGCCCTAACATCATTCCAATAGTAGTTGTTTTTCCACAACCATTAGGTCCCAACAACCCAATAGTTTTATTTTTTTCTAGATGGAAATTAATTTTATCTACCGCTAGGTATTTATTATAAATTTTACTTAAATTCTTGATTTCAATAAACATTATTTTGATGCTCTTAATAACCTATCATTAATAGCTAATCCGGAGCCTCGATTTGGTATTTTTGCTATAAAAATTTTTTTAAAACCTCTTTTTTTAATTATTCTTAATATTTTATATAAATTAGCTGCTGCTTCTTTCAAGTTGGCTTTTTTGCTTAAATTAAAATTATTTGGGTTCTTTTTGAATTTTTTTCCAAATACTAGATAGGCATGGGTTGGTTTAGAAGGTTTACCACCAAAAATAATTGGTATTCCCGGTGAGTAATGTTTTTTCATCATACCTGGAGATTTAATTTTCATATTTTTTTTTGCTATAGATACTTTTAAAAAAGGTTTAATTTCGCTTGAACTTATTATCCCTGGTCTAAGTATTTTTGGTTTCCCAGTCAAATCAATTACAGTTGACTCAATACCAATTCTAGATTTACCACCGTTTATTATTATTTTTAATTTTTTTTTAAAATCTTCAAATACATCATTGGCACTAACTGGACTTACGCCAGATGAAATATTTGCACTAGGCATAGCTAAAGGAAAGTTTAAAAATTTAAGCACTGTTTTTACTATTTTATTGCTAGGAAACCTTATTGCTACAGTATTTAGATTTGCTGTTACTACAGAGTGGATTTTTGATTTTGTATTTTTTTTTAAAATAAAAGTTAAAGGTCCTGGGCAAAATTTTTTGTAAAGTTTATAGAAATTCTTATTTAGGATTACATCTTTGTTTGCATC
>CACILM010000011.1 GCA_902587515.1 uncultured Pelagibacteraceae bacterium
TATTTGCTAATACAAAAAAAATTATCAATAAAAACCTTACAAAAAAACAAAAAGAAATAATGTTTAACGAGGGTACTGAAAGACCTTTTTCTAGTGGTTTACTTAGAGAAAATAGAAAGGGTTTTTATCATTGTGCTAATTGTGGAAATAAACTTTTTGCTTCTACTAGTAAATTCGACAGTGGCACTGGTTGGCCATCATTTTCAGAGGCTTTACCTGGAGCATTTAAAACTAAGATAGATTATAAATTTGGAATGAAAAGAACAGAATATCATTGTGCTAAATGCGGTGCACATCATGGACATGTCTTTAACGATGGACCAACTAAAAGTGGCAAAAGATTTTGTAATAATGGTCTTTGTTTAATTTTTAGACCTGAATAGAGTTACTTTATATTTTGGATAAAAGGCATAGCATCACCAGCGCCAAGTTTTGTTGTAGAAATTCCAGCAACTTTATTTGCTAATTCTAAACACTCTTTAATAGGTTTTTCCTTTGATAAACCAAAAGCTAAACCTCCATTAAATGCATCTCCTGCTCCAGTAGTATCAATGGCTTTAACAGCGTTAGCTTTTAAACTAATTTCCTCTTTTCCATCAGAATAAAATAAACCTTTTTCTCCAAGTGTTATTATTACTTTTTTAATTCCTAAATTTAACAGTTTTTCTGCTGCCTGTTTGGCTTCTTGATCGTTCGTAATCTTTATTCCAGTATAAAATTCGGCCTCGGTTTCATTAGGCGTAAAAAAATCGATATTATTATAAAACTCTTTTGAAATTTCAGATGCCGGTGCAGGATTTAAAATAGTAATGCATCCATTTTCTTTAGCAGTTTTCAAACAATGTAAGGTTACGTCTTTAGGAACCTCTAATTGAGTTAAAAAAATTTTTGATCTTTTTATTAAATTAATTTGTTTTTCAATTTCATTTATTCGCAAAGAACTTGGGGCGCCTACAATTACATTGATTGCATTTTTTCCAGTATTTTGATCAACTAAAATTCCAGCTACACCAGTTTGTTGGCTACCGTCTTGAATTATATTTTCTGTAGAAATTTTATTTTTTTCAAGAGTTTTAAGAGCTAACTCTCCGTATGCGTCTTTACCAATTTTACTTATAAAGTTTGTATTTCCACCAAGTCTTGCAATTGCTATGGCTTGATTGCAACCTTTTCCTCCTGGACCCACATTATATTTTTTCCCCAAAATAGTTTCACCTATTGATGGGATTTTAGGTCCAGAAAAACTTATGTCAGCAACAAAAATTCCTAGGACTGTTATTTCGCTCATTAACCAACTTTAGCGAGAATTGGAAAGGTCGTCAAAATATAATAGCTTATAACTTGAATATAATTTGTAGTAATCAAGATGCCCGTAATTAAAAGAATAACTCCGCCAGATTTTGTAATAGTTCCATAATATTTTCCAAAACCTTTTTTAGAATTTAAAAATCTACTCATGTAGTATCCGGATAATATAAATGGGATAGCTAATCCTAAAGAGTAAAATGATAGTAATAAAATCCCTTTACTAATTGTAGCTTCAGTAGCAGACAAAGCAATTATAGATCCTAAAACTGGACCAATGCAAGGTGTCCAACCAAATGCAAAAGCCGCGCCAACTATAAAAGGAAATGCATAATTATCTTTATAATTTGAATTAGTTTGAATTCTTTTTTCAGTGTTTAAAAAAGAAAAATTTAGAAAACCTAACATTTGTAATGAAAAAATAATAATTATTAATCCTGCAACAATCCGTAATTCATTAGAAAAGAAAAGAAGCACGTTACCTATTGCAGAGGCTGCAGCTCCAAGTGTTATAAAAACGAAGGAGAAACCTAGTGAAAAAAGAATAGTTTTAGTCAAAACAATTGATTTATCTTTATCTATTTCCCCTAAATTTTTTCCAGTAATATATGAAATATAACCTGGGATAATTGGAAGTACACAAGGGGTGAGAAAACTTATAAATCCAGCCCCAAAAGCGAACACAAGTTTAATGATCATATAACGTTTATATTTGCCTTTGAACTTTACCGCAATTACAATATTGGCTCATGATAATTAAATACGCTGGTTTTTTATTCACTCTTTTGTGGTCATATACTTTCATTAAATCTCAAAGTATTTTTAAAAAAGGATCAGGTATTTTAATTACTTTATTTGTAACTAATATATCCTGGTTCACATTTATCGCAGCTTGCTTTTATGGCCTTAAAAATTTTAGCTTTTACCATGCTTTACTTGGTATAGCTCTGAGTATTATTTTAGTTCATTTGGCCTTTTCTCGATTAACTTTAATCATCAATAACAAATTTCAGGATAAAAACACTCTTTTAAAGATTAAAACATTTATTGAATATTTAATTTTAATAGTAGTTGGATATTTTATATTTTTTTAAAAAGTATTAACTGTAGATAAAACTTTAAAATTTTTATCAGTGACAACTAGTTCTCCCGATCGTGTTGTTTCTCCAGTTATTGCCAAGATAATTACATAATGCGTAACTAAGACTAGATTTCCTCCTTTACCATTCCAGCTACTTACATATTTTTTTAATTCCTCAATTTGCTGTTTTTCATTTTGGTCATATGGTGGAGTATAAGTAGAATTTAATGCTGAAAATTCTTTGAAATCGCCAAAAGCATATTTTGCTGTATCTTTGCATCTACACCACTGGCTTGATAAAACTTGATCAATTTTAACTTTTTTTTCTCTAAAGAGTTTGCCAATTTTTTTTGCTTGATTAATGCCCATCATGTCGAGATTTCTTTGGGTTTTACAATCATCAATTTTAAATCCTTCCGGGTCTCCGCCCCCAGGAGCTTTAGCATGTCTAATTAAAATAATTTTATCTCCAACCTGAGCTGGTTTCCAATTTAAATCTGATGCGTGAGTATGAAATGAAATTAACGAGAATATAATTATCAGTAGGGAAATAATTTGCTTCTTCATGGTGGATGAAATGATAATCTTACAAACTTGTGTCGCCTTGGTCTAGAGGACATGACAATAAAGATTATAATTTTTTGATAAGTTGTATTAAAACACTTAATTGGTTTGTGTATAACTACTCGCCTTTTGGTTTAAAGACTAAACAGATACCGTTGTTACAATATCGTTTTCCAGTAGGTTTTGGACCGTCATCAAAAACATGACCATGATGACCTCCACATTTTTTACAATGATACTCAGTTCTTGGATAACCAATGTGCATATCTTTTTTTTCTTCGAATACACCTGGAATAGATTCGAAAAATGAAGGCCAGCCTGAACCACTCTCATATTTAGTTGTAGACTCAAATAATTTTGTTCCACACCCTACACAGTGATAAGAACCTTCTCTTTTTTCTTGATTTAAAGGACTGCTACCTGGAGATTCCGTTCCCTCTTGTTTTAAAACATAATTTTGTTCTGGAGTTAAATTTGGATCCCAATCTTTACTCATCTTTTACTTTATCGTCTACGCCATAAGGTCTGAAACTACCTTTATTTTCCAACTTGACTGCTTTAGCAGGGATGCCAACCATCGTTGCGTTTTCTGGAACATCTTTTACTACAACTGCGTTAGCTGCTATTCTAGAATTGTTACCAACTTTAATTGGTCCGATTATTTGTGCGCCAGACCCGATCACAACATCATTGCCGATCGTAGGATGCCTTTTCTCATGTCGTTGTCTTTCGCTATCTATGCTGGGAGAACTCCCACCTAAAGTAACATTGTGATAAATAGTAACGTTGTCTCCAATTTCAGAAGTTTCACCGATTACTACACCCATACCATGATCAATAAATAAATTTTTACCTATCTTTGCTCCAGGATGAATTTCAATACCTGTAAAAAATCTTATTGTTTGTGAAATAATTCTTGCTATTAAGTCGAATCCAGCCTTGTAAAAAAAGTTTGATATTTGATGGAAGAAAACTGCCTTAACTCCTGGATACGTAAGTATGATACTAAGTATAGATTTTGCCGCAGGATCTCTTTTTTTTATAGATTCTAAATAATCGTTCATAAGATGTATATAATGACTACTTGATAAATTTAAAGAAGAATATATATAAATGCGCATGAGTAGCTCATTTCATTTGGCAATCCCAGCTGGAGATTTAAAAAAAGCGGAGGCTTTTTATACCAATATTTTAGGATGCAAAACTGGAAATCGTGAAGACGGTAAATGGGTCGACATAGATTTTTGGGGTAATGAACTTACCTTGCATCAAACATCCATGAAGCTTCCAAGAGAAAGACACGACGTAGATATGGGCCAAGTTCCAGTCCCACATTTTGGAGTGCATTTAAAAAAAGATGTTTTTAATAAAATTAAAGCAAATATTAAAGCTAATAAAATTAACTACATCGACAAACCTTACACTAGATTTGAGGGTACTGAATTTGAGCAAAATACATTTTTTATTGAAGATCCAAACGGAAATGTATTAGAGTTAAAAACGTTTGACTAATAAATCAAATTCATTCGTTGAAAATAAAACTCAGTTAATCCAATATTTTAAGTATGGGATAAAAAAAGATACTGATCTTAGAATTGGTGTTGAGCATGAAAAATTTCTTTTTAATAAAACAGATTTAAAAAGAATAAATTATGATCAAATTAAGAAAATATTTGAAATTTTAAAAGATAAAGGTTGGGAACCTCAATTAGAGAAAGATAAGTTAATCGGGTTAAAAAGACAAAATCAAAAAATTACGACTGAACCTGGGTTTCAATATGAATTATCAGGTGCGCCGTTTAAGAATATACATTCAGTTTGTTCAGAAAATAGTTCTCATTTTAATGAACTGAAAGAAGTTTTTAAGTCGACAAATATTACTACTTCATCAATTGCATATGATCCATTTAATAAATTAACTGAAATCCCTAAAAGTCCAAAAGAGCGTTACACAATTATGACAGCTGAAATGCCAAAAGGTGGCAAATTAAGTTTAGATATGATGTACAAAACTGCAGGTATTCAGATTAATTATGATTATATTTCTGAAGAGGATTTTGAAAAAAAATTTAAAATTGGTAACTATTTAGCTCCCTTAACTACTGCTCTTTTTGCAAACTCTCCTTTTAATGAGAATAAACTCTCAGGTTTTTTATCTTATAGAGGAAAAGTTTGGCAAGAAACTAATAGAGGTGGAATAATGCCAATTACTTTTGAGAATGTTAATTTTGAAAAATATATTGATCATGCAATCAATTACCCAATTTTATTTCTTAAAAAAAATGGAAAATATTACTCACCAAACGGTCAAACTTTTAGGGATTTTTTAAATGGCAATTTAAGTTTTTTAAAAGGAGAAAAACCAACTTTAGAAGATTTTGAAAATCACTTAGGTACTATTTTTACTGAGATAAGATTAAAACAGGTTATAGAGTTTAGATCTTTAGATACATGTAATTTCGGTTGTATTTGTAACGGTCCCTCTTTCTTTACAGGATTAATTTATGGATCTTTAGATGAAACTTATGAAATAATTAAAAACTGGAAAAAAGAAGAGGTAATGGATGCATATTTAAACGCGCCCAAACAAGGATTAAACACTTTGCTTAAAAATAAAAAATTAATTGATTGGGCAAAAATATTTTTAGATATTTCTAAAAAAGGCTTAAACAAAAGAAATGAGCTTAATAAAAGTGGAAAAAATGAAACAATTTACTTAAAACATATAGAGGAAATAATTAGTAATAAAAAAACTAGAGCAGAAATGCTGATTGAGCAATATAATAAAACAAAGAAATTAGATTTCTTAATAAATCATGACGAAAATTTTAGCTATTCAGGGTTCTGATCTTGAAAAAGTAAATATCAAAACTGATACAACTATTCTTTTAGCGTCAGAGGCGCAAAAAAGAGGTTATAAAATATATTATTTTGAACCAGAAAATTTGAGTTTTTTGAATGGAAAAGTTTCAGCTTTTTGTAAACATATAAAAATCAATGAAAATAAAAAGAAATTCTACTCACTGCTAAGAACTGTTAATTTTAATTTAGAAAGATCTAAAGTTATATTAATCAGAAACGATCCCCCTTTTGATAATAGTTATTTATATACAACATTCTTACTGAACCATATCTCTGAGAAGGTTAAGATAATAAATCACCCTTTTGCTGTAAGAAATATATCTGAAAAGCTATTTTCCATTAATCTAATGAGGTATATGCCTCCAACTTTAATAAGTGAAAACCTTTCAGAAATTAGAAGTTTTTTTAAAAGGTATAAAGCTGTCGTGGCAAAACCTATTAATGGTTTTAGTGGTAATAACGTAATGTTATTAAAAACTTTTAATGCTAATAAACTTAAAAAATTATTAAAAACTCATAATCATTTATTTTTTCAAAAGTTTTTACCTGGAGTTTTCAAAGGCGACAAAAGGGTTTTTATCATTAAAGGAAAGATCGTGGGTGCTATTTCTAGGGTACCTAAAAAAGGCAGTATTTTATCTAATATGAGTAAAGGGGCTAAAGCAAAATTAACGAAACTCACAAATAAAGAAGTGAATGCAAGCAAAGCAATTGGAAAATTGTTAGTGAAAAATAATATATATTTTGCAGGGGTAGATTTTGTACAAGAGAAATTAATTGGTGATATTAATGTCACTAGCCCTACTGGGCTAGCCGCATACAAAGATTTATCTGGAATAAATCTTGCAAAATTGTTCTGGAATAATATTTAATTTACAGTTGACATAATCGTTAATTTCTTGCTATAAATTATATAGCGCTGAGTTAAGGCAACTTGCGGGCGCTTTATAAATCCTGCTAAAGCGCATAAGTCATTTAGACCATCGCTTTAGCCGGTGGTTTTTTTTTGGAACAATCTTAAATTAAACCGGGTATTTGAACCATATTGTACACCTGGCATATGCCGAAGTACTAAAAAGGAGAAGATGAACAGAATTAAACTTCGTTCATTCTTCTCCAGAAAGACGGAGAAAAAATGAACGAAACGATAAGAGAAACAGTAAGGAGGAAAATCAATGGGTGATTTTAAACATCCGGAAACTATAGGCTTACATGGTAGTGATTATAGAGCTGATCCTACTACAACAGCTGTAGCAGTTCCTATTTACCAAACAACTTCTTACCAATTTAAAAATGCAGAACATGCTGCAAATTTATTTGGTCTAAAAGAGTTTGGTAATATTTATACACGTATAATGAACCCAACTGTAGATGTGCTAGAAAAAAGAGTTGCAGCGCTTGAGGGCGGTGTAGCAGCATGTGCAGTGGGATCAGGCCAAGCAGCATCAGCAATGTGTATTCAAAACTTAGCACAAGCTGGAGATAACATTGTTGCTTCAACTGATTTATACGGAGGTACAGTTAACTTATTCAAAAATACTTTAAGACAACAAGGTATTGAAGTTAGATTTGCAGATCCTGCAGATCCAAAAAACTTCGAAAAAGTGACTGATGATAAAACAAGAGCTTACTATGGTGAGACTCTTCCAAATCCTTATCTTCGTGTTTTTCCAATTAAAGAAGTTTCTGATATCGGTAGAAAAAAAGGTATTCCTTTAATTATCGATAACACAGCTTCACCAGTAATATGTAAACCTTTGGCTCATGGAGCTGCGATTGTAATGCACTCTTTGACGAAATATATTGGTGGCCATGGTACTTCAATTGGAGGAATAATTGTAGATGGAGGAAATTTTGACTGGATTAAAGATAGAAAAAGACAACCTCTATTAAATGAACCAGATCAAAGTTATCACGGTGCAGTTTGGGCAGATGCAGTTCCACAATTAACTGGTGCTAATATCCCATTTGTCATAAGAGCAAGAGTGGTTTTATTGAGAGACTTAGGTGCTCCTTTAAGTCCATTCAACGCATTTCAAATCATTCAAGGTTTGGAAACTGTAGCTTTAAGAATGAAACAACACTGTAGTAATGCAGAGAAAGTTGTGAATTTTTTAGATGGTCACAAAAAAGTTAAAAAAGTTATCTATCCAACTAATTATCAAGGCGAAATTAGAGATAGAGCTAAAAAATATATGCAAGGTGGTTATGGATCTTTAATAGGTATGGATCTAGGAACAAAAGAAGCAGGAGCTAAGTTCATTAACAACTTAAAAATGCTTTACCACGTAGCAAATATTGGTGATGCTAGGAGTTTAGCAATTCACCCAGCAACAACTACGCATAGTCAGCTTACAGAGAAAGAAATGTTAGCTGCTGGTGTTACACCAGGTTATGTCAGATTATCGATTGGAATTGAACATCCAGACGATATTGTTGCAGATATCAAGCAAGCTTTAGCTGCTTAAATATTAATTAGGTGGTCCCAATTTTATTGGGGCCATCGTTAAAAAGAAATCGGAATTACCTTCTATTATAAATAATTGATTTCTTTGCTATCTTTTCAATCTTAGATATTTCTTTAATTTTATTTTTTGGAAATTCTTTCACTAATTCTGTAGTCTTTTCTACCATAGCAGAGCTTTTAGACTTGATTTGTTTTTTAACAATTGTGCAAAATTCAGACCTTGTTATCTCAAAAGAAGAAATACAAGTTTCTTTTTTTCTCTCTGGATTTTTTTCTTCTGCGTAAGCAATAGCGTGTTCAAAAGGAGTTTTTCCTGTTTGTTTTTTAACTCCATAACTTATTGCTGAGTTAAGAGAAGACTGTAAAATTTTTCCGTTAGATGTGCCAGTACCGAGTAATGCTAAAGATTCAGCGCACCCATTAAGTAAGAAAATCGTTGATAATAAAATTAATATTTTTTTCATTTTTGAAATTTATTTAATTGGTTCATATCTGCTTCATCTTTAATTAAAAGTTAATTATGAGACCAATAATTTTATTAACACAACCCAAGGTTGTCAAGATCTTAATTTTGATTGGCTGTTTTCGTTTTAGATTTATTAATCTAAGTACTTAATTTTAGATTTTTTATTTATGTTGGGCTGAAGTGATGAAGTAAGGTCTTTTATAGATTTTTCCTTTGATTTATTTAATATCTTCGATTTAGTTATTTTCAATTGTTTTTTCACAATAGCGCAAATTTCTGAATTAGTTTTTTCAACAAATGATAAGCAAGGTTCTTTCTTTTTCTTGGGATTCATTTCCTCAGCATATGTTATTGCATGTTCCATTGGGCTTTTTCCAGTTTGTTTTTTTACACCATAATTTACTGCTGAAGAAAGAGCTGATTGAGCAATATTTCCACCTGTTACTGCGGTAGAAGTAGGTCCTAATAGAGCTAAAGACTCAGCACAACCAGTTAATAAAGTGAGTCCAAGCAAAAAACCAAAAATTTTTTTCATACTCCCTTTTATAATTTTACTAATTTAAGCAGAGATTTGTTTGTTATAAAACAAACGAATCACTCAAAATGAGTTTATATATAATACAACCTGCAAGGGAAGTGCTAATTTAAGATATTATCCTTAAAGGCTTATTTATGAGGCAACTTTCTAAATTTTCAATCATTTGCGAATAAAATTTTGAGTAATTTTCAGCAGTCACGTAACCGATATGGGGTAATAATAAAGCATTTGGAAGAAATCGAAGTTTATGGTCTTGTGGAAGAGGCTCTTTATCATAAACATCTAAACCAACACCGGCAATTTTTTCATCCTTTAAAGCTTGTACTAAATCATTTTCGTTAATAATTGGGCCTCTAGAAGTATTTATTAGAAAACTAGTTTTTTTCATCATTTCAATCTCTTTTTTTGTAATTAAATTTTTATATCTTTCACCTAAAACTAAATGAATAGAAATGATATCTGAATTTTTAAGTAAATCTTCTTTACTCATAGGTAATACACCAAGTTCATTCGCGTGAGATAAATTTAGATTTTCACTCCAAGCGCAAACTTCCATTCCAAAAGCTTTACCTACCTTTGCAACTTGTGATCCAATTTTTCCCAAGCCTATTACTCCCAGCATTTTACCTTTTAATTCTGTACCAATAGTAGTCTGCCAATATCCTTGAAACATGTTATCAATTTCTTGTTTAACGTTTCTTAGAAGACCTAAGATCAAAGTCCAAGTGATCTCAGCTGCAGGATTTGAATTTATTTCAGTTCCACACACTAAAATACCTTTTTTTTTGGTTACTTCTAAATTAATGGAATTATTTCGCATACCTGAAGTCATTATGTATTTTAGCTTTGGTAAATTTTCTAACAAATTTTTTGTGATAGGGGTTCTTTCCCGCATTATAAATAATACTTCAAATTCCTCCAAAGCCTCAATAGTTTCATCTTCATTATTAAAGGCCTCATTAAAAATTTTAAAATTAAATTTATCTTTTAATTTTTCTATATCAACAATTTCTTTAAAAGCATTTTGATAATCATCCAGCACCGCTACTTTAATCATTGAGTTTTCCTATTTGATAAATAAATACCAGATATAATAAAAGATGCTCCAATAAAATGGAATAATTGAAATTTTTCTTTGAAAATTATAATTGCCATTATCGCACTGAAAAGTGGCATTAACTGGATAAACATAGACGATCTGTTGGGCCCTATTAATTCTATAGCTTTTTGCCAACAATAATAAGCTGCGATAGCAGGAAAGATAACTACGTAAAATAATATTAAGATAGAAGCTTTATTAATGTTTATGTCTAACCCAATTGATTTTTCATATAAAAATTGTGGAACTAAAAATATTAATCCTACGGTTACCATAATTTGGATTAAAGAAAATTGAGATAATTGAAATTTATTTTTTTTAAGTAAGGTTGAGTATAATGACCAACTTAAAACACAAACTAGCATCCATATATCTCCTTTATTAAAACTTAAAGATATTATTTTTTGAATATCTGCATTTGAAATAATTGTTGCAACTCCAAATATTGACAAGAATAGTCCAGATAATTGAAATATATTTGTTTTTTCAATTTTCATAAGTGACGAAAAAATTATTATCATTGGTGGAATAGCAGCTAACATTAAAACTGCATTAATAACTTGAGTAAAGTTTAAAGCAAAGTACACTACAGAATTAAAAGTGCTAATTGATAATATTCCCATTATTCCAATCGCAAAAAAGTTTTCTTTAATATATTTTTTTTTCGCTAAAATTTCTTTTATTGTAAAAGGAATTAAAATAAACCACACCATAACCCATCTTAAAAAGTTTAGAGTTAGTGGCGGAACTTCAAATAAAGTTGCGAATTTACCAATTATAAAATTACCTGACCAAAATAAAGCCGCTAATGTAAGAAAAGTATAAGCTAAATAATTTTTTGACAAAAAAAATCCTAATTAAATCTTTTAGAGCTGTAGGGAGCTAAATCTAAATTAGTTTTTTCACCTGCAACTACACCAGAAATAATTTTGCCTGTTACAGCCCCTAAAGTCCAGCCTAAATGCTGGTGACCAAATGCGTAGATTATATTTTTATTTTTTAGTGAAGGCCCAAGAATAGGTAAAAAATCTGGTAACGTAGGTCTAAACCCTAGCCATTCATCATCATGTTTACCGAGTTGTGGTAATAATTCCTTTGCACAATTTATAACATATTCAATTCTTTTTTTTGATGGAGGGTTTTTTAATCCTCCTAGTTCAACTGTTCCTACGGCTCGCAAACCTTGGTTCATTGGTGTCATACCAAATCCTCTATCTAGGAAAATTACAGGTCTAGAGATTAATTTATCTTTATCTTTAAAATGCACATGATATCCTCTCTCAGTGTCTAAGGGAATTTTTTCACCAA
>CACILM010000012.1 GCA_902587515.1 uncultured Pelagibacteraceae bacterium
GTTTGGGTGCTTATAATAAAAACGACATTTGCTACTGTTGTATTGCTCATCGCAACTACAAAAGCAACAAAGCTAAATGATAAAACAAAGCCACCTAATAATCCCGGAAGGCCAGACTCTTTAATAATATTAAAGGTATTTTTTTTATAAGTTACCAAAAGAAAAGCTATTAAAGCTAAAAGGAAAAAAAATGATCTAAGAAATAATATTTGCCAGATACTTGCCTCTTCAAAAGATCTAATTATAAATCCTCCCCAGCTTAAACAAAATCCGCCAAATAAGAGTAGAATATAACCTGGTATTTTATATAAAAATTGCATTTAGAATTTTTTCAAAATATTTTTAAAATAATATTGTAAAGTCAGGGACCTAAATATCATAAATAATAAAAGAGATAACCAAATACCATGATTATCTAGATATTTTGTAAGGAGGATTGATACTCCAATATAACCTAAAACAGATATTATCATTGCATTTCTAATTTCTTTTGTTTGGGACGCTCCGATAAATATTCCATCTAATTGATAACAAAAACACGCAATCGGTGGAATTATAATTACCCATAAGATATGTTGAAAAGAAATAAATCTTAAAATTTCAATATCAGTAATTATGTAAATTATTTCTTTAAAAAATATTAAATAAATAAAAGAAATAATTATTGCGGTGATAAAGCTTACCTGAATAGAATTTTTTACAACCTCTAAAAAAGATTTTCGGTTTCTTCTCCCTACAGCGAAACCTATAATTCCTTCAGTCGAAAATGCATAAGCATCTAAGAAGAATGATGATAAAATTATAAATTGCATTAATATTGTATTAACTGCTAAATAGTCTTCTCCAATTTTTGAACCAAGATAAGTTACCCATAGAAAAGCAAATGTGAGAAATAAAGTTCTTATAAAAATATCTAAATTTATATTTAAAAGTTTGAGTAATTTAGACCTTACTACTAAATTTTCAAATTTAGGAATTACTTTAAATTTTTGAATAATATAATTATAGGTAAATATTGTGAAAATAATTAAGGTTATATAGCTCGAAATTAAAGTTCCTAGAGCTACACCAAAAACTTTTAAATCGTATGTTAAAACTAGAAGAGAGCTAAAAATTATATTCAAACTTGATAGAACAATTATTAAAAAACTTGAAATTTTTGTTTTTTGTATGCCTAGATAAAAACCCACTAAAACATAAATAATTAGTTCTGCAGGAATTGAAAAAATTCTTACATTTAAATAAGTTTTTATTAATACCTCTGTTTCGTCAGAAGGAGAAAAAAAATAACTTATTGCAATTTTTAAAGCCGGGAAGAAAATAATTATTATAAATGCTGCAATTAGAGCAAGGGCTATATTTCTTAAAATCGTTTTTACTATCTCTCTATAATCACTTCTTCCATAGGCCTGTGCAACTATGCCAACGGTGCCCATTCTTAAAAAACCAAAACTCCAAACAATCATTGTCATAACTGATGTAGCTATACTTGTTGCAGCTAAATACTTTGTTTCACTTAGGTTTCCCATCAAGCCCGTATCAACCATTCCGACTAATGGAATAGCCATGTTTGAAAAAAAAACCGGTATGGACAACAAAATTATTTGTTTTTTTGAAAATTTTGATGAGCTTTTGAACAGTTCCATTTTATTCTTTAATATATCTTAATAACCTTATATACATTGATTCTCGAATGTTAGAGCAAGTAATTATCTCAGTACAAATAATCCTCATAGATATAGTTATGGCTGCGGATAACGCGATCATAATAGGTTTAATCGCTGCAGGATTTGCAACAGAAAATAGAAGAAAAATTATAGCATGGGGTGTTGCTGCAGCATTCTTGTTTAGAATTGTTTTTGCATCAGGGGCTAATTATTTGTTTGAATTTGCTTGGATAAAGATCCTAGGCGGGGTTTTACTTTTATGGGTTATAAATAATTTAAGACAAGACTTTTTTGGTAAAAATAAAATTAAAACACCACAACTAAAATCTGCTGAGACTAAAAGCTTTAGTGTTGGGGTTTATCAAGTATTAATTGCTGATCTTACATTAAGTTTTGACAATACTATTGCAGTAGTAGCTGCCTCGAAAGGTAATTTTCATTTAATGGTAATAGGTTTGTTGTTATCAGTATTTTTGATCGCAACTCTTGCAAGTTATTTTGCTGAATATATCAAAAAACATATGTGGCTCGGATATTTAGGCCTATTTGTGATTTTAGTAATTTCAATACAATTAATAATTGGAGGACTTGTTAGTTATGAAGTTCTTTCGATTAACGAAAAATACAAATTTTTATTCTTATAATGTTAGATTTTTGTATTATAGGGTCAGGTGTATCTGGCTCTACAATAGCTCACCATCTTTCAAAAAAATATTCAGTACATATTCTTGATAAAGCAAGAGGTCCGGGCGGACGTGCATCAAATAAAAGATTTAAACAAAATTTAAGTTTTGACCATGGGGTTCAATATATTTCTCCAAAATCTAAAGAATTTTTAAAGTTTATAAAAACTCTTTGTAAAAAAAAAGAAGCAAAAATTTGGACTGGCAATCATTTAGATTTTACGTTTGAAAAAAAGGAAATTTCAGAAAAGTTTATTGGTAAGAAAGGCAACAATTTTATTTCTAACTTTTATACCAAAAAAATAAAAAAAAGTTTTCAATCTTCAGTCAAGACTATTTTAAATAATAAATATTTTTGGGAAATAAGACTTGATAATGGTGAAAATATTCAAGCTAAGTCTATAATTTTAACTTGTCCTTTTCCTCAATCAAAAAAAATCGCAGGTAAATATCTTGAAAAAAAAATATCAAATTTAAAGATTAATATGGAGCCTAACATTACAACAATGTTGGCTTTTAAAAATCAAAAAACTGTTCCTGTGAGTAGTATAAAATTCAATGATGATATTTTAACATGGGCAGCTTTTGAAAATAGTAAAAATAGATTTAACTCTTCAAATTCACTTTGGACATTACAATCCTCAATTGGATGGGCTAGAAAGAATATAAATCATTATAAAAAAAGTAAAAAAGTAGAAAATACTTTAATATCAAAATTTTTAAACTTTACAGGCTACAAAAAAAATAACATTATTTTCAAAAAAACACACGGATGGAAATATTCTTATAATTTAAATGGTTCACCTTTAAAGAGTTATTGGAATAAAAAGTTAAGGTTAGGATTGTGCGCTGATTGGTTTATCGGTCCTAAAGTTGAAAATGCATGGTTAAGTGCTAATGATTTAGCAAAGAAAATCAAATGATTAAAAAATACTTTTACCGTTTTTAATTCTTTTTCTCATTTTAGGTAAAATTTCAACATTCAGTCCTTTTAAATCTTTAGGTTTTAATTTTCTTAAATTTTGCACACATTTTAAAAATCTTTGTGACTCTTTTTTTGAAATAATATTATCTGTTAGAACTTTAAATTTATTAATATACTCTTTTCTTCCGAATGGTCGTTTTCCAGCTGGATGAGCATCTGCAACATTGATCTCTTCTGATATTGTGGAACCATTTTTCATTTTGACAATAACTTTTCCACCAAAACATTTCTTTTTAGGATCCCTGTTATGATATTTTTTTGTCCATTTCTTATTCTCTTTGGTTACTATTTTCCGCCAAAGTTGAACTGTGCTTTTTCGTCTAGCTCTTTGTGGTGTATACGACTTTACGTGATGCCAAGCTCCATCCTCTAAAGCTACAGCAAATATATACATTATAGAGTGATCTAAAGTTTCTCTACTTGCATAAGGATCCATTTTTTGAGGATCGTTAGCACCAGTTCCAATTACATAATGTGTATGATGACTTGTTTCTATTGTAATTTTTTTTATGTTATTTAAATTTTTAATTTTCTTATTTAAACTTCTTGCTAAATCAATTAATGCCTGTGACTGATACTCAGCAGAATGCTCTTTGGTGTAAGTTTCTAATATTGCTTTTTTTTGGCTCATTAACTTTTGGTAAAGGAACAGTATATTTTTTTCCAGGGCCTGATAGAACATAAGCTATAACACTATCCTCACCCTCATATATTGGACTAGGAGCACCCTCGCCTCTCATACATCTATCAACTGCTTCGACTGCTAACTTACCAGCATGTGCAGGAGCAAAAGCTTTCCAACTTGAAATTTCTCCTTTTCTTGATTGTCTAGTTGAAATAGTTGTATGTAGAGCTTGTTGCACTGACTGATAGATTGTTTCTGTATTTAGTTTTAATAAACTTCCTAAACCTGCTGCAACACTTGGTCCTAAATGTGCTATATGATCAATCTTATGTTCGTGTAAACAAATCCCTTTTACTAAATTAACTTGAACTTCATAACCAGTTAAAATTCCTCTAATAAGATCTAATCCATTGCATCCTTTTTGTTGAGCAACTGCTAAAATTGCAGGTATGTTATCTCCAGGGTGGCTGTAATCTGCTGCTAAAAAAGTATCATGATAATCAAGTTCTCTTACTGCAGTACCATTCGCCCAAGCAGCCCATTCACAGTCAACTTTTACTTTAGGATTTAATCCAAAAACGTTTGCTCCTTTTTTTCTGGGGTGTGCTAAAGCCATTTGTCTTGCAGAAACAACGGGCTTCCTATTGTAAGACGCTATTGCAACCGATGCATTGTCAATAATTCTATTAATGACCATCTCAATGGCATCTTTATTTAATTTTGCTTTGTCAGATGAAATTTCTGCAATTTTCCATGCTAGTTGGTCCTTCTTTTTTAAATTTGCTTTAGATGGATGAACTTTTACTGTGATATTTCTCATTAATTGAGCATGTTACGTAAAACATACTGAAGAATTCCTCCGTTTTTATAATATTCTATTTCATTTTCAGTATCTATTCTACTCAAAGCTTGTATCTTTTTAATTGTGCCATCTTTATATTTTATTTCACAAGCTACCTCTGCTCTTGGTTTAATTCCTTTTTCAATATCAACTATTGTAATGAGTTCAGCTCCTGTTATTTTTAATTTTTTTCTATCAAAACCTTCTTTAAATTGTAGTGGCAAAACACCCATACCTACTAAATTTGATCTATGAATTCTTTCAAAACTTTCAGCTAATACAGCTTTAATACCTAGTAGCTTTGTTCCTTTAGCTGCCCAGTCTCTCGAGGATCCTGTCCCGTATTCTTTACCAGCAATGACAGCTAAATCATTATTTCTTTTTTTATATTCCATTGCAGCCTCATAAACACTCATAACCTTGCCATCAGGCTGTAGAGTAGTAAATCCACCCTCTGTTCCAGGTGCCATTTCATTTCTAATTTTGATATTTCCAAAAGTTCCTCTCATCATTACTTCATGGTTTCCTCTTCTAGCTCCATAAGAGTTGAAGTCTTTTTGTTGGATTTGATGTTCCATAAAATAATCCCCCGTTGGACTATCTTTCTTGATACTTCCTGCTGGTGAAATATGATCCGTAGT
The DNA here is from genome assembly GCA_902587515.1 of uncultured Pelagibacteraceae bacterium. GTDB lineage: Bacteria > Pseudomonadota > Alphaproteobacteria > Pelagibacterales > Pelagibacteraceae > Pelagilacustribacter. Next base: position 5,443 of record CACILM010000012.1, read on the forward strand.
TACTGTGTCTCCTAATAACAAAAGTATTCTAGCATCATTAATTGCCTTAAATCCCTCAGGTTTATCAGGAAGATTATCAAAAAAAGGTGGTCTTTTTACATATGTTGAGTTTTGTTCCCAGTTATAAATATCACTGTCAACTGTATCGATCTCTCTCCATTCTTTTGGTCCTTCTGAAACGTTAGAATATCTTTTTTTAAACATTTCAGCATTTAAAGAGGTAAGCATAATATCCTCAATTTCTTTATTGCTCGGCCAAATATCTTTTAAGAAAACATCTTTGCCAGCTTTATCTTTCCCAAGAGAAGATTTATATAAATCAAAATTCATATTCCCAGCTAAAGCATAAGCAACAACTAGAGGAGGCGAAGCTAGATAATTCGCTTTTACATCAGGATTTATTCTACCCTCAAAGTTCCTGTTCCCAGATAAAACTGAAACCGCATATAAATCTTTTTCGTTGATTGCGTCTGATATATTTTTATTTAATGGTCCTGAATTTCCAATGCATGTGGTGCAGCCGTATCCTACAAGATTAAAACCTAATTCATCTAAATATTTATTTAAGCCAGCTTTTTCTAAGTAGTCAGTAACAACTTGTGATCCTGGCGCTAAAGAAGTTTTGACCCACGGTTTTACTTTTAATCCTTTCTCATGAGCTTTTTTGGCAAGAAGTCCAGCTCCGATTAGAACGCTTGGATTTGATGTATTAGTACATGAGGTAATTGCTGCAATAACAATATCCCCGTCTTTTAATTTAAAATCTGCTCCTGCAACATCAGACTCTACAACTTTAGATCTTTTAGCGTTTTCTTTATAAACTTTAGCGAACGAACTTGCTGCCTCAGTTAGTAAAACTTTATCTTGAGGTCTTTTAGGTCCAGAGATACTTGTTACAACTGTGCTTACATCTAGAGATACTGTATCAGTAAACTCTACATCATTACTTGCCCATAGCCCTTGTTCTTTAGAATATTTTTCTACCAAAGCAATTGTTGCGCTATCTCGTCCAGATAATTTTAAATATTTAAGTGACTCATCATCAACAGGGAAGAAGCCACACGTTGCTCCATATTCAGGAGCCATGTTTGCAATAGTTGCTCTATCAGCTAAAGTTAAATTTTTTAGTCCTTCTCCATAAAATTCTACAAATTTTCCTACAACACCTTTTTTTCTTAACATTTCCACTATTGTTAAGACTAAATCAGTTGCAGTTGTACCCTCTTTGAGTTTACCTTTGATTTCAACTCCAACTACTTCAGGAATTAACATTGAAATTGGTTGTCCTAACATAGCAGCTTCAGCTTCGATGCCACCAACTCCCCAGCCTAATACAGATAAACCATTAACCATTGTAGTGTGGCTGTCTGTTCCAACTAGAGTATCCGGGTAAGCATATAAGTCATTTCCGCTTTTAGATGACCAAACAACTTTGGATAAATATTCTAAGTTTACTTGATGACAAATACCTGTTCCTGGTGGTACCACTCTAAAATTATCAAAAGCTTGTTGTCCCCATTTTAAGAAGGAATACCGCTCCTCGTTTCTAGAAAATTCTCTCTCTACATTTTTATCAAATGATTTTCCTGAAGCATATTCATCAACCATCACTGAATGATCGATCACTAAATCTACAGTTGATAAGGGATTTATTTTTTCTGGATCTTTATTTTTATCTTTTACAGCATCTCTCATAGCAGCTAAATCCGCTACCGCTGGGATTCCTGTATAGTCCTGCATTAAAACTCTAGCTGGTCTGTAAGCTATTTCAGTATTAGATTTTTTATTTTTTAACCATTCTTTGATTGCTAAAATCTGTTTTTTATCCACTGTTAAATCATCCTCATATCTAAGTAGATTTTCTAATAAAACTTTGAGAGATTTAGGTAGTTTTGAAATTCCGTCTAAACCATTCTTTTCGGCTATTTTTAAATTGAAAATTTTATATTCTTTACCTGATGATGAAATATTATCTAATGATTTAAAGGAATTTTTACTATTAAATTTCATGCGCTATACATAGAACAAAATCACACAAACGATAAGTAAAAAAGACATTGTATAATTAAAATTCTTAATAAATTTATCACTTGTGGCGAATTTTCTCATGTATTTACCCATTAAACACCAGGCTGTTTGACTTCCAACAGCCATCAAAAACCAAACAAATGTTAAAACAATCGAGTCTCTTAAGTAATTATTTTGTGTATCAATAAATAAAGAAATTGAGGTTAATCCAACTATAATGCTTTTAGGATTAACGAATTGAAACCAAAAAGTATTCAAAAAAGTTACTGGTTTTGGATCAATTTTTTTATCTTTTGTTTGTCCTGCAAAAGATAATTTGTATGCCATGTATAATAAGTAGATTGATCCTAATATTTTTATTGTAGTTTGAATAAATGCATACTTTTGAAAAATAGCTCCAGATGTAAGTTGCAAAAGAATAATTAAAAGCGTCCATCCGATAATTACTCCAAGCATTGTGGGAATGGCTTTTCTAAAACCAAAATTAAAAGCCGTATAAGATGTCATAATATTATTTGGACCAGGAGAAAACGCGGTTGCAATACCGAATAATATTAATGGAAAAAGTTGCATTTTAATTTAATGAGGCGCTCTAAACTTACTATGACAAGCTGAACAATTGCTCCACATTAGTTCTTTCTGCGCTGCTCTTAGATCTTCAGCAGTCTCAATGGCTTTAGCAAGTTTTATCATATCATCTGATGCTTTTTTCATCAAAGCATTGAATTCGTCTTTATTTTCCCAAATGCTCGGTAGTGCTCCTGTTTTAAATCCCTCTTTTGCATTTTCAGGAAAATAATCTAATAATTTTATATAATTATCTGAAATTTTTTTCATTAAAGGTTTAGCCTCCTCAATTCTTTTAGATTTCAGTAATATGGATATTTTTTTAGCGTTTTGATAGTTTTCGCTAAACATTGCTTTTCTACCTTTAATAATTTCTTCCACAGTTTGAGCATTAGCAGAAAAAGAAAGACTTAAAGAAAAAATAATAATAAGTGATTTTATTATTTTTATCTTTTGTATCATAAAATTTATATTGTCATGAATACTGAGGATTTCCCATCTTTAAGTTGATAAATAACATAGGGCTCATCTTTATCACCTGGCATTCCTGGTGTGCCAATAGGCATTCCGGGTAATGCTATACCATCAATATCTGGTTGCTCTCTTAATAATTTATCAACTGCTTCAAACGGAACATGACCTTCAATAAAGTATTTACCCATAATTGTAGTATGACAAGACTGCATTTCTACTGGAATATTATATTTTTGTTTTATTGTATGAAGGCTTCTCATATCTGTTTGTTTTACTTTGAATTTTTCTTCTTCTAAAAATAAGACATACCCATAGCAACATCCGCATGAGGGTGTCTTAAAGACTTCAACAATTTTTTTATTGTTAATATTGGCTAAAGCATCTTTTTTATGTGTGACAAAATTAAAGATATAAAAAACAGAGATTAACACTACTGTTAAAATAATGATTTTAGATGTAGTGCTTTTTAATGACATATATAATTATAATTATTAATGAGAATTTTTAACAGTCAAAATGAATATGGCCTATTGGCCAAATTGTTCCACTGGGTTACTTTTATTGTCTTAATAGCCCAAGTTCCTTTTGGATTTTATTTAGTAGGGCTTGAATTTTCTGATGAAAGAATTGAACTTGAAAATATACATATCCTAATTGGAATAACCGTTTTCTATCTTACTTTATTTAGACTAATTTGGAAATTTTTTAACCCAAGTCCATCTGAAACTAGAAGTTTTTTTAAAGGCCAAGTCTTTATTGGGAAGGCTAATCATTTCTTACTTTATTTAAGTATTTTTACTATAACTATCTCTGGAATTCTTAAAAAACTTTATATGGGAGAAACACTTAATTTTATATTTTTTAAATATGGATTTGAAAAAGAT
>CACILM010000013.1 GCA_902587515.1 uncultured Pelagibacteraceae bacterium
TTACTACAGAGACTCTTTCTATCGATCTGCCTAGTTCTGTTCAAAAAATTATCGTAAAAAAAGTTTTAGTAGAATTAGCAAGGGTAACTAAAATAATGTACCCATCTTCAGATTTAGATTACCCTGATTTTTCACTAAAAAAACCACTAAAATCAAAATATAAAACAGTAAGGTTTGGAAATAATGTTTTAATTGGAAAAAATGTGAAAATCGGTAAACATACTCAAATTGGATCCAATACAATTATAGAACATGATGTTCAAATAGGTGAAAATTGTATTATAGGTTCAGCAGTAATAATTAAAAATTCACTTATTAATAATAGAGTTGTGATACAGGACAGTTGCAAAATAGGACAAAAAGGATTTGGATTTTTACCAAAGAAAAGTAAAAATTTTAAGTTTCCACATTTTGGTAAAGTAATAATAAATAATGATGTTGAAATAGCAACTGGATGTACCATTGATAGAGGATCTATAGATGACACAGTGATTGGAAAAAACACGTACATTGATAATCAAGTACATATAGCTCATAATGTTAAAATTGGAGATGATTGTATGATTGCTGGTCAAGTTGGATTTGCTGGAAGTTCGACAATTGGAAATAATGTTTCAATAGGAGGTCAAGCAGGAATCTCTGGTCATCTTAAAATTGGTAATAACGTTAAAATTGGTGGTGGAAGCGGGGTTGTTAAAGATATCGAAGATAATCAAATTGTAATGGGTTATCCCGCTGTGCCTTTAAAAGCTTTTCTTAAAAATCAAAAAAAATGACTGAAAAAGAAATAGATAAAAAGAAAATACAGAGCTTGCTTCCTCATAGAGAGCCAATGCTTTTAATAGATAAATTGATAAATATTACTCCATTAAAATCGGCTACTGCTATCATGTATGTAAAAAAAAATGGTTTTTATGTTCAAGGTCATTTTCCAAATCAACCTGTGATGCCTGGTGTATTGATAGTTGAAGCTTTTGGTCAGGCCGCTGCAGCTCTTACAGCTCACGGTATAGATCCTAAGGAGTATGAAAATAAATTAGTTTTTTTGATGAGTGTAGATAAAGCTAGATTTAGAAACCCAGTAATACCTGATTGTGAACTCCATCTAGAAATTGAGGCTATCAGATCTCACGGAAGGGTTTGGAAATATAAAGGAACAGCAAAAGTTGATGGAAAAAGAATGGCAGACGCAGAATGGTCTGCAACTATAGTTGATAAAAAATGATACATAAGTCTAGTGTAATTGATAGCAAAGCTGAAATTTCTAAAAAAGTAAAGATTGGTCCATATTGCTATGTTGGCCCAAATGTAAAATTAAATGAGAATGTAGAGTTAGTATCAAACGTCCATGTGGAAGGCTATACCGCTATCGGAAAAAACACAAAAATTTTTCCCTTCGCTTGTATCGGAACACAACCGCAAGATTTAAAATACAAAGGAGAGAAAAATAAATTGATAATTGGTGAGAATAATTTGATTAGAGAGTATGTAACAATAAATCCAGGCACAGAGAGAGGAGGATTGAGTACAAATATTGGTAATAATTGCTTGTTTATGATTTCATCTCACATAGCTCATGATTGTAAAATTGGAAACAATGTCATTATTGCAAATAACGTTCCTCTGGGTGGTCATGTAACAATTGAAGACTCAGTCGTAATTGGTGGAAATTCAGCTGTGCAGCAGTTTACTAGAATTGGAAGATTAGCGATGATTGGAGGTATGACAGGAGTATTAAAAGATGTAATTCCTTTTGGTTTATCGATAGGAAATAGAAACTATCTACAAGGTTTAAATTTAATTGGTTTAAGAAGACAAAAATATGACAATAAAAAAATTCTAGGATTAGATAAAGCTTTTAAAGATATTTTTAATTCAAAAAATCTTCATGAAAACTTAAGCAGGATCAATGGAGAATTTAAAGATAATGAATTAGTAAGTGAAGTTATCAAATTTCTAGCAAAAGATAAAAAAAGACCAATTTGTTCACCACCAAGTTAAAATAATTATGATTGGTTTAATTTTTGGAGAAACAGATTTTCCGAAATACATTTTAAAAAAAATTAAAAAAAAGAGCAAATATTTAATAATAGACTTAACAAAAAAAAAGATTTTTAAAAAAGATAAAAATTCCCACCAAGTATCAATCGGTCAATTTGGCAAGATAATTTCAATATTAAAATCCAAAAACTGTAAAAAAGTTTTATTTGCAGGAAAAGTTTCTAAACCAAACTTAAATTCAATAAAATTGGATCTAAAAGGAATGTATTATATGCCAAAAATTATTAAAAGTTCGAAATTGGGCGATGCAGCAATTTTAAAACAAGTTATAAATATTTTGAAAAGAGAGAAAATTCAAACAGTAAGTTCGAACAAATTTACTCCTGAAATAAGTTTGCCTAAAGGTAATTATACAAAAATTAAGCCAAATACCTTAGATAAAAAAAATATAAATTGTGGAGAAAGGGCTCTTAAAAAAACTGGAAATTTCTCATTTGTCCAAGGCGTAATTTGCAGAAACAATAAAATTGAAGCGCTAGAGGGAAGCGGGGGGACTGATCAGATGATTAAAAAGATAAAAAAATTAAATAAATTACCTAATGGGGTATTAATGAAATTTCCCAAAAAAAAACAAGATTTGAGAATTGATCTTCCGACTATAGGATTGAAGACTTTTAAACAGTGTAAAAAAGCTGGAATAAAAGGAATAGTCTTAAAACATAAAATGAATATTTTTTTAAATAAAAGACAAAGTGTTAAATATGCAAATAAAAACAAAATGTTTATTTTAGTAAAATGAAAAAAATATTAATAATTTATCTTTTATTATTTTCAAATTTAATTGCTGATGATTTTAAATTAGAGAGAATTATAAGCGGACTTGACAGTCCATGGAGTCTGACATTTATAGATAGCCAATCTTTATTAGTCACTGAAAAACCAGGAAATATAAAATTTGTAAATTTAAAAAAAAAAACAATAAAGAATATAAGTCATAACTTAAAAATTTTAGAAGATGGTCAAGGAGGGTTATTAGATATACTTCATAAAGACAGCAATGTTTTTGTCTCTTACTCTGAAGATAGATCAAAAGGAATGTCTAGTACATCTGTTGCAAGAGCTAAATTAAACATTGAAAAACTTGATTTTAAAAATATCTTTCAAGCTCAGCCTCCTATAGATTCTGGATATCATTTTGGATCTAGACTGGTAATAAAAAATAAACATTTATATGTAACTGCTGGAGAAAGAGGACAAGGAATGATCGCCCAAGATTATACCAAACATCCTGGAAGTATTATAAGAATAAATTTAGACGGGTCGGCACCAAAAGAAAATCCAAAATTTATTAATAAAAAAAAATGGCTTCCTGAAATTTACCAAATTGGGGTAAGGAATCCTCAAGGGATGTCTCTTTCACCTTATGATAATAAAATATATTTAACAAATCATGGTGCAAGAGGAGGCGACTGGTTTGGAACGGCTAATTTTGGAGAAAACTATGGCTGGAAGATTTTAGGTTGGGGTGGAACAAACTATACAGGGACTAAAATTGGTCCGAAGTGGAAGCCTGGTTTTACAAAAGCAATTAAGTATTGGGTACCTTCAATTGCAGTAAGCGCCATGACAATTTACAAAGGTGAAACATTTAAAGAGTGGAATGGAGAGGCTTTAATTACATCTCTTAAAGATCAATCTTTAAGAAAAATAAAATTTAATAAATCGAAATTTTTAAATGAGAAAATTTTATTTAAAGGAAATATAGGAAGAATAAGAGATATCAAAATACATGAGAGCGGTGATCTTTATTTACTATCTGACAAGGGTGAGCTCTGGAGAATGCACAAGTGAAAAAGATATTTATTCTTACAGGTGAACCCTCTGGAGATAAATTAGCATCAAAAGTTATTCAAGAGTTAAAAAAAGATAATTCAGAAATTGAATATTTAAGTGTAGGGGGTGAAAATTTAAAAGCCTTGGGAATAAAATCAATTTATGATTTAAAAGAAATCACTTATATTGGTTTTACGAATGTTATAAAAAATATTTTCAAAATTAATAGTAAAATTAATGATACAGTTAAAGCCATTAAAGACTTTAACCCAGATATTTTATTTACAGTTGACAGTCCTGATTTCACTTTAAGAGTTGCCGAGCGTGTAAAAAAACAAAATCCAAAGATAAAAACCGTTCATTACGTTGCACCTCAAGTTTGGGTTTGGAGAGAGGGAAGAGTTAAAAAAATTAAAAGTTTCATTGATCATATATTATTATTATTTAATTTTGAAAAACCTTACTTTGATAAAGAGAATATGAGTAATGAATTCGTGGGCCACCCATTATTAGATGTATCGAATGAAAGTAAAATCGACATCAATCAAATATTTGAAAAAAATAAAGCATTGATATCAGTTTTTCCAGGAAGCAGAAGAACTGAAATAGATATCCTAATGCCTATAATTTTGGATTTTATAAAATTAATGAATAATAATTATCAAGATTTTATTTATATATTTCATTCGACAAAACAAGATTATGATTTAATTCAATCTTACATAAAACCTAAAAATATAAGCAATTACGAAATTATTAGTGATGATAAAATAAAATCTCATACTCTTAAGAAATCTATATTTGCAGTCGCTAAATCTGGTACAGTCTCACTTGAAATTTGTAAATCTAAAGTACCATCTATCATTCTCTATAAAATGAATTTTTTAAACTATTTGATCGTAAGATTTTTGGTTAAGGTTAAATTTGCAAATATTATTAATATTGCAGCAGGAAAAGAAGTAATACCAGAATTACTCCAATCAAAATGTAATCCGAAAGACTTGTTCAAATCTGTAAGCTCTTTTATCGAAAATCCAAATAAAATTAAGGATCAAATAGAAAATACTCAATTGATATTAAATAGTTTTAAAACTGATATTTCTTCATCAAAGCTTGCAAGTAAAGCTTTAAGTAAATTTTTGTAAACTATTGATATTTTCCTTTTTTCAAAGCATCAGAACATATCTTTTGTGTTAATATTGCTTCATTCATTAAAAGATTTTTTGTACTTTCAACAAATTTTTTTAGACAATGAAAGTACGACTCTCTGTGCCTTATAGAAAAGTCATTATATAATGTCCTTTTGTTAGAAAAGTTGTCAGAGTCGAATAAAAATTTTTCACCGTATATTTTAATTTTTTCAAAATTCCCAAACCTACACTTTCTACTAAATATTATTTCAACAACTATTCCATTCTTAAGTTTTAGATTAATTACTGCATCTGAGAAATCTCCATTATTTAAAAAATCCTCAGAACTAATAGATTTTGAAATTACAATCATATTTTCTGGTTTAGAATTACCCAACCAACAGGCTAAATCAAAAAAATGAAATCCCTTATCAAAAAAAAGACCTCCATTCCTAATTGATAAATCAATATTATGGTTGGCCGATCTAGATATAATTTGGATATAATTAATCTTTTTTTTATTAACTTTCTTCTTTAAGGCAACGTATTCCTTTGCAAATCTTCGATTTAAACCAACACAAAATTTAATTTTATTTCTATTTATTGAGTTTTTAAGATTTTCAAGACTTTTATTATTATTTGTAATTGGTTTTTCACAATAGATCATTTTCTTAAATCTAATTAATTTTTTTAAGTAAAAATTATGCGTTTTTGTAGGTGACGCAATCACAAATAGCTCTATATCTTTTTTTTTTAATATACTATTAAAGTCCCGCGATGTGTTACATTTAAATTTTTTAGCTAGTCTTCTGCTAAGATTATAATTTTTATCAAAAATATAATTTAATGAGGTATTTTTTATTTTTAATAAACTTTCACAATGAATTATACCAACCTTTGATAATCCTATCACACAGGATTTTATCATTTAAAAAGCTACCCATTTTTTCTTAGATGATGATTTTACACATCCATCTATAAATCTTGCTGTAAGCAAACCCTCATATGCAGTTGGAAAATAAATCCTCCTCTTACTTTTTTTTGAATTTATTTTTGCTGCTATTTCTCTATATAAATTTGAAAAAGCACTCAAATATCCTTCAGGATGACCGTATTTTATTCTTGAAAATCTTTTTGAGAAAGCACTTTCATTGAAACCCCTTTCTAAAACTTTTGTAGCTCCATTTGCAGCATTATATCTCAAATAGTTGGGATCATTCTGCACCCATTCTAAACTTCCCTTTGAACCAAATACTCTA
>CACILM010000014.1 GCA_902587515.1 uncultured Pelagibacteraceae bacterium
AATTAAAAAAGATAAAGTGTTCAACAAAACTAAATTTTTTTCAGACTCAAAATTGAACTACACAGAAAATATTCTTAAAAAAAAATCTGATAATTTAGCTATCAATTTTTTATCTGAAAAAGGTTTTGAGGAAAATATTACTTGGAACGAATTATATAAAAAAGTTTGTAAATTTTCATCTTATCTCAAAAAACTTAATCTTCAGAAAGGAGATAGAGTTGCAGCATATGTACCTAACAAAATAGAGTCTATTGTTTGTTTTTTAGCTTGTGCAAAAAATGGAATTATATGGTCTTCTTGTTCACCTGATTTTGGAGTTCAGGGCGTTGTTGACAGGTTTAAACAGATAGAACCAAAAGTTTTTATTACATGCGATTACTATTATTACAATGGAAAAAAAATAGATATTTTAAATAAAGTAAAAGAAATTCTTAAACAGATAACATCAATTAAGAAAGTAATTGCATTCAGTTATAATAAAAAAAAAAAAGAAAACTTAAAAGATTTCATAAATTTTGAGGAGGCCTTGAAGAGTGACTTAGATGAGAATTTTGAAAGATTTGAATTCAATCATCCTATTTATATTCTTTTCTCTAGCGGTACCACAGGTAAACCAAAATGTATTACTCACGGATCAGGAAATGTATTAATTGAGCACAACAAAGAGTTCATGCTTCATTGCGATATTAGAGAAAACGAAAAATTGTTTTACTATACCACAACAGGCTGGATGATGTGGAACTGGTTAGTAGGTGGATTAGCAACAGGATCATCAATTTTCCTTTTTGATGGAGCTCCCATTTATCCTAAGATAGATATTCTTCTTGAGTATTGTCAAAATAAAAAAATTAATCTTTTTGGTGTGAGTGCAAAATACATAGATCACCTAAAGAATGAAAACTATAACAGTAAAAATCTAGATTTAAATTCTGTAAAAATTATTACTTCAACTGGATCACCGTTAGCGGAGGAAAGTTTCAAATATGTATACGATAATATTAAGAAAGATGTCCACCTCGCCTCTATTGCAGGTGGAACAGATTTAGTTGGATGTTTAGTGCTTGGAAATCTTTTTTCAAATGTACATAAAGGGGAAATCCAAGGACAAAGTTTAGGTATCGACGTAGATGTCTTCACAGACGAAGGAAAAAGCACAATCGATGGAGAAAAAGGAGAGTTAGTTGTCAAAAAACCATTTCCCTCTATGCCGATAAAGTTTTGGGGAGATGATGACGGTCAAAAATATCATAAAGCTTATTTCACTAAGTTCAAAAATATTTGGCACCATGGAGATTTTATTGAAAGAACTGGTAAGAATGGATTTATTATGCGTGGTAGATCTGATGCCACTTTAAATCCGGGAGGCGTTAGAATAGGAACCTCTGAAATTTACCAGCAAGTAGAAGATATAGATTTCATCACTGAAGGATTGGTTGTGGGGCAAGAATTTAACGATGATGAAAGAATTATTTTATTTGTTACTACTAAAAAAAATCAAGAAATAGACAATGAAAAAATTAAATTAATTAAATCTAGAATAAGAAAAAACTGTTCACCTAAGCATGTACCTGCAATAATCATTAAAGTTCCTGAGATACCAAGAACAAAAAGTGGAAAAATTGTAGAGCTAGCCGTTAAACAGTTAATAAATGGAGAAAAGATCAACAATAAAGAAGCTATTGCTAACCCTGATTCTCTTCAATTTTTCAAAAAACTAACACAGTTAAAATTGTAGCGCGTCAGTTTTATTAATTAAACCAGGCTTGAAAATATCTATAATTAAAGCAAGTCTTGGCTTTAGTCCCTAAGTTTAGTCTATCTAAAGTCAAGACCAATCAAAAATACTTTGCGCAATTTTTATGTAACATAGAGTGAAGCTCTATAAGTTTATCAAAACTTTTATTATAACCACCGCCGAGCACACCGCATAAAGGAATGTTTTTTGAGTAAAAGTTTTCAATAACTATTTGATCTCTTTTATTAATACCTTCATCAGTTATTTTTAGTTTACCAAGTCTATCCTCATAATGAATATCAACTCCTGCAATATAGAAAATGAAATCATAAGTATTATTGTTCAGTTCCTTTAGATTTTTATTTAAAACGTTTATATATTCTTTATCTTCCATGTTATCGTGAAGCTCAATATCTATATCACTTTTAGATTTTTTTGCAGGGTAATTTGAAGCACAATGCATACTAAAAGTTAAAACATCTTTATCGTTTTGAAATATTTCTGAATTTCCGTTACCTTGATGAACATCTAAATCTAATATCAAGATTTTTTTTGCATATCCTCTGTTTTTTAAATAATTAGCTGCAACAGCAGTATCATTAAAAACACAGTATCCCGCTCCATAATCAAAAGTAGCATGATGACTACCACCAGCGGTATTACAAGCAAGTTTGGACTCTAACGCAAGCTTACTTGCTAGAACTGTTCCTCCAGTAGCAACAAAAGATCTTTTTACAATACTATCGTTAATTGGAAATCCTATTTTTTTTTGAGCTTTTAAATCAAGAGTTTTATTTTTTATGTCATTAATATATCTTAAAGAATGCGATGTTTTCATTGTCTCTATAGAGCATTCTTTAGGAATATAAAATTTTTTAACTACTTTGGCGTTAATAAGATGGTTTGCTAAAGCACCAAATTTATTAATTGGAAACTTATTATCATCGTTTATTTTCGCAACATAGTCAGGGTGATTTACAACAGGTAATTCCATTAAGAGATAATATTTATCTTTCAATACACATTGCAATACCCATTCCTCCACCTATACAAAGAGTCGCTAATCCTTTTTTCGCATTCCTTTTAATCATTTCATGAATTAAAGTAACAAGTATTCTTGTCCCTGACGCTCCTATCGGATGTCCTATAGCGATCGCACCTCCATTCACATTAACTTTTTCTTCTGGTATGGAAAGTGTTCTCATTACAGCTAAACTTTGAGCAGCGAATGCTTCATTAATTTCGAAAAGATCGACATCTTTTACAGACCATCCCGCTAAATCTAAAGCTTTTTTTGCCGAGGGAATAGGTCCTGTTCCCATTAATGAAGGTTCAACACCACAGCTAGCCCAAGATTTAATTGATACTAATCTCGCTAAACCTCTTTTTTCTGCTTCAACATCAGACATTAATGTAACTGCAGCAGCACCATCATTAATTCCTGATGCATTACCAGCTGTGACAGTCCCGTCTTTTTTAAAAACTGGTTTTAATCTTTTTAAAGCTTCCAGATTTATACCTTCTCTTGGATGCTCGTCTCTGTCAAAATCCATTACAGACTTGTTTGATTTAACCTTAAAATTAACAATTTCATCTTTAAATTTATTATCTTTCTGAGCTTTTATCGCTTTCTCTTGAGATTTTAAGGCAAATTTATCTTGATCTTCTCTTGTTATTTGGAATTTTTCAGCAACATTTTCTGCTGTGATACCCATATGATAACCGTGGAAAGCATCCCACAATCCATCTTTAATCATAGTATCTGTCAACTCAATGCCTTCAAGTTTTTTCTTGTTTAAAAAATGATCTACTAATTCAGTATCTCCAAATTTTTTTTCATCTCTAAGATGAATAGAATGTGGAGCTAAAGACATGCTTTCTTGACCCCCAGCGATAACAATTTTTGAGTCCCCTGTTTTTATACTTTGCAACCCTGATGTAATTGATCTTATTCCTGAACCACAAACTTGATTTACTATAAAAGCTGGTTTCTCTTTTGGAATTCCAGACAAGATCGACGCTTGTCTTGCAGGATTTTGACCCGTTCCTCCAGTTAAAACTTGACCAAGTATTACTTCGTCTACTTCTTCTTTTTTAATTTTAGAAATTTTTACAGCTTCATTAATTACTGCAGAACCTAGTTCATGTCCAGGTACATTTTTTAAACTTTTATTTAAAGAACCAACGGCTGTTCTTGAAGCAGATGTAATAAACACATTTCTCATAAACTTAATTTATATAATTATATTTTCTTTTCAATTGAAATATCTTTTTGAGAAAGACCAATCAGTATACCTAGTATTAAAAATAGATAAGTCGCATTTCCAGTTGTGAAAAAACTACCAGTGCTCTTTATGGGAAACACTTCAACAAAAAATAAGAATAAAAAAGGAATTATTGTATTATTCTGAATAGGTGATTTAGAAAAATATTTTTTGTAAAAGGTTTTGTATAAAGTTAAACAAAAAGTAATTACTAATACTAAAAAACCCAATATCCCTGTTTCAGTTAAAATTTCCAAATAGTAATTATGGGGATGCATATTGCATTTAAATTCTGCGTTCTTATCTACATTATCTCTCGCATGGCAGTAATATCTAAAATTTTTGATACCACCCCCAATAGTTTTATTTAGTCTCCAAGTA
>CACILM010000015.1 GCA_902587515.1 uncultured Pelagibacteraceae bacterium
ATTATCCATTAAGTATAGCTTTACTATTCGCTAGCGATCCACAAGATGCATTTATGTCTCTACCTCTACTTCTCCTAAACAAAGAAAGAAATCCAGCTTCTTGAATTGTTTTAGAAAACTTATCTATATTTTCTTGAGTCGCTGGTTTGAAATCTTTGTTTGAAAGAGGATTAAATTCAATTAAATTTAATTTTGAAGGAACTTTTTTCATAATCTTTATCAGTTCTTTAGCGTGTGCATCTGTCAAATTCTCGTCTAAACATATCCACTCAATAAAAATAGGTAATTTTGTTTTTTCGTAATATTTTTTCAGTTTTGGTAATAATGAATTAATTGAATATTTATCATTTATTGGCATTAATTCTGATCTGTGTTTTGGAATTGAACTATGTAGGCTCCATGCAAGATAAACATCTAACTCATTTGCGGCCCACTCTATTGCATCTAAATTATCTTTTTTAATTCCAACTCCCACAGTACTGACAGTGATCCTGGTTCTTCCGTATTCTAAGCCATCTTTATTTTTTGAGTTATCAATTGCAACTTTAACATTATCTAAATTCAAAAATGGTGAGCCTTCACCCATCAATACTTGATTAGTTATTTTTTTCTGTGTTGACCAGTCATTAATATAGTCTTTACTCAAAATTATTTGAGAAATTATTTCTCCTGGTGATAAATTCCTTACTAATTTTTTTGAAATTTGAGCTGTTGCACAAAATTCACAAGAGAGATAACAACCCACTGATACAGATAAACAAATTGTATATCTGCTTTGAGATTTATCCGGAATAAGGACTGTCTCAACATTACGTTTATCTTTAAGCTCTAAAAGAAATTTTATAGTCCCGTCTTTAGATTTTTGAACATCTATAATTTTTGGTTTTTCTAAACTAATCAAATCTTTGATCTTGTTTCTTAGTTCAGCTCCAAATGTTGTAAGCTCATCAAAACTTTTAATATTTTTTTTATAAACTGCATTAAAAAGTTGTTGAGACCTCATCTTTGCTTTTTTTGGCTCAACTTCTCCTTTTTCAATTAAAAAAGATTTTAGTTGATCAAAATTAAGATCATAAAAATTTTGTTTTTCCATTAAGAGGATATTAAAGACTTGAGTGGGGATTTTAAAGTCCCCACCCTATAAAAGTTTTAAAGCTGATTTTTATCAGTTTTTAAATGCTTCAAAATTTTTCCGGAATTTTTTCCGTTTTTGACCAAATAACCAGCCGTTCCATTGGCGTTAGCCTCGGGAGCTTTTTGGTTTTTACTTAACTGCATTGAGAGTTTCTGCTCAGCTTTTTTAACGGCAGAATTTCCATACAGTTTGCTAAATCTATTCATAGCAACTCCTTTCATTTCCACCGACTTTGCAACCCTTTATAGGTCCGGCATGTCGAATGCCGAGTCTTTTTTCCCATGACAGATGGGTAAGTAAACTTTAATATAAGGTTTATATTTGTCAATGGATAATAAGCTTTTAGGAGTAATCATTATAGGTTTTGGTCTATTAGTTCTTTTCAGCGAACAAGAGTACTCGTGGGTTATATCAGCCATTGCAGTGGGGATAGGTTCGGGATTTCTAATACGAAAAAATGAAAAAAATGATATAGACAAATAAAGATGTCTAAAAAAATTTTTATTGTTTACGGCCATCACGACATAAAAAAATCATTTAATGCTTCCGTAAGAGATACTTTTATCGAAGAAGCAAAAAAATTAGGTTATCAAATTGATTTAATTAATTTACATGAGGAAAAACCGATTCCTTTTTTTGATGGTTCTGGCCCTAATGATCAAATTTTAGATTATAGAAAAAGACTAGAAGCTAGTGATGTATTATTTATGATTTCACCTTGTTATAATTTGAGAGCAACTGCAATTTTAGAAAATTGGATTGATTTAACTTTAGCTCCTAAATGGTTTTTCTCTTTTAAAAGACTTGTTGGTAATTGGGGTTATCCTGTTGCAGGTGCGATGAAGGGTAGAAAGGCTATAATGTCCATGTCTTACGGTGGAAATTGGTTTTCAATTCAAACCTGGTTTCAAAATATTCCATTTAGGAGAATTAAAGCAGGAGTTTTAAAGCTTGGTGGAATGGAAACAACCTACATAAGATTTTATGAGGTTTTACCAGGTATGACACAAGAAAAATTTAATTCACATATGGAAAAAGTAAGAAAACTAGTGCGAAATTTATAATAATTTAAATTTCAATTTAAAAAGTATATAAGGCAGTTATGGAAAGTTTTAAAAATTGGATGACTGAAGCAGCAAACATCATGTTTGATGATAGTAAAAACGACTTAAGAAGCTTGCCAAAGTCTGTAAGGCTTCAAATTTTAATTGTTTTGTCTTTTGTTTGGTCCACTGTGTTTAGCCTCTATGTATTTAGCGTAACCTCTTTTATTTTTGGTTGGGCTGGAGTAGTTATGGCGCATATTGGATTAATCATAGCAGTTTACTTAACATTTAAATTTTTCCATAAAAAACAAGAACAACCAGTCAGTGTTTTTCAATCTGGGAATTATAATCCTGCAAAAATATTCGCAGTCTTTTTTATTGTTTTTTTTATCTTTATTTTTACTAAGGGTATTGATGTTCTGACAAGGACTAATAGTTACGAAACTCCGTACTCTGGTCCTGAAACGACTACTGAAGAAAGAATCAAAAGATTTGTAAAATAGCGATTCCAAGACTAAAATTAACTAATGAAATTATTAAGAGTTGGTGAATTAGGAAGTGAAATTGTTGCTGCCTTAGATAGTAATAATATCATTAGGGATTTATCAGATCATATTAAAGATTTAAATCCACAGACAATTAATAATGAAACATTAAATAAATTAAAAAGAATAAAATTATCTGAACTAAAGGAAATTAGCTCAAACATTAGAATTGGTGCTTGCATCTCAAATCCCGTAGATTTTTTAGCAATAGGTTTGAACTATAAAGCACATGCAGAAGGCACCAAATCAAAATTACCAACTGAACCAATTGTTTTTAATAAAAGCTCAGGATGTATTCAAGGTCCAAACGATCAAATAGTAAAACCTAAATCTGCTGGCAAAATGGATTATGAGGTTGAAGTTGGCATGATTATTGGTCGGAAAGGAAAATATATTAAGGAGGAAAATGCTCAAGATTACGTATTTGGCTATTGTATCGTTAATGACATATCTGAAAGATCTTGGCAGAAAGAAAGAGGAGGTCAATGGATTAAAGGTAAATCTATAGCAGGACCAACGGGGCCTTATCTTGTAACCAAAGATGAAATAAAAAACTTAAATAATATTAATTTAGCGTTAGATGTGAACGGCAACAGAAGACAAACTGGAAATACAGAAAGAATGATTTTCAATTTCAACTTTTTAATTTCTCATTTAAGTCAATTTATGACTTTATATCCTGGGACAATTATCACTACCGGGACACCTGCGGGTACGGCAATGGAAATGGAAAAACCTGAATTTCTAAGGGCAGGTGATAAACTTCACTTAAAAGTAGATGGACTAGGTGAGCAATTCCATGAAATAATAGATGAATAAGTATGTCAAAAAGATATTCGGGTAAAAGTCAAAAAGATAGAAGCTTTATGAAAAAAGCAAAGCTATCTTTAAAAGAAAAGAGAAAACTTAAAAGAGAGAGAAAAAATAAATAATGTGTGGAAGATATAGTATTCGGAAACCAGTTACTAAAACTACTGATTTGGTAAAAACAAATATTAAGGTTGAGGATACAGATAATTATAATGCACACCCAGCTCAAAAGTTACCTGTAATAAAATCCTATTCAAATGGTAAGGCTCTTGAGCTTTATGAGTGGGGATTAGTTCCGAGTTGGTCTAAAAAATTAGATAAGTTTTCCCCTCTTATTAATGCAAGAAGAGAAACCCTTATTGAAAAAGTTACTTTTAAGAATCTTATCCAGACATCAAGATGTATTATTCCAGCTGATGGGTATTATGAATGGAAAA
>CACILM010000016.1 GCA_902587515.1 uncultured Pelagibacteraceae bacterium
TTAGAAAGAAGTTTTTAATGACAAGATTAATAAAACAAGTAAATTTTCCATCTGATCTAAGAAAATTTAAAAAAGAAAATTTAAAACAAATTTCAGATGAATTAAGAGATGAACTGATTGATGTAGTATCTGAAACCGGTGGACATCTCGGTGCTGGATTAGGAGTAGTAGAACTAACTGTGGCCTTACACTATGTTTTTGACACTCCCAAAGATAAACTTGTTTGGGATGTAAGCCATCAGTGTTACCCGCATAAAATTATTACTGGAAGAAGGGATAGAATAAAAACTTTGAGAAAAGGCGGGGGATTATCAGGGTTTACAAAAAGATCAGAAAGTGAATATGACCCATTTGGTGCAGCGCACAGTTCAACATCTATCTCATCTACTCTAGGAATGTCAGTAGCAAAAAAATTATCTAATAACAGAAACAATGTAATTGCAGTAATAGGCGATGGAGCAATGAGTGCAGGAATGGCATATGAGGCTATGAATAATGCAGGCGCATTAAAGTCAAATTTAATTGTAATTTTAAATGATAACGATATGTCAATAGCAAGACCAGTTGGAGCTATGAGCAAATATTTGGCCAACCTTTTATCTGGAAAAATATATTTTAGTTTTAGAGAAACTATCAAAATGATTATTTCTGCATTTTCAAAAAGATTTAGTCAAAAAGCCGGTAAAGCAGAAGACATGTTAAGAAATATGGTTACCGGAGGTACATTATTTAGTGAGTTAGGATTTTATTATATTGGGCCAATTGACGGACACGACGTAGAGAATTTGGTACAAATATTTGAGAATGTTAAAAAATCTAATCATCAAGGACCAGTGCTAATACATGTTAGAACTCAAAAAGGAAAAGGATACAAACCAGCAGAGGACTCTGGTGATAAGTATCATGGTGTATCAAAATTTAATATTTCTACAGGTGAACAGTCTAAATCAAAATCAAATACACCTTCTTATACAAAAGTTTTTGCAGAAACTTTGATTAAACATGCTGAACAGGATACTAAAATAGTAGGAATAACAGGCGCAATGCCATCAGGTACTGGACTTAATTTATTTGAAAAAAAGTTTCCAGAAAGAACATTTGACGTGGGAATAGCAGAACAACATGCAGTAACTTTTGCAGCAGGATTAGCTACCGAGGGATATAAACCTTATGCAGCGATTTACTCAACGTTTTTACAAAGAGCTTATGATCAAGTAGTTCATGATGTTGCTTTACAATCTTTGCCTGTAAGATTTGCAATAGATAGGGCAGGACTTGTTGGCGCAGACGGACCAACACATGCAGGTTCTTTTGACATCACTTATTTATCTACTTTACCTAATTTTGTAGTAATGGCTGCTAGTGATGAAGCAGAACTTGTAAAAATGATTAATACTTCAGTTGAAATTAATGATAGACCTTCAGCTTTTAGATATCCTAGAGGAAACGGTATTGGAGTGGAACTACCCTCTATAAAAGAAAAATTAATAATCGGAAAAGCAAGGATTATTAAAGAGGGTAAAAAAGTAGCTTTACTAAATTTTGGTACAAGACTCGAAGAATGTAAAAAGGCTTCAAAACAGCTTTCTTTGAAAGGAATTGATTGTACAATAATGGACGCAAGATTTGCTAAACCTTTAGATGAAAAATTAATTATGGAAGTTGCTACTAATCATGAGGTTTTAATAACATTAGAAGAAGGCTCAGTAGGCGGATTTGGATCACATGTTATGCAACTTTTATCTGAACGAGGTGTTTTTGATACTGGCTTAAAATTTAGATCTATGATTTTACCAGATATCTTTATTGATCAAGATACCCCTGATAAAATGTACGAGGTAGCTGGTTTAGACAATCTTTCAATTATAAAAAAAGTGGAAGAGACTTTAAACTCTAATGTAATTTTAGCTAAAAATAAAAATAAGATACCTAGTTAACCGCATTGCGCTCTATTCATTAAAAAATGATCTAATAAAACACAATTAATCATTGCTTCACCTATCGGCACAGCTCTTATACCAACACAAGGATCGTGTCTTCCTTTAACAGAAATTTTTGTGTTTTTACCTTTTTTATCTATTGTGTTTCTGCTAGTTAAAATTGATGATGTAGGTTTAACTGCAAAAGAAGCTACGATGCTCTGCCCCGAAGAAATTCCGCCCAAAATTCCCCCGGCTTGATTAGATTTAAATTTTACTTTACCTGAGCTTTTACTCATTTCATCGGAGTTTTCCTCTCCACTTAAAAAAGCTGCATTCATACCTGCTCCAATATTGACTCCCTTAACTGCATTGATACTCATCAAAGCTGCGGCTATATCTGTATCTAATTTTGAGTAAATTGGAGCGCCTAAACCAACCGGAACACCAGTCGCTCTTAATTCAATAATCGCACCACAAGACGAACCAGCTTTTCTTACAGCTAAAAGATATTTTTCCCACAATTTAACAGAATTTTTGTCAGGGCAAAAGAAAGGATTTTTTCTTATCTCACTATCTTTCCACTTTGTTTTATCGCATGACATTAACCCTAGCTGAGTAACAGCACCTATTACATTAAATTTTTGTCCAATTATTTTTTTCAATACAACTTTTGCTACAGCACCTGCTGCAACTCTACAAGCTGTCTCTCTTGCAGATTGTCTTCCACCTCCTCTAAAATCTCTTATTCCATATTTTTTGAAATAAGTATAATCAGCATGACCAGGTCTGAATTTATTTTTTATTGTTTCATAGTCCCTAGATCTTTTGTCTTCATTATGTATGATGATAGATATTGGTGTGCCAGTTGTTTTTCCTTCAAAAACTCCAGATAAAATTATAGCTTTATCAGATTCTTTTCTTTGTGTTGTAAATTTTGATTGCCCAGGCCTTCTTCTATCCATATCTTTTTGAATATCTTTCTCAGATATAGGTATATTTGGGGGGCAACCGTCGATAACACAGCCAATAGCTGGGCCATGAGACTCTCCCCATGTGGTAAACCTAAAAATTTTTCCAAAAGTATTAAAAGACATAGATATTTAATGTATAAATTATTTTAAAGAAATTATGAATCAAAAAAATGGCAAAAATTCACTGGGTTTAGATATTATCTTTGAAGATGTAGATAATCCCATAGAATTGTTCAAAAAATGGTTTTCAAAGGCAGAGGAAAGCGAAATTAATGATCCGAACGCTGTTGCTATTGCAACTTCAAACAAAAATAATCAGCCAAATGTAAGGATGGTTCTCCTTAAAGGTTTGAGCGACAAAGGATTTGTTTTTTATACTAATTTTAATAGTAAAAAAGGAAATGAACTAAAAGAAAATCAAAAAGCCTCAATGTGCTTCCATTGGAAAAGTTTAAGACGCCAAGTAAGAGCTTTAGGAAAAGTAGAGG
>CACILM010000017.1 GCA_902587515.1 uncultured Pelagibacteraceae bacterium
CTTTATTTTTAACTGCATAAAATACGGACTTCCCTTCAAGTTTTTCAGCTTCTTTTAAAGAAATTTTTCTGGGTTCAAATGAACCTACTCCGCCAGCAATAATAATATTTGGCGCTGTAAATTGATTTTTATTATTTGTTTTAACAATCCAATTATCTTTTTCCTGCTTAACTTCATCAACTCTCTCATTTAAAAATAGTTCAGTTTTAAATGGTTTTATTTGCTCTAGTAATCTAGTGGTTAATTGCTCCCCCGTACATTCCGGCACTGCTGGAATATCGTAAATAGGTTTATCTGGATAAAGTTCAATACACTGTCCACCAGCTTTATCTAGGTTATCAATTACTACTGCCTTAAGACCTTTTATACCTAGTTGATGGACTGCAAAAAGACCTACTGGGCCTGCACCAATAATTATAGCGTCAGTTTTTTTCACTATGTTTGTTTCTCCGGAGTAGTTACCTCTAATCCATCTAATTCTTCGTTAACTATTATTTGACAGCTAAGTCTACTATTTTTTTTTGGTTCAAATGCCATATCAATCATATCAATTTCCGCATCTTCTGCTTTTGGTATCTTATCAAACCATTTGTCGTCGACGTACACATGACATGTAGCACAAGCCATAGATCCTCCACAGTCAGCGTCAATACCGGGTATTTCCTTTTGAATTGCACCTTCCATAATTGACAAGCCATTTTCAACTTCAATAGTTTTTGAAGTTCCTTGGTGATCTTTATAAGTAATTTTAGGCATCTTTTAGTAATAAGCCAAATAAATTGAAATAATAACTACCCAAAAAAAAGCATAATAAAGAATGTAGCCCTTCACAGTAAATGGCATTTTTTTTAATCTTCTTTTGCCTTTTCCTTTATAAGGTTTTGAAATTTCCATTGTTTATTAGTACCAAAAAAAAAGGGCAAGTATGTGAGACATACCCGCCCTTTTCAATTTATTATCTATTATCTAGATGATAATCTTGTGTTTTGCATTGCTGCCGCCCAGATAACTAGACCAAAAGCGATCTTGTTAACAAAGTCAGCTAAGTTATAAATAACGTTTAAAGCGTTTGCATCAACACCACCAGTTAGGTAACCGAAAATATATCCTAATGGATAAATTGCCCAACCAATAGTTACGATTATTCTCATAGCGCTGAATGCTGTAGACATAGCTTTGTTACCAGCTTTTGCCGCCATTGTTCCAGCTTCACCTGAGAATATTTCAAACAAGATGTAAATCCATCCAGCCATTCCAATTACGAAACCTACAAATGGTTGAATATAACCAGCTTCACCTAAGTATCCACCGATTAACATTACTAATGAACCAATTAATAGCTTCCAGAATATAGAAGTTGGCACCTTTCTTACAGCTGCCAAGATTAGATAGAATTCGATCATTTGAAGAGGTACAGTAATTAACCAATCGATATATCTATATACCGTTGGAGAGTCACCTGTGCTCACCCAAACTTCTCTCATATACATGTAGTGAACAAATGCAACACCAGTTACAAGTCCAGCTACTGTTAAAGATGTTCTCCATGATGCAGCTACAGTTCCTCTTTCTGCAAAGAAAAACACAGTTGTTGCTATCATACCCATTGATACAAGCCAGAATGAAATTCCTACGAAATCATTTGTCTGTAACAATGCAGTCGCTGCGTTAGCTGAGCTTGTTATACCTAAAAAGGCAACAGCTGCTAAAGCAAGAAGACCTAATTTTCTCATGAAAACCTCCCTCGTTTGTTTAGTTTTCGTTTAGTTTATATATAAACTACTCGGACGAGTGATAAATAAACTCACCACCGAATAATATGTGGGGACCTTAGTAAAAAACAAAGTTACAGTGAAGTGTTTTTTTTGCAAAAAAACCGCATATTTATTGGATTTTCTATTTTTTTTTGGGGATATTTATGAAATACTCTTAAAAATGAAAGAAATTCCGGGAGTTAAAATTGACTCAAAAATATAACGAAATTTATCAAGAATCTATCAAAAATCGAGAAGGTTTTTGGAAAGAAATCTCTAATGATATATTTTGGTACAAAAAACCGACAAAAATTCTAAATTCCCAAAATCCTCCGTTTTACAAGTGGTTTGAAGATGGGGTAACAAATACGTGTTACAACGCTTTAGATCTTCATGTCGACCAAGGTAAAGGTGAAAAGCTTGCAATTATTTATGATAGCCCCATAACAGGTTCAAAAGATAATATAACTTATAATAAGTTGAAAGAAAAAGTCGCTTTATTTGCTGGAGCTTTAAAAAAACAAGGCGTAAGCAAGGGAGATAGGGTTATAATCTATATGCCTATGATTCCAGAGGCAGTAATAGCTATGCTAGCCTGTGGGAGAATTGGTGCAGTCCACTCAGTTGTATTCGGAGGATTTGCGGCAAACGAACTAGCAAGCAGGATTGATGACTCTAAAGCTAAAATACTTGTTACCGCATCTTGCGGCTATGAGCCTGGACGAACTGTTCATTACAAACCTTTAGTTAATAAAGCATTAGAACTAGCTAATCATAAAATTAAAAAGTGTATAATTTTTCAAAGAGAAAAGAATGAAGCAGAATTAAATCCTGCGATTGATATTACCTGGGATGATGCTCACAAAGACGTAAAGCCTGCAGAGTGTGAAAAAATGAATGCAAATGATTACGCTTATATTTTATACACATCAGGAACTACGGGTCTTCCGAAAGGAATAGTTCGTGATATAGGCGGACATATAGTTGCATTAAAATGGACTATGAAAAATATTTACAATATCAAACCAGATGACGTGTGGTGGTCTGCTAGTGATATTGGGTGGATAGTTGGACACTCTTATATAGTGTATGGTCCATTATTTTATGGTTGTACTACAGTTTTGTTTGAGGGAAAACCGGTGGGAACTCCTGATGCAGGAGTTTTTTGGAGAATAATTTCAGAGCATAAAGTAAAATCTCTTTTTACTGCACCAACAGCAATTAGAGCTATAAAAAAAGAGGATCCTAATGGAGAATTCTTTAAAAAATATGATTTAAGTAAGTTTGATAAACTATTTCTTGCTGGTGAGAGAGCCGACCCCGATACAATAAAATGGTTTGAAAAACTTTCTAACTCACCTGTAATCGATCATTGGT
>CACILM010000018.1 GCA_902587515.1 uncultured Pelagibacteraceae bacterium
TCTATAAAGGTATATCCCTTTCTCTAATTTTGAAATTGTTTTCATTGAAGATAAACCTGTCAGGCCACTACCCCTTGAAAGTCTTATAAAAAAAGTTTCAACTTGGTCCTCTAAATTATGAGCTGTAATAATTGTGTTTATTCTCTTTTTTTTGCAAAAACTAATTAGTTTCTCGTATCTTATTTTTCTAGCTTCACTTTGTATATTTTGAGTAATCTTTTTTGTGTTTTTAATAATATCTAATTTAATTCTAAATTTTTTTAATAAGTTCTTTACTTGATTTGCTTCTGATCCAGAATTGGTTCTAATATTGTGATTGATTAATACGTAGTAAAATTTTTTTCCATTTTCTAACGAATAAAGTTTTGTAAGAGCAGCCAAGGCTAAGCTATCTGGGCCACCGGACACTGCTACTAAGAATTTTTTTATTTTGAGTTTATTTAATTTTTTTTCAAAATTGTGAATTATATCTGATAAATCGTTAAATTTTTTAAATTTATTTTTAAGATTTACACTTGAATTTTTTTTGCTCATACTGAGCTTTTTGTAACACAGACTTGCTAGCTTTTGGGTATTCTTTTTTTAGACCTGAAATCATTTTACAACCCTGGTCTTTCTCGCCTAACTGTACCATTGTCATGCCTAGTTTAAGAAGATTATCCGGAGCCTTTTTACTTTTTGGATAATTTTGATAACCATCAAGATACGCAGAAGCTGCATCAGAATAAAGCTGTCTTATTCTAAATGTCTCTCCATACCAATATTGAGCATTTCCTGCCAAATCATGATCCTTATTTTTTTCAATAAATTCTTTTAATGCAAATTCAGCTGTTTCATAATCACCAATTTTCATAAAACTAACTGCAAATTCATATTGTTCTCCAGCTGGCTTGTTAGGAAGGAGTGACTCTTTTTTTTCTGGTTCCTCAGTAATTACTGTTTGAGCACTTTCAACAGAGCTAATTTTTTGTTCTTTAGGTAAATTTGACATTTGATATCCAGGTGCTGCACCAAAGTCTTGTGGTTTGGTAGATCCAGGTAAAATAGCTTTTTGTTTTCTTTGAATTTCACTTGTTCCATTCTCAATATCAGAAAACCGTAATTGCGTATCCGATTGAATTTTTGTTACTCTTGTAGATAATTTATCTAATTTAAAATTTACCTCTTCAAACTTATTCGTAAGCTCTCTAAACTGATCTTCAATTTCATTTAACTTCAAAAGATGTTTAGTGAGGATATCCTCATTTAAACCATCTGATTTAATTGATTTAATATTTTTAGGTGAAGCTATATCAGACTTTTCATACACAGCTTTTTCTAAAGTTTTTAAATCTTTTGTGATTACTTGGATTTGATCCGAAATTGATTTCAAATAAATTTCTTCTTCTTCAGCATTTAATTCATTAAAAAAAAGTGCGCACGAAAATAAAAAAATTATTTTTGTTATTTTCAAATTATTAAACATACTTAAACCTTTATTGTCACAAAATGGCAAAAAAAAGACCCTTTAACTTACATTAAAGGGTCTTTATTTAAATAAATTAAGCTGTTAGTTGACTTTAACTGTTACTGATCTTCTATTTTGTGACCAAGCAATTGGTGAAGATTTTGGATTAACCGGCTTCTCTTTTCCGTAGCTAATTACAGAAATTCTTTTTCCAGATATTCCATATGTCATCAGATAGTCTCTAGCTGCGTTAGCTCTTCTTTCTCCTAAAGCTAAGTTATACTCTCGCGTGCCTCTCTCGTCAGCATGTCCTTCAATTGTAACATTTAAATTTTTATTCTTTCTTAAGAAAGTTGCTTGTTTTCTTAACGTAGCTCTTGAAGCAGTGGTTAAAGAAGATTTATTAGTTGCAAAAAATACTCTATCTGGAACTCCTGCAGCTAAGTATTCAACCGTTTCTTTACCAGTGTAAACATCTCCATCAATATCACCAGTTTTTTTTGCAGTCGAACAAGCGTTTAATACTAACGTTGCGAATATTAATATTAATATGTTTTTTAAATTCGTTTTTAGTGTCATTTTTTCCCCTAGGTTCAATGTGGTTATTTCAAATTATTTAAAGATATTCAAGCATATTTTACATAAAATTTTACACTACTTTGACAATAATGAGGACCAAGATGGGTCTGAAGCATCAGTTTTAGTGGAAAGCCTTCTTTCATTATATCCTGTAATATCGATTGACCATAGTTTTGCTGTAAAACCCTCTCCTCTATCACCAGCTTTTGTCTCTCTATAAAAAACTAATACTCGACCATTAGGTGACCAAGAGGGAGCTTCTTGATAATAGTTTTCTGTAAGTAATCTCTCGCCTGTACCATCTGTTCTCATCACTCCTATATAAAATTTTCCTTTATGCATTTTTGTAAAAGCAATCAAGTCTCCCCTTGGAGACCAAACTGGAGTACCGTAAATTCCTTTACCGAAAGTGACTCTTTTAACATTACTGCCATCACTTCTCATTACATATATTTGCTGCAAACCACTTCGATCAGAATTAAAGGCAATAAATTTTCCGTCAGGGGAAAAAGAGGGAGAAGTATCAATAGATGAATGTTCAGTAATTCTCTCTACTACTCGCGTTTCTAAGTCCATAGTAAAAATATCTGAATTTCCATCTTTTGCAAAACTCATTATAATTTTTTTTCCATCGGGTGAAAATCTTGGTGCAAATGTCATTCCAGGAAAGTTTCCAACAACTTCCTGGGTGCCTGTTTCTATATCTAACAAATAAACTCTGGGCATGTTTCTGAAGTAGGACATATAAGTTACCATTTGATTAGTTGGATTAAACCTTGGAGTTAAAACTAGTTCATTTCCTAAAGTGAGATATTTAGTATTAAATCCATCTTGATCCATAATAGCTAATTTTTTTACTCTTTGACTTTTTGGTCCACTTTCAGCGACATAAATAATTCTAGTATCAAAATAACCTTCTTCGCCAGTTAATCTCTCATATATTTTATCTGAAATTATA